>NZ_JAEKFA010000001.1:0-792559 GCF_016650855.1 Pseudomonas sp. TH32 | reverse complement strand
TGCCAATCCTCTGAACGAACAGAGGAGCCCCGTTCATGAGGATCATTCGCCTGAAAGACGTCATCGACTCAACCGGTCTGGGTCGCTCTACCATCTATAAGTACATCGCCGAAGGAGCCTTCCCCAAGCCGGTCTCACTGGGAGAGCGCAGTGTTGGTTGGGTGGAGGAGGAGGTACACGAGTGGATTTTGGCTCGGATCGAAGAGCGCGACACGGCCGAATAATTTGTTGCGTGAAGGGTGTTGACTAACCGGCATAAGCGCCATGGTCGGATCATCTCCGACCATGGCGCTTATGCCGGAGGGTGTGCGGGTCATTGCGGTCGCTTCAGTGAGTCATGGACTACGTCGAAGTTGAGTTGATCACTATTGCTGATAGCGTGATTCGCGACAGTGTGAGGAGGCCCATGCATGGGAGATGCTTTTTTTCCAGAGTGCAGGGATTATCAAAAAATCAACGTCTCATTGGGATTTCAGTGATGTGCCTTCGCACCTTTCGGAGGTCACTTTCTCGGTGCGGGTAATATGCTTTATAGACCTGTACAGAAGGGGCACACCCTGAAGGCGAATGCATCTGGGGCAGGAAGGAGGCAGGGTTAAAAACTACTCAGGGTGCAGAGGTTATGACCTCCACTCCAAGAGTAGTAATCATGCTTCGTCACCCCGATAACCGAAATCTTCACTTCCACTACGACGACACCTTCGAAGGGCTGCCAGTGATGGTGGAGAAAGGCCCATTCATCCGCGAGTACCTGGCTGATTTAAAGCGAACCATGGATTTGACCTTTGACCAATATCTCAAGGGTGCTCGCATTCAGGGTGGACCTACGGCTTCCCTGTGACATTGAACTGGACGATTACATAGATTCCAACGAGGTCATTAGTAGGTTCTTTGCCTCATTCAAATCAAAGGTGAAGCATAACCGCGAAATGGCTTCACGGCGGTACCAGCACGCTCATAGCTGCAAAGTTCGGTATGTGTGGGCACGAGAGCAAGGGTGGCGTGGAAGGCCGCACTACCATCTGCTGATTTTGCTAAACCGAGACGCCTTTTACACCGTAGGCAAAATCGCCTCAGACCGAACCAACATGTTCAGTCGCTTGAACGAGGCGTGGGCGAGCGCGCTGGGGATCCCAGCCGATCTAGTTGTAGGACTGGTAGAAATTCCAGATAACGCGACCTACCGAGTAGCCAGAGGAAAATCTGCGAGAGGATTTGGTGACGATGAGCTTGGTTCGCTTTTCAGAAGGGCTAGCTACCTCTGCAAATCGGCTACCAAGGTCTACGGAAGCAATCAGCATGGGTTCGGTTGCAGTAGAGGGTGAATCGCCCCTCATTCCGTAGACACCTCCATGCCTTAACTGAGGCGAATCAGGAGGCGCCATGAGCAACCTACGCTGCCCCGAAGATTCAAAAAAGCCAAGCGGTCAATTAAGTGCCCGGAAATGAAACTGTCTGTCGCTGATGTAGGCGAGTAGGTCAGCTGATGAGAAAGGAGATGCAGGGAGGAAAATCAAAGCCCGGTTCAACACTCTACGGATTACCGGTAGCTACCTATTTCTGACAGCGTGTTAGAACGACGCTTTTATGTGGGAAACCCAACACCCGCTTGGGTGGGGCATCAGTTGTCCTGAGCTGCGCGGGTGTACTTTTAGTCCCAGTCCTATTTGCTTCTTTTTTGCGCTGATAAGCTTTTTCCTGAAACAGTCTCAGGAAATTTTTATCATGATCTTGAATGCCGCCGTGCCCAGCGAGTTCAGCGCATTACGTGTCATCACGTTGGCGTCCGATGCTGTATGTGCACACCGGCTGGCTTCTGCCTTGAGTGGAATGGGGGTGACTCCAATCGTCAACCTCGAATCCTTGAGTGGCGTTGAGGCCTGGTTGGGCGAATATCCAGTCGACGTTATTGTCTGTGAGCTCCGTCCTGAGTGTGGCGACGGGCTGATGTTGCCGAGCCTCCTCAGGGGGATGCATGAGGTGGGCACACTGACCCAGTTCCCCAGTATCTTCTGGACCGGGGAGGCTGCCTTGGATGCACCCTCCAGTGTCGTTGAAGGGGGGCACTCGCTGTGCCACAAAACGCCGACCAGTCCGCTCTGGATCAAGTACATGGGTGGGGTTGCCGTCAGTGCTTTGGAGTCCCATGCCCGATTGGCACGGACGGCAGGCATTTCGGTGGAAATCCTGCGCGAAGGTGCCACCCTGGCCCTGGGCGACGCCTTGCGAGCGGCGGTACTGACGCGTGCGCAACCGGACGCCACGTTGCGAATGAATACGTTCGATTCGTTGGCCGAAGATGAGGTGATCAATGCGCTGACGACGGGGGAGGGCCTGCGCTTTGTGTTCCAGCCGCAATTTGAGTTGCGGAGCCGACGCGTTGTGGGGGCTGAGGCGCTGGTGCGTTGGAAGCACCCACGTTTTGGGGAAATACCGCCTTCTGTATTGATGCCATTGGTCAACAGGTTGGGCCTGGACTTGCTGCTTTTCAGCCTGGTGGAGATGTGGACGATCAAGGTCATGCTTGCGCTAAAACGCGAAAATATCGAGATTCCCATTGCGGTGAATGCGTCGGCAAAGACCATTTGTACGCCTAACTTTTCTGACCGGCTGGCGGCACGTATGCGTCAGGCTGACCTGCCGAGTCGACTGCTCAAAATTGAACTCACCGAGGATGTACCCGAGCCCGACGAACTCTACTTATCGGCCTCGTTGACGGCTATTCGAGCCAAGGGCTTCCAAGTGTCGATGGATGATTTTGGTACGGGTGCCGCTACGTTGAACCTGTTGGCGAACCTGTCGTTTGATGAGATGAAAATTGATGGGTCGTTCGTCCGTGGTGTGGAGCTGCATTCGTCGTCACGTAAAGTCATCGCCGGAATCGTCAACTGGGCACGCCTGCTCAGTTTGAATTTGGTGGCAGAAGGGATCGAGGATGAGTCGACTATTCCGCTGTTGTACCGATTGGGTTGCCGGGTAGGGCAGGGTTACGCGTTGGCACGCCCGATGGAAATTGATGCTTTCTTGAGTTTCGTTATTCAACGGGAAAATAATCTATAGCACTGACCGCTTTTAAGAGTTTTCTGATGTTTATTCTGGCGCGATCACATTAGCTTTTATGGCCTCTGGCTTTCTGGGTTATTTGCCGCTCTTTTCGTTCGCTTGTGTAGTTATGTGCGATTGGTCAATAGCACGGATGTCATTGATTTTATAGGTTCGTCTGAGATGACGAGAACTTACTAAAGATGAGGGCACTGTATATCTCATCCTTTTGCTCGTTATAAAGAGTGCCTTCTGATTTATGAAACGCTTGAAAATTGCTTTGCTGGATGATCATGCAATCGTACGACATGGGTTGGTCAATCGATTGCAGCAGGAACCTGATTTTGAAGTGGTCGGTGTCTATGCCCGCAGCCGTGACGCCATGGCTGGGCTTGCGGTGGCGCCGGCGGAGGTATTGTTGCTGGATTTTGTGCTCGGGCCGAGTGAGTTAGACGGCATCTTGTTGATTCGTGCATTGAGGGTAAAGCACCCGCAGTGCCGCCTCCTGATATTTTCCACCCACCACGACGCTGCGACTGTGATTCTCGCCTTGCGTGTCGGCGCGCGCGGCTTTCTGGGTAAGAGTGAAGACATCAATCAGTTGATCAGCGCTGTCCGGTTGGTGGCATCGGGCGAGGTCTACCTGAGTCCCGACATGGCTTATCGGGTAGCGGAAGCCACGGCCGTGAATAGTCACGGTGAAGAAAGTAACCGGGATGAAGCTTTGCGTTTTGTGAGCCTTTCAGCACGTGAGCAGGACGTGATCCGTTGTTACCTGGCGGGCATGACCATTACGGAAATCGCCGAAAAATTTAGTCGTAGCATCAAGACTATCAGCTCACAAAAAGCCGCGGCATTTCGCAAATTGGGTGTGGTATCGAACAATGAGTTATTCAGAATCAAGCACATTATTGAGGGTATTTGATTCAACTACGCACTGCTCGGAAAAAAGCACGAGTGGGATGTGATTTACCGATCACTGGATATACTCAACTACGGGCTGAACGTTGTATCGGTAGGCTATTCCTGTGTTCCGATCGCACTGTGTGCGGTCCGCAGAGTGGGGTCGATCACGATGAAACCTGTACGCATTGCGTTGTTGGATGATCACGCGGTTGTACGGCATGGACTCGCCAACACCCTGGCGTGTGAGGCGAACTTTGAAGTGGTTGGCGTTTACGCACGCAGCCGTGACCTTATCGCGGGTCTCGCCACGTCTCCTGCGGATTTACTCTTGCTGGACTTCTCCCTGAATCCCGACGAACTGGACGGGGTATCACTGATTCGGGCCTTGCGGGTCAAGTTTCCCCTCTGTCATATCCTCGTCTTGTCCACGCATCACGACCCGGCGACAGTTAGCCTGGCCATGCGGGTCGGCGCCCGTGGTTTTGTCGGCAAGGGTGAAGACATGGACCAACTGGTCAAGGCCATTCGCAAGGTCGCCGCGGGTGCGGCGTACCTAAGCACCGACATGACCTACCGCTTGGCGGAAACGGTCACCAGCGATACCCGCGAAGGCCAGGGCAATGCGCAGGATGCGTTATTCCAGGCGGAGCTGACCAGTCGAGAACAGGAAGTCATTCGCTGTTATCTCGCGGGTATGACCGTGAGTGAAATTGCCGAGAAATTCAATCGCAGTATCAAGACCATCAGCACCCAGAAAACCTCAGCGTTTCGCAAATTGGGCGTGACGTCGAACAACGAACTGTTCAAGCTTAATAGGATCATCGGCACGTCATGAAAGCCAGGTTGTGGAGTGTTGGGCTTCTCGTGTTGTTGATGCTGGGGTCGCCGCTTATCTGGGCTGGTTCTGTTGAGCTGAGCGAAGAGCAATTGCACTGGATAACCCTACACCCGGTACTTCGTGTTGGGGTGGTGGAGAGCCTGATTCCCTTCGAGTACATGAGCGACGGGGGACTGCGCGGTCGATCAATGCAGTACTTGCAGTTTGTGACGGCCGCTACGGGCCTTCAATTCACTTATGTACCTGGCAAGACCCTGGCCGCGCGTGAAGAGATGCTACTGGAAGGCCAGGTGGATCTGCTGTCCTCTTACCTGCACTTCAGGTCCGAGCCCGCGACTCAGGGGCTGGTCGCGTTGGTCTACCACACCACCTCGCCCATTATTGTCACGCGTGTCGACAGTCCCGGGATTTTTGACCTGGAACAGCTGCAGGGCAAAACCGTGATGATTCCCGATGTGGAGCACTACGAGGAGATATTCCGGGGAAAGGCGACCAAGGCCCATCTCATCAGAAGCACATCGGCCATGGAGATGTTGACCATGGTCAAGGAGGGCAGGGCCGATGCGGTGGTCGCCTCAGAAACCTTTCTGATGCCCTATCTGTATCGACAGTTCCAGGGCGTTCTGGAAACGTCGGGTGTGGTTGGGCACCAGGTGCTGGAGGTGAGCATGGCGGTCCGCGCAGACCAGGTCATGCTGCGTTCCATACTTGAAAAAGTTCTCGGGTCCATTACGGCGGATCAACGCAATGCCATCTATGAGAACTGGTATCACGACCTGGATGTAGACGCTCCGTCCCTGTTGAGTATCGCCAACCACTACATGCATGTCCTCACGATTGGTGCACTGGCGTTGGCCGGCCTGTGCGCGCTGGTCTACCGCAGTCATCGGTTGCGGCGCCGCGCGCTACGCAATGAGCAGGAAAAATCGAGATTCCTGGCGGTCATGAACCATGAAATACGCTCCCCCATGAATGCCGTGCTGGCGGCGTTGGAGCTGCTGGGGCACACCCAGCTCAACCTGCAACAACGTCATTTTGCTCATTTGGCGAACAGTGGCGCCAACACGTTGGTGCGTTTACTGGATGACATTTTGGAGACGTCGAGGTCGACGGTGAAGCCCATACAGCTGACAGTTGAATCGACCGATGTGACGGCGTTGGTGCAAGGCGTCGTCGGCCTACACCGCTTGCGCGCCAGAGAAAAACATCTGGTGCTGAATTCCCACATCCAAGCGCAGTTACCCTTGGTGCTGCTCGACAGCACCCGCCTGACGCAGATTTTTCATAATCTGCTTTCCAATGCCATCAAGTTCACCGATGCAGGCGGTATCGATATCGACGTGCGGGTGGTGGGGCTTACCGACCACGCCGGGCAATTGCAGATTGAGGTGCGTGACACCGGGATCGGGATTTCAGCCGCAGTGCAGGCGTCGCTGTTCCGGGCGTATGCACAAGACAGCCAGTCATACAAACGTTCAGGGGGAACCGGATTAGGATTGGTGATTTGCCAGCAATTGGTCAACTTGATGAGCGGCACGTTGACACTCAGGAGCGAGCTGGGTGCAGGCACCACAATCACTATCTGCTTGCCCGTAGCGGCCGCACCGTCACCTGTTGAACTGCCACAAGTAGAAGCCACGTCAGCGCTGCCGGCCTCCAGCGGATTGCAGATCCTGGTGGTGGAGGACACCCTGGCAAATCAAGAGGTGTTGCGTGCACAAATCAGCAGCTACGGTGGTCGGCCCGTGGTGGCCGCCGATGCTGCCCAAGCCCGCGCCCTGTTTGCGCAAGCCGCGTACGACTTGATCCTGGTGGACTGCGATCTACCGGACGAGGATGGTTATGGCCTAGCCCGTAGGTTGCGCGCATTCGAGCAGCAACTGGGCCGCACGCGTTGCCCGATCATCGCTATCTCTGCCTTGACCGGTGGGCAGCACCTTCAGCGTTGTCTGGAAGCCGGGATGGACGCCGCATTGAGCAAGCCCATTGGCCTGGGCCAATTGCGCGAGGTCATTGAGCGTTGGTGCGACGTCACACTGGCAGATCCCGCGGTGAGTTTGATGGCTCCCGTGCTCGACCAGGCCGGGATCAACCGGGAAGTGGCCGCTGACCTGGGGAACCTGATCAAGGCGATAGCCCTGTGTGATCGCCCGTCCGCCCTGCACGTGGCTCATCGCTTGCACGGTGCAGCGCTGATCATGGAGTGGCCAGCAATGGGCCGGGCGACGGAGCATGTGGAGAACCTGCTGCGCACGCAGGCGGAGTGGGATAACCCGTTTTACACGCAAGCCCTGCGAGCATTGCTCCAGCAATGGAATGATTTGGACGGCGATACGCAGCTCGATGCGCTGCCGGCAATCCGGGCACATCGGATGCAACTATGATGTGGCGTCTTTTACTGGTACTGGTCCTGGTGGGCTGCGCTGGCCTGGTGGGTGCACAGGCGAACCCGCCGCCACTGACTTTGACGCAACAGGAACTCGACTGGGTTGCGGCTAACCCGGTCTTGCGCGTAGGTGTGTTCGAAAATCTGTTGCCCTTCGAGTACATCAGCGGTGGCGAGCTGCGAGGGCTGTCGGCCAAGTACCTGGGATTGATCACACGCCGTACGGGGTTGCATTTCACGTCTGTGCCGACCACTACACGCAGTGCCCGCAAAGACATGCTGATCAGCGGTGAGGTCGATATCTTGCCTACTCGGCGTCGCTCCGATGACCCCGCTGAGGATCGCGGGATCCTCTATACCCAGCCTTACAACACCAGTTCGACCATCCTTGTCAGTCGTTTTGACGGTGAACCTTTTGCCGATCTTGAGCAACTCGCCGGCAAGCGGCTGGTGATGTTGGGACGTGAAGGCTATTCGGCATTTTTGAAGGAAAAGGTGCCTGGTATCACGATCATTTCGGCCCAGAACGCAGTAGACATGATGGCAATGGTCAAGGACGGCAAGGCAGATGCAGCCATTGCTTCAGAATGGTTACTGATTCCGTACCTGTCTCGCCAGTACCACGGCGTGTTGCAGGTTTCCGGAGTGGTGCCCCAGCAGCATACCGGGGTGAGCATGGCGGTACGCGATGACGATGTGATCCTGTTGTCGATTCTGGACAAGGCGCTGGCCTCCATCACCGGGGATGAGCGCAAGGCGATCTACGATGCCTGGTTCGCAGACATGAACTTGGATATACCGACCATCGAGGCCATCACCGATCATTACGAAAGTGAGTTGTGGTTGCTGCTGGGCGTTGTGCTGATACTCGTCACACTCGTTTGGCAAAGTCGCGTGCAGCGTCGACGCGCCACCCATAACGAGCGAGAGAAGGCGATGTTCCTGGCGGTGATGAGCCATGAAATTCGCTCGCCCATGAACGCGGTACTGGCCGCTGTCGAATTGTTGGAGCATACCGCGCTCGATGAACATCAACGCCACTTCGCGTATCTCGCTAACAATGGCGCTAACGCCTTGTTGCGGTTAGTGGACGATGTGCTGGATATCTCCAAGATGGAGGCCGGGCAATTAAAGCTCAACGTGGAAGCCGTGGACCTCGGTGTACTGGCCCGGCGCGTGGTGGACAGCCAGCGTCCGTATGCCGAGGAAAAAGGTCTTGAACTGACAGTGACGAGTGAGCGACCTGTCGCCCCTTTGTTACTCGATGAGCTGCGCGTGGCCCAGATTTTGCGCAACCTGATCTTCAATGCCATCAAGTTCACCGACGTCGGTCGGGTAGAGGTTCAGCTTCAAGTGCTTGAGGGGGATCGGCAACTGATGATTCGGGTAGTTGACAGCAGCATCGGCTTGTCTGAACAGGCGCAAGGTTCATTGTTTCGGCCCTATGTCCGGGACAAGGACGCTTACAAGCGCAAGGGCGGCACTGGGCTCGGGTTGGTGGTCTGTCGGCGGTTGGTGAAGTTGATGCAGGGCGAGCTCACGCTCAGTAGCACGCTGGGCAAAGGGACCCAAGTCGGGGTGATGTTGCCCATCGAATGGGCTGAACCGCTCGATTCGCCGGCGCTAGCGATAGCGCCCGAATCTGTGGGGTTGCGGGTTTTGGTAGTGGGGGCACGAAAGTCGATCAACACGTAGTGGAGGTGCAACTGCATGACTTGGGTTGTGAGCCGTTGTCAGCGGCTGATATTACCCAAGGCTTGAGCCTCTTCAGCGCACACGAAGTTGATCTGGTGTTGATGGACTGTGATCTGCCAGAGGCCGATGGATATAACCTGGCCGGCGAGTTTCGTGAACTTGAGCGCCAACAGCAGCGGACGTATTGCCCGATCATCGGGGTCTCGCAGTTTGCTGGCAATGAACATCTCGCACGTTGCTTTGATGCCGGTATGGATGGTGCACTGAGCAAGCCTATTCACCAGGCGCCATTGCAACAAACCATTGAGCTGTGGTGCGAAGTCATCTTGGCGCAGCCCGATCAGTCACCCAATGCCCCAGGGCCTGAGACGTTGCGCAAGCACCTGAGTAGTTTGCTTGAGGCGGTGGCCCTGCGTGATCGCAGCCTGGCGCTGCAGGCCGTGCGGCGCCTGCATGCGGTTGCGTTAGCGGTGGGTTGGGCGGATCTCGCGGCCACAGCCAAAATGCTCGAGCCTGAGCTACAGGCTGAAGGGCGCTGGCCCACTGTGGTTATTGCGGGCCATCTCAGTTGTTTGGTTGAACAGTGGGTGGGACTAAGTTCTTGAGTTTTGCTGCAAATTGCTCTCTGGTGGCACAAGTTTTTTAGGAGTGCTCCTATTGACGAAGTGTCGGCGTGATCAATAAAAACAATAACCGATACTTGTGGTTTTTTAGGCGTGGGGCGCGAATAGTTAATTGTTGGAAATCTACGCTGGCTAGTTGTTTTTTTCGGAGCAGTCCTATTTGGATGGCTCAGTCGGCGCCTTAAACTTAACCCCGCAACAGCACAGGGAGTTATCCTGCAAAAGGAAACTCCAATACTTACTTAGACCCTTGCTCTTTCGGAGTTACCTCATGGATTACAAAGCCCGCGCCCTCGCTGTACTGGTCGCAGCCACCGCCACCTCCGCCGCCATGGCGTCGGACGGCACCATCAATTTCAACGGCGAACTGAAAGCTGAAACCTGCCAGGTTGCGGTCAATGGTGCTGCCGGCTCCGCGGGCAGCACTGTTACGTTGCCGACGATCTCCACCGCTTCGCTTGCCTCGCTCGGCCAAGTGGCAGGCCAGACCGGTTTCAGCATTCAACTGAGCAAGTGCTCTGCTGCACTGAAAACCGCTTCTGCGTTCTTTGAAGCCGGCGCTTCAGTTGACCCGGCCAGCGGCAATTTGAAGAACTTGAGCGGCACTGCCACCAAGGCTCAACTGCAACTAGTTGACGCCTCTAATGGCAAACCGATCAAGGCCGGCGATACCGGGCAAGTTGCTTCTACCAGCCGTATCAGCATCAATTCGACCACCCTAAGTGCAGACCTGCCGTACTCCGTTCAGTACTACGCACAGGCAGCAACTACGCCAGGTACTGTTATCAGTAACGTTACGTACTCTATCAACTATCAGTAAGCCGCGCGCAATGAGCACACGCCCTGATTGGTATGTGAAGGGCGTGTTTTCTGGCAGCGATGGGACAACGTCATGTATTACAAACTTCCATTCAAACAGTTACTGCTGGCAAGCCTCATGGTGCTGGCAAGTTTTCAGGCCAATGCAGGTGTGGTGATCACCGGCACTCGGGTGATCTACCCGGCAGGCCAGAAGGAAGTCACCGTAAAACTCAACAACAACGGCACGCAACCTGCGCTGATGCAGGCGTGGATCGACACCGGCAGTGTGACCTCCACCCCCACCAGTTCCAAGGCGCCGTTTCTGCTTTCGCCACCGGTGGCGCGTATCGACCCGGCCAAAGGCCAAAGCCTGCGGGTAATGTTCACGGGCGCTGCACTTGCCCCAGGCAAAGAATCAATATTCTGGCTCAACGTGTTGGAGATTCCGCCAAAGCCCGAAGCCGGCGCAGACCTCAACACCCTGCAAATGGCATTCCGCTCGCGTATCAAGCTGTTCTACCGCCCCACCGGGTTGCCTGGAACCGCCACTGAAGCGATTGAACAGGTGCAATGGCAAGTGGTGTCGACCCCTGATGGCGTGGGCCTGGCGTTGCAAGCGTTCAACCCGTCGGCGTTCTACGTGTCGATGGTCGAATTGGACCTGGTGCAAGGTGCTACGCGCGCTCGCAGTGAGGATGGGATGGTTGCCCCGGGCGAAACCCGGCAGTTCCCGCTGCCAACCCTCAAGACTCGACCTGCCGCCGATGCCCAAGTGGAGTTCAGTGCCATCAATGATTACGGCGCGCTGATCCCGACTCGGAAAGCACTCAAGCCCTGATCAATCCCTGACGTTTTTACCCGCGAGTCAATTATGCCAACCTCTTCCAGCTCCAGGCTTGCCCTGAGGGCGCAGCCTCGCTTTGCCTTGAATCCGCTTACGACCTTGATACTCAGGGTATTGGCCGTTACTCCTGGTGCATTGGGGGTGCAAGGCGCGTTGGCGCAAGAGGTGCAATTCAACGACGCGTTTTTGCCTGAGGATTCACGCAATCTTGACCTCGGTAAATACCAGGCCGGTAACCCGGTGACGCCAGGACAGTACCGCGCCGACGTTTTGCTCAATGGCCAGTTGAACAGCCGCCAGGACATCCGCATTGAGGCCCAGCCCGACGGCAGCAAGCCGGTGGTGTGCATGGATCATGGGTTGCTTGAGCGCCAGGGCGTGGAAATGTCCAAGTTGCCACCCGAGGCCAGTCAGGCGCTCGGTAGTCAGGGCTGCGTGGCATTGGGCAGTTTGATCCAAGGCGCCAGCGCGAACTTTTCGCCCGAGAACCAGGCGCTCGACCTCAGCATTCCCCAAGCGGCCTTGAAGCGTAATTCCCGGGGCTATGTCAGCCCTGAACTGTGGGACCGCGGGGTTACGGCAGGCATGCTCAGTTACAACTTTAACGCTAATCGGAACCGCACCCGCTCCGGTAACTATGACTCGGCTTTCATGGGCCTCAACGCCGGCCTCAATCTGGGTGACTGGCGCCTGCGCCACAACGCGTCGATGAGCTGGCAGTCGCGCCAGGGCAACAAATACCAAGCCCTGGACACTTACGTACAGCGCGATATCACTGCGCTGAAAAGCCAGTTCACGGCGGGGGAGTCCAACACCAGCGGCGAGATCTTCGACACATTGTCCTTTCGCGGCGTGCAGTTGGCCAGCGACGACCGCATGCTGCCCGACTCCATGCGCGGTTATGCCCCGGTTATCCGTGGCATTGCGCGCACCAACGCGCGGGTCACCATCCGCCAGGCCGGCAACGTATTGCTGGAAACCACTGTAGCGCCCGGTGCCTTTGTGATCGACGACCTGTACTCCACCGGCTACGGCGGCGACCTCAATGTGAGCGTTGCCGAGGCAGACGGCACGGAACAGAACTTTATCGTGCCCTATGCCTCGGTCAGCCAGTTGCTGCGCCCAGGAACCGCGCGTTTCAGCCTTACCGCCGGTGAAACCCGCAACAACTATGTCGACCAACAGGTACGCCTGCTGCAAGGTACTTTGCAATACGGCCTGAACAACACGTTCACCGGGTTTGGTGGTATGCAATCGAGCGACCACTACACGGCGTTACTCACGGGCGTGGCGTTCGGTACGCCCATCGGTGCCATGGCGGTCGACGTGACTCATGCTCAGACCGAGCTGGCTGGCGGTACCGCCAAAGGGCAGAGCATGCGCGTGTCCTACAGCAAGAACGTACTCAGCACCGGCAGTAACTTTTCGGTGGCGGCTTATCGGTTTTCTACCGGTGACTACCTGGATTTCAGTAATGCAGTGCAACTGCTGGATGCCGAGAAAAATGGCTGGGATACCCGCTTATTTGGGCGCCCGCGTAGCCGCCTGTCCATCACCGCCGACCAGACGCTCGGGCCTTGGGGCCAAGTGACTATCAGCGGCTATGCCCAGAACTACTGGAACCAGCCGGGCAGCGACGTGCAATACCAGTTCAGCTATAGCAAGCAATTCAACCGCGTGAGTTTCAGTGTGAATGCCAACCGCAGCCGTGTGGGCATGGGCGACATGGAGAACAGTTTTCTGCTGACCATGAGCATGCCCCTGGAATTCGGCGGCTCAGGTTATGGCCCGCAGATGACCGCCCAGGTTGGCCGTGACACCCGCGGCAACTACAGCGAGCAGGCCGGTATCAGTGGTACTGCCGGCGAAGACCGCCAGTATGGCTACGGCGCTACCTTCGGGCACGATGGCGGCAGTAGCAGCAAGAGCGCTGCGTTCAACGGGCAGTACACCGGCGCCCGGGCCATGCTCAATGCCGCATTGGGCTATGGCGATGGGTATACCAGCACGTCCCTGGGCGCCAGCGGCACGGTGGTGGCTCACTCCGAAGGTGTGACGTTGTCGCCTTATCGCGGCGAAACCATGGCCGTGATCAGTGCGCCCGGTGCGCAGGGCGCCAAAGTTTCCGGTTACCCAGGCCTAAGGCTCGACGGGAGTGGCAATGCCGTGGTGCCGTACTTGCGCCCATATGAGTTGAATGAAGTGGCCATTGACCCGGCCGGCAGCTCCCTGGACGTCGAATTCAGCGAAACCAGCCAGCAAGTCGCACCACGTGCCGGTGCCGTGGTGCACCTTAAATACACCACCAACCAAGGCCGTGCGGTGCTGCTCAATGTGCGCTTGGACGATGGCAGCAGCTTGCCGTTCGGCGCCGGCGTAACGGATGGCGAAGGCGCCACGGTGGGCATGGTCGGGCAGGGTGGCCAGCTCTATGCGCGGATCAAGCCGGACACCCGTCAATTGCTGATCAACTGGGGCAGCAAAGCCCATCAGCAGTGCGCGTTGGCCATTCCGCCGGGCCCAGGTGAGGGGCAGCAGTTGCAACAGCTGGACGCCGTGTGTGCGGCAGGCAAACAAGTCGCGAACAGCGTGCGGCCCAACACTACGCAAAAGGTACCGTTATGAGCATCAGGGCTTTGATCAAATCGGGATTGGCCGTCATGGCGCTGTGGGCCGCTGCCAACACGGCCATGGCAGTCACCTGTACCTACATGAACGGTATTCAGCCGGCGGTGGGCGACATGCCGTTGCAGATATCCTCCATCAGCGTTGGGCGCGATGTGCCGGTGGGCACTGAGGTGTATCGACAGAAGTTCAGCATGGCGGCGGGCCAGGCAGTGAAGCTAGAGTGCCTGTATGCCCCGTTTCAACAATGGATGGAGATGACTCTTGAGAACAATTCACTGGCCAGTTGGTCCAGCGGAACCTACGCCAACAAAGTCTACAGAACCAGGATTCCGGGGCTCGGGGTCGCCTTTAACAGCACGGGCGGCCCGCTACCAAGGCAAAGTAGCCCATCATGGACCACGTGTTCGGCGGGCTGGAGGTGCCTGGTTCCTTTTGATGGTCCATCCAATTATGAATTGATCCTCATCAAGATAGGCGATATTTCACCGGGAGTGTTAATGGGCAGCACGTTGCCGACCGTGAGCCTGTTTGGCAATTTTGGCGATGTCAGAATGTTGGGGTTCAAGATGGGCATCTCCGGCAGTATCCAGATTGTCTCGCGCACCTGCAGTACGCCGGATGTGACAGTCCCTATGGGCACGCATCAGACCAAGACATTTACCGGAATAAACACGGCCAGCGGCTGGGTTGATTTTGCCATTCAATTGAATGATTGCCCGGCGTTTACAGGAACCTTTAGCACCACAGGACCAGGCTGGAGCTCCCAGAGCGGTAATTCACCCTCCGGTACGGGCACCAGTGGCACCCTGGTCAACAACACCCTGCAATACCGCGTTGACCCGGCAAGGACGGCGATCAACGCCGGTACTGGTGTGCTAAGCCTGGACCCTACGACTGCCGGCAGTTCACCCGCCGCCACCGGCGTAGGTGTGCAGGTCGGGACGCCTAACGGCAGCGGCTTGCCTTTGTCTACCAATCAAAACAGTGGCCTGACCCTGCGAACGACTGAGGGCAGCTATTCAATCCGGCTGCGTGCCCGCTATTTGCAAACACAGGCCAAGGTCACGCCGGGGCCGGCCAATGCGTCGGCGACGTTTACGATTATTTATCAGTGATGGAAAACTTGAGAGTGATCGCGAGGATGCGAATAAGGCCGAATAAAGCGCTACGAATTCTGATCGCAGATGAACAACACTTTTACCGGTTGAGGATTGAACGGGACCTGAACCATTTGGGTTATTACCGAATTGCGCCCTTGCATCAACTGGTGCAGGTATTTAGTGCGGTGGAGTACGACCGCGAGCCTCTGGACCTGTTGATTATCAACGCCTCATTGGTGAAGGGGGTGAAATTTGATCTGTTTTCTTTCTGCATGGACAACCCGCATATTCGTTATGCATTGATTTACGATGATCAGCAACGGGGCGTACCCTCGCTTCTGGTATGCCGTCAAGACAAGGTGCTGATCAGCGCTTTGCCATTGCCGGACTTCGAAACCCTCACCCACCTGATGGCAAAGGTCGAGACCTGTCCTGTTGCGCAGGAGCGAAACGGAGAAGTCGGTGCCTAATGAAAACCGTTATTGGAAACAGGCTTCTGTCATCGGTTCTTGTATCCACCTTTCAAATACATCGATCGCCATCGGTTTAGCATACAAAAAGCCCTGACCAATCTGCACCCCCATCTCATACAAATGATCCTGCTGAGCTGCGGTTTCGATACCTTCCACCACCAGTTGCATGCCCAAATTGCCGGCCAGAACCAGTGTATTGCGAATGACTGCACGGCAGTGGCCGGGGCCGTCGATAAATTGGATGAACTCTTTCGCCAGTTTTATTTCACTAAACGGTACCTGGCATAGTCGTAAAAGTGACGAACAGCCCGTGCCGAAGTCATCAATCGATAGGCGTATGCCCAATAGGCGCAGGCGATTAAGCTTTTCAACGCTGCTAGCGCAAGCACCGCTAGGACCGTCCTCGGTGATTTCGATGGTTAGTGATGAAAGTGGCAGAGGGTGCTGGCGCAACCGAGTCTCCAAGCGCTCGACAAGTGTTTCGCTCATCAATGCCCAAGGGACAGGTTGAATGCCATGCCTATGAGTTGGCCCTGCTCTAGATGAATCGCCCCGGGTTTCGTAGACACCTCTTTGCCTTAAACTGAGGCCAATTAGGAGGTGCCACGAGCAACCAGCGTTGTCTCGAAGAGTTCGAAATACAATTTGTCAATCAAGTGAACGAAAAGAAACTCTCTGTCGCTGATGACGCGGCCTGTCTTGGCGTATCGACGCATAGCCTTTAAGCCTGGATAATTCGGAGCGATTCGGAAATTGAAGGGCCGCTATTGGGCATGCTGAAATGCAAAAGCTTTAGGGACTGATGTTGTGGCTAAAGGTCAGTGTGGTCGACTCCTCCCAGATGCCCTAAATTACACGGCATACGGCTGGTACCTCTTTTCTTTAATAGTTATGAGGGAGAGAGCTATGCGAGATGCTGTCGATATAATAGTCGACTAATAAATACCTCTCAGTTTATTTAAAGTGAATCAGGAGAAGCACGAGTGGGGTAAAGGTTCAGCTGCTACCCAAAAAGAAAACTTTTGATCATTATGCCTTTCTCAGCTTTGCTAAGGAAGGCGTAAGGTTGATTTATGCTGGGTGGAGGTTTCTATTTCTTGTAGATGACGGCTAGCGTTGTCGGATAAAATTTGGCTATTTCGTAGTCTGGGTTGTAGGTTGCAATGTTGTGAGCTGCAATTGTAAGTCCGGCTGCTATTCCACCAACGATAGTAAGTGCTCCGACTCCGAGGGCTGCTATGCGGCCAGCGGTATATACTCTGCACGTGTAGTCCTTGTAGACTCAATTAGCTTTTCTATGGTCTCCACAGTGTCACCAAAAAAATCAGACTCGATTTCTTTTATTTTGAAAGACTTTTTTCTGCGATCATTGAGGAAATTTCCTCGTTAGATATTTTGCTGGCTGAATAAACACTGATGTCCATTTTGTCTCCATTCGCTTGTGCTATTCGCAAGTTTTAAAATAGGTCTTTGTTGAGACCCAGGAGCATCATGTTCTTATCGTAGCAAAGTGGTACTGAGTCGCAGTTTCCACCTTTTGTCTTTACATCCTTTTTATCCACCAACGGAAGATATTTAGGTAAATCCTCATCTTCGATGTCTTGCCCATTGATCGAACAGTTGAAAACCGCCGTTGCCATGCACACAACTTCAAGTTTGCTTACGTCTATCGGGCTTGATGATGGGCTTTTCGTTGCCTGTCGTTCGTAACGCTTTCCTCCGTAGCCTGGACCTGTACCTTCCTTGTAAGCCACAACGGCCCCCGACGTATCTGTGCCCAGATACCATCCGGTTGTGATCCCGTAGATCCCTTCAGGAGCATTGCCCATGAATTCACCACGGTGCGCGCAGGTCCCTGCGCTGTCGCAGTTGACGATTCGCCTTCCATCAACACGCTGCAAAGTTTTGTTGCCGTTCTGATCGACGTAGGCCCTATTTACTGAAGACGGAGAGTTGGGGATAGAGCAGTCGATGTGTTTGATCGCAAGGATAGGCATTGGAGTGGGGGTCGTATCGCATACACGTACGTTCGGGTCTGCGGCAGCTGTCAGGGACACACCTGCCTGTAAAGCGGCAAAAAGCATTGCATTGATCAGCGAGATTTTGACTTTCATCTGAGTGCTCGGTTTTGTCGATGGTTGGATTGAGTTCGTATGATATTCGAATACTACCAAAACGGTAGTATTTGGAAAAAGCTGCGCATGCACGATGCCCCTTTGGAAATTGGGTGTGTGCATGTCAGTACTGGCAAAGCGGATAAAGCAGGCGCGTATTCGGGCGGGGTTGTCGCAAGAACGACTAGGACTGGATGCCGGCTTAGACGAGATGTCTGCAAGCACCCGTATGAACCGGTACGAGTTGGGGAAGCGTGTTCCTGCACCGGATTTGGTCGAGCGTCTGAGCGAGGTGCTCAGTGTTCCTGCGGCGTATTTTTACGCGGTCGAAGATGACGAAGCTGAGCTGCTTATCAAGTTTAGTAAGCTGGGTGCAGACGAGCGCGTGCAGCTTATGCAACACCTGGACCTGCTGCTGGAATCTCAATAGCAACTCAGCAATGCGCCTTTGGTCTACCTTCAGCATGGGTTCAAAGATACTTCGACCCCGGCTTCTGTCGTGATCAACTCGAATAGCAAACCCGCCAGCAGCACTGCAATCAGGATTGGCCAGGAGCGAGCCATGAGAACAGCAAGCGCTACTGCCAACAGGCAGCTGGCCAGAATGCCGAAAAACATGAAAAGCAGACCGACAAAGCGTATGAAATTCATCGTATTTTCCTTCAGGCGGAAAAATGCCTGAGCGGTGATCGCTCAGGCATGTTGGTCGAAAACAATTTTATGCAACTAGTCGAAGAGCCGAGTCGAGTGCGCGTTGCTTGATTTGCGCTCCCTGCCCGAACCAAGCTGAGTCCATCCGGTATTCTGAACTCCTGGCACGACGCTCGTGATCGACATACTCAGTTACTGCGTTTAGCAGGCCCCATGCGGTGCCGCGAGTGGACTCCATGCCTGATCCACGCCCTTTGCCTTCGTATAGGCTTTGCACCTTCTCCAGCGCTCGTTTGTTGGGTAGTACGTCGGGAATGGGATCTTGGGCGTAGGTCTCACATAGCACCTCCATAAAAAAGCTCATCGCCTCAGGCCACTGAACTTTGCGTTCGGAGAGCACGCGCATCCGGTACATGAATTCGTCCCATTGCGAGACGGCAATACCGAGTTGCTTTTTCACAGTCTGCGGATTGAATCGCGTGTTATGTGGGACCTTGATTGCATGGGGGATACCATTCAAGGCAATGCTCAACGTGTTGTTGCAAACCACGCGAACGGTGGTCGGCGTGGCTGTTGTCGCGAGGGTGCCGTCACACGAGGTCGCCAGCAACAAGTAGCCATTAACCTGATCGTTGCCCTTCAAAGTGGCGTTTTGCCCAGTTCGCGCTAATGCCCAGAACTTACGCCCTCCCTTCAGAACACCTGCCGTTTCCAGCTCATAGCCGGACACTTCAGTCAGGTCACGGTAAAACTCCATAACCTCACGCGGCTGGACAATTTGGTAGCGGTTGGATACCACGGACAGCGGAGCCTTGGTGTCGGAACGGTACAGTACCTTTTGCTCTGGGAATGAGTGAATACTGCCCATATGGCCAATAGCGTCGGCTTTGAAGTGGACGGGGCTTTCCTGGATCTGCCAGTCCATACCGGCTTCACGCTGCCAGATCTCGATAGGTTGTTTTTGAGTCAGCTGACTGCCGAGGCCATGCCACGGAGTTGCACCAACGTAAGCCATTTGTTCGATTTGATGAGCCATGATTACGATTCCTTAGGGTGCGAGCCGGCATAAAGGCCACGCATCGCGTGGCCCCGTCCGGACGTATTAAAAGAGAGAAGTGGGAAACGGTTTAAGCAGGGAGGTTGAAACGATGCCCACAGATCAGGCAGAGGTTGTGGGCGAGTACATGTCGGTCAAGCTTGTCGCCGAGTTGAGCGCCTAATGCACAGCCGCCAGCGCCGCCAACAAGCCCACCGAGGATCGCGCCAGAAACGGCTCCGAGGGTAACTCCCAGCGGGCCGGTAATAGCTCCGACGAGCGCCCCTGCCTGACTGCCAGCAAGTGCGGCGCTGGCGCCACGAGCAGCGCCGCCTAGAGTGCCAATGGTAGCGCCAATTTTCATTGCGTGATGGAAAGAAGCGACTTTTAGGGAATGACAGCGAGGGCACTGCAATGACATGGTTCGAAGCTCCATGGTGGGATGTCAAAGTAGTGATATGTGGTTGATTTTATTTCGAATCGAATAACGTCCGGTACGGCAGTAAACGACTCGGCGCAGCTATGAGTTGTCAGCAGAAGTCGGCCCAGACTATGTAGAAACGCAGATGCCTTTTTGAAGTTGCACTTCTACGTTCTATCCGTGCCCTTTCGCTTAGTAAATAGACTTGGGCTTTGTGCAGAAGGAGAGATATTGCTCCGTTTCGAGCACTGCATCCGCTTGCAGATTTGTATACCTACCTTGGTCATAAGCCATCGCTGGCGACAGGAAAAAGACGGCCAGGAGGGGACAGCTGTACCTTCTGGCGGCATAGCAGGTTACGCCGCGGTGGCGGTTTGCAGATAGTCCGTTCCAGGTTAGTCAGGGCGGCGTTTTTGAGCTGCTAGCGCAGCTAAAACTCGACGTTGTAGCGCTCACTAACTACTTGATCGCGGAAGCTGTTGTTTCCTTCGGTGATCTGGTTAGGTGCTAAGTGAAGGTTGCCTGCTCATCCAGCGTGCCGTTGGTATCCAGGGTGCTGATCTGGTTGCTGAGGATATTGAAGATGCCTCCGGGGTCGCGTCGGGCCGCACAGCACTTCGATGCGCTCGATGGTGCTGGCATCGGGCATTTTCGGTATGCTCACACCCAATTTTTAGAGGCTAGATGGATAAGGAAAAGCTATGTAAATTAAGTTCTTATAGTTTTCCGGTCGTGTCCATTTTGTCAAAGTAAAAGGGGCGTAAATGGCCTTCTAAGCGAATGGTATCCCTAATCCGCAACCCTGATTTAACTGGGTTCTAAGGTTTGCTCTCTACTTGTGTTGAATGCCTCTTCCGGGCCTTCTTTCCACCGCAACACTTGACGCACGGATAATCTCCCATCAGTTGGTGGTCGGGCACGATGTTTTACGGTACTTTGTGCTGGCATGAGGCCATATTCACAGCAGGAAGCACCTCCACGGCTAGGACCATATCTCCTTGCCGGTACTGTTCCTGCATATTCATTTCGTGACAGGAACGACTATGTCAGGCGGCGAAACCGAAAAAATTGCGAGGCTCGCGGAGCTCGTTTCCAGCGACATCTTCAACTTCTTCCGCTGGAAGAAAGAGGGGCCTGCCAACCTCAACTTCGCCTGTGTGAAGAAGGAAACACACGCGCCCTTGAAGAAGTCTGAGCACACGCACCCGACTGACGTGGTATTCAAGTACGCAGATCCTTACCTGAACAAAGCCATCTACCTTCATACCGATTTGAAAAGCTATGCGGTTGGCTCCATCACGCTGGACTCGATCAAGAAGGCCCTGAAGTCCCTGGGCAAGACCATCGACTGTGCCCGTGCTTCGCCGGAATGGCAGACTCGCTACCATTTGGCCAAGCGTGAGAAGTATGAAATTCGTGGGATGCTATTCGTCTTTAACCACGATGACGAGTACGACAAGAATTTCTACGATCACTTCAAGGATTACAAAGGTGAGAATCTGCACATCAAAGATTCTCAACAGGTTCATATCGTCGAACCTTCATTGATCAATTACCTGAAGACGCTGCAGCTCGATGTAAACACCCTCAGAGCGGAAGGGAAATTCCCGAAGGAAAATTACACCTTCTATTACCCTGACCTCGTCTTGCACAAGGCCAGTGGCGAGTACTGGGATCGTGCGGCAACCGCAGAGCTGATCGCCTCGCCGTATATGATCATTCACCACAAAGAGGTGATGTCGTACTGCGAGAAAGCCAAAGACGTGACTGAAACGTATAGAGAAGGCTATCTGATCTATTATCGCCGCGATGGCAGCTCCGAGATCGAGTTCAGGTACCTTTTTGACGCGCTGTCTAGGTTCCAGATCCTTAACGCCAACAAGGACTTGAAGATCCGAATCAGGGTTGCCAATCGCTACCATCACAGCAGCATCCTCAGCAATTTCAATGCTGCCATTAATAGCTATGTGACCGAGTGGGGCGAAGACGAAAACCGCAAGCGGAAACTGCAGGCGATCGAGCTGGAAGTCGTGAATCACGCTATTCCAAACTATAAGCCCGAAGTAATCGGATGGGAGCGAGACTGACATGAGAATGGGTAGTTTGTACTTTGCATCTGACAAAGCGATCTACGATGCGCTCACGCAGCGAAGCCTGACGAGCGCTGAGCTCAGGAAGGTCTTCCTCACAAGAGGGATTGTGATCTCCAATGAATCGGACAAAAAATTCCTAGCCAATCGATTCAGTGCCCTATTCCATGACTACTACGACTATCGAAACCTGTCCCTCCTGGTGGGCGGGCGTGACAGTCGTGAGAAAACCACCAATGTGGTCGTCACGACAGCGGTCACTAAAGACCAGTTGACCGACGCTCTCACCTCCGTCAAGGAATGGCTGGTGGATGACCAGCACGAGCAGGCTGAGGTGGCGGTCCATGGTGATCAACTCAAGCTCACCGTTAAATACCAAAAGCTCGATCTGAGTCAGGCAGAGTTCCGCCAGGTGGTTGAGAAAACGGCGGAGGTTACCTTTGAGAAGCAGGGCAGTGGCTGGAAGATCACTGGCCCTATGAACGACAAGTTCAAGGACATTACAGATCAGTTGTATTCCCAGATCGAGATCGTCACTGATAAGGACGTGGCGACCCGAACCATTTCCTTGGAGGCGATCCCTGATGCGGGCATTAGAACGAATTTCCTTCGCAGCTTGATCCGCAATCTCAAGGACATGGAGGTGGTCGATGTTGTCGACGTCTCCATGTTCAACCCTAAAGACCAAGAAGATGATGACCTTGATCTCAGTGACGATGCGTTGGTGATCGAGGATTCGATTGAGGTTGAGTCAGACGATGAGGGTGAGGAGGGAGAGGATGGCAACCCTGAAGCCGAACTGGCCAGGCCGCAGCCTGAAGCCAGGATTCACAAGATCATCCGCATCGATAAGGCGTCCCTGAAGGGTAAGGGGGTCTTGGAGTCGAAGCAGTTGCTTGAGCTTGAAGGCCACGGGTTCTATATGTGGAAGATTCGATGGAAAGCTCGTGAGAAGCTCGTTGGGTCTGAGCTAGTCCTGTTTGAGGCGCAATTTGGTAACCAGGCTAAGTACTGCGATTTCTCTTACATCGTCAAAGGTGTCTACAACTACAACAACGGGAAATACGCCAAAAACCTGGTACGTGCCGAGCCAGTGTTCGAGCAGAAGCTCAAGATCCGCTTGGAGGAGGCGGCGCAGAAGACCCTGAATGACATCGAAAGGAGTCTGACGAAATGAAGTCAAAGCGGCTGAAACTCTGGATTCTGACCGCCCGCATTGACTTTCAGACCCTTGTGCATGGGCTTCGACAACAGCCATTCAATGACCAGAGTCGCGTTGGTGTCGAGGCTATCGAGATCCTGGATGGCAAGGCAACCTTTCGGTACCACGAGCAGCGGGATATCACCCAGTCGTTCACGAACCCTTTGGGCGAAACCGTCGAATCGAGTTACTCGACGCTCATCAGCTTCGACATGTTTTTCGAAATGCTTGGGCCGGACCGGTATTCGATCTGCATGGGTTCGCCACCGAAGGATTTGAAGCCGTTCGTTGAGCTCATGCGGGCGGCAACCGGGACGAACTTCGCGCTGGAGATCGTGAAGCCGGATATATCTTCAGTTTATCAGCAGCTCAAGGCTGACAAGCGCTTCACGAGAGTCATGGCCAAGCGGATTGTTTCTGGAGCTGTGACGTTTGATATCGAAAGCAGCTATCGAGTTGATATTGCATCGACGGGGAACGCTATGACGAAGTTGTTGGAGATCACGGGGGGGCGCACGGCACCGATCGACAAGATCAAAATCGTCTACACTTACGACTCAAGGCCCGTTCAGATTGAGCTCTCGCGTTCAGGTTCGATTGCAGTGTCATGGAATGATGAGGAGCACCTGCATCTGCTCACAGGTCTCTTGATCAGGTAGGCAGACGGAGGCTACGAGAGGTCGAGCGGATATGTCAGGCCTGTGTCGGCTGGCTCGGCGCTTGGGGCGTTTACAACCCCCTGTTTCGCCATCACACCCTTGACTGTTAGTAATAAGAAAGGGGACGGCTTTATATTCTTTAGTTTCCCCTTTTGGCCGATTGAGGAGGGGCGCTGGCTCCGTCAAAACTCGTGAAAGTTTTTTAAAAAACCTAGATTTTAAACGAGGTTGAACTCCAGGTAGGCCTTGAACATTCGAGGATACCCCGGTCTTAGACGTCGGCGGCATTGATCCGGATTGTGCTGATATTGAGTGACCTGGACAGGACTAAATTTTGGCAACGTCTGCCTCATGTCAGGGCAACTGTTGCTGTGGTCCCAGGCGGGGTTCGCTAAAACGGTCGACGTCAATGCTCGCACGTTGGTGTAATTCGACGTTTAGGCTACTTACTTGCCGGCCCTATAGACGCAGCTTTCCGGAGGACCATTTTTCCCCCTGAGTTGAACGATCTTGCGTTGTCTTGAAGTGTTGAAGGAAGATTGGGCTTAGTAGAAGTTTGAGCAATAGGAAGGAGTCCAACATTAGCTCGATCAGATCTCTCGACTTACGTTTCGTAGACGACCTCGTCGAATTTGTCCGTGGTGCTGGTTATGTCTTGGACTTTTCGGATATCAGTTTTGCGGCTTTTTTCGCGGCGGAGCTGAATGTTGATATTGACGATCCTAAATTTGCGGTGAATGGTCGTTCAAAGGGCAAGCGTTTAAAGTACTTTCTACAGAGCTGCAATGACCCTGATGCCGTTCGGCTACTCGCTGCCCTTTGGGAGCATCGGAGCGAGCATCTCATTCGAGCTGCATCCCCAGACCCAATCGCCAATGCAGAGCAGAGGTATAACGCATTGTTAAGTCGGCTGTCGGGCCAACCGCAGGCAGCATCGACGGCAGCGAAACCGGACGAGCCGGTAATTGAAGCGTGTAAATTCGCCACATTCAAAAATGTCCTTTTAGAAGTCGGTACGCTCCTGCCTCACGCTCGTGGCTATGCTTTCGAGGTATTTCTCAAAAACCTCTTCGATGCATTTCAGCTGGCAGCCCGAGAACCATTTCGGCTTAGAGGTGAGCAAATAGACGGTAGTTTTGAGCTGGACAACGAGGTTTACCTGCTCGAAGCGAAATGGCACGGCCAACCCATTGGTGTCGCCGACTTGCATACGTTTCATGGGAAGATCGAGCAGAAGGCTGCTTGGACTCGAGGACTATTTGTAAGCAATAGCGGATTCACAGAGGATGGTCTTGCCGCCTTCGGCCGAGGCAGGCGGGTGATTTGCATGGATGGATTAGATCTGTACGAAATGTTAGATCGGGAGATTTCGCTATCCGAACTCCTCAAGATCAAAGTCCGCCGCGCGGCAGAGACCGGTTCCCCCTTCATTCGCGTTCGCGATCTGTACCCGAAGTGAACCATTCACCCGGCGGTAACTTTTCTGCAGATGATGGCGTATTGACTCGCCAAAATTGCTGCTCTACCGTCCCCCTTCGATGCCCTAGGCTAATGGCTGCACTATCGTGCCCGACCTGAATTTTGAGTTTCAAGAAAACTATACGAGCGTTCAAGTTAATTGTTCGCTTCGCCCCAGAGGTGGACTCAATCTATGCCTGCTGCAGCTGCCTGCATCCATTGATGAGGCCTTAGAAGATCTAAGCCGGACGACTGCGTTGAATGTTCTGCGCAATCTGCTCGAGGCTGGGCCAGATGGGACGAGACCCGCCCTGTCCACGATAGCGCCAGGTGGTGACCCTGTGCTCATTGTAGCGCCGGAGTGGGCATTGGGCTCAGTGGACTGGAACGCTGTTGACGCTCTTGTCAGAGGTGTCGATCGAACACTCGTTTTGGTCAGCGGATATGGCGTCTCGTCGGGTGAAGCTGTACTCGAATGGTATGGGACGCCCTCCGAAGACGGTACGGTTAGGCACCTCGCCTGGGAGCAGGCTCGTAATGGCATCAGCCCAGCTATGCGTGTGAATGGCGGTTGGTGTTGGATTCACGAGCCAAATGGTCAGACGCACTGCATCACTTATCTTAAAAATGTTCTCCAGCAAAGTTATGAGGCAATCGAGTTAGACGATGTGCAGGCCCATGACACACTTTTGCATCTGCGTTTCAACGACTTGGACCTATTTCCTCTTATCTGTGCTGATTTACTAATGCCTGCAGGGCAGAATGGGAGTTCACCCCAAGCACGTATCCACCGCAAACTCGAGAGCCTGAACAATGACCGCCCAGCGCTCATCGTAGGTTCCTTGCTCCAGACGGGATACAACCAGAATTGGGGAATCGCTATTGACTCCCTTTTGAACCACGTTCTTGCGGGTCGACAGGGAGTAGTCGCCCTATGCAACGTGTCTCACGATAGGCCCGTAGCAGATGAGACGAACGATAAATGGAGAAGTCTCAGTGGTGTTTTTGCATCATTCACTGAGATGCCTCACGGTCAGAAAAGTCTCACTGCGACGCGGGCGCTGAGTTCTCAGGGCATTGTGGGAGCTGTGGTACGAGCGACACACCCATCAGTAACTGCAGGTATTGTGTATTGGCCGCCATACACCCCTGTTAACAGCTTGCTGATTTGGAGAGGGAATATGGTTTGCCCTATTCAGAACACAGGGATGATGCTCCCTGTGCCGGCTGCTCCTAACAAGGTCACCTATGAGATTGAGCGCTTTTTACGTAGATATCCCCCTGACATGAATGCAGCTCCTCGGCTAGATGCAGGCATAGCCGAAATCGGCGAACATTTGCGCACTATCCATTCAGCCGGCTCGAGCTCCATGCTCAACACCATTTTGGAGGGCACAAGCTCCCTCAAACCGGTCGATCCTGACGCATTTTATGATCCTGAAGTGATCAGCGCTCTTCGAGCCGGACTTCACGCGCTAGCAACGCTGAAATCGATTGATGGGATAGATTGGCAAGACTCTCCTGGTGCCACTGGTCAACTCATCGTCCGCGCTCAAAACCGGCATTTACTAATATGGCGCTCTCATAACGAGTCACCTAGAGCGCTAAAACGTTCTCTCGGAGAATGGCGGGATAGAGGTGGTCCACATCCGCCTTTAATCGTTCTAGGAGCAACTCGCTATGGCGACCTAGACAGCGGAGAGATCGCACCAGAGAGGCGCGATGACATCAGCACCACTCCAAGGGGCAATGCTGATCTTCGTGCTGGCGGGTCACTTGCACCCGTGATAGGGGACATAAGGGGGCTTAGAGGCATGCGCAGAGTAGCGGGTCTCGGATTGTCAAAAGCTGCAGCGGTCTACACAGAATACGTGGCATCAGAAGATGACGAGCGAGTCGCGGAATTGCTCGGTCAGATCGCCTCTTTTTTTAGGGAGTAAAGATGCGATGAATGAAGACTCTGCGTTTTGGAACTCCGCCCGCCAGCAGGTTAATGAGCTGTGCGTCAAAGTAGGTCTCGACCAAGCTCCAGAGCTTCCCTCGCCGGGAATAATGATTTCCGCGCCTGTGGGAACAACGCTTTGGTCTTCGTCTTACGCGCTTGTCCTACTATGGCCCTGCAGTGGAAGTGACCATACTTCCATCGAGCGAGCAGCGGCGCAAGGCCAAGCCTGGTTTGATGAAGTTCTCGTCCGGAACGAAAGGTTGTCTCCTGGAAGCCCAATAGATGGCTATCTAGTGCTCGCCCTCCCCGAGGTCCCTGAGGCAGATGCCCGAGAGGAGATTCGCCGACTGGAGTTGTCGGCGCAGGTGTGCCGGAAGCACATGATTTGGCCTTCATCACCTGTAGATTACAATTATGAACCGGGCCTATGGCAACGAGTAGCCGACATAACGGTCTTGGGACTGCCAGATTCAGCTGCCCCCTCGGGTAATGAGCTCCAATGGCCAGAGCTGGATTCTGAAGCTCAAGCACTGTGGGCCGAGCTTTCAACGCTTGGCGTTAATGGGACAATTTTACGTCATGAGGGGCCGCCGAATGCGCGGAATTAGACTTAACACTCTCAATGTGTCTCATTTTCGTGGGCTCAACGACTCTGTCAGCTTTGATTTCAGCTCACCATTGACTGTGGTATACGCTCCAAACGGCACTGGCAAGACAACAATGTGCGAGGCTGCAGAATGGCTGCTTACAGGCCAAGTAGAAAGGTTGAAGGAAGGTAATGGATTCGACGCTCTAGTTCTGAGTCCGAAGTTTCCCAGCCAAAATGACGCCACTACCTCCGCCGCTGCGAGCCTCTATATTGATGGAGCGCAACAATTTGTCCGAAGAGATGTTGATGGATCGCAGTCTTCTGCAGCATATGGTGCCGATGAAGGGGCAGCAGTTACCCTTCGTCCCAACGAACTTCTGGCTCTCTTGGCTCCGGTCGCTGCCGCAGACGAAGCGCATGCCATAACGGCTATAAATTTACGGCAGCGGTGGCTTAAAGGAACGCGCTTTTTGAGTTCTGAAGCGCTGGCGGCCTTGGTCGATACCGACGAAGAAACTATCGAGCGACGAACTCAAGTCTTCGCGGATTTGCTCGGAATTCGGCATCTGCTTGATGCCGAGCGGCAGTGTGAAAAATACATTGTTGAGATCGGTAGACGCCTGCGAAATCTTACAAAAATGACTGAGTCGAGATCAGCTGAAGTTACTGATCTGGAGCTCGCTCTTGGCCCTGATGAAGCGGCCTGGACTTCGCACTCGAGCTCGGCGCGTCTCGAGGCGGATACTGCCGCGAATCTCCTTGCGGCCGAGGATACTCAGTGGTTCGTAGAGCAGCCCAACCTCGACGATCAATTAGCCTCTCTCACCGCGTTGCACAGTCGTTACAAACACTTATTCGATGCACGCTCACGCGCAGCTAAGCGTGTCGAGGCGAAGTGGAGCATTCGTAGCAGCCTAGAAATGGCTGTCACTGAAGGGATCAATCTTGAGGCCGCGTTGGCGCAGTCCTTAGCCCAGATTGAAAGGGATGGACGGCAAGCTGCTACTGAGCTCACTGATTTTAATTCTCGGCGTGAAACCACCTATCTGCTGGCGCAAGAACTCGCGAAGGCTAAGGATGAACTGACTCATCTGAGTGCAATGGTAGTCGCCACACTTCTGGATGGCGGTTTTGCCGATGATCTTTCTCTAAGCGTCATAGAACTTTTGCATAAATACTCTGAATACCAATGGCCGGCGAGCGCACGACAACAACGTCGTCATGAATTGAAAGGGCTCGAGTTATCTAGCGCCGGATCCACCTATGAGGCCAAGCGCTTAGCGGAACTGGACCTCGAAGTTAGCGCCGCTCGCTCCGATGCTCCCTCACGTGAGGAGCTGGAGCATTTGCAGGAAAAAGCCGCTGAGACCGTTTCACACGCCAAAGCTGCCACCAAGCTGTTAGATGCCGTGGCGAGCCCTGTGGCTCGCTTACAAGCTGCTGCTAGGGAGCTTTTAGGTCATGACCATGGTGTGGACATTGGAACATGCCCTCTTTGCTCTCATGACTGGAACGACGCTGAAAATCTAAGATCAGCAATCAATGCGACGCTTTCCGCCGCCCCAGAGTTAGTTGTAGTCGCCAGGTCTGGAGTTGCCGCAGCCGATGATGCGGCCACGCTAGCACACTCCCAGCTCAATGCTGCTCTGCAAAAGCAAAACTATCTACACGGACTGGAAAAAGAGCAATCGGATCTGCAATTGGCCAATGCTGTTCAGCGTCGCGAGCTGGAGAGGCTCGGTGTCAGCCAAGGTGCCACGGCAGAGGAGTTCAAGTTTCTCGCTGCGCATCTGGATGTAGCCGACGCTATTTCCGTACTGCTGTCAGCCCGCGATGGGATTTTACCTACAGTTTTCGGTTCTGAATTTCGCATGCCCGCTTCGGAGGGTCAGGTCGCAGACCTGCACCAACATTTGGATACCGTCTTCGAGGCAAGAAATCGTGTGGTACAGCTTGAGCTTGCTGAGCTTGCGAAGTCTATCGAGGCTGCGATCAGTAATCGTGACGATCTACGCGCAAAGTATGCCGCGGCGCAGCAAAATTTGAAGGATTGCCGTCTGGGCTTAGAGCAAAAGTCAGCGGAGCTCGCTTCTTTGCAATCGGCATGGCAAGAAGCTTCGCCAGATATTGAATGGTCGAACGCCGAGCTCGATACACTGATGTCTGAACTCACAAAAGAAAACGTTCGCCTTACTGTAATTGAAGGACACATTGCGGCGGCTCGGGCAGCATGGGCAGCCGAATCTCGTCGCTCTCGTCTGTTGGAGCTTCAGCAGGCGACCCAACTTTTAATCGATGAATCAAGGGTGATGGCGGGTAGGTTGGACGCCGCGAACCGCGCGCGTGCAGTGTTCTATGAGGCCTACACCACGATTAGCCGTCAAAAGGTTCAAGACCTGAGCCGAGTGGTAAACCCGCTCTTCGCGCGGATGCATGCTAATCGTGTTTTTGACCGGATAAACCTCGGTGCGGATACTGATTTTCTGCACTGGCTCGCCGACGCAGGGGACCAGCAGCTCGATCCGGGCAAAGATTTTAGCCAAGGCCAGCGACAAGATCTTGCCCTCGCATTATTCTTGGCGCGGGCACGCAGCCTCGGCGGGACATTCTTTCTTGACGAGCCGATCGTCCATTTGGACGACTTGAATCGTGTCGGTCTTCTCGACATTTTGCGAGCGGCTGTCTTAGAAAGCAGTAATGCGCTTAACCTCGTCATTACCACCTCTAGTCGCGCATTGGCTCGACACCTCATAGAAAAGTTTGCTGGTGTAGGTCTAGTAGAGACACCAAGTGGGCGGCAGCCGCCTCTTCGAATATTGGAATTAGACGGTAATGGTCGAAGCGGGATCCGGCTGAGTACCGTTTATCCGTTGGAAGGAATGACTGTTGCGGTTAGTTAGGCGTGGAACTGCTAGTGCAGGTACGATCTTCAATACATCACCCCGAGTGCTCACGGCTGCGTTGGGGGGGGCTAGATCATCTCCGATGACCGTTGTGTTGCATTTGATCTGCACATGGCTAGTCTGCTCGAATTCGCTGACCGTTAGCGAGCGGCGATCAAGATGGTGCTCAATTCGCGCGCTAGGGCAGCGTACAGATCATTCACTCGACCCCATCAATTTAGTTTCGGCGTCCAGGATCATCTTTCTGATCAGCTTCACATCCATCCCAACGTTCCCATAGGTAAAGCTCGACTCGACGATCTTCTTCTTGGACTTTCTCAGGTCAGGATGGAGATGGTCTGGACCGTAGGGCACTTTATGGTGGTTAGCCGAGTCGACTCGCGACAAGTTCGTTCCATCGGGCGCTTGAACGTTGTAAGCGTAATTCATGGGCGATACGTACCTGACGATAACGGCCACCCCGGAAGGCCTTCTGGCTGTGATGGCTTGGTCATGCACTTTCTCAATGGTGCAGTCGAGTTCCGTTTTGAGGGCGTCGCACGCCAGTTCTAGTGCCTCACTCGCGCTTACTCGCTGGAAATTGTCGAACATTAGCATCCCACCCAGATGCTTGGCGACGTAGTTCAGTAACGTTGATTGCTCTTGCGCCTCGGCTTCATGTGTCGAGCAAAGTTGTAATCCGATTAACAGACCTGAGCCTCCCTGTACTGTGGTCGTTGACACCCGATCTGTTTCCGCTCGGCACACCAAACACTTGCCATTGGATGAAAGCCAGATCGCTCCGTCCACCGCCGTATTTTTGCGCCGCCCATTAAAAAGCCCTTCAAATGAGCGGGTCTCACTGTCGCGCTCCTGGCGCCAGGTGCTGAAGCGCTGAGGATAGTCACGATCGTCGATAAGCTTGGAGAAAGCAGCGTCGTTGATCGGCTTAAGGGTTAATCCATTTCTCTCAAGAAATACGCCAACGCTGCCGAGGTCTAGCAAGTTTTCGGTCTTTAGGTAATAGATTCTCGCCGCAGGAAACCTGTCGGCCGGTTTGTAGAGGGCGTTGAAATGAAACACTCCCGAGGCTACGTAAATATGAACGTCGTCTGCCCCTTGCATCATCCACAGCAGCGTTTCCTTGCTCCGAATCTCAATCGGCAATACCGGTTTTTGTTCGGAAAGGAAATTGCCGCCGAAGACTTGTATTGCGCCATCAGTTGCGCGGCCATCGAGCTTGAGGGTTATGCAGTCTTTAATTACATCGTTGAGCTTCAACGTTAGATTCCACGCCTGTGATTGTCTTGCACTAAAGAAGGGGGCCAGTCACGCGACGTCACAATCCGTTATCATCAACAGCGCATGAATCGCCTCTGATTTTCTATACTTTTTCTAAGGTCTGCTTCAGGCTGTTAGCCGTTGGCCACGGGCTGCTGCTTAGGGGCGATCGCTGCCCTCAGTAAAGGACAGCTTTGGGGTGGAAGTCGCCTTGGGGTTATCGTATTGAAACGACTTTTTTATCTCGATTTTCTCTGATAGCTGATACAGACAGGTTGCCTGTAGCCGCTTCCTGGATATGGTTACTCCACCAAGCCATCATCGGGCGTCGGCGCTCGATGTAATCCGCCCGGTTATAGGCGCTGCGAACCTCGTCTTTATCGACGTGGGCAAGCGCTACCTCGATCAGCTCTGGCTCCCAACCGTGTTCGTTGAGGATAGTACTGGCCATGGAGCGCAAACCGTGACTCACCAATCTACCGTCAAATCCCATACGTTTCAGGGCCATATTTGCCGTCTGACTGTTGGAATGATCCCGTGGGTCTCTGTCGGCTGGAAACACGTATTCTCTGTGGCCGCTGTAGGGCTTTATCGTCTCCAGCAGAGCGAGTGCGTTTTCGGTCAGTGGTATGACGTGCGCACGTCGCTTCTTCATACGCTCCGCTGGGATCGTCCAGATTTTCTTTTCTAGATCGATGTCAGCCCAAGATGTCGTAGCGGCTTCTGTGGGGCGAGTCATCGTGTGAAGTTGCCATTCGATCAGGCAGCGCGTTGTTCTTTTTATGCTCGCGTTGGCGATGGCGACCATCAGTTCTGGCAGTTCTTCAGGGCGGAGGGCTGCCATGTTCTGCTTTTTCGGTTTCTTAAAAACGGCCCGAATGTCGGTGAGTGGATTAGCAAAGATCATTCCCGAGTTCACGCCGTAGGTCATGATCTCGTTAAGTCGTTGGGTCAGTCGCTTCACTGTCTCCAGGCTACCTTTGGTTTCCAAAGGACGCAGCAGTTGGATGACCCTCGGGGCATTGATCTGCGAGATAGGTGTTGTTCCAAGTGACGGAAAGACATGTAGCGCGAGCGAGCGCCAGATGTCTTCGGCGTAAGCTTGAGTCACAGAATCCTTTTTCAGTTCAAACCAAGCAGACGCCACGTTCTCGAATGTGTGCTCGGTTGCCTGCCTTTTTGTTTGCTCTAGTGCACTACGTTGTTCTTTCGGATCGATGCCCTGGGCGAGAAGCTCTCTGGCTTCGACCGTCTTCTTCCTGGCTTGCGCGAGTGAGAGCTCTGGATAGGTGCCGAGGCCCATATTGATGCGGTTCTTGGTGATCGGCTGCCGATAGTTGAAATTCCAGAGCGTCGAACCATTGACCCTCACGCGCAGCTGTAAACCGTCTCCATCGCTGAGGACGTAGTCTTTGTCTTTCGGCTTTACCGCTTTGAGCTGGCGGTCAGAGAGGCGGGTGGCTTGGGCGCACATGAGGTGTTCCATGACATCAATTGGTATTCCAAAAATTACCACTGAAGGGCTTGGAATACCACTTGGAATACCCGATGTCATAGATTGTGCGGGACGTCTATGGACGCCATTAGACCCTAAGGCCTTGATTTTGCTGGGCTTCAGGCACAAAAAAAGACGTCCGTGGACGTCTTTAGATGTTAATTTGGTGGAGCCGGGGGGATTTGAACCCCCGTCCGCCAGTACTCCGCTGTCGGTACTACATGCGTAGCCGTTTCTATTAAGTTAACCCTCAGCGACCCGAAGGGCAGGGTGCTTTGGGCGAGTTGTGTAAGTTTTAGCCGCTTCGTCCACAACGTACTGCACGGCGATTCTGTTCTATATGACAATCACTTTGGGTTTACAGACATCCCCTGGTGATTGCTGGACCCGAAGGTACCAGAAGCTCAGGATCTAAAGCTGCTTACGCAGCGAGAGAGAATTCCTGGCCGTAGGTTTCGTCATTGGCAACTATAAGTAGTTGCAACAGTGGATTTACGAGTTCTGTTACCAACTCGGCATGCACCTAAAGTTTCGCAACCGGCGTCGAATCCTAAACGGCCCCGTGCTTGTAACTCGTTGTTTCTTAGTGAGTGACAAGCCTGTGCAGTGTACGCCAATCGGTCACAGAAGGCCAACCGAAGGTTGGCCTTGGGCAATCAGCGAGTTACTGATTGCCGCCTTTGTCGCTGTTCTGCAGCTTTTGCAGCGCTTCGGAGGTGATCTCGATGCATTTCTTGTCATCGCCTGCCGCATGGGCCGCTTTGGCTTGGGAAACGGCGGTGTCAATTTCGCCAGATTTGCCGCTGGTGTCGGTGGCGAGCAATGCTTTACCGTTGTTGATTTTGTCCAGGTTGATTTGGCACAGATTGTCTGTACCGGCGGCAAACACGGGGGAGGCCAGCATCGCAGCGGTAATGAACAAACCAGCAAGAGCGGAACGCTTCATGGGTATCTCCTTGTGCAAATAGGGCTCGATGCTGCCGGTTTTCCGTGCAGCCAGCGAGGTCACTGATGAGCCTCGTTTGTCGAGGCCTATGCAGATGACTACGCCGGCGCGCAGGGGTTCTGTTTTGTCGCTGGATTAGTCGAAAAACCCCGAAATCATTAGGTTTTGCACCCAAAGAGGGCGGCCCTAGTGGGCGCGCGCCTGGGTTACTCGATCCACCAGGTACACCAGGCCGTGGTAATCAATTCCACTGTGTTGTGTCAGGCCAATCTCACACGTACGGCTGGTGGAGATGCCTTCGCTGCAATATTGCACGGCGTCTTTGAGGCTGCGCAGGGAGTGGGCGTTCAGCTCCGGTGTGGTGAAGCCCTTGTCGCCGGCAAAACCGCAGCAGTGAATGCCTTCGGGGATTACCACGTTTTTGCTGCAACGCCTGGCCAGGTCGATCAGCGCCTGGCTTTCTCCCAGGTGCTGGGTGCTGCAGGTGACGTGCACGGCGATCGGGGCTTCCTGGGGGGTGAAGTCGAGGCGGTCCATCAGGTGGGTGCGGATAAAACGCACGGGGTCGTAGAAGTCGAGGCGGGTTTCGGCCAGGTCCTGGACCAGGCGCAGGGTGCACGGGCTGGTGTCGCAGTAGATCGGGTCAAGGCCGCCACGGCTGGCGTGGAGCAGGGCGCCGATCAGTTCCTGGCGTTTGTGTTCGGCTTGCTCGGCGTAGCCTTTGGACGCGAAAGGCTGGCCGCAGCAGAGGTTGTCCTGATTGTCGGGAAAGACGACCTGGTAACCGGCTTTTTCCAGCAGGCCACGGGTTTTGTCGTACAGCGACATCTGTTCGTTGTCGCCGGCTGCCGGGCCCATCGCGCGTGAGACGCAGGCGGCGAGGTACACCACGCGGGGGCGTTCATCGCTCACGGCGGGGCTGAAACGGATGGCTTTTTCCGGTTGCGGCATGGCGTTGGTCCACTGGGGGATTTGCCCCTTGGACAGCCGGGTCACCGTGGCCGAGAGCTTCGTCAGTCGCGGCGCGCCCAGCAGCATGCGCGCACCGTTGGCCACGTGCAGGGTGAAGCGCGCCCCTTGCAAGGCGGTGGCGAAATGCGTCGACAGCCATTCGGCGGTTTTCGTACGGTCGGCGTCGCGGCTGCGCAGCTTTTTCACCAGGTCGCCGGTATTGATTCCTACCGGGCAGCGTTGGGCGCAAAGCCCGGTGGCCGCACAGGTGTCGATGCCTTGGTATTGATAGGCCGCTTCCAGTTCGGTGGTGTCGATACCTGCGCGCTTTTTGGCCTGGATGTCGCGCCAGATCACAATGCGCTGGCGTGGGCTCAGGGTCAGCCCCTTCGACGGGCAAACCGGCTCGCAGAAGCCGCACTCGATGCACTTGTCCACAAGCTCGTCCGCGGCGGGCAGCGGCTTGAGGTGTTTGAGGTGGATTTGCGGGTCTTCGCTGAGCACCACGTCGGGGTTGAGAATGCCGTTGGGGTCGAGCAGGCGCTTGAGTTGCCACATCAACTGATAGGCATCGCTGCCCCATTCCAGTTCGACGAAGGGCGCCATGTTGCGACCGGTACCGTGTTCGGCCTTCAGCGAACCGCCAAACTCTACCGCCACCAACTGGGCGACGTCGTCCATGAACGCCTGGTAGCGTGCGACTTCTTGCGCGCTGTTGAAGCCTTGGGTGAACACGAAGTGCAGATTGCCTTCCAGGGCGTGTCCGAAAAGGATGGCCTCGTCGTAGTGATGTTTGTCGAACAACTCGATCAGGCGATTGACGCCGATGGCCAGTTGTTCCACCGGGAAGGTCACGTCTTCGATGATCACGGTGGTGCCGGTTTTGCGCACGGCGCCCACGGCTGGGAAGGTGTCTTTGCGGATCGCCCACAGGCGGGCGTTTTCCACCGGGTCTTCGGTGAAGTCGACTTGTTTCTCCACCGGGAAGCGGGCCAGTGAGGCCATGATCAGCGCCAGTTGCTCATGCAGCAACGAAGGCGAGGCAGCGCGGGATTCGATCAGCAGGGCGCAGGCGTTTTCCGACAGCTGTTGTACGAAAGCCGGCATGCCGGGTTTGTCCTGCACCGAGCGCATGCTGCGACGGTCCAGCAGCTCCACCGCCGAGACAGGTTGGGTTTTGAGTGCAGTCACTGCGTTGCAGCAGGTTTCTACATCCGGGAACACGATCAGCGCCGAGGCCTTGTTCGGGTGATCGATCACCGTGTCGTAGGTCACTGCGCTGATAAAGCCCAGGGTGCCTTCGGAGCCCACCAACAGGTGGCTGAGGATATCCAGCGGCTCGTCGAAATCGACCAGGGCGTTGAGTGACAAGCCGGTGGTGTTTTTCAGACGGTATTTGTGGCGGATTTTTGCAGCCAATTCGGCATTTGCCCGCGTCTCGCGACCCAGTGTTGCCAGGCGTTCAAGCAGGTCGCTGTGACGCTGGCGAAAGGCCGAAACGCTGGCCGGGTCTTCTGTGTCCAGGCGGCTGCCGTCGGCCAGTACCAGGCGAATCCCCGCCAGGGTGTGATAAGTGTTCTGGGCCGTGCCACAGCACATGCCGCTGGCATTGTTGGCGACGATGCCGCCGATCTTGCAGGCGTTGATCGATGCCGGGTCCGGTCCGATCTTGCGCCCGAAAGGCGCCAGCCAGGCGTTGGCCTGGGCGCCGATCACGCCGGGTTGCAGACGGATTTGTGTGCCCTGGCCGCGAATCTCGCGCCCGTTCCAATTGTCCCCCAACACAATCAATACCGAGTCGCTGATGGCCTGCCCGGAAAGGCTGGTGCCCGCCGCGCGAAAGGTCACCGGGACGCGATCGCGCTGGGCCAGTTGCAGCAGCGCCACGACTTCATCTTCCGATTCAACGCGGATCACCAACTGTGGGATCAGTCGGTAAAAGCTGGCGTCGGTGCCGAAGGCGAGGGTGGAAAGTGGATCGTCGAAACGACGATCTTTCGGGATCAGTTGTGCGGCGTCGCTCAGAAAAGCAGCAGGCAGGCTCATCGGTCCTCCAGAAATAGCAGACGCCGGAATCGCTGTCCGGCGTCGGTTCTTACCCTATTACACGCGGGACTCAGTGCACCAGCATGCCGGTGAACCAGTAGGCCTGGGCCAAGGTGATCAGCCCGACAATCGTCGCGAAAAACAGGCTGTGCTTGAGGGTGAAGCGGAACAGGTCGGATTCCTTGCCCACCAGGCCAGTGGCGGCGCACGCCACGGCGATCGACTGCGGCGAGATCATCTTGCCGGTTACGCCGCCGCTGGTGTTCGCCGCCACCAGCAAGGTGTCGTTGACGCCGATCTGGTGCGCGGTGGTCGCTTGCAGTGAGCTGAACAGGGCGTTGGATGAGGTGTCGGAGCCGGTCAGAAAAACCCCGAGCCAGCCGAGGAATGGCGAGAAGAACGGGAATGCCGCGCCGGTAGCCGCCAGTACCAGGGCCATGGTCGATGACATGCCCGAGTAGTTGGTGACGAAGGCAAAGGCCAGCACCATGCCGATGGACAGGATCGGCCAGCGCAGCTCATAGAAGGTTTCTTTTAAGGTGGTCAGACCAGTTTTGAAGTCGATCTTCAACACCAGCATCGACACCAGGGCGGAGAAGAAAATCGCCGTGCCGGTCGCGGAAATCGGGTCAAGCTTGAACACCGCCGGGATCGCGGTAGGCGCAGCAACGATTGGCGCAACCTTGATCACCAATTGGTCCAGGTGCGGGATCGCGAAATTGAACACCGAGCTGTACATCGCGCCACCCGCGGCGAACATCGCCTTGAAGGGCTTGAGGGTCCAGATGGTGACCAACACTGTCAGGATCAGGAACGGCGACCAGGCTTTGAAAATTTCCCCCAGGCTGTAAGGCGAAGCCAGGGTGTTGCGAGGCAGGCCGAAACCACCGGCGCTGGCAGTGACGGCGGTGCCGGACGTTGCGCCAGCGATTTGCGCATTGGCGCTGCGCTTGGGCTGCCAGACTTTCAGGAACAGGGTCAGGGAAATCAGGCTGGCCAGGGCCGAGGTGATGTCCGGCAGTTCCGGGCCGATGAAGTTCGAGGTGAAGAACTGCGTGACGGCAAAGCTCAGGCCCGCGACCAGTGCGGCTGGCCAGGTTTCTTTGACGCCGCGCAGGCCGTCCATCATGAACACCAGCCAGAACGGCACGAACAAAGACAGCAGCGGCAGTTGGCGACCGGCCATGGCGCCGATCTTGAATGCGTCGATGCCGGTCACCTGGCCGGCCACGATGATCGGAATCCCCAGTGCGCCGAACGCTACGGGTGCAGTGTTGGCAATCAGGCACAGGCCGGCGGCGTACAGCGGGTTGAAGCCCAGTCCTACCAGCAGTGCAGCAGTAATCGCCACGGGTGCTCCGAAACCGGCGGCACCTTCGAGGAACGCGCCGAAGCAGAAGCCGATCAGCAGCACTTGCAGGCGTTGGTCATCGGTAATCGACAGCACAGAGCTGCGGATGATTTCGAACTGGCCGCTCTTGACCGTCAGTTTGTACAGGAATACGGCGGCGACGATGATCCAGGCGATTGGCCACAAACCGTAGGCAAAGCCATAACCGGCGGCGGCGAGCGCCATGTCGACCGGCATCTGGAAGGCAAAGATCGCCACCAGGATCGACAGTGCCAAGGTGATGCTCCCCGCAACGTGGCCCTTGAGGCGAAACACGGCCAGGGCCAGGAAGAAAAATACGATGGGAATAACGGCGGCCAGTGCGGACAGGCCGAGGCTGCCGAGCGGGCTGTAGAGCTGTTGCCAGGTTTGCATGTGGGGTGGCCCCTAATTGTTGTTGGTCAGGCACTGCTTGGGTGATTTGGGCAATTGGTATTACCAATTTACAATCACCGTTGGCTAGGTTAAAAGCCTTCAGGGGGATGTGTCAATTTGCCGCTTGTGAATCTTTGGTCGTAGGTCGGCGTGAGCGGGGTCTGATTGGCTGAAACGAGGGTGTTCTGATAGGTGCCGGATGCGCGGCGATAGGCCAGAATAGGGGCCCCGGCGAGTGGTCGGGATGGTGGAGAGTGAGTTATGGGGTTTGATCAGGTGCGTCAGCGCCGTTTGTCTGACGATATCGTCGAGCAGCTTGAGGGCATGATCCTTGAGGGCACGCTGAAGTCGGGCGAGCGCTTGCCGGCGGAGCGCGCACTGGCCGAGCAGTTCGGGGTGTCGCGTCCGTCGCTGCGTGAGGCGATCCAGAAGCTGGCGGCCAAAGGCTTGCTGGTCAGTCGTCAGGGTGGCGGCAATTATGTGGTGGAGTCGCTGGGTTCAACCTTCAGTGATCCGCTGCTGCATCTGCTGGAAAATAATCCCGAGGCCCAGCGCGACCTTCTGGAGTTTCGCCAGACTCTGGAAGCCTCGTGCGCGTATTACGCTGCCCTGCGCGCCACTGAAGTGGACCGTGAGCGGCTGACCGCCGCTTTCGAAGAATTGCAGCATTGCTACACGCGGTCAGATGAAGTGAGCCGGGCGGAAGAGGGCGCGGCGGATGCGAAGTTTCACCTGGCCATCGCCGAGGCCAGCCATAACGCGGTACTGCTGCACACCATTCGTGGCCTGTTCGACCTGCTCAAGCGCAACGTGGTGACCAACATTGGCGGCATGTACCAGCAGCGTACGGAGACTCGGGACATGCTGATCAATCAGCATCGTGATTTGTACCTGGCGATTATCGAGGGGCGTGCGGAGCAGGCGCGGGAAGTCTCAACACGTCACCTGCTGTATGTGCAGGAAGTGCTCGAGGAAGTGCGTCAGGAGGTTCAGCGCATGGCCCGGGCGGAACGACGCAAGGGGATGTAGCGATGGTTGTGGCTGAGGGAGTGGGCTCCCTCGGCCACATCAAGTCACAAGAAAGTCAGTCTTCCTTGCCCTTGTTACGCACGGCGCGCTGCAATTCCCGGTTGGAATCGCGCTCGCGCTCGGTGTCACGCTTGTCGTATTCCTTCTTGCCCTTGCCCAGCGCGATCTCGCACTTGACCAGGTGCTTGCTCCAGTACCACGACAGGCAGACACAGGCGTAGCCCTTTTGCTGCACGGCGGCGTGGAGCTTTTCCAGCTCGCGGGCATTGAGCAGCAGCTTGCGCGTACGTACCGGGTCGGCGATCACGTGGGTGCTGGCGGTCATCAGCGGCGTGATATGACTGCCGAGCAGCCATGCCTCACCGTCTTTGAGCAGCACATAACTGTCGACCAGTTGCAGCTTGCTGGCACGCAGACTTTTTACTTCCCAGCCGGCCAGGACCAGACCAGCCTCGAACCGATGTTCGATGAAGTAATCGTGTCGCGCCTTTTTATTTTGCGCGATGGTCCCTGTTGGGTGTTTCTTTTGTTTAGCCATAGGGGCGGCATTATAGGGAGTTGCGAGCGCGTCGGCTACGGTCAACCTGCGTGCTTGAGCGTGTTGAGTGAATCCCGGACAATGCAGGCTGATTTTTGATTTTTTTCTTTCGCGAATCCTGTTGCCCTTTCGCGATGTTTGCCGCTCAGCTGTGGAAATAACGCTCACATGACGACGCATATTCAACGTTCGGCCCTGCTGCCTTACCCGGCACAGGCGCTCTATGACCTGGTCAACGACGTGGCGCGTTACCCGGAGTTCCTGCCTTGGTGTTCAACTGCCGAGGTGTTGGAGAGCAGTGATGAGCACATGGTCGCCAGCGTGGGAGTCGCGAAGGGCGGCTTGAGCCAGCACTTTGTCACGCGCAACACGCTGGTGCCCGGGCAGTCCATCGAGATGAACCTCGAAGAAGGCCCGTTCACTCAGTTGCACGGTGTGTGGGTGTTCAAGGCGTTGAACGAGAAGGCGTGCAAGATCAGCCTGGACCTGTCGTTCGATTATGCGGGCCCTATCGTGCGTGCCACCTTGGGCCCGCTGTTCAATCAAGCGGCCAATACCCTGGTGGACGCGTTCTGCCAGCGCGCCAAGCAAATGCATGGCTGAGCCATTGGTTGAGATTGAGGTGGTGTACGCCGCGGTGGATCGTCAGGTGTTGATGAGCCTGGCGGTAGCGCCGGGCTCAAGTCTGCGGGCGGCAGTGTTGGGCTCTGGAATGGCTGCGCAGTTTCCGGAGCTGGACCTGCAGAGTTGTCCCTTGGGGATCTTCGGCAAAGTGATGGCGGATGCGGATGTTCGTGCTGTGCGCGCCGGAGACCGAATCGAGATCTATCGGCCATTGCTGGCCGATCCGATGGAGATACGGCGCTTGCGTGCGGCCAAGGCTGCCAAGGCAAAACAGCAGAGTTCTTAGCTTGCGAAATGGCAGGCAACAAAAAGCCCGGCATGCCGGGCTTTTTATCGAGCCTTACAAACTTATTGCGGGCTGGCGTCCAGAGGTTCTGGAGTCGGCACCGGAACGGTTTGTACGCCGTCGACGCCTTTCTGGATCTGATCGAGCAACGAGCCAGGCTTGGCCGGTACTTCGGACTGGGGCTTCTCCTCGTTCTGCGCGGGCGCAGGCGTGGTGGTGCCGTTGTCCTTGCCCAGCAAGGCTTCATCGCGGCTTACGCCCGGTTTGAAGTCCCCCGACAGGCTGACGAGCTGGTCATTGCCATTGAAGATGACGCTGACCCGCTCCTGCTGACGTTCACCGCCACCAGGTTGGATGCTATAGAGATAATCCCAGCGATCGGCATGGAATGTGTCGGTCAGCAGGGGATTGCCCATGATAAACCGTACTTGCCGTCGGGTCATTCCCGGGCGTAACTGGTCTATCATGTCCTGCGTGACGACATTGCCCTGCTGGATGTCGATTTTGTAAACCCCGGGGAATGAACAACCGGCGAGTGCGAGCAGTCCCACAAAGGTGAAACTGGTTAGCAAGAGCTTGGTGTTTTGCATCGGTGGGCGACTTCCACTATCTTGGCTGGGACAACGTAAACGCCGATCATACCCGTATTAAGAGAAGCTGCGAAGCAGCATCCGCGAGAAAGCTAACCATGGTTGAAAATAGCGAACTACGCAAAGCCGGTCTTAAAGTGACTCTGCCACGAGTCAAGATTCTACAAATGCTCGATTCTGCTGAGCAGCGCCACATGAGTGCCGAGGATGTATACAAGGCACTGATGGAGTCTAACGAGGACGTCGGCCTGGCCACGGTTTACCGTGTACTGACCCAGTTTGAAGCAGCAGGACTGGTGGTTCGTCATAATTTCGACGGCGGTCATGCAGTCTTCGAACTGGCCGACAGCGGCCACCACGACCACATGGTCGATGTGGAAACTGGCGAAGTGGTCGAATTCGTCAGCCCGGAAATCGAAAAGCTCCAGAAGGCGATCGCCGAAGAGCACGGAGTCGAATTGGTGGATCACAATTTGGTTCTGTACATACGTAAGAAAAAGTAAGAAAGCTACGCAGATTCGCTCTGCGAAACGATCGAAGGCGACCCTAGGGTCGCCTTCGTGCTTTCTATAGGAAGAAAAGGGTCAGTAAGCCGAGCTTTTCAGACCTTCGCGGTCACTACCATTTTCTTCGCGTGAGCCAGGGATTCCTTGGTCAGGTCGATGCCTCCCAGCATCCGCGCCACTTCTTCTACCCGTTCGGTCTTGTTCAGCTTGGACACCGCAGTATGGGTCGCATCACTGCCCCGCACCTTGTGCACGAACAAGTGTTGATGCCCTTGGGCGGCCACTTGTGGCAAATGGGTGACGGTAAGCACTTGGCCGCGATCGCCCAGCCGGCGCAACAGCTGGCCAACGATCTCGGCAGTCGGGCCGCCGATCCCGACGTCCACTTCATCGAACACCAGCGTTGGCACACGGGAGGTCTGCGCGGTGATCACCTGGATCGCGAGGCTGATCCGTGACAGCTCGCCACCGGACGCTACTTTAGCCAATGCCTTGAGGGGTTGGCCCGGGTTCGCACTGACCAGCAGTTCTACCTGTTCAAGGCCGTTGGGCAGCAGCTCGTTGCTGGTGTTGGTGTGCAGCTCGATGGTGAAGCGCCCGCCGGGCATGCCCAGGCGCTGGATTTCCTGTTCCACTGCGCTGGCCAGGCCGGTTGCTGCCTGATGGCGCAGGTCGCTCAGCTCCCGGGCCTTCTCATGATAATGGCGAGCAAAGGAGGCCAGCTCTTCACCCAGCCGCTCGATGGACTCATCGTTCGCGTTCAGGGTTTCGATCTCATCCAGCAGCTTTTGCTGCATGGTCGCGACTTCGGTCGGCTGGATCCGGTGTTTGCGCGCCAGGGTGTAGATGGTGTCCAGGCGCTCTTCTATATCTTGCAGGCGAGCCGGGTCGGCATCGAAGTGATCAAGAAAACGGTTCAGCTCGCCCACGGCTTCTTCCACCTGGATTTGCGCGCTGGTCAGCAGCGTAGTGGCTTCATTCAGCGAGCCTGAGGCGTTATTCACGCTGGACAGGCGGTTCAGGCTAGCAGTCAGCGCGTTGAGCACATTCCCGGAATCACTTTCGCTGCACTGTTCCACCACTTGCCGGCAGATACCCAGCAGGGTCTCGGCGTTGGTCAGGTTCTTGTGTTCCTGTTCCAGTTGCTCCAGTTCGGTCTCGCCGAGCCCCAGGCTTTCGAGTTCTTCCAGTTGATAGCTGAGCAGCTGGTGGCGGGCGCGCTGCTCGTCGCCGGAATTGGAGAGGCGCTCCAGTTCCTGGCGCGTTTGGCGCCAGCGCTGGGCGGCCAATTGCACTTGGCGCGCCAGGTCGGTGGCGCCCGCGTATTCGTCGAGCAGCCGGCGATGGGTGTCGGTTTTCAGCAGGGATTGGTGTTCATGCTGGCTGTGGATGTCGATCAGCAGCTCGCCCAGGGCTTTCAAATCACCGAGCGGGCAGGGCGTACCGTTTATATAGCCGCGGGAGCGCCCTTCGGCAGTGATCACCCGGCGCAGGATGCACGGCCCGTCATTATTAAGGTCGCGCTCGGCAAGCCAGGCTTCGGCTTCCGGGATGTCAGCCAGGTCAAAGGTGGCGAGGATGTCGGCCTTGTCGGCGCCGGGGCGAACCACGCCGCTGTCGGCGCGGTCGCCGAGGGTCAGCCCCAGGGCGTCGAGCATGATCGACTTGCCGGCGCCGGTTTCGCCTGTGATTACGCTCATCCCGCGATCCAGTTCAAGATCCAGATGTTCAACGATGGCGTAGTTATGTACGGACAGGTGCACCAGCATGACGGCCGCTCCCAGGCTTTAGGTCTGGTTATTTATACAGTGTTTTGTTTGAGGGTGACAATCCTGATGCTTAGTCCGATTTGCTTGAATGGATGTCTTTTTAAGTGCGACGAGGAATGACCGGCAGGAATTGATCCAGGACAAGTGAAGACTTTTGGTAACGCCTCAACCCTTGAACCTGAAAATTGTGGCCCCATATACCGGAACAGAAGCGCGAGTCGAGTTCGCGCATGATTTTGAAAGGAGAAATCTATGGCTGACGAACAGACGCAGGATACGCAAAATCCAGACGCCAACCAGGCAGCAGGTGAAGACCTGGCCGCTCGTGTGCAAGTGCTCGAAGAGCAATTGGCAGGCGCACAGGATCAATCGTTGCGTGTTGCCGCCGATCTGCAGAACGTCCGCCGCCGCGCCGAGCAGGATGTAGAAAAAGCTCACAAATTCGCCCTGGAAAAATTTGCCGGTGATCTGTTGCCGATCATCGACAGCCTGGAGCGTGGCCTTGAGCTGTCCAACCCGGACGACGAAAACATCCGCCCAATGCGCGAAGGGATCGAACTGACCCTGAAAATGTTCCAGGACACCCTGAAGCGTTATCAGCTGGAAGCCATCGATCCGCAAGGCGGCGAGCCGTTCAATGCCGAGCATCATCAAGCGATGGCGATGCAGGAAAACGCTGATCTTGAGCCGAACAGCGTATTGAAGGTGTTCCAGAAGGGTTACCAGCTCAACGGTCGCCTTCTGCGCCCGGCAATGGTTGTGGTGAGCAAGGCTCCTGCACCGGTTGCACCTTCGATTGATGAGCAGGCTTGAAATAAGTCGTAACGGCCCCATCTATAAGTCAAGCGTTTAAGTACTGCCGCAGTTAGCCACCACTGCTGCGGCAACAAAATCTAAGTTTCGGGAGAGTAAATCATGGGCAAAATTATCGGTATCGACCTGGGGACTACCAACTCCTGCGTCTCCGTGCTGGAAAACGGCGTATCCAAAGTTATTGAAAACGCCGAAGGCGCACGTACCACCCCGTCCATCGTGGCCTATGCCAACGACGGCGAAATCCTGGTGGGCCAGTCCGCCAAGCGTCAAGCTGTGACCAATCCGCATAACACCCTGTACGCGGTGAAGCGTCTGATCGGTCGTAAGTTCGACGAAGAAGTCGTACAGAAAGACATCAAGATGGTCCCGTACAAAATCGCCAAGGCTGACAACGGTGACGCCTGGGTTGAAGTGAACGGCCAGAAAATGTCGCCGCCACAAATCTCGGCTGAAATCTTGAAAAAGATGAAGAAAACCGCCGAAGACTACCTCGGTGAAGCAGTGACTGAAGCGGTGATCACCGTTCCGGCCTACTTCAACGACAGCCAGCGCCAGGCGACCAAAGACGCCGGCCGTATTGCTGGCCTGGACGTAAAACGTATCATCAACGAACCAACCGCAGCCGCTCTGGCCTACGGTATGGACAAGGCCAAGGGCGACCACACCGTGATCGTCTACGACCTGGGTGGCGGTACCTTCGACGTTTCCGTGATCGAAATCGCTGAAGTCGATGGCGAGCACCAGTTTGAAGTGTTGGCCACCAACGGTGACACGTTCCTGGGCGGTGAAGACTTTGACATTCGTCTGATCGACTACCTCGTTGACGAATTCAAGAAAGAAAGCGGCATGAACCTCAAAGGTGACCCGCTGGCCATGCAGCGCCTGAAAGAAGCCGCTGAGAAAGCCAAGATCGAACTGTCTTCGAGCAATTCGACCGACGTGAACCTGCCGTACATCACTGCAGACGCTACCGGTCCTAAGCACTTGAACGTGAAAATCTCCCGCGCCAAGCTGGAAGCGCTGGTAGAAGACCTGGTTCAACGCACCATCGAGCCTTGCCGCATTGCGTTGAAAGACTCGGGTATCGACGTTGGCGCGATCAACGACGTGATCCTGGTAGGCGGTCAGACCCGTATGCCACTGGTTCAGAAGCTGGTTACCGAGTTCTTCGGTAAAGAAGCGCGTAAAGACGTGAACCCGGACGAAGCTGTTGCCATGGGTGCTGCCATCCAGGGCGCGGTATTGGCCGGCGACGTGAAAGACGTTCTGCTGCTGGACGTAAGCCCGCTGACCCTGGGTATCGAAACCATGGGTGGCGTGATGACCGCGCTGATCGAGAAAAACACCACGATTCCTACCAAGAAATCGCAAGTGTTCTCGACTGCCGACGACAACCAGGGCGCCGTGACCATTCACGTGCTGCAAGGTGAGCGTAAGCAAGCGGGTCAGAACAAGTCCCTGGGCAAGTTCGACCTGGCCGAGATTCCACCAGCACCACGTGGCGTGCCGCAAATTGAAGTGACCTTCGACATCGACGCCAACGGCATTCTGCACGTAGGCGCCAAAGACAAGGCCACTGGCAAGACTCAGTCGATCGTGATCAAGGCTAACTCGGGTCTGTCCGAGGAAGAAATCCAGCAGATGATCCGTGATGCTGAAGCCAACGCCGACGAAGACCGCAAGTTCGAAGAGCTGGCCGCAGCCCGCAACCAAGGCGACGCGCTGGTTCACTCGACTCGCAAAATGATCGCTGACGCTGGCGACAAAGTGACTGCCGAAGAGAAAACTGCAATCGAAGCCGCAGTAGTTGCCCTGGAAGCCGCCGTTAAAGGTGACGACAAGGCCGCTATCGAAGCCAAGGTTGAAGAACTGTCGAAAGTCTCCGCGCCAGTCGCTCAGAAGATGTACGCCGAACAAGGCCAGCCGGCTGACGGTGCTGCACACCAGGCAGAACCTGAAGCCAAGCACGACGATGTTGTCGATGCCGAGTTCGAAGAAGTTAAAGACCAGAAGTAACTTGGTCGCCCGGTTGACCGCTCACAAGCGGTGACTGGTAGGATGTCGCCGCGCGGGAGCTTGCTCCCGCGTTGGCGTGTCTGGGGTACGCGAATTTTTACAGCATGCGACAACGCTCGGATGCTGGCGGTGTGATCGGGAATGCTCCTGCTTTCCGGACGACATTCACCGCGTTTTTGGCCGGTTGCCGGCTGAAAGCAGTAACGACCAGGATCGTTGAATTGACGTGAGTTGGGTCCGGGCCTGTATTGGGGCTCAACGAGTTTGGCAAGGCTCAGGAGGGTTTTGCCGGACGTCCTTAAGAGTGCAAAGACTTATGGCAAAGCGTGACTATTACGAAGTGTTGGGTGTGGAGCGCGGCTCCAGCGAGGCGGACCTGAAAAAGGCTTACCGTCGCCTGGCAATGAAGCACCACCCGGACCGTAATCCGGATAACAAAGAATCCGAAGACCTGTTCAAAGAGGCCAACGAGGCCTACGAATGCCTGTGTGATCCAAACAAGCGAGCCGCTTACGATCAGTACGGCCACGCTGGCGTCGACCCGAGCATGGGTGGCGGCGGTGCCGGGTTTGGTGGCCAGAACTTCTCCGATATTTTCGGCGACGTGTTCAGCGACTTCTTTGGCGGCGGCCGCGGTGGTCAGCGTGGCGGTGCCCAGCGTGGCAGCGACCTGCGCTATACCCTGGAGTTGAACCTGGAAGAAGCGGTGCGCGGCACCAGCGTTAATATCCGGGTTCCGACGCTGGTCAACTGCAAGCCGTGCGATGGTTCGGGCGCCAAGAAAGGCTCCTCGCCGATCACCTGCCCGACGTGCGGCGGTATCGGCCAGGTGCGCATGCAGCAAGGCTTCTTCTCGGTGCAGCAAACCTGCCCGCGTTGCCATGGCCAGGGCAAGATCATCTCCGACCCGTGCGACTCGTGCCACGGCGAAGGGCGTGTCGAAGAGTACAAGACCCTCTCGGTGAAGGTGCCGGCGGGTGTTGATACCGGCGACCGCATTCGTCTGTCGGGCGAAGGCGAGGCGGGCACTCAGGGTGGCCCAACGGGCGACCTGTACGTGGTGATCAATGTGCGTGAGCACTCGATCTTCCAGCGCGACGGCAAGCATCTGTTCTGTGAAGTGCCGATCAGCTTTGTTGATGCTGCCTTGGGTGGCGAGCTTGAAATCCCGACGCTGGACGGCCGGGTCAAGCTGAAGATTCCTGAGGGTACGCAGACCGGCAAGCAGTTCCGTATCCGTGGCAAAGGCGTTGCGCCGGTGCGCGGTGGCGGTGCTGGCGACTTGATGTGCCGTGTGGCGGTAGAGACGCCGGTGAATCTGGGGCGTCGTCAGCGCGAACTGTTGGAAGAGTTCCGCAGCTCCCTGGCGGGCGACGATACTCATTCGCCAAAGACCACTGGCTGGTTCGAAGGCGTGAAGCGCTTCTTCGGCGACCTGTAAGGAATTGAGTATGCGACGTATCGCGGTGATGGGCGCTGCCGGGCGCATGGGCAAGACCTTGGTGGAGGCCGTACAGGCGCGCTCGCCGGCGTCCGGGCTGACAGCGGCGATTGTTCGTCCCGGCAGCACCTTGATTGGTGCAGATGCGGGTGAGTTGGCGTCCCTGGGGCGGATCGGTGTTTCGTTGTGCGGCAACCTGGAGCAGGTCGCCGACGAGTTCGACGTGCTGATCGACTTTACCCTGCCGGAAGTGATGCTGAAGAACCTGGCGTTCTGCCGCAAGGCGGGCAAGGCCATGGTGATCGGTACGACCGGCCTGAATGCCGAGCAGAAGCAACTGCTGGTGGAGGCGGGCAAGGATATTCCTATCGTGTTCGCCGCCAACTTCAGCGTTGGCGTCAACCTCTCGCTGAAGCTGCTCGACATGGCGGCGCGAGTGATGGGTGATGAGGCTGACATCGAGATCATCGAGACTCATCACCGGCACAAGATCGATGCGCCGTCGGGTACGGCATTGCGCATGGGCGAGGCGATTGCCGATGCCCTTGGGCGGGATCTGTCGAAGGTCGCGGTGTATGGCCGTGAAGGTCACACCGGCGCTCGTGCTCACGACACCATCGGCTTTGCCACTGTTCGCGGCGGTGACGTGGTGGGCGACCACACGGTGCTGTTCGCAACCGAGGGCGAGCGTCTTGAGATTACTCACAAGGCGTCGAGCCGCATGACATTCGCCAAGGGTGCCGTACGTGCGGCGCTTTGGCTGGAGGGTCGTACGCCGGCCCTGTACGACATGCGTGACGTGCTGGATCTGCATTAAGAAGTAGCTAAAACGGGGCCTCAGGACTATTCTAAGGCCCCGTTTTTACCCGCTAAGCGACGTCCTGTCGCATTCCCCTGCCTTTAAGGCTCATTAGCGGTGGACCAAAAAAGCCTTTTTCTGTAAGCTACAGCTTTAGTGTGTCCACTAAAAGCGCGCAGAATAATTCGGTGAAGAAGCGGGGTGACGTGTCCATACGTCACTCCGCTTTTTTACAACCTGCGATCGCCCTTTCAGGCTTTATTTACGGGAGGTCTTCTTGACTAAGCCAGCCATACTCGCCCTTGCTGATGGCAGCATTTTTCGCGGCGAAGCCATTGGAGCCGACGGTCAGACCGTTGGAGAGGTGGTGTTCAACACCGCCATGACCGGCTATCAGGAAATCCTTACCGATCCTTCCTACGCCCAACAGATCGTTACCCTGACCTATCCGCACATCGGTAACACCGGTACTACACCGGAAGACGCCGAGTCTGATCGTGTCTGGTCGGCGGGTCTGGTAATTCGTGACCTGCCACTGGTTGCGAGCAACTGGCGTAACACGATGTCCCTGTCCGATTACCTGAAAGCCAACAACGTTGTGGCGATCGCCGGTATCGATACGCGTCGCCTGACACGCATCCTGCGTGAAAAAGGTTCGCAGAACGGCTGCATCATGGCCGGTGACAACATCTCCGAAGAAGCGGCGATTGCAGCGGCCCAAGGTTTCCCTGGCCTGAAAGGCATGGACCTGGCGAAAGTCGTCAGCACCAAGGAACAGTACGAGTGGCGCTCCACTGTCTGGGACTTGAAGACCGACAGCCACGCGACTATCGAAGCTTCCGAGTTGCCTTACCACGTCGTGGCCTACGACTACGGTATCAAGCACAACATCCTGCGCATGTTGGTCGAGCGCGGTTGCCGCGTGACCGTGGTGCCTGCGCAAGCCCCGGCCAGCGATGTGCTGGCCCTGCAGCCGGACGGCGTGTTCCTGTCCAACGGCCCGGGTGACCCTGAGCCTTGCGACTACGCCATCAAGGCGATCAAGGAAGTGCTGGAAACCGAGATCCCGGTATTCGGCATCTGCCTCGGCCACCAACTGTTGGCCCTGGCCTCCGGCGCCAAGACCCTGAAAATGGGCCACGGCCACCACGGTGCCAACCACCCTGTGCAGGATCTGGACACTGGCGTTGTAATGATCACCAGCCAGAACCACGGTTTTGCGGTGGATGAAGCGACTCTGCCGGGCAATGTCCGGGCGATTCACAAGTCGCTGTTCGACGGTTCCCTGCAAGGCATTGAGCGCACCGACAAGAGCGCGTTCAGCTTCCAGGGCCACCCTGAAGCAAGCCCGGGCCCGAACGACGTAGCGCCGCTGTTCGACCGTTTCATCAATGAGATGGCCAAGCGACGCTAACTGAGCGGCCTGAGGGTGGCCCGGGAAACCGGCGGCCCCCTCAGGCTCTTCAAAGATTGTTCAAGACGGCTTGCCGACTGACCTGCGGATTTGAGTGACAAACCCATGCCAAAACGTACAGACATAAAAAGCATCCTGATTCTCGGCGCTGGCCCGATCGTGATCGGCCAGGCCTGCGAATTCGACTACTCCGGCGCCCAGGCCTGCAAAGCCCTGCGCGAAGAGGGTTACCGCGTCATCCTGGTGAACTCCAACCCGGCCACGATCATGACCGACCCGGACATGGCCGACGCCACCTACATCGAGCCGATCAAGTGGCAGACCGTTGCCAAGATCATCGAGAAAGAGCGTCCGGACGCGCTGCTGCCAACCATGGGTGGCCAGACCGCCCTGAACTGCGCACTGGACCTGGAGCGCGAAGGCGTCCTGGAGAAGTTCGGCGTAGAGATGATCGGCGCCAATGCCGACACCATCGACAAGGCTGAAGACCGCTCGCGTTTCGACAAGGCGATGAAATCCATCGGCCTTGACTGCCCGCGCTCGGGTATCGCCCACAGCATGGAAGAGGCCAATGCGGTCCTGGAACGCCTGGGCTTCCCGTGCATCATCCGTCCGTCCTTCACCATGGGCGGCACCGGCGGCGGTATCGCTTACAACCGTGAAGAGTTCGAAGAAATCTGCGCCCGCGGCCTGGACTTGTCTCCGACCAAAGAGCTGCTGATCGACGAATCCCTGATCGGCTGGAAAGAATATGAGATGGAGGTTGTCCGCGATAAGAAGGACAACTGCATCATCGTTTGCTCCATCGAAAACTTTGACCCAATGGGCGTGCACACCGGTGACTCCATCACCGTTGCGCCTGCACAGACCCTGACGGACAAGGAATACCAGATCATGCGTAACGCCTCTTTGGCGGTGCTGCGTGAGATCGGCGTGGAAACCGGTGGCTCCAACGTCCAGTTCGGCATCTGCCCGGACACTGGCCGCATGGTTGTGATCGAGATGAACCCGCGTGTATCGCGTTCTTCGGCGCTGGCATCGAAAGCTACCGGCTTCCCGATTGCGCGCATCGCTGCCAAGCTGGCGATCGGTTACACACTGGACGAGCTGCAGAACGAAATTACTGGCGGCGCAACACCTGCATCCTTCGAGCCGTCGATCGACTACGTCGTCACCAAGCTGCCACGCTTTGCTTTCGAGAAATTCCCGAAAGCCGACGCCCGCCTGACCACGCAGATGAAGTCGGTCGGTGAAGTCATGGCTATCGGCCGGACCTTCCAGGAGTCCTTGCAGAAAGCCCTGCGTGGCCTGGAAGTAGGTGTTTGCGGCCTGGACGAGAAGCTCGACCTGAGCAACCCGGAAAGTATGAGCGTGCTCAAGCGCGAGCTGACCGTGCCGGGTGCCGAGCGTATCTGGTACGTGGCCGATGCTTTCCGCGCCGGCATGACCGTCGAAGACATCTTCGGCATGAACATGATCGACCCGTGGTTCCTGGTGCAGATCGAAGATCTGATCAAGGAAGAAGAGAAGGTCAAGACCCTGGGTCTGTCCTCTATCGATCGCGACCTGATGTTCCGCCTCAAGCGCAAAGGTTTCTCCGACATGCGCCTGGCCAAGCTGCTGGGTGTGACCGAGAAGAACCTGCGCACGCATCGCCACAAGCTGGATATCTTCCCGGTCTACAAGCGCGTTGATACCTGCGCGGCCGAGTTCGCCACCGACACCGCGTATATGTACTCCACCTACGAGGAAGAGTGCGAAGCCGCGCCGTCGGGCCGCGACAAAATCATGATCCTGGGTGGCGGTCCAAACCGTATCGGCCAAGGCATCGAGTTCGATTATTGCTGCGTACATGCCGCTCTCGCCCTGCGCGAAGACGGGTACGAGACCATTATGGTCAACTGCAACCCGGAAACTGTTTCCACCGACTACGACACGTCCGACCGTCTGTACTTCGAGCCAGTAACGCTGGAAGACGTACTGGAAATCTGTCGCGTCGAGAAGCCAAAAGGCGTGATCGTCCAGTACGGCGGCCAAACCCCGTTGAAACTGGCTCGCGCACTCGAAGCCGCTGGCGTGCCGATCATCGGTACCAGCCCTGACGCTATCGACCGTGCCGAAGACCGTGAGCGCTTCCAGCAGATGGTTGAGCGCCTGAACCTGCGTCAGCCACCAAACGCCACCGTGCGCAGCGAAGACGAAGCGATCCGCGCAGCCAGCAAGATTGGTTACCCGCTGGTGGTGCGTCCGTCCTACGTATTGGGCGGCCGGGCGATGGAAATCGTCTACGAAGAAGAAGAGCTCAAGCGTTACCTGCGTGACGCGGTGAAAGTGTCCAACGACAGCCCGGTGCTGCTGGACCACTTCCTCAACTGCGCCATCGAGATGGACGTGGATGCGGTCTGCGACGGCACCGACGTCGTGATCGGCGCGATCATGCAGCACATCGAACAGGCTGGCGTTCACTCCGGTGACTCCGCTTGCTCGCTGCCGCCTTACTCGCTGCCGGCGCACATCCAGGATGAGATGCGCGAACAGGTCAAGAAAATGGCCCTGGAACTGGGTGTGGTCGGCCTGATGAACGTACAGTTGGCGCTGCAAGGCGAAGACATCTACGTCATCGAAGTCAACCCGCGCGCTTCGCGTACCGTGCCATTTGTTTCCAAGTGCATCGGTGTTTCCCTGGCGATGATTGCCGCTCGTGTGATGGCCGGTAAGACCCTGAAGGAAATCGGCTTCACCAAGGAAATCATTCCGAACTTCTACAGTGTGAAAGAGGCGGTGTTCCCATTCGCCAAATTCCCTGGCGTGGACCCGATCCTGGGCCCAGAGATGAAGTCCACCGGTGAAGTGATGGGTGTGGGCGATACCTTCGGTGAAGCGTTCGCCAAGGCCCAGATGGGCGCCAGCGAAGTGCTGCCGACCGGCGGTACTGCGTTCATCAGCGTGCGTGATGATGACAAGCCACTGGTTGCAGGCGTGGCCCGTGATCTGATCAACTTGGGCTTCGAAGTCGTGGCTACTGCCGGGACCGCCAAGCTGATCGAGGCTGCCGGCCTGAAAGTGCGTCGCGTGAACAAGGTGACGGAAGGCCGTCCGCACGTGGTCGACATGATCAAGAATGACGAAGTCACCCTGATCATCAACACCACCGAAGGTCGCCAGTCGATCGCGGACTCCTACTCCATTCGTCGTAACGCCTTGCAGCACAAGATCTACTGCACCACCACCATTGCTGCTGGCGAAGCTATCTGCGAAGCGCTCAAGTTCGGTCCTGAAAAAACCGTGCGCCGCTTGCAGGATCTACACGCAGGATTGAAGGCATGATCAAATACCCAATGACCGTCCAGGGCGCAAAAGCCCTGGAAGAAGAGCACGCCCACCTGACCAAGGTCGTCCGTCCGAAGCTGAGCCAGGACATCGGTACGGCCCGGGAATTGGGTGACCTGAAGGAAAACGCCGAATACCATGCTGCCCGCGAGCAGCAAGGTATGGTCGAGGCGCGGATCCGTGATATCGAAGGCCGCCTGCAGAACTCGGTGGTTATCGACGTCACCACCATCCCGAAGACTGGCAAGGTGATTTTCGGCACCACCGTGGAAATCGCCAACGTCGAGACTGACGAAAGCGTGGTTTACCACATCGTGGGTGAAGACGAGGCCGACTTCAAACTCGGCAAGATCTCTGTCGGTTCGCCGCTGGCCCGCGCCTTGATTGCCAAGGAAGAGGGCGATGTGGTGGCCGTCAAGACGCCTGGTGGCGTGATCGAGTACGAGATTGTCGAAGTTCGTCACATCTGAAAGAAGGCGCCCGCTTCATGCGGGCGCCATGCTTTGGCAGTTTGCCCAGATGCTTTGGGTTGGCGGCCTATGGCTATTACATATTGGTGTACTGCCGGCGCTGGGCCTGATTGGCCTGGCACCGTTGCTGATCGATGAGGTCGGCGGATTACTAAGTGCGTTGCTGGTGGGTTTTGCAGCGGCGTGCGTGACGCTTCAGGCGCTGGTGCTGATCAAGGCCGAAGGCTTGGGGAGTTTGTGGCGGGATATTCGCGGGCAACTGCTGTTGATGGCGCTGTATGCGTGCGCAATGTTTTGCGTGGTGCGCATCTTTCTGCCGGAAGCGTTGCGCTGGCAGCTCTTCAGCTATCTTGTGCTAGGGTTTTCCGGGTTGGTACTGGTTGTTCAGCCGGCGCCAGGATGGAGTGGCAGGGCGCGCGAAGCACGCCCGTGACCCTTGTTTCACTTGAAGCGGTGTACGTTCGACAATTGCTTGTTGACGCTGAAGTTCTTGCGATACAGCAGCGCCATCTTGCCGATGACCTGAACCAGGTCCGCTTTGCCAACCTTGCACAGTTCTGCAATGGCTGCCAGGCGCGCCTCGCGATCAAGGATGCTGACCTTGATCTTAATCAGCTCATGATCGCCCAATGCGCGTTCAAGTTCGGCTAACACACCTTCAGTCAAACCGTTGTCAGCCACAATCAAAACTGGTTTCAGATGGTGGCCAATGGATTTGTACTGTTTCTTCTGCTCTTGAGTGAGCGGCATAATCTGACCCCTGCGTCTGATCTTGTAAAAAGCGGCGGCCAGTTTACCCGAGCGAGTCCGGGACCGCCCAGTTAATCACGACCCGTTTTATTTTCGAGGTGGCCCGTGGCCCGTTCCAAAACTAGCCTTAAGTGGCTGCAAGAGCATTTCAACGACCCTTACGTCAAAATGGCGCAAAAGGATGGCTACCGTTCCCGGGCCAGCTACAAGCTGCTGGAGATCCAGGAAAAGGACAAGTTGATCCGTCCTGGCATGAGCGTTATCGACCTTGGTGCCGCCCCGGGTGGCTGGTCCCAGGTGACCAGTCGTCTGATTGGTGGGCAGGGTCGTTTGATCGCTTCCGATATCCTGGAAATGGACAGCATCCCGGATGTGACCTTTGTTCACGGCGATTTTACCCAGGATGAAGTGTTGGCACAGATCCTGGAGGCGGTCGGAAATTCGCAGGTAGACCTTGTGATTTCCGATATGGCCCCCAATATGAGTGGATTACCCGCTGTTGATATGCCGCGGGCCATGTTCCTCTGCGAACTGGCATTGGATCTGGCAGGACGGGTACTACGTCCGGGTGGTGACTTTCTGGTCAAGGTCTTCCAGGGTGAAGGCTTCGACGAGTATCACAAGAACATCCGCAAGCTGTTCGACAAGGTACAGACACGCAAGCCTGACTCTTCCCGGGACAGGTCTCGCGAGCAGTATTTGCTGGGTCGCGGTTTCCGTGGCATTGAAGGCGCTGCCAGTGAAGAGCGTTTTTGAGAAATTTGACGGAGGCGATAGGTTTTTTTATATCGCTTTCGTCACGAAGCTTTACGAATATTGTGTAGTCAAAGTTTCACAAAGGGTTACAGACGGCGCCTGCCAGAGTTGTAGGTAATGTAGTAAGTTAGGCCGGTGAATATCATGCGAAGCACGCGCCAGTAGCGGAGCTTGCTTCAGAGGGTAGTTAATTGAACGATATGGCAAAGAATCTGATCCTGTGGTTGATCATCGCGGCTGTCCTCGTGACGGTGATGAACAACTTCTCCAGCCCTAACGAGCCGCAGACCCTCAACTATTCCGACTTCATCCAGCAAGTTAAGGATGGCAAGGTCGAGCGCGTAGCAGTTGATGGCTACGTGATTACCGGCAAGCGCAACGATGGCGACAGCTTCAAGACCATCCGTCCGGCAATCCAGGACAATGGCCTGATCGGCGACCTGGTGGATAACCACGTGGTTGTTGAAGGCAAACAGCCTGAGCAGCAGAGCATCTGGACCCAGTTGCTGGTGGCCAGCTTCCCGATATTGGTGATTATCGCCGTGTTCATGTTCTTCATGCGCCAGATGCAAGGTGGTGCGGGAGGCAAGGGCGGGCCAATGAGCTTCGGCAAGAGCAAGGCGCGCCTGCTTTCCGAAGATCAGGTGAAAACCACCCTGGCTGACGTCGCCGGTTGCGACGAAGCCAAGGAAGAAGTAGGCGAACTGGTTGAGTTCCTGCGCGATCCGGGCAAGTTCCAGCGCCTGGGCGGCCGTATTCCTCGCGGCGTGCTGATGGTTGGCCCGCCAGGTACCGGTAAAACCCTGTTGGCGAAGGCCATTGCGGGCGAAGCCAAGGTGCCGTTTTTCACCATTTCCGGTTCCGACTTCGTCGAAATGTTCGTCGGTGTGGGTGCCAGCCGTGTTCGCGATATGTTCGAACAGGCCAAGAAGCACGCGCCATGCATCATCTTCATCGATGAAATCGACGCTGTTGGTCGCCATCGTGGCGCCGGCATGGGCGGCGGTCATGATGAGCGTGAGCAGACTCTCAACCAGTTGCTGGTTGAGATGGATGGCTTCGAAATGAATGACGGCATCATCGTGATCGCCGCGACCAACCGTCCGGACGTACTCGACCCTGCGCTGCTGCGTCCGGGCCGTTTTGACCGTCAGGTTGTGGTGGGTCTGCCGGACATTCGCGGTCGTGAACAGATTCTGAAAGTGCACATGCGCAAAGTGCCAATGGGCGACGACGTGGCTCCGGCCGTGATTGCCCGTGGTACTCCAGGCTTCTCCGGTGCTGACCTTGCGAACCTGGTGAACGAAGCTTCGCTGTTCGCTGCCCGTACCGGCAAGCGCATCGTTGAAATGAAAGAGTTCGAGCTGGCGAAAGACAAGATCATGATGGGTGCCGAGCGCAAATCCATGGTCATGTCCGAGAAAGAGAAGCAGAACACCGCCTATCACGAAGCCGGTCACGCTATTGTCGGTCGCGTTGTGCCTGAGCATGACCCGGTCTACAAAGTGTCGATCATTCCTCGTGGTCGGGCGCTGGGTGTCACCATGTTCCTGCCGGAAGAGGATCGCTACAGCCTCTCCAAGCGTGCGCTGATCAGCCAGATCTGTTCGCTGTATGGCGGCCGGATCGCTGAAGAGATGACCCTGGGCTTCGACGGTGTGACTACCGGTGCGTCCAACGACATCATGCGTGCCAGCCAGATTGCACGGAACATGGTCACCAAATGGGGCCTGTCGGAAAAGCTTGGTCCTTTGATGTACGCCGAGGAAGAAGGCGAAGTGTTCCTGGGGCGCGGTGGTGGCGGTCAAGCTGCCAGCTTCTCCGGCGAGACGGCGAAGCTGATCGACTCGGAAGTGCGCAGCATCATTGATCAGTGCTACGGCACGGCCAAGCAGATCCTTACCGACAACCGTGACAAGCTCGACGCCATGGCTGATGCCCTGATGAAGTACGAGACCATTGATGCCGAGCAGATCGACGACATCATGGCCGGTCGTACGCCTCGCGAGCCTCGCGATTGGGAAGGGGGGTCGGGTACTTCGGGCACGCCGCCGGTGGTACAGAACGAACGCCCTGAAACCCCGATCGGCGGCCCGGCTGCTGACCATTAAGGTTTGAAATGACTTCTGCGTTGTCCTCGACCCGGTTGCCTTGCGGCAGCCGGGTTCTTGATTTGGCCCATACACACGTTATGGGCATTCTTAACGTAACCCCAGATTCCTTTTCCGACGGTGGCCGCTTCAGTCAGCTGGATGTCGCGTTGCGTCATGCGGAAGCTATGGTGGCTGCCGGTGCGACCCTGATTGACGTCGGTGGTGAGTCGACCCGTCCTGGAGCGCGCGCAGTTTCTCCCCTGGAGGAGTTGGAGCGGGTTGCACCGATTGTCGAGCGCATCCATCGAGAGCTGGACGTCATCATTTCTGTCGACACCTCGACACCTGCCGTCATGCGCGAAACCGCGCGGTTGGGCGCAGGGCTGATCAACGATGTGCGGTCCCTGCAGCGCGACGGCGCCCTTGATGCGGCCGCAGCTACCGGCTTGCCGGTTTGCCTGATGCATATGCTCGGTGAGCCTGGGACGATGCAGGACGACCCGCATTACGACGATCTGGTCGGTGAGGTGAAGGGGTTTCTTGCCGAGCGCATGGCTCAATGTGCTGCTGTGGGTATTGCCCCCGAGCGGATCATCCTTGATCCGGGATTTGGCTTTGCCAAGACCCTGCAGCACAATTTAAGCCTGTTCAAGCATATGGAATCCCTGCATGCCCTTGGTCGCCCCCTGTTGGTCGGGGTTTCGCGCAAGAGCATGATAGGTCTGGCGTTGAATCGTCCGGTGGGCGAGCGGCTGCATGGCGGCCTCGCGCTGGCGGCACTTGCCGTGGTCAAGGGCGCGCGTATCTTGCGTGTGCATGACGTGGCCGAGACGGTAGATGTAGTGCGGATGATCGCAGCGGTTGAATCAGCCGAATAAGAATGATGGAGCACTTATGACTAAAAAATATTTTGGCACCGATGGCATTCGCGGTCGGGTCGGCGAATTCCCGATTACTCCAGATTTCATGCTCAAGCTGGGCTGGGCCGCCGGTATGGCGTTCCGCAGCATGGGCGCCTGCCGCATTCTGGTGGGCAAGGACACCCGTATCTCGGGTTACATGTTTGAGTCCGCGCTGGAGGCCGGGTTGTCCGCCGCCGGTGCTGATGTGATGCTGTTGGGGCCGATGCCTACGCCAGCGATCGCTTACCTGACGCGTACCTTTCACGCTGAAGCCGGTATTGTGATCAGTGCTTCGCACAATCCTCACGATGACAACGGTATCAAGTTCTTCTCGGGCCAGGGCACCAAGCTGCCGGACGAGATCGAGCACATGATCGAAGAGTTGCTGGATGCGCCGATGACCGTCGTCGAATCGAGCAAGTTGGGCAAGGTGTCACGGATTAACGACGCTTCTGGTCGTTACATCGAGTTCTGCAAAAGCAGCGTGCCGAGCAGCACCAATTTTGCCGGGCTGAAAGTCGTCATCGACTGCGCCCACGGTGCGACTTACAAGGTGGCGCCGAGTGTGTTCAAGGAGCTTGGCGCAGACGTTACTGTGCTGTCGGCTCAGCCCAACGGCTTGAACATCAACGACAACTGCGGCTCGACCCATATGGGGCAGTTGCAGGCGGCGGTTCTGGCCGAGCATGCTGACCTGGGCATCGCGTTTGATGGCGATGGCGACCGGGTATTGATGGTCGACCACACCGGTGCAATTGTTGATGGCGACGACCTCTTGTTCATCATCGCCCGTGATTTGCACGAACGTAACAAGCTGCAAGGCGGTGTCGTCGGCACCCTGATGAGTAATCTCGGCCTGGAGCTGGCCCTGGCAGATCTGGGCATTCCGTTTGTGCGCGCCAATGTTGGTGACCGCTACGTGATCGCTGAGCTGCTGGAGCGCAATTGGCAAGTGGGTGGCGAAAATTCCGGGCATGTCGTCTGCTTCCAGCACACGACTACCGGCGATGCGATCATTGCGGCGCTGCAGGTGCTGTTGGCGCTGCGTCGTCGTGAAGAAAGCCTCGCCCAGGCACGCCAGGCGCTGCGCAAGTGCCCGCAGGTACTGCTGAACGTGCGCTTTGCGGGCGGTGATAACCCTATCGAGCATCCGGCCGTCAAAGAGGCCAGCGAGCGCGTCACTGCGGCCATGGCGGGCCGTGGCCGGGTCTTGCTGCGCAAGTCAGGCACCGAGCCTTTGGTGCGCGTAATGGTCGAAGGCGAGGACGAAACACAGGTTCGCGGCTATGCCGAAGAGCTGGCAAAACTGGTAACTGAAGTTTGCGCCTGAATTCGGCTTGCCAGTGATGATGTGGTTGGGTAACATCTGCGCCCACTTTGACCGACGAGGTACAGCATGCGTCGCACTATGGTAGCTGGTAACTGGAAGATGCACGGTACCCGCGCCAGTGTCGCTGAGCTGATCAACGGCCTTCGTCATCTGGCCTTGCCTAGCGGTGTTGATGTCGCGGTATTCCCGCCTTGCTTGTATATCAATCAAGTGATTGATGGCTTGAAAGGCAAGTCGATTCAGGTCGGCGCGCAGAACTCTGCGGTGGAATCCATGCAAGGTGCATTGACCGGTGAGATTGCACCGAGTCAGTTGGTTGATGCGGGTTGTTCCCTGGTGCTTGTTGGGCACTCCGAGCGTCGCCAGATCATGGGTGAGCGCGATGGGACACTCAATCGCAAATTCGCGGCGGCACAGGCTTGCGGCTTGATTCCGGTGTTGTGCATAGGGGAGACCCTTGAGCAGCGTGAGTCCGGTAAAACTCTTGAGGTTGTCGGGCGTCAGCTGGGCAGCATCATCGAGGAGCTGGGAGTCGGTGCCTTTGCAAATGCAGTAATTGCTTACGAGCCGGTCTGGGCCATTGGCACCGGGCTGACTGCTTCGCCGCAACAGGCGCAGGATGTGCACGCAGCCATCCGCGCGCAGTTGGCGGCAGAGAATTCTGAGGTCGCACGAGGTGTGCGGCTTCTATACGGCGGCAGCGTGAAGGCGGCCAATGCGGTCGAACTGTTCGGCATGCCGGATATCGATGGGGGGCTCATTGGTGGAGCTTCCCTGAATGCAGATGAGTTCGGTGCGATTTGTCGCGCCGCGGGAAACTGAAAAAATGCTGGAAACAGTCATCGTTGTTTTTCATCTGCTGGGTGCACTGGGCGTAGTTGCTCTGGTTTTGCTGCAGCAGGGTAAAGGTGCGGACGCTGGTGCGTCTTTCGGGGCAGGTGCTTCAAATACTGTGTTCGGAAGCCAAGGTTCCTCTACCTTTCTTAGTAAGTTTACTGCTATACTTGCCGCCGGTTTCTTCATAACCAGCTTGGGGTTAGGTTACTTTGCTAAAGAGAAAGCTCATGTGCTGACTCAAGTAGGTCTCCCAAATCCAGCAGTGTTGGAAGTTCCAAAAGCAAAACCGGCTTCTGATGATGTCCCGGTGCTTCAAGAGCAAAAGTCGGCTACTCCAGCGACTGACGTGCCTCCAGCTCAAGAGCAGAAGTAAGAAGGTTGTAAACGCTGTATTGCCGAGGTGGTGGAATTGGTAGACACGCAACCTTGAGGTGGTTGTGCCCATAGGGTGTAGGGGTTCGAGTCCCCTTCTCGGTACCAATTATCAGGAGAGCCCGCTGTTGCGGGCTTTCTTGTAGGTGGAAGGTTACATTGACCCTGTAAGGGATCGGTCGTATACTTCCGCCCCAGCTTTGTCGCGGGGTGGAGCAGTCTGGTAGCTCGTCGGGCTCATAACCCGAAGGTCGTCGGTTCAAATCCGGCCCCCGCAACCAGTTTTAGCGGAGCCCCTTTTAAGGGGCTTTTTGTTAGCTGGACACTTTCAACGCCGCTGTTCGACGGCGTTTCAAGGATGGGCGTTTCGCCCATTTTTTTATTTTGCACAGCATGCACATACATGCACGAGGGGGTTCAGGTGTCGAGCAAGCTAGAAGAGTTGCAGGCCTTGTTGGCCCCGGTGGTCGTGGCCCTAGGCTATGAATGCTGGGGTATTGAGTTTTCGGCTCAAGGTCGCCACTCAATGTTGCGCGTTTATATCGATAAAGAGGGCGGCGTGCTGGTGGACGATTGTGCCATTGTCAGCCGTCAGATCAGCGGTGTCCTGGATGTTGAAGATCCGATCTCCGTTGAATACACCCTCGAAGTTTCCTCGCCTGGCATGGAACGCCCACTGTTCACTATTGATCAGTTTGCAAAATTTGCCGGTGAACAAGTGAAGATCAAGCTGCGTTCTCCCTTTGAAGGGCGGCGCAACTTTCAGGGCCTTCTGCGCGGTGTAGAAGAGCAGGACGTCGTGGTGCAGGTAGAAGACCATGAGTTCCTGTTGCCGATCGATATGATCGACAAGGCCAACATTATTCCCAGTTTTGACTGAGACGCGGATCCCGCGGATCCAATGGCTTGCGAAAGGCGAGGCGTACGATGAGCAAAGAAGTACTGCTGGTTGTTGAGTCGGTATCCAATGAAAAGGGCGTACCGGCAAACGTGATTTTTGAAGCGCTGGAGCTGGCCCTGGCCACTGCTACCAAAAAGCGTTTTGAAGACGAAGTTGATCTGCGTGTGGAAATCAACCGCCACACCGGTGCCTACGAGACTTTCCGTCGCTGGACGGTCGTCGAAGAAGCCGATCTTGATGATCCGGCCATCGAAACCTGGCCGAGCAAGGTTGCTGAAACGCACCCGGGCGCCCAGGTCGGTGATGTCGTCGAAGAAAAGATCGAATCCATCGAGTTCGGCCGCATCGCTGCACAGACTGCCAAGCAAGTCATCGTGCAGAAGGTCCGCGAAGCCGAGCGCGCTCAAGTCGTTGACGCCTATCGCGAGCGCCTGGGGGAAATCATCTCCGGCACCGTGAAAAAAGTGACTCGCGACAACGTGATCGTCGACCTGGGCAACAACGCTGAAGCGTTGCTGGCTCGCGAAGACATCATTTCCCGCGAAACTTTCCGGGTTGGCGTGCGTTTGCGTGCGCTGCTCAAGGAAATCCGCACCGAGAACCGCGGCCCTCAGTTGATCCTGTCGCGTACCGCGCCGGAAATGCTGATTGAGTTGTTCCGCATCGAAGTGCCGGAAATTGCCGAAGGCCTGATCGAAGTCATGGCTGCGTCCCGCGACCCGGGTTCGCGCGCCAAGATCGCGGTCCGCTCCAAGGACAAACGCATCGACCCGCAAGGTGCTTGCATTGGTATGCGCGGTTCGCGCGTCCAGGCAGTGTCGGGCGAATTGGGCGGTGAGCGTGTGGACATCGTCCTGTGGGACGATAACCCGGCGCAGTTCGTGATCAACGCAATGTCGCCTGCTGAAGTGGCGGCAATTATCGTTGACGAGGATGCCCATGCAATGGACATCGCCGTTGGCGCAGACAATCTGGCTCAGGCCATCGGTCGCGGTGGTCAGAACGTACGTTTGGCCAGCCAGTTGACCGGCTGGACCCTGAACGTGATGACCGAATCGGACATCCAGGCTAAGCAGCAAGCAGAAACCGGTGACATCCTGCGCAACTTCATCGACGAGCTGGAAGTCGACGAAGACCTGGCGCAGGTGCTGGTAGATGAAGGCTTCACCAGCCTGGAAGAGATTGCCTACGTACCGTTGGAAGAAATGCTCAACATCGACGGCTTTGACGAAGACACCGTCAACGAGCTTCGCGCTCGGGCCAAGGATCGTTTGTTGACTAAAGCCATCGCTACTGAGGAAAAGCTGGCAGACGCCCATCCGGCCGAAGACCTGCTCTCGCTTGAGGGTATGGACAAGGATTTGGCGATGGAACTGGCGGTGCGCGGCGTAATTACCCGCGAAGACCTGGCCGAGCAGTCTATTGACGACCTGCTCGACATCGACGGCATTGACGATGATCGTGCCGGCAAGTTGATCATGGCCGCCCGAGCCCATTGGTTCGAGTAATTAGGCGCGGCCTGAGGAGAGAAGTGCATGACGCAAGTCACGGTGAAACAACTGGCCGATGAGGTCAAAACACCGGTAGAGCGCCTGTTGCAGCAGATGCGTGAGGCAGGTCTGCCGCACACCGCCGCCGATGAAGGTGTGAGCGATAGTGAGAAGCAGTCTTTGCTGACTCACTTGAAGAGCAGCCACAAGGCGAAAGTGGAAGAACCGCGCAAGATTACATTGCAGCGCAAAACCACCAGCACCCTGCGTGTTGCTGGTAGCAAGAGCATCAGCGTTGAAGTACGCAAGAAGAAAGTCTTCGTACAGCGCAGCCCGGAAGAAATCGAAGCCGAGCGCAAACGCGAACTGGAAGAACGTCGCGCAGTAGAAAATGCTGCTCGTCAGAAGGCTGAAGAAGAAGCCAAGCGTCGCGCCGAAGAAGAAGCGCGTCGCCAGCCTGCTGCTGCGCAACCTGCTAACACTGAGGCCGTTGCTGCGCCTAGCGCGCCTGTAGAAGCTGTTCGTGAGGCCACTCCGGTTGCCGCCGCGCCTGCTCCTGCAGCCGACGCTCGCAAACGCGAAGAACCTCGTCGCCCGGACAAACCACGTGCCGACGATAACAATCGTCGTGGCAGTGGCGATGGTGAGCGCAAAAACGCTCCGCATCGTGCTTCGGTCAAAGAGAAGGCGCCAGCGCCACGCGTTGCTCCACGTACTACCGACGAAGAAAGCGACAGCTTCCGTCGCGGTGGTCGCGGCAAGGCCAAGCTGAAGAAGCGCAACGCCCACGGTTTCCAGAGCCCAACCGGCCCTGTCGTGCGTGATGTGCAGATCGGCGAGACCATCACTGTTGGCGATCTCGCCAATCAGATGTCGGTCAAGGCTGCTGAAATCATCAAGTTCATGTTCAAACTGGGTACTCCAGCCACCATCAACCAGGTACTGGATCAGGAAACTGCCCAACTGGTTGCTGAAGAGCTGGGCCACAAAGTGACCCTGGTCAGCGACACCGCCCTGGAAGATTCCCTGGCCGAGTCCCTGAAGTTTGAAGGCGAGACCTTCTCCCGTGCGCCAGTCGTGACCGTAATGGGCCACGTTGACCATGGTAAGACCTCGCTGCTCGACTACATCCGTCGTGCCAAGGTAGCTGCAGGCGAAGCCGGCGGCATCACCCAGCACATCGGTGCGTACCACGTTGAAACCGAACGCGGCATGGTCACCTTCCTCGACACCCCTGGTCACGCCGCGTTTACCGCGATGCGTGCCCGTGGTGCCAAGGCGACTGACATCGTGATTCTGGTAGTTGCAGCGGACGACGGCGTAATGCCGCAGACCATTGAAGCTGTCCAGCACGCCAAGGCCGCTGGTGTTCCACTGGTAGTTGCAGTGAACAAAATCGACAAGCCGGGCGCCGATCTCGATCGCATCCGTAGCGAGTTGTCGGTTCACGGCGTGACGTCCGAAGAGTGGGGCGGTGATACGCCATTCGTTTCGGTTTCGGCGAAAGTCGGTACCGGTGTAGACGAACTGCTTGAAGCTGTTCTGCTGCAAGCCGAAGTACTCGAACTGAAAGCAACCCCATCGGCCCCGGGTCGCGGTGTTGTGGTTGAATCGCGTCTCGACAAAGGTCGTGGCCCGGTTGCAACCGTTCTGGTTCAAGACGGTACCCTGCGCCAAGGCGACATGGTGCTGGTCGGTTCGAACTACGGCCGTGTGCGTGCCATGCTCGACGAGAACGGCAAGCCAATCAAGGAAGCCGGTCCTTCCATCCCTGTCGAGATCCTCGGCCTGGACGGTACCCCGGACGCTGGCGACGAGATGAGCGTGCTGTCGGACGAGAAGAAAGCCCGTGAAGTGGCTCTGTTCCGTCAAGGCAAGTTCCGCGAAGTCAAGCTGGCCCGTGCTCACGCCGGCAAGCTGGAAAACATCTTCGAGAACATGGGCCAGGCAGAGAAGAAGACGCTCAACATCGTCCTCAAATCTGACGTTCGTGGTTCCCTCGAAGCGTTGAACGGCGCCTTGAACGGCCTGGGTAACGACGAAGTGCAAGTGCGTGTTGTCGGTGGCGGTGTCGGTGGTATCACCGAATCCGACGCTAACCTGGCACTGGCTTCCAACGCTGTACTGTTCGGCTTCAACGTGCGTGCCGATGCGGGCGCACGGAAGATCGTCGAGCAGGAAGGCCTGGACATGCGTTACTACAACGTCATCTACGACATCATCGAAGACGTCAAGAAGGCCCTCACCGGCATGCTTGGCAGCGACGTCCGGGAGAACATCCTGGGTGTGGCCGAGGTGCGTGACGTGTTCCGCTCGCCGAAATTCGGCGCGATCGCCGGTTGCATGGTTATCGAAGGTGTTGTGCACCGTAACCGTCCAATCCGTGTACTGCGTGAAGACATCGTTATCTTCGAAGGCGAGCTGGAATCCCTGCGCCGCTTCAAGGATGACGCTTCCGAAGTACGTGCCGGCATGGAATGCGGTATCGGCGTCAAGAGCTACAACGACGTCAAGGCTGGCGACAAGATCGAAGTCTACGAGAAGGTCCAGGTTGCTCGCAGCCTCTAACTCGCGCACTTCAAGGGCCACGCGGCGCCCAGGCATGCAAATGCCGGGCGCAGCGTCCGGACTCTAAACGCAACGCCCGGTCTGGCTTTTGTCAGGCCGGGCGTTTGCCGCTTTCAGACCCCACGGGTTTCACCGTGTGGCAGTAACAGGTAACAAGACATGGCAAAAGAATACAGCCGTACCCAACGTATCGGCGATCAGATGCAGCGCGAGCTGGCACAGCTGATCCGTCGTGAAGTAAAAGACCCACGTGTTGGCCTCGTCACCATCACCGCCGTTGAAGTCAGCCGTGACGTTGGTCACGCCAAGATCTTCATCACCGTGATGGGCCAGGACAACAGCGAAGAAATTGCGCAAAGCATCAAGGTGCTCAACTCTGCCGCAGGCTTCCTGCGCATGCAGCTGGCCCGCGAAATGAAGCTGCGCAGCGTTCCACAGTTGCACTTCCACTACGACGAAAGCGTCGTGCGTGGCGCGCACCTGTCGGCACTGATCGAGCGGGCCGTGGCTGAAGACAATCAGCACCCGGAATCCGCCAAGCCTGAAGACGCCAAGGAGTAATCGGTGGCTCAGGTCAAACGTATCCGTCGTAACGTCAGCGGCATCATTCTGCTCGACAAGCCCATTGGCTTTACCTCCAATGCGGCGTTGCAGAAGGTCCGCTGGCTGCTCAATGCCGAGAAGGCAGGGCACACCGGCAGCCTCGATCCGCTGGCCACCGGCGTGTTGCCGTTGTGTTTTGGCGAGGCCACCAAGTTTTCGCAATACCTGCTCGATTCCGACAAGGGTTACGAAACCCTGATGCAACTGGGCAAGACCACCACCACGGCAGACGCCGAAGGTGATGTTTTGCAGGTTCGCGAGGTGACCGTTGGTCGTGCTGATATCGAAGCTGCCTTACCCGCTTTTCGTGGGCAAATCAGTCAGATACCGCCGATGTACTCGGCTCTCAAGCGTGATGGCCAGCCTCTTTACAAGCTGGCACGTGCAGGTGAAGTGGTGGAGCGCGAACCGCGTTCTGTTACTATTGCGCGCTTGGAATTGCTCGCCGCCGAAGGCGACACTGCCCGGTTGGCGGTGGACTGCAGCAAAGGCACCTATATCCGTACCCTGGTGGAAGATATCGGTGAGCAACTAGGCTGTGGCGCATACGTTGCAGAGCTGCGACGCACCCAGGCAGGCCCTTTCACCCTGGCCCAGACGGTCACGCTGGAAGAGCTGGAAGCGGTACATGCCGAAGGCGGCAATGAAGCGGTTGATCGCTTCCTGATGCCATCGGACAGCGGTTTGCTGGATTGGCCACTGCTGCACTTCTCGGAGCACAGCGCGTTCTACTGGCTTAACGGCCAGCCGGTACGTGCACCGGATGCCCCGAAGTTCGGCATGGTGCGGGTACAAGATCACAACGGTCGCTTCATCGGTATCGGTGAAGTGAGCGAAGACGGGCGCATCGCGCCGCGTCGACTGATTCGGTCAGAATGACCGGAACCAGTTTGTGGTAAAAGCGTAGCGAGCGAAGGTAAGACAAGGAAAAAACAGGCGAGGAAGCGGAGTTAACTGCTGTTAATGAGCATTCCGAGCCTGTTTTTGACGCAGGATTACCGAGCGCAGTAGCTTTTACGCAAACTGGAACGAGGGTGGCTGTTAGCAGGCATGGTCACTACTCATTTTTAGATACAGGGATTTGTCCCTGGCCTGTTGAAACCGTTCTTTGGATGGTTTCCTGAAAAAAGGATTGCCTCATGGCTCTCGACGTTCAAGAAAAAGCTCAAATCGTAGCTGACTACCAGCAAGCTGTTGGTGACACTGGTTCGCCAGAAGTGCAAGTTGCACTGCTGACCCACAACATCAACAAGCTGCAAGGTCACTTCAAGGCCAACGGTAAAGATCACCACTCCCGTCGTGGTCTGATCCGCATGGTAAACCAGCGTCGTAAGCTGCTGGACTACCTGAAAGGCAAGGATCTGGGTCGTTATCAGACTCTGATCGGTCGCCTGGGTCTGCGTCGCTAATAAGCGATTGCGCTAGAGGTTGGTTGGCTGTCGTGTGTCAGTGGGTTTCCCGCTGGCCCATGGCAGGCTTCCAGCCTCAAGTTTTATCTGGATACACGTTTTACCCTGGACAGGCGTTGGGCCGATTCCCGACATTGCCCAAGAATTTCGCAAGAAGACAAGTTCCCCAAGAGCCACAAAGAAGGTAGGACACCGTGAACCCGGTTATCAAAAAATTCCAGTTCGGTCAGTCGACCGTTACCCTCGAGACAGGCCGTATTGCCCGTCAAGCCTCCGGCGCAGTGCTGGTCACCGTTGACGACGACGTCACCGTACTGGTGACCGTTGTTGGCGCCAAGACCGCTGACCCAAGCAAAGGCTTCTTCCCTCTTTCCGTTCACTACCAGGAAAAGACTTACGCTGCCGGTAAGATCCCTGGCGGTTTCTTCAAGCGTGAAGGCCGTCCTTCCGAGAAAGAAACCCTGACTTCCCGACTGATCGACCGTCCGATCCGTCCGCTGTTCCCAGAAGGCTTCATGAACGAAGTGCAGGTTGTCTGCACCGTCGTTTCCACCAGCAAGAAGACCGATCCGGACATCGCTGCGATGATCGGTACCTCGGCTGCCCTGGCCATCTCCGGTATTCCTTTCGATGGCCCGATCGGCGCTGCCCGTGTTGCGTTCCACGAAAGCACCGGCTACCTGCTGAACCCGACTTACGAACAACAGAAAGCTTCGAGCCTGGACATGGTCGTTGCCGGTACTTCGGAAGCCGTGTTGATGGTTGAATCGGAAGCCAAAGAGCTGACCGAAGACCAGATGCTGGGTGCGGTACTGTTTGCTCACGACGAGTTCCAGGTTGTGATCAACGCTGTCAAAGAACTGGCTGCTGAAGCTGCCAAGCCAACCTGGACCTGGGCGCCTGCGCCTGAAGCGACTGAACTGCTGGGCGCTATCCGCTCCGAGTTCGGCACCGCCATCTCCGACGCCTACACCATCACCATCAAGGCCGATCGTTACGCTCGCCTGGGTGAGCTGAAGGACCAGGTTGTTGCCAAGCTGTCCGGTGAAGAAGGACAGCCTTCTTCCAGCGAAGTCAAAGCAGCATTCGGCGAAATCGAATACCGCACCGTTCGCGAAAACATCGTAAATGGCAAGCCACGTATCGACGGTCGCGACACTCGCACCGTACGCCCGCTGAACATCGAAGTCGGCGTTCTGCCAAAAACTCACGGTTCGGCGCTGTTCACCCGTGGCGAAACCCAGGCCCTGGTTGTTGCAACACTGGGTACCGCCCGTGACGCACAGCTGCTGGACACCCTGGAAGGCGAGAAAAAAGACCCGTTCATGCTGCACTACAACTTCCCTCCGTTCTCGGTAGGTGAGTGTGGTCGCATGGGTGGCGCTGGTCGTCGCGAAATCGGTCACGGCCGCCTGGCCCGTCGTTCGATTTCGGCCATGCTGCCTGCCGCCGACGTGTTCCCGTACACCATTCGTGTTGTGTCGGAAATCACCGAGTCCAACGGTTCCAGCTCCATGGCTTCGGTCTGCGGTGCTTCCCTGGCGCTGATGGACGCTGGTGTTCCGATGAAGGCACCGGTTGCCGGTATCGCCATGGGCCTGGTTAAAGAAGGCGAGAAGTTCGCCATCCTGACCGACATCCTGGGCGACGAAGACCACCTGGGCGACATGGACTTCAAAGTAGCCGGTACCGCCAAAGGTGTTACCGCGCTGCAGATGGACATCAAGATCAAGGGCATCACCGAAGAAATCATGGAAATCGCTCTGGGCCAAGCCCTGGAAGCGCGCCTGAACATCCTCGGTCAGATGAACCAGATCATTGGTCAGTCCCGTACCGAACTGTCGGAAAATGCTCCGACCATGATCGCGATGAAAATCGACACCGACAAAATCCGTGATGTTATCGGTAAAGGCGGCGCGACCATTCGTGCGATCTGTGAAGAGACCAAGGCTTCGATCGACATCGAAGACGACGGCTCGATCAAGATCTTCGGCGAAACCAAGGAAGCGGCTGAGGCTGCACGCCAGCGCGTTCTGGGTATCACCGCTGAGGCAGAGATCGGCAAGATCTACGTCGGTAAGGTTGAGCGCATCGTCGACTTCGGCGCATTCGTCAACATCCTGCCAGGCAAGGACGGTCTGGTTCACATCTCCATGCTGAGCGACGCTCGCGTTGAGAAAGTGACCGACATCCTGAAAGAAGGCCAGGAAGTGGAAGTGCTGGTACTGGACGTGGACAACCGCGGCCGTATCAAGCTGTCCATCAAGGACGTAGCAGCAGCCAAGGCTTCGGGCGTTTAATCACCCCGTCGCTGCCAGCTGAAAAAAGGGACTCTTCGGAGTCCTTTTTTTATGCCTGTGGGAAAGTGTCGCGAAATCAGGCGTTTAGCCATACCCAAAAGCCGCAACTTGCATGCAGGCACGATCGCCTTCATGCAAGTTGCACGATTTCGAAAATTGGGTATTTTTATAAGATATTGATTTATAAGAGTTTTATTGGAAATAAAAACTTGGCACAGCGCCTGCAATAGTACTGATAGCCCTGCAGCTTTAACGTTTACACGCTGCAGACTTTTGATAAAACAGGAGTTACTCGTATGAAAAAGTTCGCTATCGCTGCTGCAACTGCCACCGCTCTGACCCTGACCATGGCCAACGTGGCCTTCGCTCAAACTTCCCAGGCGCCTATGGTTGTAGCGGCCGGTGAAGTGACCAAAGCCAAGGAAGCGACCTCCGATACCTGGATCACTACCAAAGTGAAAAGTGACCTGGTTACCGAGAAAGGCATTCCTGGTACCGACATCAAAGTCGAAACCAACAAAGGCGTAGTGTCCCTGTCGTCGACCGTAGCTATCACCGAAGCTCAGAAAACGACTGCTGTTGCCATCGCCAAGAAAATCAAAGGCGTTAAAGCTGTATCGGCCGACGGCCTGAAAGCAGAGTAACGCTTAACGAATCGCCTGAACTAGGCAGAGGCGGCCACGAGCGAGTCAAGACATCCGCTCAATGCACCTCACAGGTTCATGCGACCGGCCACACGGATGTGGTCATTACAGGCCCCGGCACTTGTGCCGGGGCCTGTTCTATTGGGGAAGGGAAAAGCAGGCGGGAGTTACTCGGCATCCAGATGCATCGGCGTCACCACCCGACCATCTTTCTCGGCTTCACCCAGGTTTGCATCGATAAAGTAAACCCGGTCATCTTCCAGCTGGCCCTTGTCCACCAGGTAGTCCTTGATCGCGCTGGCGCGGTCCTGGCCCAGTTGGCGTAGCAGCACGTCGCTGCCGCTCCAGAACTGGATCACACCGTCCCGCAGCTTGGCAGTGCGCTCATCGCTGCCCAGGTCCTTCCACTCGGGAGGCGGCTGCAGTTTCAAACGGGTGCGGTAGATGCCTTCCAGCAGTGGCGCCTTCTCCTTTTCAGGGACTTCAAGCAGCGACGCCTGTGCCGGGACTTTATCGCCACGGCGCTGGAGGATCTTGTAGTAGTTGTACTGGTATTCGCGTTCCAGTCGTTGTGCGGCCAAAAGCGGGCCGTCACTGCTGGCAGCGGCGGTACCTTCAATTTCCAGGCGCAGGGCAGGGCGCTCCTTGAGTGCCTTGGCGAGGCTGTCCAGCGCCGACTCGGAGTCCTTGCTCAGCTCGCTGGAACCCGCGGCAAACGACACGTTGCCGAGGTCCTGGGCGCCGCCACCGCTGATCAGGCCGCCAATAAACTTGAACGGTGCCGTGGCTGCACGTACCACCAGGTTACGCAGGGTCTGCCAGACAATCGGCATCACGCTGAATTGCGGGTTGTTCAAGTCACCGGTTACCGGCAGCTCAATGGAGATCTTGCCGTCGGAATCCTTGAGCAGGGCAATCGCCAGGCGAATCGGCAGGTCCACGGCGTCGGCACTGTCGACCTTCTCACCCAGTTGCAACTGCTCGACCACCACTTTGTTCTCGGCCTTCAACTGGCCCTTGGTGATGACGTAATGCAGGTCCAGGTTGAGCCGGCCCTTGCGGATACGGAACCCGGCGAATTTGCCCGAGTACGGTGTGAGTGTGGTCAGCTCGACACGTTTGAAACTGGTGGCGATATCCAGTGCGGCCATCGGATCAAACGGGTTCACGCTGCCCTTGATGGTGACCGGCGCATAACGGTCAACCTTGCCCTTGACGTCGACGCTCGCCGGTTTCGCCTGGCGACTGTCGATGGTGCCGATCTGGCCGTTAAGCTGTTGAATGGCAGTGGCGAAGTTCGGGGTCAGGCTGAAGTCGGCGAAGTTGGCCGAGCCGTCGTTGATCGCAATTTGACCCACGCGGATGCCCAAGGGCTTTTCCTTACCGGCCGCAGGTTTCGCAGCGGACTTGCTGCCGCTGTTGGCTGGCTGCGGAATCAGCAAGTCATCGATGTTGGTGGTGCGGTCATCATTGATCATGAAGCGCACGTAGGGCTGCAGCAGGTTGACCTTGTCGATCGACAGGCTGTCGCCGTGTTGATAGTTCACGCCTTCCAGTACCAACCGCTGCCACTTCAGGAAGTCGCGGGTTTTCAGGGTGTCCAGGGTGTGCAACTGGTCGACCTGTGCCCGGCCAGTCACCTGGAACGCCAGGGGTTCGGTGCTTTTCAGGTTTACATCCAGATTGCTGCCGAGCATGCCGCTACGCAGTTCCAGGCGGATAAACGGGCTGATGTAGGACTGCGCGACACGCAGGTCGATGTCTTTGGTATCGACTTTCAGCTTGGCGCTGACCGGGCTCAGGTTGACCTGGCCGGTGGCCTGGAGCTTGCCTTGCTTGCCTACGCCGGTATCGAGCTTGAGGGTAAACGGGCTCTGGTTAAGGCTGTCGAAATCCTGCAGGTCAAGGTTCAGCGGGCCGACTTCCAGGGCCACTGCCGGTTTGGCCGAGCGGTCCGCCAGATGCACTTGATAGTTGCGCAGTTGCACGTCCTTGAGCAGCACTTGCCAAGGCTTGCTCGGCGCTGCCGGCGCAGGTTTTGGCGAGTCGGCGGTGGCCGGGGCGGCGGCGGTTTCGGGCGCGGCTGCCGGCTTGCCCGGCTGGCTGGCGAACAGCTTTTGCCAATCCAGCTGGCCGTCGGCTTCGAGGGCCGCCCAGGTTTCGAGTTTGTTGCTGCGGATCTTGCCGACGATCACTTGCTGCTTGGCCAGGTCGACGGTGGTTTCGCTGACATCCAGTTTCTCCAGGCGCGCGAGCGGCCGGCCATCCGGTGCCTTGATCGCAAACGGCGCGACACTCAGGGCGACGTTGGTCAGGTTCAGCTCGGTTTCTTTCGCCAGGCTCAGCTTGTAGTCGGTGCTGAAGTTGAGGACACCGTCTTCCAGAACCAGCGGCACCGCGTCACGCACATACGGCCACCAGACTTTCATCTTGCCGTCGGTAACCTTGAGTTTGCCTTCGGAGGCAATCGGGATAAGGCTGAAGTTGCCGGTCCAGTCGATCTGGCCGCCTTCCGGGCCGGCTGCCACCAACGTCATGTCGGCATTGTCTTCGGGCAGGGTGCTGAGGTTTTTTAGCTCGAAATCCAGTTTGTCGTAGAGAAACTCGATCGGCTCGCTAGGGCGCAAATCCTGGAAGTGCACATAGCCGCCCGCCAGCTTGATGTTATCGATGCGCAGGGGGAACGGTTTGGCGTCCGGATCGGTTGGGGTCGGTTCGCTGGCCGGCAATTTGAACAGCTGTGCCAGGTTGAGCTGGCCGGACTTGTCGAACAGCAGCTCGGTCTTTGGCTTGTCGAGTTGGACGTCAGCCAGGTGCAGGGCGCGTGTCCACAAACTGTCGATCTGCAGGTTGGCATAGAGGCGTTCAAAAGCCACTTGCTCCTTGCCGGGCTCACCGATATTCAGGCCCCACACGGTCAATTCGAGACTGAACGGGTTGAGCTCGATACGCTGGATATGCGCCGGCACGGTGGCGTAATTGGCCAACTGTTGATTGGCCACACGAAGGGCAATGCCGGGGAGAATAAGGAAGCCCAGCAAGCTGTACAGGGCAAGGGCGGTCAGCAAGGCGCCGGCGGCGCGAATCAATCCTTTGGGCATATGTGACGCCATCTATGTCGATCAAGAGTGCCTTGGAGTATGGCACGGGTTTACGGTTCCGAAGAACCGGGCCTTTATTACTGAGCCCGGGCCCTTTTGGGACAAGTCTTACAGCTGCAGGATCAGGGTCTTCAGCGGTGGCTGTTGGTCCTGCGACGGGAAGTCTGCGCCGGGTGTCATGACCTGCCAGTCGCGTACCGGGCGCCCGGCCTTTTCGGCGCAGCGCAGGACCTGGTCGCGCCAGTCGTCCATGCTGACTTTTGCCAGGTTGTTGCAGCAGATCAGCACACCGTCATCGGCAGTGGCCAGCAGCGCAGGCTTGAGCAGGCTCTGGTAGTCGCGCAGCAGGTCGACGGTGCCGAAAGCGCTCTTGGCCCAGGCGGGCGGGTCGAGCAGCACCAGGTCGTACTGGCGTTGACCCAGGCGTGGATAGCTCGGCAGTTTCTGACCGCGACGCTGGCTGATGGGCAGGCCCGCCAGTTGGCGGATTGCCGGGAAATAATCCGACTGCACGAATTCCATCGTCGGCAATTGCGGGTTGAGTTGACCGTTTTCGCGACCGACCGCCAGGTTGCCCTCGGCAAAGTCCAGGTTGCACACCTCGCGGGCGCCACCGGCAGCGGCGCTCAGGCCTACGCCGCAGGTGTAGGCAAACAGGTTCAGCACGCTTTTGCCGGCACTGTGTGCCTTGACCCAGCCACGGGTGTTGCGCAGGTCCAGGAACAGCAGCGGGTCTTGCCCGGCGTGTCGCCCGCGTACGCGGTAATTGAGGCCCCATTCGTGGCCGATCAAGTCTTCCAGGGCCGCAGGTTCCGCGCGGTACACCGTGTCTTCACGGTCGATGCGCGAGTTGCCCCGGGAGCGATCGTTGTAGACCAGCAGCAGCTCCAGCCCCAGGTGCTGGTTGATCGCCTGGTGCAATTGCAGCAGGTCTTCACTTTCCAGCGACTGGTGAAAGCTCTGCACCAGCAGTTGCGGGCCGTAACGGTCGATGGTCAGGCCGCCAGCGCCTTCCTGGCTGCCGTGGAACAGGCGATAGCAATCGGTGCCTTGGGCATGCAGCTCGGCAAGCAAGTCCTGGCGATGATCGAGGGCGGCGCGCAGCGCCTGATTCAAGGGAGACATAGTGCGCGCCTTGCGGGGTAATTGGGGCGCGGGAGTTTAACAGTTATGGCTCCAGCAGGCCCATCCGCCTGTGGGCCCGTTGCACCGAACCATTGCGCATGGCCCAGCGCAACAACGGCGCGCTGCGCCTGACCCCCGCGCGGATCATCTGGCGCTGGATCGGGCTTTGCTTCTGCCCGAGCATGTCGCTGGCCCAGTCCGGCAGCAAGTCGATGCCGGCCTGCATCATCAACGAGCCAAACGGCTTGGCCAAGGTGCTGGGAGACGGCGCATTAAGCAGCAGGCGCAGGACTTCGTGGCTGCGTTCATCACACAGCAGTTGCGGGCGAATACGCTCAAGGTAATCGGAAACTTCCTGACGTGAGCGCGGCACATGGCGCGCGCCCAATTGCTCGGCCACCAGGGCGATTTCGCTGTAGTACCGGTCTTGATCTCTGGGGGATAAATCCGGGTTGCGATAACGCAGGTGGGCCGCGAGAAAGTTGCTGACCTCTGCCACATGCACCCAGGTCAGCAGTTCGGGGTCACTGGCCGCATACGGTCGTCCGTCCGGGGCATGGCCGACCACTTGCAGGTGAATGGTGCGCACTTTCTCGATCAGCCATTCGGCGTCACGCCGCGAACCGAACGTGGTCCCTGAAATAAACTGCGAGGTGCGTCGTAGACGCCCTAGCATGTCCTGCCGAAAGTTCGAGTGGTCCCACACGCCGGCCAGCGCCAGCGGGTGTAATGCCTGCAACATCAATGCGCTGATGCCGCCAATCAACATGCTGCTGAAGTCGCCATGGACCTTCCAGCTCACCGAGTTCGGTCCAAAGAGACCTGGATCGCCCTTGGGGTTTTCCAGGTCGAGTTGGCCCAGCGACAAACCGGTCAGGCTCATCAGCTGGTTTTCGATGCGGCTGCGAATGAATTCCATGGGTTCCTATCGGTTGAGGCGCTTGTCGATCAGGCCGTCCACCACGCTCGGGTCGGCGAGGGTGGAAGTATCCCCCAGGCTGTCCAGTTCGTTGCAGGCAATCTTGCGCAAAATCCGCCGCATGATCTTGCCTGAGCGGGTTTTCGGCAAGGTCGGCGCCCATTGAATCAGTTCGGGCTTGGCGAAGCTGCCGATTTCCTTGCTCACCAGGTCCAGCAGGTGCTTTTTCAACGCATCGTCGGGTTCGACGCCATTCATGGGCGTGACGAAGGCATAGATGCCCTGGCCTTTGACATCGTGGGGATAACCCACCACCGCAGCCTCGGCGACCTGATCATGCAGCACCAGGGCACTTTCCACCTCGGCGGTGCCGATACGGTGCCCGGACACGTTGATCACATCATCGATGCGCCCGGTGATCCAGTAATCACCGTCCTCGTCACGCCGAGCACCGTCGCCGGTGAAGTAGTAGCCGGGGTAGGGTTTGAAATAGGTGTCGATCATCCGCTGGGGATCGCCGTACACGCTGCGGATCTGCCCTGGCCAACTGGATTTGATCGCCAGTACGCCGCTGCCGGCGCCGCTGATCTCCTTGCCTTGCTCATCGAGCAGCACCGGCACCACGCCAAACATTGGCTGGGTGGCGCAGCCGGGCTTGATGCGCTGGGCGCTGACCAGCGGGCTGAGCATGATGCCGCCGGTTTCGGTCTGCCACCAGGTGTCGACAATAGGGCAGCGTTGTTCGCCGACCGCGTTGAAGTACCAGTCCCAGGCTTCCGGGTTGATCGGCTCGCCGACGCTACCCAGCAGGCGCAGGCTGGCGCGGGAAGTGTTTTCCAGCGGGCCATGCCCTTCACGCATCAGCGCGCGCAGGGCGGTGGGTGCGGTGTAGAAGATGTTGACCTGATGTTTGTCGATCACCTGCCAGAAGCGCGAGCTGTCGGGGTAGCTCGGCACGCCTTCGAACATCAGCGAGGTGGCGCCATTGGCCAGCGGGCCGTAGACGATATAGCTGTGGCCGGTCACCCAGCCCACGTCGGCGGTGCACCAGAACACTTCGCCTTCGCGGTAGTCGAGCACGTATTTAAAGGTCATTGCGGCTTGCAGCAGGTAGCCGCCGGTGGTGTGCAGCACGCCTTTGGGTTTGCCGGTGCTGCCGGAGGTGTAGAGGATAAACAGCGGGTCTTCGGCGTCCATCGGCTCGGGCGGGCAATCGTCGCTGGCCGCGTCCAGGGCCTGTTGATACTTGAGGTCGCGCCCTTCAGTCCAACTGAGCGCCGCACCGGTGCGCTGCACCACCAGTACCGTGCTGACGCCCGGGCAACTGGCCAGGGCCTTGTCGACATTTTGTTTCAGCGCCACTGGCTTGCCACCGCGCACGCCTTCATCGGCGGTGATCACCGTGCGGCAGTCGGCGTCGAGAATGCGGTCGCGCAGGGCGTCCGGCGAGAAGCCACCAAACACCACCGAATGCACCGCGCCGATCCGCGTGCAGGCCAGCATCGCGTAGGCCGCCTCCGGAATCATTGGCATGTAGATGCACACGCGGTCGCCTTTCTTCACACCACGGTTTTTCAGCACATTGGCCAGGCGGCTGACGTTTTGGTGGAGTTGGCGGTAGGTGATTTTGGAAGACTTTGCAGGATCATCGCCTTCCCAGATGAAGGCCGGTTGATCGGCGCGTTGTGCCAGGTGACGGTCGATGCAGTTGAAGCTGACGTTCAGTTGGCCGCCGGCAAACCATTGGGCGGCGCCGGTCTTGATGTCGGACTGCTGGACGGTGTGCCAAGGCGTGGTCCAGTCGAGAAAGCGCTTGGCCTGTTCGGCCCAGAACGTGTCGGGTTGCTCGACGGATTGGCGGTAGAGGCGCTGGTAGTCCTCTTGACTGAGTTGCGCAGCCCGGCGGACGGCATCGGCGGTGGGGAACGTGCTGATATCGAACATGAGGGATCCTTATTCTTGTTTTTGCGACAAGCAATAAAGATGCACCCTGTGGCAGGCGGGTTCAAGGCCAACGTCCAAACAGACGTTGGCCTTGCAGGCATACCCTCAACCGCGGTGACGACCGCGGAAGTAGTTGATCAACCCTTGGGTGGACGCATCGTCCGCAGGCTGTTCTTCAGTGCCGGTCAGGCGGTTGTAGACGCCTTTGCCCAGCTCCTTGCCCAGCTCCACGCCCCATTGGTCGAAGGCATTGATGCCCCAGATGACGCTCTGCACGAACACTTTGTGCTCATACATCGCCACCAGCGCGCCGAGGCGGCGAGGGCTGATGCGCTCAACCACAATGGTGTTGCTCGGGCGGTTACCCGGGATCACCTTGTGGGGTGCAAGTTTCTGCACTTCGGCTTCGGCCATGCCTTTTTCGCGCAGTTCGGCTTCAGCTTCGACGCGGGTCTTGCCCAGCATCAGTGCCTGGCTCTGGGACAGGCAGTTGGCGTACAGCCACTGATGGTGGTCGGAGACCGGGTTGAAGCTGACGATCGGCACGATGAAATCGGCCGGGATCAGTTGGGTGCCTTGGTGCAGCAACTGGTGGTAAGCGTGCTGGCCGTTGCAGCCTACGCCGCCCCAGATAACCGGGCCGGTGTCGGTGGAAACCGGCGTACCGTCCTGGCGCACGCTCTTGCCGTTGGATTCCATGTCCAGCTGTTGCAAGTGCTTGGTGATGTTCCGCAGGTAGTGGTCGTACGGCAGGATCGCATGGCTCTGCGCGCCCCAGAAGTTGCCGTACCACACGCCCAGCAGGCCCAGCAGCACCGGCATGTTCGCCTCGAACGGTGCGGTCTGGAAATGCTGGTCCATGGTATAGGCACCGGACAGCAGTTCCTTGAAGTTGGACATGCCGATGGCCAGCGCAATCGGCAGGCCGATGGCCGACCACAGCGAGTAACGACCGCCGACCCAGTCCCACATCGGGAAGATGTTTTCTTCGCGGATACCGAAGGCCACGGCGGCCGCGTTGTTGCTGGATACGGCGATGAAGTGGCGATACAGCTCGGCTTCCGAACCACCCTGGGCCAGGTACCAGGCGCGGGCGGCCTGGGCGTTCTTCAGGGTTTCGAGGGTGTTGAAGGATTTGGACGAGACGATGAACAGCGTGGTCTCGGCGCGCAGCTTCATGGTCAGCTCGTGGAACTCGCTGCCGTCGATGTTCGCCAGGTAATGGCAGCGCACGCCTTTGTGGGCGTAGGACAACAGCGCTTCGGAGACCAGCTCCGGGCCGAGGAACGAGCCACCGATACCGATGTTCACCACGTCGGTGATCGGCTTCTCGGTGTAGCCACGCCACAGGCCGTCGTGGATGCGGCCGACCAGGTCAGTGATCTGGTTCAGCACCTTGTGCACGTCCGGCATGATGTTCACGCCATTGACCGACAGCTTGTCACCCACCGGACGACGCAGCGCGGTGTGCAGCGCCGGACGGCCTTCGGAAGAGTTGACCGGCTCGCCGTTGAACAACGACTTGATCGCGCCTTGAAGGTCGACTTCCTTGGCCAGGCCCACCAGCAGGTCGCGGGTTTCGCTGGTGATCAGGTTTTTCGAGTAATCGAGGAAAAGTCCGCAGCTGCTCAAGGTGAACTGGGTAAAGCGCTGGGGATCGGCATTAAAGGCTTCGCGCATGCTGAAATCCTGCATGGCTTGGCGATGTTGATTGAGCGCTTGCCAGGCGGGCAGAGCGGTAACGTCATGAGGAGTGCGGTAGTACGCCATCGCTGCGGGTTTCCTTTTTATTGCTGGGACTGCTTTTAGGACACTTTAAAGCCGGGAATGTCCTGTCTTTGTGAAGATGACAGGCTCCGGTCGACGCCAACGAATAGCGTAGGGCGAATACATTAAACCTAGCGTGTCGATCTGTCTTGGCTTTGTCTGCGCTGTGGCCGGTACTTTTTTATACCGGCCGATCAGGCAGTGCAACAGGCGGGGTGTGTCGCGGGGTCAGTTCAGCTGCAAATGCAGGTTGTCGATCAGGCGGGTGGCGCCGAGGTAGGCAGCGACCAGAATCACCACGTCCCGGTCTTCAGCGGTGGCCGGACGCAGGTGCACGCCCTGGCGGACCTCCAGGTAATCCATGCGAAAGCCTGCGGCTTCGATCTGCCGGACCTGTGCGGCGCGCAGTGTGGCGAAGTCGCGGTCGCCGGCTTCAATCGCCGTCGCAATCTGGCTGAGGCTGCGGTACAGCACCGGTGCGATGGCTCGCTGCTCCTCGGTGAGGTAACCGTTACGCGATGACAGTGCCAGGCCATCATCGGCCCGTACGGTGGGCTCGCCGATAATCTGGATCGGCATGTTCAGGTCATGGACCATGGCGCGAATGACCGCCAGTTGCTGGTAGTCCTTCTGGCCAAAGATCGCCAGGTCCGGCTGGACCATGTTGAACAGCTTGCTGACCACCGTGGCCACACCTTCAAAATGCCCCGGACGGCTGGCGCCGCACAGGCCTTCGGACAGTTGCGGCACGCTGACGCGCGTCTGGCCGGCCATGCCGTCGGGGTACATCTCGTCAACGGTGGGGGCGAACAGCAGGTTGCAGCCGGCCTGCAGAAGTTTCTCCTGGTCGGCCGCCAGGGTACGCGGGTACTTGTCCAGGTCTTCGCCGGCGCCAAATTGCAGCGGGTTGACGAAAATGCTCGCGACCACGAAGTCCGCTTGTTGCGCGGCCTTGGTGACCAGCGTGGCATGGCCGCTGTGCAGGTTGCCCATGGTGGGCACGAAGCCGATGCGTTTGCCCGCGCTGCGGGCATGGGCGACGGCGGCGCGCAGTTCGCGCACGGTCTTGACGGTGTTCATGCAGAGAATCCGTGTTCGGCGCCCGGGAAGGTGACGGCTTTGACTTCGCTGACGTAGGCGGCGATTGCCGATTGGATGCTGTCCTGGCCGGTCATGAAGTTTTTCACGAACTTGGGTACGCGGCCGGTGAGGGACAGGCCCAGCATGTCGTGCAGTACCAGAACCTGGCCGTCGGTGTCAGCGCCTGCGCCGATACCGATCACCGGTACCTTGACCGCCTGGGTGATTTCCGCTGCCAGTTCGCTGGGTACGCATTCCAGCAAAATCATGCACGCACCGGCCTGTTCCAGGGCGATGGCATCCGCGCGCATCTGGCGCGCCTGGGCTTCGCCGCGGCCTTGCACCTTGTAGCCGCCGAGGATATTGACCGACTGTGGCGTCAGGCCCATGTGCGCGCAAACCGGCACGCCACGCTCGGCCAGCAGGCGGATCGACTCGGCAAGCCAGGCGGCACCTTCAACCTTGATCATGTGAGCACCGGCACGCATCAGTTGAGCGCTGTTGGTCAGCGTCTGTTCGATGGTGGCATCGGCCATGAAGGGCAGGTCGGCAATGATGAAGGCGCCCTCGTTGCCGCGTTTGACGCAGGCCGTGTGGTAGGCGATTTCATCGTTGGTCACGGGCAGGGTGCTGTCATTCCCTTGTAGAACCATGCCCAGGGAATCCCCCACCAGCAACACTTCAACTCCTGCCTGGCTGCTGGCCTGGGCAAAAGTGGCGTCGTAGCAGGTCAGCATGGTGATCTTTTCACCTTTGAGCTTGAGGCTCTGCAAGGTGCTCAGGGTAACGTTTGGCATGAAAAGGGTCCTCATTCAGGCGCTTGGAAACAGCGAGTAACGCGCGTGAGTCTTCGTTTATACAGGCGCACTTTCTTAAGGATCAGTGCTTATAAGGCCTGGATTGCGCCCTTTAGCGCCGGGTAGGCGGCAGCGGGACGCCTATAGTCGTGAGGAGAACTCTGGAAGTCAATTGGATGTGTTACCGCATTGTTACGGCGATGGTGTTACCGCTGTTACTGATGCGATTCAGCAGGCGCGAGACGTTCCAGGCCGACAAACGGGCAGGCGTCCAGCAGGTCACTAAGCAAGCGGCCGTCGGCCAGTTGCAGGCCGGCGGGGGCCAGTTCTGCCAGCGGGTACAGCACGAATGCCCGCAGGTGCATTTGATAGTGCGGCACCTTCAGGCGTGGCTCGTCGATCAGCCGGTCGCCAAACACCAGGATGTCCAGGTCGAGGGTGCGCGGGCCCCAACGCTCGAGACGCTCGCGGCCCTGGTCATTCTCGATGGCTTGCAGCGCATCGAGCAGTTCCAGTGGCGCAAGGGCGCTGTCCAGGGCCGCGACCGCATTGGTGTAGCGCGGTTGGCCCGGGAGCAGGGAGTCACTTTGATAGAAGGCAGAGACGCCCGCCAGCGTGGTGTCCGGCAATTGCGCCAAGGCCTCGACGGCATGGCGCAATTGTTGTTCAGGGGCCGCCAGATTGCTGCCCATGCCGATGTAGATACGTTCCACGGGCTTACTCGCCAGACGCGCTCGAGGCGTCGCCAGCGCTGCGTTTGCGCTTGCTGCCACTGCTGCGGCGGCGCTTTTTCGGGCCATCGCCAGTGGCTTCACCTTTGCTGCTGAGCTCTTTGATCATCTCGCGGCGCTGGCTGTCGTTGGCGTCCTGGTAGTCGGTCCACCATTCGCCCAGGCCGTCGGTCTGCTCGCCGGCGCTTTCGCGCAGCAGCAGGAAGTCGTAGCCGGCACGGAAGCGCGGGTTGTCCAGCAGCAGGTCGGCGCGTTTGCCGCTGCGGCGTGGCAGGCGCTCCTGCATGTCCCAGATCTCGCGGATCGGCATGGTGAAGCGTTTCGGGATGGCGATGCGCTGGCATTGCTCGGCGATCAGCTCGTGAGCGGCCTCCTGCATGGCAGGAATTGCCGGCATGCCTCGGTCTTGCAGGCGCATCACGCGTTTTGGAAGCGCTGGCCACAACAGGGCGGCAAACAGGAACGCCGGGGTGACCGGTTTGTTCTGCTTGATGCGCAGGTCGGTGTTGATCAAGGCTTCGCTGATCAGCGTGTGGGTGTAGGTCGGGTTGTACTCCAGTGCTTCGGCGCTGGCCGGGAACAAGGGGTCGAACAACTGCAGGTCCACCAGCATTTCGAAGGTGTCGGCGGCATAACCGGAGAGGAACAGCTTGAGCACCTCTTCGAACAACCGGGCCGAGGGGATTTCCCGCAGCATCGGTGCCAGGTCGCGAATCGGCGCGGCCGTGTGCTTCTCGATCCCAAAGTTCAGCTTCGCGGCAAAACGCACCGCCCGCAGCATGCGCACCGGGTCTTCCTGGTAGCGTTGCGTCGGGTCGCCGATCAGGCGCAGCAGGTTGTTGCGGATGTCGTGTACGCCATTGGCGTAATCGAGAATGCGCTCGCTGACCGGATCGTAATACAAGGCATTGATGGTGAAGTCGCGGCGTTGCGCGTCTTCTTCCAGGGTGCCGTAGACATTGTCCCGCAGGATGCGTCCGCTTTCATTGCGGGAAGACTGGTTAGTGTCTTCTTCTTCATCGTTTTGCGGGTGGTTGGCACGGAAGGTCGCGACCTCGATGATCTCGCGACCAAAGTGGATATGCACCAACTTGAAGCGCCGGCCGATGATCCGCGCATTGCGGAATTCGGCACGCACCTGTTCCGGCGTGGCGCTGGTGGCGACGTCGAAATCCTTGGGAGTGATGTTGAGCAACATGTCGCGCACGCAACCGCCAACCAGGTAAGCCTGGTAGCCGGCGTTCTGCAAACGTTCGACGATGTTCACCGCATAACGGCTGAACTGGGCGCGTTGCAGCGAATGCTGGCTGCTGTTGAGCACTTCAGGCGTGCTGCGTTTGTGTTGCGTACGACGCAAGGGAGAACGGAATGACTGGAACAACTTCTTCAGCATGGGATGCACTGTTTGAAGGAATGTTCGGCCATAACGAAGAATGACCGCATGATGGGCGGGGATTCTAGCATTTAGTCAGGGGATGGTGTAGGAACTAGCTGCAAGGCTTGAGCCAGAAGCTTAAAAGAAGGGTGGCAAGCGCCAAATCGCGGAAACTACAAGGGGAGCCGAAGCTCCCCCAGAAGTAGTTGCGTGCTCTATTTTTATTATTGGTTTCGGGCTTCTTGTTTTTGTTGATCGCCCTCGCCATGAAGCTTCACCTTCATGACACTCCCAATCGGGAGCCAAGAGCAAACGGATTGCTTTGGTCGCTGTGTTGCTGATCTACGATCCAACCAGTTCAGGCTCTGCCTTAGGGCAGTTTTTGTTGTTCTCGGCCTGGTTGCGGGGCAAGCCCCAAATGCAACGCCTCTCCAAAAGAATCAGTTAGCTGCGCCTCCGCCGTGTTGTTTTTGTTATGCGTGAGTCGATTCGTCTTATTTTTATTGTCTTGTACATTTGCTTGTTATTGTTTTTGTACTAAGCATATAGCAGGGTGCGTGCCAACTTTTGCGAAGCCCAGCAAAATAAGGGGTTCGAGGCGTTTTCGGCTTTTTTGAAGGCGAAAAAAAGCCGGGGCTTCGTTACCGTAAGCCCCGGCTTTTGTTACGTGAAAAATCAGCGGTAACAGTTTTTTCACATCTGAGGGTGTTACCTGTGGGGGCGACCCACTCAGCTTTCGCTGGCAACCCCGGTTTTACGCCGCGGGATACCCAGGCGCTGGCGCCGTTCCCACAGGCATTTACGGCTGACGCCCAGTTTGCGCGCCAGTTCGGTCTCGGTCATGTGGTCCTGGTGCTCGAGGACGAAATGCTGGAAGTAATCTTCCAGTGACAAATCTTCCGTCGGCTCGTGGCTGTTGTTACTGCCACCCTGCTGCGGCGGCAGGCCGATGAAGTCGTCATCGTCCAGGTCGCTGAGTTCGATATCGATCCCCAGCAGCTCGGCGGAAATTTCCGGGCTCTCCGACAGAATCACCGCGCGCTCTACCGCGTTCTCCAACTCCCGCACGTTACCGGGCCAGGAGTAGTGGCGGATAGCCTGTTCGGCATCGGCGGCAAACTTCAGGTCGGTTCGGTTGATGCGCGCACTTTGGCGCGCCAGGAACGCGGTGGCGATCTCGTTGACGTCGGCGCCGCGTTCACGCAGGGCCGGCAGTTTGAGTGCGATCACGTGCAGGCGGTAATAAAGGTCTTCACGGAACTGGCCGATCTTGGCCAGGCTTTTCAGGTCACGGTGCGTGGCCGCAATCAGTCGCACGTCGACCTTCTGCGACTGAACCGAGCCGACGCGGCGGATTTCACCTTCCTGAAGGACCCGCAGCAAGCGTGCCTGGGCTTCCAGCGGCAGTTCGCCAATTTCGTCGAGGAACAACGTGCCGCCGTCAGCGGCTTCAACCAAACCCGCACGGCCAGCGCTGGCGCCGGTAAAGGCGCCTTTTTCATGGCCGAACAATTCGGATTCGATCAGGGATTCCGGGATCGCCGCGCAGTTCACCGAGATCATCGGTGCCTTGGCGCGCTTGGACAGGTTGTGCAGGGCGCGGGCCACCAGTTCTTTACCGGTACCCGACTCGCCCTGGATCAATACATTGGAGTCGGTTGGCGCCACTTTGCGGATCTTGCTGTACAGGTCCTGCATCGGTGGGCAGGAGCCGATGATGCCGATTTCGCCATTACTGTTATCAACGCCGGGTTTCTCAGCGCCGTTGACGGCCTTGCCCGCTACCGGGCGCTCAGCCGGTGCGCTGCTGGCGGATTGGCGGTCACGCAGGATGCGGGCCACGGCCTGGAGCATTTCGTCGTGGTCGAAAGGTTTGGCGATGTAGTCCACCGCGCCCATCTTCATCGAGTCCACAGCAGAACGCAGGCTGGCGTAGCTGGTCATGATCAGCACCGGGGTGCCTTGGCCGAGTTTGATCAACTCGGTGCCAGGGGCGCCCGGCAAACGTAGGTCACTGACGATCAGGTCGAACGTGGGAATGCTGAAACGCTCTTGGGCTTCCTGCACCGAGCCGGCTTCGCTGACCTGGTACTGATTACGTTCAAGCAGGCGACGCAAGGCAGAGCGGATAATGGTTTCGTCTTCGACGATCAAAATGTGCGGCATTGATTCAACTCTCTCGACGGTCTCAGTTCACAGCGGACGTCGCTTCGACATGACGCGGCAAGGTCACCCGAATACGGGTGCCGCGTTGGCTTTCGGTGTCAGCCGGGCTGTCGATGGTGATTTGTCCATAATGCTCTTCAACGATGGAATAGACCAGTGCAAGGCCCAGACCGGTACCTTCACCCGGATCCTTGGTGGTGAAGAAGGGTTCGAACAATCGGTCCATGATGTTCTGTGGAATGCCGCTGCCTTCGTCCTCCACGATCAAATCGACCGTGTGCTCGAAAGCCTCGCTCTTGACCCGTACTGCGCTGCCGGCCGGCGATGCGTCACGGGCGTTGGACAGCAGGTTGATCAGCACCTGGGCCAGGCGTTGTGAGTCACCGTCGACCCAATGTTCCGGATCGCACAGGTTAAAGAACTGTACTTCGAAATTGCGCCGGTTCAAGGCCAGCAGCCCAATGGCATCCTGGGCGACTTCAGCCAGGCACACGGCTTCGTCGTGATTCTGGTGGGCGCCCGCGTGGGCAAAGCTCATCAGCGACTGCACGATGCGGGAAACGCGTTTGGTCTGCTCGAGAATCTGCCCGCTGATTTCGGTGATCTCGCCGTCTTCTTCGCGCTCTTCCCGCAGGTTTTGCGCGAGGCAGGCGATACCGGTGATCGGATTACCGATCTCGTGGGCCACGCCGGCAGCCAAACGTCCGATGCTGGCCAAGCGCTCGGAGTGCACCAGCTTGTCTTCGAGCATCTGGGTTTCGGTCAAGTCTTCCACCAGCAGTACCAGGCCGCTGTTACCGGGCGCCAGGGGCTCGTCGATGGCGGCCTTGTGCAGGTTGAGCCAGCGGGTCTGGCCGTCGAGGGCCAGGTGCTGTTTGTGCAAGTGTTCGTCGGGCAGGTTGATGAAGCCCTGGAGCAATTCTTTCCACGGGTCGCCAATGGTGTTCAGGCGCGAGCCCACCACGCGCTGGGCGGCGATGCCGGTGAGTTCTTCCATGGCCTTGTTCCACATCAGGATCTCTTGATCCTTGGCCAGGGAGCAGACGCCCATCGGCAGTTCCTGCAATGTCTGGCGGTGATAGCGGCGCAGGGCGTCGAGCTCGGCGGCAAGGCCGGTGAGGCGGGAGTGGTAGTCCTCCAGCCGGCTCTCGATGAAATGGATGTCTTCGGTCACGTAGTTTTCGCCGCCAGCCTTGTAGGGCAGGAAGGTCTCGACCATGTCCTGGGACACGCTTGGGCCCATCAAGCCGGAAAGGTTGGCTTCGATGCGGTCCCGCAGGCGGCGCAACGCATACGGCCGGCGCTCGTCGAACGGCAGGTAGAGATCGCGCAGGGCCTGTTCGACTTCCTTCTGCGCAGCCTTGGCGCCCAGCGGTTTGGCCAGTTGCGTGGCAAATTCCTGGGGGGAGGCGGCGTGCAGTTCTCGGCGTTGCGGGCGGCGTACGTTGTCTACCGCGCAGGCTTCGGCCGCGCTGGTTTCTTCAGGACTGGCGTTGGTAAACAGCGAGATCAGGGTGAACATCAGCACGTTGGCCGCCAGGGAAGCAATCGCCGCCATGTGCCAACTGGTGTCATCCAGCACGTAGATCATGTTCAACAGCGGGATGTAGAAGCCCTGCAAGTTGCCCACCAGTGGCAACAGCATGGTCACGGTCCACACCAGGATCCCTGCCAGCAGCCCGGCGATAAAGCCACGACGGTTGGCGGTCGGCCAGTACAGCACCGACAGCACGCCCGGCAGGAACTGCAACGTGGCCACAAAGGCGACGATGCCCAGGTTGGCCAGGTCCTGCTCGGCACCCAGCAACAGGTAGAAGCCATAGCCGGCCATGATGATCGCGACGATCAGGGCCCGGCGGGTCCATTTCAGCCAGCGGTAGATATTGCCTTCGGCCGGCGGCTGGTAGAGCGGCAGCACCAGGTGATTGAGCGCCATCCCCGACAGCGCCAGGGTGCTGACGATGATCAGCCCGCTGGAGGCCGATAACCCGCCGACATACGCCAACAGCGCCAGTGACTTGCTGTTGGCGGCAATGCCGACGCCCAGGGTGAAGTATTCCGGATTAGTGGTGGCGCCAAGCTTCAGGCCGGCCCACAGGATCAGCGGCACCGCCAGGCTCATCAGCAGCAGGAACAGCGGCAAGCCCCAACTGGCGCTGACCAGCGAGCGCGGGTTGAGATTTTCGGTGAAGGTCATGTGGTACATGTGCGGCATCACGATGGCCGAGGCGAAAAACACCAACAGCAGCGTGCGCCATGGGCCTTCCTGCAATGGTGTGTGCAGCGCGGCCAGGGCCGTCTGGTTTTGCAGCAGCCAGAGTTCCAGTTGTTGCGGGCCGTCGAATACGCCATAGAGCGCGTACAGGCCGACGCCGCCAATGGCGATCAGCTTGATCACCGATTCAAATGCGATGGCGAACACCAGGCCTTCATGTTTCTCACGGGTGGCGATATGCCGTGAGCCGAAGAAGATCGTGAACAGGGTAATCAGCGCACAGAAACTCAATGCAACTCGGTGCTGCACCGGCTCGCGCGTCAGGATGCTGATGGAGTCGGCCACGGCCTGAATCTGCAAGGCCAGCAACGGCAGCACGCCAATCAGCATGAAAATCGTGGTCAGCGCACCGGCCCAGGTGCTGCGAAAACGGAACGCAAACAGGTCGGCCAGGGACGACAGCTGATAGGTGCGGGTGATTTTCAGGATCGGATACAACAGCACCGGCGCCAGCAAAAACGCCCCCGACACCCCGAGATAACTGGAAAGAAAGCCGTAACCGTACTGATAGGCCAGGCCCACCGTGCCATAAAACGCCCAGGCGCTGGCGTACACGCCCAACGACAAGGTGTAGGTCAACGGATGGCGAATGATCGCCCGCGGAATCATTCCACGTTCACTGATCCAGGCTACCCCGAACAGCGCGGCCAGGTAGGCGGCGCTGATCAGCAGCATCTCGGTCAGGCTAAAGCTCATCGGCATCTTTTTGGCTCTGCAGGATGAAAGTCACGACGATCAGAATCAGCCAAAGCAGATAGGGCCGGTACCAGGCGCCTGTGGCGTCGATCCACCAATCCATGATGGCGGGAGAAAACAGGTAGATCCCGACGACCAGCAGCAGGACCAATCGATAGATGTACATGTTGGCCTCTGATTGAAAAACTGCGGCGATGGTAACGGATGGCTCACAAGCTGCAAGCGCCTTCAGCGCAATTGCGCTTCGGCCAGCGTGAGTGTGCGCGGGATCTGTGCGGCGTCCCAGTGTTGAATGCCCCAATCCAGCAGTTCCCGTGGGCTGGCGTGGTTCAGTTCGTCGCCCGCTTGCTGGCCCAAGGCGCGCAGCGCTCTTAACAGCAAAGGCGTGGCTTGGTCGGTGGTCAAGGGCGGTGAACGGTAGGATTTGCCCAGTTTGTTACCGTCTGGCTGGATGATCAGCGGTACATGCAGGTAGCGCGGTTGGCGCAGGCCGAGCAGCTCTTGCAGGTACAGTTGGCGTGGCGTGGAGTCGAGCAGGTCGGCGCCACGCACGATGTCGGTCACCCCTTGCCAGGCATCATCGAGGACTACCGCCAGTTGATAGGCATACAGGCCGTCCCGGCGGCGGATGATGAAGTCGCCGACGTCGCGGCCCAGATGCTGTCGGAATTCGCCTTGTACGCGGTCGGTGAAATGATATTCCAGCTCCGGTACCCGCAGGCGGATGGCGGCATCTTGCTGGTCATGGCCGGCATTGCGGCACAGTCCCGGATAAATCCCGTTGTAGGGTTCCAGTTGCTTGCGCGAACAGGTGCAGGCGTAGGCCAGGCCATGATTGAACAGGCGATTGAGCACCTCGGCGTAGGCATCGTGGCGTTCGCTTTGTCGGACCAGTTCCCCGTCCCATTCGAAGCCGTAGCTTTCCAGGGCATTGAGGATGGCTGCCTGGGCGCCGGGCTCTTCCCGAGGCGGATCGAGGTCTTCCATGCGCATCAGCCAGCGGCCTTGATTGGCACGGGCGTCGAGGTAGGAGGCGAGGGCGGCGACCAGGGAACCGAAATGCAGGTGTCCGCTGGGCGTGGGGGCGAAACGCCCGATATAGGAGGAGGCAGTCATGGGCCGGATATTACTGGAAAACCGGCAAACGCCAGAAACAAAAATGGGGCGTTCGCACGCCCCATTTGTTCAGCCCGGCAATGATTACTTGCCGACCTGTTTTTCCTTGATTTCAGCCAAGGTCTTGCAGTCCACGCACAGGTCGGCGGTAGGACGCGCTTCCAGGCGACGAATACCGATCTCGACGCCGCAAGACTCGCACCAGCCATACTCTTCGTCTTCGATGAGCTGCAGGGTCTTGTCGATTTTCTTGATCAGCTTGCGCTCGCGATCACGGGCGCGCAGTTCAAGGGCGAACTCTTCTTCCTGGCTGGCACGGTCTGCCGGGTCGGGGAAGTTGGCCGCTTCGTCCTTCATATGGTCAACGGTACGATCAACCTCTTGCATCAAGTCCTGTTTCCACTGCTTCAGGATCTTGGAGAAGTGTTCGCGCATGGGCTTGCCCATGTATTCCTCACCCTTCGATTCGACGTAGGGTTGGAAGCCGCTGATGCTCTGTTGCTTTGCTTGGGTGGGCATGAATGGACCGCCTCTCACTCTTCTAATCCATTGCGCAGGATTGCAACATCACCGACACCTGCCGGCCCTGCGGCTGCAAGCGGGCGAACTTACCAGATAGATTCGGGGTGCGCCACTCCCGGTTGTCGAGGTCCCGTCTCCTGAGGGTTGCAAACCGCCGCAGGCCCCAGCAGGGCGGGCTTGTACGGTCTCGAATGTTGATTTTAGCTGTTTTGCAGGTAGTTGCCCGCCGCGCTTGCTACATCTCTTGCGGCAATAGAGCGGGTTTTGCGCGGCGGGTTGGGTAGAATCGGGGTTTGTCCTCACAGTTAAGGAAGGCTAATGGCTCAGCCCTACAGTGCGCGCAGCCGCGCTATCGAACCTTTCCATGTCATGGCGTTGCTGGCGCGGGCCAATGAGTTGCAGGCCGCCGGCCATGACGTGATTCACCTGGAAATCGGCGAGCCGGACTTCACCACCGCCGAGCCCATCATCAAGGCCGGGCAGGCGGCGCTGGCCAACGGCAAGACCCGCTATACCGCGGCCCGCGGGCTGCCGGAGTTGCGTGAAGCCATCAGCGGTTTCTACCAGCAGCGCTATGGGTTGAGCATCGATCCTGAGCGAATTCTGATCACCCCCGGCGGCTCCGGTGCCCTGCTGCTGGCGAGCAGTTTGCTGGTGGATCCTGGCAAGCACTGGCTGCTGGCAGACCCCGGCTACCCGTGCAACCGGCACTTCCTGCGACTGGTGGAAGGCGCGGCCCAACTGGTCCCGGTCGGCCCCGACGTGCGTTATCAATTGACCGCAGACCTGGTTGCGCGCCATTGGGACCAGGACAGTGTGGGCGCATTGGTTGCCTCGCCCGCGAACCCGACCGGCACCATCCTGACGCGGGATGAGTTGGCGGGGTTGTCGAGCGCCATCAAGGCGCGCAACGGGCACCTGGTGGTGGACGAGATCTATCACGGCCTGACCTACGGCACCGACGCCGCCAGTGTGCTGGAAGTCGACGATGAAGCCTTCGTTCTAAATAGTTTTTCGAAGTATTTCGGAATGACCGGCTGGCGCCTGGGCTGGCTGGTAGCGCCGCCTGCAGCGGTCGGTGAATTGGAGAAGCTTGCGCAGAATCTCTACATCAGTGCGCCGAGCATGGCCCAGCACGCGGCCCTGGCCTGTTTTACCCCGGAAACATTGAACATTCTTGAGGATCGCCGGGCCGAGTTTGGTCGGCGCCGCGACTTCCTGCTGCCCGCCTTGCGGGAGCTGGGGTTTGGCATCGCCGTTGAGCCGGAAGGTGCGTTCTACCTGTACGCCGATATCAGCGCATTCGGCGGAGATGCCTTCGCTTTTTGCCGGCACTTCCTCGAAACCGAGCACGTGGCGTTCACCCCGGGCCTGGATTTCGGCCGTTATCAAGCTGGTCACCACGTGCGTTTTGCCTACACGCAAAACCTTGATCGCCTACAGGAGGCCGTTGAGCGGATTGCCCGTGGCTTGCGGAGCTGGCAAGGCTGATGCGCTTTAATCCTCCCCTCGAAGAAGGCCGGCTGATCCGCCGTTACAAGCGTTTTCTCGCCGATATCGAAACCGTTACCGGCGAGTTGCTGACCATTCACTGCCCGAACACCGGCTCGATGTTCAACTGCATGGTGGAAGGTGGCCAGGTCTGGTTCAGCCGCTCCAATGACCCCAAGCGCAAGCTGCCCGGCACTTGGGAAATCAGCGAAACCCCTCAAGGGCGCCTGGCGTGTGTGAACACGGCGCGGGCCAATCAGTTGGTGGAAGAAGCGCTGCGGGCCGGGCTGATCACCGAACTCAATGGCTTTACGGCGCTCAAGCGTGAAGTGCCTTACGGTCAGGAAAACAGCCGGATCGACTTCCGCCTGGATTACCCGACGGGCGCGGCGTATGTCGAGGTGAAAAGCGTCACCCTCGGGTTCGACGGGACTTCGACCGCGGCGTTTCCCGATGCCGTGACCCAGCGTGGAGCCAAGCATCTACGGGAGTTGGCGCACTTGGCGCGTGAGGGCGTGCGTGCGGTGCAGCTGTACTGCGTCAACCTCTCGGGGATCGACTCGGTGCGTCCTGCCGAAGAAATTGATGCCGGTTATGCGGCGGCGTTGCGGGAAGCCAAGGCGGCAGGTGTTGAGGTGTTGGCGTATGGCGTGCGGGTGACGTCAGAGGAAATCTGCGTCGACCGTCGCCTGGAAGTGCTGCTCGGCGACTAGATTTGCACCCACAGGCCCTGTTCGTCCTCGCGGCCGGGCAGGGCGGTCAGGCTCTGCCCGGCGCAAGGTCCGGCAACGCACTCACCGCTCTCGATCAAGAACAGCGCACCATGGGTGGCGCACTGGATCAGGCTGGCGCTGGGGTCGAGAAACTGGTGCGGCTGCCATTCCAGCGGTACCCCGCGATGTGGGCAACGGTTGATATAGAAGTAGGCAACGCCATCACGGCGCACTGCCAACAACTTGCGGCCGTCGATATCGAAGCCGAGGCTCGCGTTGGGTGCGAGTTCGCTGGAGGCGCAGAGAAACTTCATATAGGTCCTTAAGTGCCGCCGTTTGCGGGCTGCAAGGCTATCCTGGTTTTGCTGGAGAGCCCGGTGCTTGACGTGCAAATGCAAACAATTATCAAATGCCGGCTTCGCCCGTAAGCTGACTGGGCGCTCTGTACGATGTCGGGCAGCCTGGATCTGTCACATTGCGAGTGTTTCAGCGGGCCCACCCCTTGGAAGGAAACCCTTTTATGCGCCTGAGTGCCAGTGCTATTGCGCTCGTTGTCGGACTGCTGGTCAACGCTGGGGCCCAGGCCTCTGAACTGCCACAACGCTGGGTCAGCGCTGGTGGTGCGTTGTCGGAATGGGTGACAGCCCTGGGCGGTGAGTCAAAGTTGGTGGGCGTGGATACCACCAGTCAGCATCCTGAATCCCTCAAGGCGTTGCCGAGCATCGGTTATCAGCGTCAGTTATCGGCGGAAGGCATTCTCAGCCTGCGCCCGCAAATCCTGGTGGGCACCGAGGAAATGGGCCCGCCGCCGGTTCTGGCGCAAATCCGCAATGCCGGTGTGAAAGTGGAGCTGTTTTCGGCCGAGCCGGACTTGCCGACTCTGCAAGGCAACCTTCAGCATTTGGGCAAATTGCTGGGCAGTGAAGCCAAGGCTGCGGAGCTGTTCAGCGACTATCAGCAACAACTGGATCAACAAAAGACCTGGGTGACCAAGGCGCAGGCCACACAAAAGGCCCCAGGCGTGCTGTTGCTGCTGGGGCATGCCGGTGGCAAACCGCTGATCGCGGGTAAAGACACGGCCGCTGACTGGATGCTGCAACAGGCCGGCGGCCATAACCTGGCGACCCACAGTGGTTACAAACCGTTTTCCGTGGAGTCCCTGGCGGGGCTCAATCCTGAAGTGCTGGTGTTTGCCGACCGCGCCCTGACGGGCGATGCGGCCCGCGCGGCGCTGTTCAAGGAGAACCCGATCCTGGCGTCAACGCCGGCGGCCAAGAACGGTCGGGTCTATGAGCTGGACCCCACGTTGCTGGTCGGCGGGCTTGGGCCGCGTCTGCCACAAAGCCTGGTCAAGCTGTCCGCCGGGTTCTATCCGTCCCAGGCTAAAACCGCCCCATGACCACTCTGGTTAAACCGCGCACCCTGTTTATCGGCTTGAGCCTGTTGTGTGTGTTGGCGATCTGGCTGTCACTGGCCTTGGGGCCGGTCAGCCTGCCGTTGATGGACACACTGCGGGCAGCCCTGCGCTTGCTGGGTGTGCCGATCGAGGCTCAGGGGCTGGAACAGGCTGAGCTGATTCTCGGGCAGATTCGCCTGCCCCGCACGCTGTTGGGCCTGGCAGTGGGAGGCGTGTTGGCGCTTTCGGGCGTTGCCATGCAGGGGCTGTTTCGCAACCCCTTGGCCGACCCCGGCCTGGTCGGGGTTTCCAGTGGTGCGGCGCTGGGCGCGGCGATTGCGATTGTCGGTGGATCATTCTTTGGAGGTCTGCCGGATGCCTTCGGGCCTTACCTGTTGTCGCTGTGCGCCTTTCTCGGCGGCCTGGGAGTGACGGCGCTGGTCTATCGCCTGGGGCGGCGCAACGGCCAAACCAATGTCGCCACCATGCTGCTGGCCGGTATTGCCCTGACGGCCCTCGCCAGTTCGGCGGTGGGCCTGTTCACCTACCTGGCAGACGACGCCACCTTGCGCACCCTGACGTTCTGGAACCTGGGCAGCCTGAATGGCGCGAGTTATTCGCGCTTATGGCCGCTGCTGCTGGTGAGCGCCGCCGTCGCCCTGTGGCTGCCGCGCCGCGCCAAGGCGCTGAATGCACTGCTGCTGGGCGAGTCGGAAGCGAGCCACTTGGGCATTGATGTTGAAGGTCTCAAGCGCGAACTGGTGTTCTGCACCGCGCTGGGTGTGGGCGCCGCCGTGGCGGCGGCGGGGATGATCGGCTTTGTCGGGTTGGTGGTGCCGCATCTGGTCCGCCTGTTGGCGGGGCCTGATCATCGGGTATTGCTGCCGGCTTCCGTGCTGGCGGGGGCGAGTTTGCTGTTGTTTGCCGATCTGGTGGCACGCCTGGCCTTGGCGCCGGCGGAGTTGCCGATCGGCATTGTTACCGCGTTTATCGGTGCGCCGTTTTTTCTCTACCTGTTGTTGCGAGGGCGCGCTTGATGCTGCGAGTAGAAGACCTGCAGATTCGCCGAGGGCGCAAAACCGTATTGGCGGACGTCACCCTGGATCTGCTGCCGGGTGAAGTGCTCGGTGTATTGGGTCCCAACGGTGCGGGAAAAAGTACCTTGCTCGGTGCGTTATGCGGCGAGCTGCAGCCTGATCAGGGTCGTGTGTGGCTGGATCAGCGCGAGTTGAAGGACTGGGGCGGCGCACAACGTGCCCAGCGCCTGGCGGTCCTGCCGCAGACCTCGACCCTGGATTTTGCCTTTCGTGTCGAAGAGGTTGTCGGCATGGGCCGTTTGCCCCATCAGACCGGCCGTGTGCGTGACGACGAAATCATCGACGCGGCCCTGCAGGCCGCCGACGTCGGACACCTGAGCGGTCGCAGCTACCTGGCATTGTCGGGCGGCGAGCGCCAGCGCGTGCACCTGGCGCGCGTGCTGGCGCAGCTGTGGCCCGGGGAGGCAGGGCAGACTTTGTTGCTGGATGAGCCGACGTCGATGCTTGATCCGCTGCACCAGCACACCACTTTGCAAGCGATCCGCACCTTTGCCGACCGTGGCGCGGCAGTGCTGGTGATCCTTCATGACCTGAACCTGGCGGCGCGCTACTGCGATCGCATCCTGTTGCTGGAGGATGGGCGACCCCACGCGCTGGATACACCTGCGCAGGTCTTGCGCCCGGAGCCGCTCAAGGCGGTGTTCGGGCTGGATGTGTTGGTGCAGCCGCATCCGGAGCGCGGGCATCCGTTGATCATTGCACGCTGAAAATCACCGCTTTTTTACGGGCAAAAAAAGACCCGGCAAGAGCCGGGTCAAATAACCGTGATTAGCCTGATGAGGAGATAATCTGAGAGTCCGAACCAATGGTCTTTCAGTTATCGGCTGATCTCGCGACCAGTTGTGATAATCATAACGATTCTCATTTGAGAGTCAACATTTGTTTTTGCGGGCTTTTTGAATTTCCTCAAACATGTGTTCGGAATCCCCGGAAACGCGGGTGCAAATTGCCGTCTCAATTCTTTTGGCGAGCGGAAAGAGCGTCCAGCTGACGGTTCAATGCCTCCTTGCGCTCAACGGGAATGTCATTCCAGTGCACATCCATCAGTGCACCTTCAATGGCGTACAGCAGCACTTTGGATGCCCTGAAGCCACGGGTGCGTACAGCACGGTAAGCGTCGACTGCCCCCAGGCGGCGTAGATCAGAGGCGCTGTGGATGCCCACCGCATGCAGCCATTGCGCCGATGTCTTGCCAAGGTTTTTCAGGTGTTGCAACTCATCATTCATCAAGCCTCCTTGCGACGGCCGAATGGTTCGGTGGGTATCGTGACCAGGCAAGCCTGAAAGGAGTGTAGCGCTCAGTAGGAAAAGCGTAGTTCTTTGGTCGGCAACGACCTAAAAGCTTCTAAGGCGGGCGTGGATTTTGGCGTAGGAAAGGGTAATGCCCCCGGTACACCTTGCGCGTAGCCGGGGGCAGATGCAGCTAGTTACCGTGTGCGATAGCGCAAACGTGTGCCGAAGTTGACGGACATCAGGATCTCGTCGGCGCTCAACTCGGGTGGGAAGTAAGCGCCGGAGATCTGTGCGTGCGCCAGGCTCGCACCTTCCAGCGGGCACCCACGCAAATCCAGGCCGCGCAAGTCGGCGGAGCGGAAATAAGCGTCGGTAAAATCCACACCTTCGGCATTCAGGTCGCGCAGGTCCAGGCCGCGAAAGTCGCCGCCACGCATATCGATAACGCCGCCTTTAGGGCGCTCCTGGTTGAAGCCGCGGATGTCATCTTTATGCAGAAGCGCGTAAAGCGGGGTATCAAGTAGCTTCGGCTGGCTCACAATGGCGACTCCCGTGTTGGAATTATGACGCCATTATAGTGCCACTATTGCTTGATCGTGAGCCCCGGAAGGCTACACGACCAAGAAATATTTCTTACAGGCCCGGCAAGCGCTGGCGAATATGTGCCACCAGTGCGTCCAGGGTCCCGCTTTCGTTGGTCTCCACGCGCTTGCTAAGCAGCAGCTCTTCGGCGCTGAGTGGGTCACGGCTAGCCTGTTGCTCTTCGATGATGGTCAGGGTGGCGTCGGATGGATCGTTCTTGTCCGCCTGACGTTGTGCCAACCACGCGGCGATAACGGCCTGTGGCGCATTGCAGTCCAGGATCAGGAACGGCGCGCCGGTGGCCTCGGCGATTTTGGCCGCAGCATCGCGTTGCTCGCGCTTGAGGAAGGTGGCATCCAGCACCACCGGGAAACCGGCGCGCAGTACAGTGTCGGCGATTTCGTTCAAGCGTGCGTAGGTCGCGGCGCTGGCGTCTGCTGCGTAGATTCCGGCCTGCGGGGTGTTCTCGACCTTCTGCTCACCGAACAAGCGCTTGCGCTCCACGTCCGAACGCAGGCGAATTGCCCCCAGTGCTTCTACCAGGCGCATGGACACATGGCTTTTGCCGACGGCCGATACGCCGTGGGTGATGGCCAGGAAGCGCGATGGGATGGTGCTGTAGCTTTCCGCCAGGTTGGCGTAGTTGCGGTATTGGCGCAGGGTGGTCGCGCGCTGCACTGCGTCCGCTTCGGAAGGCATGCTGAACAGGGCGACCTTGGCGCGTACCAGGGCGCGATAGGCTTTGTAGAAGTTCAGCACCTCCAGGCCCTGATAGTCGCCGGTCAGCTCCAGGTACTGGCTGATGAAACGTCGCGCGAGGCTCTTGAGGCCACGGTCTTCCAGGTCCATCGCCAGGAAACCGGTGTCGGCATACACGTCGGTGAAGCGGAACGGCTCGTTGAACTCGATGCAGTCGAAGATCACCACGTGGCCATCAATCATCGTGGCGTTGCCCAGGTGGATATCACCGTGGCATTCGCGGGTGAAACCATTGAGCTTGCGTTGTTCGAACAGTGGCTTGAGGCGCTCAAAGCTGCTTTCGGCCCAAGCCTGCAGGGCTTCCAGTTGTGCCAGGTCGGCCTTGTCGCTGAGGAACGGGCGGATCTGCTCGAAGTTCTGCAGCACCGGTGCCATGACATCGTGCGGCGTGCCGGCGGAGTGGGTGGCCGGCACTTTGGGGGCATTCAGGTGAAAGTGCGCAATCTGCCTGGCCATTTCGTCGATGTGCGCGCTGGTCAGCTCGCCGTTGGCTTGCAGGGTGCTAAGCAGCTGGCTTTGCGGGAACTGGCGCATTTTCAACACGTAGTCGAGTACTGGGCCGTCGCCGCCTAACTGCGGTGCTTCAGCGCTGCCGGTGATTGGCAACACTTCCAGATACAAATCCTCGGTCAGGCGCTGGTTGAGGCGCAGTTCTTCATTGCAGAAGTGGCCGCGGGCTTCCAGGGAGGTGAAGTCGAGGAAGCCGAAATTGACCGGCTTCTTCATCTTATAGGCGTAGTCACCCGTGAGCAGGACCCAGGAAATATGGGTTTCGATGACTTGGAACTTATCCACAGGATGGGGAAACAGGGCCGGGTTTTGTAGGGCTGCAATCAGGGATTGGCTCACGGGCGATCCTTCAGAGTCTGGGAAAATTCATGGCGGGCATTATGGCTCCTACAAGCGGTTGTGCAAACCGCTGTCCGGCTCATGTTGGTCATCAATAAAGTGCGTATAATCCGCCGCCATGACTCGTACCCGATCTCCCCGTTCCCGTAAAAAACCTCCTTCCCGCGGCCTGCGCCCATGGCTGGGCTGGGCGATTAAGCTCAGCCTGGTAGGGCTTGTAGTGATCGCCGGCTTCGCGGTTTACCTCGATGCTGTGGTCCAGGAGAAGTTCTCTGGCAAGCGCTGGACGATTCCTGCGAAGGTCTATGCACGCCCGCTGGAGCTGTTCACCGGCCAGAAGCTGAGCAAGGATGACTTCCTCACCGAGCTCGATGCCCTGGGCTATCGCCGCGAGGCCGTGAGCAATGGCCCCGGCGCCGCAGCTGTTACCGGCAACACCGTCGACTTGAACACCCGCGGCTTCCAGTTCTATGAAGGCCTGGAAAAACCCCAGCCGGTACGCGTGCGTTTCTCTGGCGACTATGTGGCCGAACTGTCCTCGCTCAACGGCTCGAAACTGCCGGTGGTGCGCCTGGAGCCCTTATTGATCGGTGGGATTTATCCTAAAAACCTGGAAGACCGCATTCTGATCAAGCTCGATCAAGTGCCGCCTTACCTGCTGGATACCCTGATCGCAGTGGAAGACCGGGACTACTACAGCCACTGGGGTGTATCGCCCAAATCCATCGCGCGTGCCATTTGGGTGAACACCTCTGGCGGCAAGATGACCCAGGGCGGCAGTACGCTGACGCAGCAATTGGTCAAGAACTTCTACCTGACCAACGAACGCAGCCTGACCCGTAAACTCACCGAAGCCATGATGGCGATGCTGCTGGAGTTGCATTACAGCAAGCAGGAAATTCTTGAGGCCTACCTCAACGAAGTGTTCGTCGGCCAGGACGGTCAGCGTGCCGTGCACGGTTTCGGTCTGGCCAGCCAGTTCTTCTTCGGCCAGCCGTTGTCCGAGCTGAAGTTGCATCAGGTGGCGTTGCTGGTGGGCATGGTCAAGGGGCCTTCCTACTACAATCCGCGCCGTAACCCGGAGCGTGCGCTGGAGCGGCGCAACCTGGTGCTCGACGTGCTTGAACAGCAAGGTGTCGCCACCCCTGAGCAAGTGGCTGCCGCGAAGAAAATGCCACTGGGTGTAACCACCCGCGGCAAGCTTGCCGACAGCTCCTTCCCCGGCTTTATCGACCTGGTCAAACGCCAGTTGCGTGACGACTACCGCGACGAAGATTTGACCGAAGAGGGCCTGCGGATCTTCACCAGTTTCGACCCGATCCTGCAGATGAAGGCCGAAGCCTCGGTCAATGACACCTTCAAACGCCTGGCGGGCCGTAAAGGCGCCGATGACGTCGAGGCGGCGATGGTGGTGACCAACCCGGAAACCGGTGAAGTCCAGGCCATGATCGGCAGCCGCCAGGCCAGCTTTGCCGGGTTCAACCGGGCGCTGGACGCGGTGCGGCCGATTGGCTCGCTGGTCAAGCCGGCGGTGTACCTGACCGCGCTGGAAAAACCGAGCAAGTACACGCTGACCAGTTGGCTGTCCGATGACCCATTGTCGGTCAAAGGTGCCGATGGCCAGATGTGGACGCCGCATAACTTTGATCGTCGTTCCCACGGTACGATTTTCCTGTACCAGGGGCTGGCGCATTCCTACAACATTTCGACTTCCCGCCTCGGCCTTGAGCTGGGTGTGCCGAATGTCCTCAAGACGCTCGCCCGATTGGGCATCACTCGCGAGTTCCCGGCGTTCCCGTCGATGCTGCTGGGCGCTGGCGCGATGAGCCCGATGGAAGTGGCCACCATGTACCAGACCCTGGCCAACGGTGGCTTCAATACGCCGATGCGGGGGATCCGTAGCGTACTGACGGCTGAGGGCGAACCCCTCAAGCGTTATCCGTTCCAGATTCAGCAGCGCTTTGACCCGGCCTCGATCTATCTGATCCAGAACGCCATGCAGCGCGTGATGCGTGAGGGTACCGGGCGCTCGGCCTACAACGTGCTGCCGGCCAACCTGACGCTGGCAGGCAAGAGCGGCACCAGTAACGATTCCCGCGACAGCTGGTTCGCCGGTTTCAGTCAGGACCTGCTGGCGGTGGTTTGGCTGGGGCGTGATGACAACGGCAAGACACCCTTCACCGGTGCCACCGGCGCGTTGCAGGTATGGACCAGTTTCATGAAGAAGGCCGATCCACTGCCGTTGAACATGCCGCAGCCGGACAATATCGTTCAGGCCTGGATTGATCCGCATACGGGGCAGGGCTCCGATGCCAACTGTCCGGGCGCGGTGCAGATGCCGTATATTCGCGGCAGCGAACCACCTCCCGGTGCAGCGTGCGGCGCCAGTGCGCCTGCCAGCGCTGAATCGGTGATGGATTGGGTCAAGGGCTGGATGAATTAAGCAAAGAGGGTTTCACGTGAACAAGTTGTTGATTCCAGCTATTACAGTTTTGGCTTTGCTCGGTGGTTGCGCCAGTGTGGAGCGGGGTTCTATCCCGGTGGTGGATTCCAGTACAACGGTGTCCAACAACGACCGGATCTCGGCCAACGGCGGCTTCCGTCAAACCGTCACCAATCGTCCAGCTCAGGCCCGCGCTCAGGCGCAGGCCGTACCCCAGGATTCGGGGGTAGTGGTAATGATCCCAGGCGGTGGTGCGGCCACCTCCGCACCGATCAGTACTCAGCCATGGACTCCAGGCCCAAGCACCTCGGGTCCGATCGACACTACGCCGGTTCAAGCGGCACCGATCAACCAGGGCACTTACAACATGCCGTCGACGCCAAGCGGGATTCCGTCTGCCAGCAGCGCTGGTGGCTTGTCGGCCGATGAGCAGCTGGATGGCCCGGTGCTGGCCTTGCTGACTACCGCTCAGCAGCAGCAGTCTGGCGGCGACTTGAACGGTGCATCGTCGAGCCTTGAGCGCGCCCAGCGCGTGGCGCCTCGTGAGCCGCAAGTGCTTTACCGCCTGGCTCAGGTTCGCATGGCCCAGGGCGATGCCCCGCAAGCTGAGCAATTTGCCCGTCGCGGCCTGACCCTGGCCAATGGCCGTCCTGATCTGCAGGCCAGCCTGTGGAGCTTGATCGGTGATGCCCGTGAGAAACAGGGCGATGCCGCCGGTGCTGCCCAGGCTCGGCAAAAAGCCAAGGTAAGCCTCTGATGGATGCACGCTTTCCGGCGATTGCCGAACAGTTGTTGTTGATCGAGCGCGAACTGCGCCTGCAGGGCTGGTGGGACGAAGTGTCCCCCAGCGCTGAAGCCTTGAGCAGCGTTGAACCCTTTTCCGTCGACACCCTGGACTTTCACCAGTGGCTGCAATGGATATTCCTGACAAGGATGAAGCAAATCCTTGAGCAGGACTTGCCGCTGCCCAATGCGTCGGGGATTCTGGAGATGGCCGAGATGGTATACGCCGATCGGCCGCTTGAGAGCCTCGGCCTGCGGGCTGCGCTGAAAAAGTTCGATCAACTGATCGTCGACGCTCGTTAATTGCCTGGCTGCCGGTTTTTCCGGCAGTCCTGCGCATATTTCTACCGCTTTGCGCCATTCAGGCGAGTTTTATCCCTCCTCAAGCCCCTTTCTTCTACGTTCTCATGCGCTTAGTTGGAAAAAAGCGCAATTATTGCTTGACTTGGAGAGGCTGAAACAGAAGAATCCAAAGTCCGCTGTAGAGGGACTGCCAGAAGCAGACCCACTCAGCAGATCATGAGGCGCACACCCGCGCCGACCTGTTACACCCGCAACGCGTTACCTCGCGCTGGGTGGGAAAATCCCGCAACACTTGGGACGCTCCCAATACTTGCTCAGTCAGTGCTGACGTAGTCGGCGACCACCGTCGCTCATGCTCTGCTGAGAAGTAAACCTATTAAGACCCGTCGGTTTTTAACGGACGGTATTCTGGCGTTTTAGAGGTGAACAACGTGGAGCTTTTATCTGGCGGTGAGATGCTCGTCCGCTTTTTGCGTGACGAAGGCGTCGACTATATCTACGGGTACCCAGGTGGTGCTCTGCTGCATGTCTACGACGCACTGTTCAAGGAACCGGCTGTTACCCACATCCTGGTTCGCCACGAACAAGCTGCTACCCATATGGCTGACGGTTACGCCCGTGCCACCGGTAAAGCCGGTGTCGTACTGGTGACTTCCGGCCCTGGCGCGACCAATGCCATCACCGGCATCGCGACGGCCTATATGGACTCCATTCCGATGGTGATCATTTCTGGCCAGGTGGCGAGCACCATGGTCGGTACCGATGCATTCCAGGAAACCGACATGATCGGTATCTCCCGGCCGATCGTGAAACACAGCTTCATGATCAAGCATGCCTCGGAAATCCCGGAAGTCATGAAGAAGGCGTTCTACCTCGCACAGTCCGGTCGCCCGGGCCCTGTCGTGGTCGATATCCCGAAAGACATGACCAACCCGGCTGAAAAATTCGAATACGTCTTCCCGAAGAAAGCCAAGCTGCGTTCCTACAGCCCGGCCGTTCGCGGGCACTCGGGGCAAATCCGCAAGGCGGCAGAAATGCTGTTGGCGGCCAAGCGCCCGGTGCTCTACTCGGGTGGTGGCGTGATTCTGGGCGGCGGTTCCGCACCGTTGACCGAACTGGCCAAGATGCTCAACCTGCCGGTAACCAACACCTTGATGGGCCTCGGCGCGTTCCCGGGTTCGGATCGTCAGTTCGTCGGCATGCTCGGCATGCACGGCAGCTACACCGCCAACCTGGCCATGCACCACGCTGACGTGATCCTCGCCGTCGGTGCGCGGTTCGATGACCGGGTGATCAACGGCGCGAGCAAATTCTGCCCGAATGCCAAGATCATCCACATCGATATCGACCCGGCGTCCATCTCCAAGACCATCAAGGCCGACGTGCCTATCGTAGGTCCGGTGGAAAGCGTGTTGACCGAAATGGTCGCTGCGCTCAAGGAAATCGGCGAAGCCCCGAACAAGGACTCCGTTGCCAGTTGGTGGAAACAGATCGACGAGTGGCGCGGTGACCGCGGCCTGTTCCCTTACGACAAGGGCGACGGCAGCGTCATCAAGCCGCAAACCGTGATCGAAACCCTGTGCGAAGTGACCAAGGGCGACGCCTTTGTGACCTCCGACGTGGGCCAGCACCAGATGTTCGCGGCGCAGTACTACAAGTTCGACAAGCCTAACCGCTGGATCAACTCCGGTGGCCTGGGCACGATGGGCTTTGGTTTCCCTGCGGCGATGGGTGTGAAGCTGAGCTTCCCGGATACCGACGTTGCGTGCGTCACCGGCGAAGGCAGTATCCAGATGAACATCCAGGAGCTGTCGACCTGCCTGCAATATGGTTTGCCGGTGAAGATCGTCTGCCTGAACAACGGTGTACTGGGCATGGTTCGCCAGTGGCAGGACATGAGCTACGGCAGCCGTCACTCGCACTCCTACATGGAATCTCTGCCCGATTTCGTCAAGTTGGTTGAAGCCTATGGCCATGTCGGCATGCGCATCACCGATTTGAAGGATTTGAAGCCGATGATGGAAGAGGCGTTCGCCATGAAGGACCGCCTGGTGTTCCTCGATATTCAGGTCGACACCAGCGAGCACGTCTACCCGATGCAGATCAAAGACGGCTCCATGCGCGATATGTGGCTGAACAAGACGGAGCGGACCTAATCATGCGGCACATTATCTCCCTGCTTCTGGAGAACGAACCGGGTGCTCTGTCACGTGTGGTCGGTCTGTTTTCGCAACGCAACTACAACATCGAAAGCCTGACCGTGGCGCCAACCGAAGACCCGACCCTGTCGCGCCTGACGTTGACCACCGTTGGCCATGATGAGGTGATCGAGCAGATCACCAAAAACCTCAACAAGCTGATCGAAGTGGTCAAGCTGGTCGACTTGTCGGAAAGTGCCCACATCGAGCGTGAGCTGATGCTGGTAAAGGTGAAGGCTACGGGTGCACAACGGGCCGAGATCAAGCGCACTACCGACATTTATCGCGGGCAGATCGTCGATGTGAGCGCCAGCGTTTATACCGTTCAATTGACCGGTACGAGCGACAAGCTGGACAGCTTCATCCAGTCGATCGGGACGGCCTCGATTCTGGAAACTGTACGCAGTGGCGTCACCGGGATTGCTCGTGGCGACAAAGTACTCAGCATCTAACTCAAATTTAGCGAATGGCCTTAAACGGCCTGGATATATAGAGGAACCTCATGAAAGTTTATTACGATAAAGATTGTGACCTGTCGATCATCCAGGGCAAAAAAGTCGCCATCATCGGCTACGGTTCCCAGGGCCACGCTCAAGCGTGCAACCTGAAAGATTCCGGCGTTGACGTGACTGTTGGCCTGCGCAAAGGCTCGGCCACTGTTGCCAAGGCTGAAGCTCACGGTCTGAAAGTAACTGACGTGGCTTCCGCTGTTGCTGCTGCCGACCTGGTCATGATCCTGACCCCGGACGAGTTCCAGTCCGCGCTGTACAAGAACGAAATCGAGCCGAACATCAAGAAGGGCGCCACCCTGGCCTTCTCCCACGGCTTCGCGATCCACTACAACCAGGTTGTGCCGCGCGCTGACCTCGACGTGATCATGATCGCGCCGAAAGCACCGGGCCACACCGTGCGTTCCGAGTTCGTCAAAGGCGGCGGTATTCCTGACCTGATCGCGATCTACCAGGACGCCTCGGGCAACGCCAAAAACGTTGCGCTGTCCTACGCTGCCGGCGTTGGTGGCGGTCGTACCGGCATCATCGAAACCACCTTCAAGGACGAGACTGAAACCGACCTGTTCGGCGAACAAGCCGTACTGTGCGGCGGTACCGTTGAGCTGGTTAAAGCTGGTTTCGAAACCCTGGTTGAAGCTGGCTACGCGCCAGAAATGGCCTACTTCGAATGCTTGCACGAACTGAAGCTGATCGTTGACCTCATGTACGAAGGCGGTATCGCCAACATGAACTACTCGATCTCCAACAACGCCGAATACGGCGAGTACGTGACTGGCCCGGAAGTGATCAACGCCGAGTCCCGTCAGGCCATGCGCAACGCCCTGAAACGTATTCAGGACGGCGAGTACGCCAAAATGTTCATCAGCGAAGGCGCAACCGGCTACCCTTCGATGACCGCCAAGCGTCGTAACAACGCCGCTCACGGTATCGAGATCATCGGCGAGCAACTGCGCTCCATGATGCCGTGGATCGGTGCCAACAAGATCGTCGACAAAGCCAAAAACTAAGTCGTACGTATCAAGGGAAAACGCGGCTTAGGCCGCGTTTTTTCGTTTGCGGGGCAGGTTCTGGTATAAAGCTGCATCGTTTGCGGGCGAACACTCGCCGCAAGTTTCTGTCGAAATTTTTCACACCGTTGCAAGGTAAAGTCCATGAGCGAACGTCCCGAAGAGCCAAACCAGGCCTCTGACGCCGAAAGCCTGCTGCCGATCGATGAACATGTCGAAGAAGGGCATGATGCTGAAGGCCGTAAAGTCCGGCATCGTGGTATCTACCTCCTGCCCAATTTGTTCACCACTGCGAACCTGTTCGCAGGGTTTTATTCCATCATCAACTCGATGAGTGCCCAGAGCGCGCTGGCGGCCGGCGATGCTGCCGGGGCGAGCAAGTATTTTGGTTTTGCCGCGATTGCGATTTTTGTCGCCATGGTCCTTGATGGCCTGGACGGACGGGTGGCGCGCATGACCAACACCCAGAGTGCCTTCGGCGCCGAATATGACTCGCTGTCGGATATGGTGGCCTTTGGTGTGGCGCCGGCGTTGCTCGCATTTGCGTGGGCGCTGGGAGATATGGGCAAGGTCGGCTGGATGGTTGCCTTCATCTATGTGGCGGGTGCGGCGTTGCGCCTGGCACGTTTCAATACCCAGGTGGGGACTGCTGACAAACGTTACTTCATTGGCCTGGCCAGCCCGGCTGCGGCGGGTGTAGTGGCCGGTATTGTCTGGGCGTTCAGTGACTACGGCATCCAGGGCTCCAAGATGTCGTTCCTGGTGGCCTTGATGGTCGCGGCGGCCGGCATGCTGATGGTCAGCAACATCAAGTACAACAGCTTCAAGGAGCTGGACCTCAAGGGGCGTGTACCGTTTGTGGCTATCCTGGCAGTGGTGCTGGTGTTCGCCGTGGTCTTCAGCGACCCGCCGCGAATCCTGCTGCTGGCGTTCCTCGTCTATGCCGCGTCAGGCCCGGTGCAGTATTTGCTGCATCTTCGTCAGCGCAAAACGTTGCCTTAATGTAATTTCCCCCATACTCCGCAGTCTATTGGTGCATCTGTTCTCCAAAAGCTGCGGAGTTGCCATGTTAATCAAGTTCCCCAAAGCGTCTGATTGCAAAGAATCGGACGTCACGCCTGAATCCCTCTATTTCTCTCGCCGCAGCTTGCTCGGTGGTGCGCTTGCCGGCATAGCTGCCAGCAGCCTGCCGCGTTGGGCCAGTGCGGATGATGCTGCGCGTTATGCGGATGTCGAGCCGGGCAAGGCGCCCGGATGGTTTGCCGAAAAGTTGCCGGGTACGAAATGGCAGGCGGTAACCGTCAAGGATGAGGCGATCGCTCCATTCAAGGACGCGACGCACTACAACAACTTCTACGAGTTTGGGACGGACAAGGGCGACCCGGCGGCCAATGCCGGGTCTCTGAAGACCGAGCCGTGGAGCGTGGTGATTGATGGTGAGGTCGCCAAGCCAGGGCGCTATGCGCTTGAAGACTTCATGAAGCCCTATCAACTGGAGGAGCGAATCTATCGACTGCGCTGTGTAGAGGCGTGGTCGATGGTCATTCCCTGGATAGGTTTCCCTATTTCTGAATTGCTCAAGCACGTTGAGCCAACATCCAATGCCAAGTACATCCGTTTTGAAACCCTGCAAGATCCCAAGAGCATGCCGGGGCAGCGGTCCAACTTCGCCTTGATCGACTGGCCTTATGTCGAAGGACTGCGACTGGATGAAGCGATGAATCCCTTGGCGATCCTGGCTGTGGGGATGTATGGCCGGGAGCTGCCAAACCAGAATGGCGCTCCGCTGCGGTTGGTGGTGCCGTGGAAGTATGGGTTCAAGAGCGTCAAGTCGATCGTGCGCATCAGTCTTGTCAGCGAGCAGCCTAAAACCACCTGGCAAAGCATTGCCGCGAGTGAGTATGGGTTTTATGCGAATGTGAATCCTACCGTCGACCATCCACGCTGGACCCAGGCTCGCGAGCGGCGCCTGCCTAGTGGTTTGTTCAGCCCTAATGTACGTGAGACGCAAATGTTCAACGGCTACTCCGATGAAGTCGCCTCTCTCTATACGGGTCTCGATCTGCGGAAGAACTATTGATGCGCTACCCGATCTGGCGCATCGGCGTCTTTATAGCAGCGGCGGTGTGGCCGCTGTTCTGGTTGTACGAGGCCTGGAGCTTTGCGCTGGGGCCTGACCCGGGCAAAGTGCTGATGGATCGATTGGGACTTGGCACCTTGATTCTGTTGTTGATCACCTTGGGCATGACGCCGCTGCAGAAACTCAGTGGTTGGGCGGGGTGGATCGCTGTGCGACGGCAGTTGGGGTTGTGGTGCTTCGCGTATGTGGTTTTGCATCTTGCGGCTTACTGTGTGTTCATCCTTGGGTTGGACTGGTCGCAATTGGGTGTCGAGCTGCGTAAGCGGCCCTACATTATAGTGGGGGCTCTGGGGTTCCTTTCTTTATTGGTACTGGCGGTAACCTCCAATCGATACAGTCAGCGACGCCTTGGTTCGCGCTGGAAGAAGCTGCATCGTTTGGTTTACGTGATCCTCGGGCTTGGTTTGCTGCATATGTTGTGGATCGTGCGGGCTGATCTGAAGGAGTGGGCCATCTATGCATCTATAGGGGCGCTGCTTCTGGTGCTGCGTATACCGCCTGTGATGCGCCGAATTCCTCGTCTTATCGCTAAAAAACCATCATCTGCAACAAAAGCGTAATTAACCCTTGACGGCAGATTCTGGAAGTCTATAATTCGCCCCACTTCCGGCGCAGTCGAAACGGAAAACTCCTTGGTAAACAAAGAGTTATGTAGGTTTCGACAGCGAGCTGCTTCAGATCATCGAAGCCTGGAAGGAGTTGATAGAGCGGTGTAGTTTAGCTCTGTTAACGGTTCGATCTTCTCGGTCGAAAGCGGAGAAAAAGAGGTGTTGACAGCAGCGTGTAACGCTGTAGAATTCGCCTCCCGCTAACGAGAGATCGGAAGCGCAAGTGGTTGAAGTTACAAAGGAAACTTTGAAAACTTCTGAAAATAATCACTTGACAGCAAATGAGGCTGCTGTAGAATGCGCGCCTCGGTTGAGACGAAAGATCTTAACCAACCGCTCTTTAACAACTGAATCAAGCAATTCGTGTGGGTGCTTGTGGAGTCAGACTGATAGTCAACAAGATTATCAGCATCACAAGTTACTCCGCGAGAAATCAAAGATGTAACCAACGATTGCTGAGCCAAGTTTAGGGTTTCTTAAAAACCCAAAGATGTTTGAACTGAAGAGTTTGATCATGGCTCAGATTGAACGCTGGCGGCAGGCCTAACACATGCAAGTCGAGCGGTAGAGAGAAGCTTGCTTCTCTTGAGAGCGGCGGACGGGTGAGTAATGCCTAGGAATCTGCCTGGTAGTGGGGGATAACGTCCGGAAACGGACGCTAATACCGCATACGTCCTACGGGAGAAAGCAGGGGACCTTCGGGCCTTGCGCTATCAGATGAGCCTAGGTCGGATTAGCTAGTTGGTGGGGTAATGGCTCACCAAGGCGACGATCCGTAACTGGTCTGAGAGGATGATCAGTCACACTGGAACTGAGACACGGTCCAGACTCCTACGGGAGGCAGCAGTGGGGAATATTGGACAATGGGCGAAAGCCTGATCCAGCCATGCCGCGTGTGTGAAGAAGGTCTTCGGATTGTAAAGCACTTTAAGTTGGGAGGAAGGGCAGTAAATTAATACTTTGCTGTTTTGACGTTACCGACAGAATAAGCACCGGCTAACTCTGTGCCAGCAGCCGCGGTAATACAGAGGGTGCAAGCGTTAATCGGAATTACTGGGCGTAAAGCGCGCGTAGGTGGTTCGTTAAGTTGGATGTGAAATCCCCGGGCTCAACCTGGGAACTGCATTCAAAACTGACGAGCTAGAGTATGGTAGAGGGTGGTGGAATTTCCTGTGTAGCGGTGAAATGCGTAGATATAGGAAGGAACACCAGTGGCGAAGGCGACCACCTGGACTGATACTGACACTGAGGTGCGAAAGCGTGGGGAGCAAACAGGATTAGATACCCTGGTAGTCCACGCCGTAAACGATGTCAACTAGCCGTTGGGAGCCTTGAGCTCTTAGTGGCGCAGCTAACGCATTAAGTTGACCGCCTGGGGAGTACGGCCGCAAGGTTAAAACTCAAATGAATTGACGGGGGCCCGCACAAGCGGTGGAGCATGTGGTTTAATTCGAAGCAACGCGAAGAACCTTACCAGGCCTTGACATCCAATGAACTTTCTAGAGATAGATTGGTGCCTTCGGGAACATTGAGACAGGTGCTGCATGGCTGTCGTCAGCTCGTGTCGTGAGATGTTGGGTTAAGTCCCGTAACGAGCGCAACCCTTGTCCTTAGTTACCAGCACGTTATGGTGGGCACTCTAAGGAGACTGCCGGTGACAAACCGGAGGAAGGTGGGGATGACGTCAAGTCATCATGGCCCTTACGGCCTGGGCTACACACGTGCTACAATGGTCGGTACAGAGGGTTGCCAAGCCGCGAGGTGGAGCTAATCCCAGAAAACCGATCGTAGTCCGGATCGCAGTCTGCAACTCGACTGCGTGAAGTCGGAATCGCTAGTAATCGCGAATCAGAATGTCGCGGTGAATACGTTCCCGGGCCTTGTACACACCGCCCGTCACACCATGGGAGTGGGTTGCACCAGAAGTAGCTAGTCTAACCTTCGGGAGGACGGTTACCACGGTGTGATTCATGACTGGGGTGAAGTCGTAACAAGGTAGCCGTAGGGGAACCTGCGGCTGGATCACCTCCTTAATCGACGACATCAGCTGCTCCATAAGTTCCCACACGAATTGCTTGATTCATTGAAGAAGACGATAAAGAAGCAGCCCGAAATTGGGTCTGTAGCTCAGTTGGTTAGAGCGCACCCCTGATAAGGGTGAGGTCGGCAGTTCGAATCTGCCCAGACCCACCAATTTTGTGTGGGAAACGCCTGTAGAAATACGGGGCCATAGCTCAGCTGGGAGAGCGCCTGCCTTGCACGCAGGAGGTCAACGGTTCGATCCCGTTTGGCTCCACCACTACTGCTTCTGAAAGTTGAAAGCTTAGAAATGAGCATTCCATCATTGTGATGGTGAATGTTGATTTCTAGTCTTTGATTAGATCGTTCTTTAAAAATTTGGGTATGTGATAGAAAGATAGACTGAACGTTACTTTCACTGGTAACGGATCAGGCTAAGGTAAAATTTGTGAGTTCTCTTAGTTGAGAAATTCGAATTTTCGGCGAATGTCGTCTTCACAGTATAACCAGATTGCTTGGGGTTATATGGTCAAGTGAAGAAGCGCATACGGTGGATGCCTTGGCAGTCAGAGGCGATGAAAGACGTGGTAGCCTGCGAAAAGCTTCGGGGAGTCGGCAAACAGACTTTGATCCGGAGATGTCTGAATGGGGGAACCCAACCATCATAAGATGGTTACCTTACACTGAATACATAGGTGTATGGAGCGAACCAGGGGAACTGAAACATCTAAGTACCCTGAGGAAAAGAAATCAACCGAGATTCCCTTAGTAGTGGCGAGCGAACGGGGACTAGCCCTTAAGTGGCTTTGAGATTAGCGGAACGCTCTGGAAAGTGCGGCCATAGTGGGTGATAGCCCTGTACGCGAAAATCTCTTAGTCATGAAATCGAGTAGGACGGAGCACGAGAAACTTTGTCTGAATATGGGGGGACCATCCTCCAAGGCTAAATACTACTGACTGACCGATAGTGAACTAGTACCGTGAGGGAAAGGCGAAAAGAACCCCGGAGAGGGGAGTGAAATAGATCCTGAAACCGTATGCGTACAAGCAGTGGGAGCAGACTTTGTTCTGTGACTGCGTACCTTTTGTATAATGGGTCAGCGACTTATTTTCAGTGGCGAGCTTAACCGAATAGGGGAGGCGTAGCGAAAGCGAGTCTTAATAGGGCGTCTAGTCGCTGGGAATAGACCCGAAACCGGGCGATCTATCCATGGGCAGGTTGAAGGTTGGGTAACACTAACTGGAGGACCGAACCGACTACCGTTGAAAAGTTAGCGGATGACCTGTGGATCGGAGTGAAAGGCTAATCAAGCTCGGAGATAGCTGGTTCTCCTCGAAAGCTATTTAGGTAGCGCCTCATGTATCACTGTAGGGGGTAGAGCACTGTTTCGGCTAGGGGGTCATCCCGACTTACCAAACCGATGCAAACTCCGAATACCTACAAGTGCCGAGCATGGGAGACACACGGCGGGTGCTAACGTCCGTCGTGAAAAGGGAAACAACCCAGACCGTCAGCTAAGGTCCCAAAGTTATGGTTAAGTGGGAAACGATGTGGGAAGGCTTAGACAGCTAGGAGGTTGGCTTAGAAGCAGCCACCCTTTAAAGAAAGCGTAATAGCTCACTAGTCGAGTCGGCCTGCGCGGAAGATGTAACGGGGCTCAAACCATACACCGAAGCTACGGGTATCATCTTCGGATGATGCGGTAGAGGAGCGTTCTGTAAGCCTGTGAAGGTGAGTTGAGAAGCTTGCTGGAGGTATCAGAAGTGCGAATGCTGACATGAGTAACGATAATGGGTGTGAAAAACACCCACGCCGAAAGACCAAGGTTTCCTGCGCAACGTTAATCGACGCAGGGTTAGTCGGTCCCTAAGGCGAGGCTGAAAAGCGTAGTCGATGGAAAACAGGTTAATATTCCTGTACTTCTGGTTATTGCGATGGAGGGACGGAGAAGGCTAGGCCAGCTTGGCGTTGGTTGTCCAAGTTTAAGGTGGTAGGCTGGAATCTTAGGTAAATCCGGGATTCTAAGGCCGAGAGCTGATGACGAGCTAACTTTTAGTTAGCGAAGTGGTTGATGCCATGCTTCCAAGAAAAGCTTCTAAGCTTCAGGTAACCAGGAACCGTACCCCAAACCGACACAGGTGGTTGGGTAGAGAATACCAAGGCGCTTGAGAGAACTCGGGTGAAGGAACTAGGCAAAATGGCACCGTAACTTCGGGAGAAGGTGCGCCGGTGAGGGTGAAGGACTTGCTCCGTAAGCTCATGCCGGTCGAAGATACCAGGCCGCTGCGACTGTTTATTAAAAACACAGCACTCTGCAAACACGAAAGTGGACGTATAGGGTGTGACGCCTGCCCGGTGCCGGAAGGTTAATTGATGGGGTTAGCTAACGCGAAGCTCTTGATCGAAGCCCCGGTAAACGGCGGCCGTAACTATAACGGTCCTAAGGTAGCGAAATTCCTTGTCGGGTAAGTTCCGACCTGCACGAATGGCGTAACGATGGCGGCGCTGTCTCCACCCGAGACTCAGTGAAATTGAAATCGCTGTGAAGATGCAGTGTATCCGCGGCTAGACGGAAAGACCCCGTGAACCTTTACTATAGCTTTGCACTGGACTTTGAATTTGCTTGTGTAGGATAGGTGGGAGGCTTTGAAGCGTGGACGCCAGTTCGCGTGGAGCCAACCTTGAAATACCACCCTGGCAACTTTGAGGTTCTAACTCAGGTCCGTTATCCGGATCGAGGACAGTGTATGGTGGGTAGTTTGACTGGGGCGGTCTCCTCCTAAAGAGTAACGGAGGAGTACGAAGGTGCGCTCAGACCGGTCGGAAATCGGTCGTAGAGTATAAAGGCAAAAGCGCGCTTGACTGCGAGACAGACACGTCGAGCAGGTACGAAAGTAGGTCTTAGTGATCCGGTGGTTCTGTATGGAAGGGCCATCGCTCAACGGATAAAAGGTACTCCGGGGATAACAGGCTGATACCGCCCAAGAGTTCATATCGACGGCGGTGTTTGGCACCTCGATGTCGGCTCATCACATCCTGGGGCTGAAGCCGGTCCCAAGGGTATGGCTGTTCGCCATTTAAAGTGGTACGCGAGCTGGGTTTAGAACGTCGTGAGACAGTTCGGTCCCTATCTGCCGTGGACGTTTGAGATTTGAGAGGGGCTGCTCCTAGTACGAGAGGACCGGAGTGGACGAACCTCTGGTGTTCCGGTTGTCACGCCAGTGGCATTGCCGGGTAGCTATGTTCGGAATAGATAACCGCTGAAAGCATCTAAGCGGGAAACTAGCCTCAAGATGAGATCTCACTGGAACCTTGAGTTCCCTGAAGGGCCGTCGAAGACTACGACGTTGATAGGTTGGGTGTGTAAGCGCTGTGAGGCGTTGAGCTAACCAATACTAATTGCCCGTGAGGCTTGACCATATAACACCCAAGCAATTTGCTGACCTGAAAAGGCACCAGATTGCGGTGTGTGAAGACGAAATGAACCGAAAGTTCGATTCTTGCAAACACCGAAAGCTATCACATACCCAATTTGCTGAAGCGAGGCCAGCTGGCCACGACTCAGTACCCGAATTTCTTGACGACCATAGAGCATTGGAACCACCTGATCCCATCCCGAACTCAGCAGTGAAACGATGCATCGCCGATGGTAGTGTGGGGTTTCCCCATGTGAGAGTAGGTCATCGTCAAGATTAAATTCCAGAACCCCTGATTGCTAACGCAATCAGGGGTTTTGTTTTGGGCGGTCGAAAAGTTACGCGTAGCACCATGCTTGATCTGCAGCGGGGCCCCGACAAATTTGCACAGTTATTTCTGAACCAGAACACTAGAATAGGCACCTAATCTTTTTTAGAGTCCGAGCCCTATATGCCCGACCCGGTTGATACCCTTGAGGTGTCAGACTTACCGCTGGACGAACTGGTGGCATGCCATGAGTGCGACTTGCTGATGCGCAAGCCAGAGCTTGCCCGTGGTGAAAAGGCCCAATGCCCACGCTGCGGTTACGAGTTGTACGCGCACCGCCACAACGTCGTGGAGCGGAGCCTGGCTTTAGTGCTTGCCGCACTGTTGTTGTACGTCCCCGCGAACTTTTTACCCATCATGCAGCTCAATCTACTCGGGCAGTCTTCGCAGGACACCGTATGGACCGGCGTTGTTGGCCTGTTCGACACCGGCATGCAAGGCGTCGCCGTGGTGGTGTTCCTCTGCAGCATGGGCATTCCATTGCTCAAGCTCCTGTGCCAACTGGCGGTATTGCTAAGCATCCGCTGGAACATTGGTCGCAGCTACGGCCTGCTGTTCTACCGCATCTACCATCACCTGAAGGATTGGGGAATGCTCGAGGTCTACCTGATGGGGGTGCTGGTGGCGATCGTAAAACTGGCTGACATGGCCTCCATCACCGTCGGGCTGGGCCTGGCCTGCTTCGTAAGTCTGTTAATGGTCCAGGTGCTGCTGGAGGTGGTGATGTCACCTCACCAGATCTGGGAAGCGCTGTCAGGAGAGGACGCTCATGCGGGCGATTGATGCGGGCATTCTGATCTGTACGGAATGCCACGAGTTGAACAAACAAGACCCGGACGCCGACGAGCAAACCTGCACCCGTTGCGGTGCGTTGGTCCACGCTCGCCGTCCGAACAGCCTGACACGCACTTGGGCGTTGCTGATCACTGCAGCCATCTTGTACATCCCGGCCAACCTGTTGCCGATCATGACCGTCAGCTCCCTGGGGCAGGGCGATCCGAGCACCATCATGTCCGGCGTGATCCAATTGATGCAGCACGGCATGTTCCCCATTGCCGCGGTGGTGTTTATTGCGAGCATCCTAGTGCCCACCTTCAAGCTGGTGGGCATCGGCCTGCTGCTGTTTTCAGTGCAACGTCACCAGCCACTTTCCGCGCAACAACGCATTATCATGTACCGCTTTATCGAGTTCATCGGCCGCTGGTCCATGCTGGATATCTTCGTGATCGCCATCCTGGTGGCGGTTGTAAATTTTGGGCGACTTGCCAGTGTCGAGGCCAATCTCGGTGCCGTGGCGTTCGCCAGTGTGGTGATCTTGACGATGCTTGCCGCAGTAACTTTTGATCCCCGACTGATTTGGGATAACACGGAGTCGGACGACGACCATGAGTGATTTGCCTAAGGCTAAAACCCGCCCAGCTTCGAACTGGTCGGCCATTTGGGTGCTGCCCCTGATTGCCCTGATCATCGGCGGCTGGCTGGGATGGCGTGCCTACAACCAGCAAGGTATCGAGATTCAAGTTCGCTTTGAAAGTGGCGAAGGTATCCAGGCCAACAAGACCGAAGTGGTCTACAAAGGCATGTCCGTGGGCAAGGTCAAAGCCCTGGCCCTGGATGACGAAGGTAACAATCGCGGGGTGATTGCCACCATCGAGATGAACAAGGACGTCGAGCAATACCTCAAGACCAACACCCGCTTCTGGCTGGTTAAACCGAGTGTCAGCCTGGCCGGTATCACCGGCCTGGAAACCCTGGTCTCGGGTAACTACATCGCCGCCAGCCCGGGCGATGGTGAGCCGACACGCAAGTTCAAGGCCCTGTCCGAAGAACCGCCTTTATCCGACGCCAAGCCCGGCCTGCACCTGACCATCAAAGCTGATCGCCTCGGCTCGCTGAATCGTGGCAGCCCGGTGTTCTACAAACAGATCCAGGTGGGCCAGGTCAAAAGCTACCTGCTCTCCGAGGACCAGACCACCGTTGAGATCAAGGTCTACATCGAACCGACCTACGCCAGCCTGGTGCGCAAACACACGCGTTTCTGGAACGCCAGCGGCATCAGCATCGACGCCAACCTCTCCGGTGTAAAAGTCCGCAGTGAGTCCCTGGCCAGCATCGTTGCCGGCGGTATCGCCTTCGCCACGCCAGAGAACCGCAAGGACAGCCCGCCGACCGACCCAAGCCTGCCGTTCCGCCTGTACGAAGACTTCGACGCCGCCGCCGCGGGCATCAAGGTCAAGGTCAAACTCACCGACTTCGAAGGCCTTCAGGCTGGCCGCACGCCAGTGATGTACAAAGGTATCCAGGTCGGCAGCCTGAAAACCCTGAAGATCGACCCGGACCTGTCCAGCGCCAATGCCGAGCTGACCCTCGACCCACTGGCCGAAGACTACCTGGTTCAGGACACCCAATTCTGGGTGGTCAAACCGTCCATTTCCCTGGCCGGCATCACCGGGCTGGAAGCCCTGGTGAAAGGTAACTACATCGCGATCCGCCCCGGCGACAAGGGCAGTGCGCCACAACGGGAATTCGTGGCTCGGGCCAAGGCGCCGCCACTGGACCTGCGTTCCCCCGGCCTGCACATGGTGCTGTTCACCGACAACCTCGGTTCCCTGGATGTGGGCAGTCCGATCCTCTACAAGCAGGTCAAGGTGGGCTCCGTGCAGAGCTACCAGTTCTCCCGCAAGTCCAAGCAACTGGTGATCGGTGTCCACATCGAGAAGGAATACGAAGGGTTGGTCAACGGCTCGACGCGTTTCTGGAATGCCAGCGGCGTGACCCTGACGGGTGGGCTGACTGGCGGTATCCAGGTGAAAAGCGAATCGTTGGCCAGTCTGATGGCAGGCGGTATCGCCTTCGAAACCCCGGAGCAGAATGTGCCGCTGAAAAAGCGCATCCCGCGTTTTCGCTTGTTCGCGGATCGTGAGGCCGCCAACCAGCACGGTACGCTGGTGACCATCAAGGTCGACCGCGCCGATGGCTTGCGCCCAGGTACGCCGGTGCGCTTCAAGGGCCTGGACGTCGGCAAGATCGAAAGCGTCGACCTGAGCGCCGACATGCAATCGGTACTGCTCAGCGCGCGCATCACTCAAGTGGCCGACCGCATCGCCCGGGCCGGCAGTCAGTTCTGGGTGGTCAAGCCTGAGCTGGGCCTGATGAAAACCTCCAACCTTGAAACCCTGGTGACCGGCCAGTACATCGAAGTACAGCCGTCAGCGAAAAACGCCGGCCCACAAAAGAGCTTTGTCGCGTTGGACAAGCCACCAGAGGCTGTACATCAGGAGGAAGGCCTCAGCCTGGTACTCAGCGCCGCACGCCGCGGCTCGTTGAAGGAAGGTGTGCCGGTCACTTACCGCGAAGTCACCGTAGGCAAGGTCACAGGCTACGAGCTGGGCCAGACCGCCGACCGCGTGCTGATACACATCCTGATCGAGCCCAAATACGCGCCGCTGGTGCGCAGCGGCAGCCGGTTCTGGAACACCAGCGGGTTCGGTCTCGACTTCGGCCTGTTCAAGGGCGCGACGGTGCGTACCGAGTCCCTGGAGACCCTGGTTGCCGGCGGCATCGCCTTTGCCACGCCAGACGGCGACCGCATGGGCAACGCCGCTCGACCGCAGCAAACCTTCCCGCTGTTCGACAAGTTTGAAGACGAATGGCTGACCTGGGCCCCTAAAATCCCACTCGGCAAATAGACCGAGGCGCGTCCATCGCGGGCAAGCCCGGCTCCCACATTAGAAATGCATTGTCAGGAAGAATGCATTCCAAGTGTAGGAGCCGGGCTTGCCCGCGATGAGGCCCTCGGCAGCCCCACACAATCCAAGCCACAAAAAAGGCCGCGATCCAAAAGATCGCGGCCTTTTTGCATTTCAGCGGGGCAGGTTAAACCTCATCCAGCTCCGGCTCATCCGCCTGCACATTCACGGTCGCTTTCACCACATCGTGACGGCGAATGTACTTCCAGTCCGCTTCATCGATGTAGATCCCGTTCGGCCCGCTGCCGCCTTCCAGGTCAATTGCTACCTGAGCGGACACCTGCGGCTTCACACTGGCCAGAATCGGCACGAAGCCCAACTGCAAGCTGGTCTCCAGCAACGCTGCCTGGTTCTTCTCGTCGATGTCCGCGGCCTCGTCGAGGTAGTACGGCAAGCGCACGCGCCCGGCCTGGTCGCGGTCCATCAAGTGCAGCAACAAGTACATGTTGGTCAGCGCCTTGATGGTCATGGTAGTGCCGTTAGAGGCGGCGCCATCGATGTCGGTATGAATGATCGGCTGACCGTTGACCTTGGTGATCTCGAACGCCAGCTCGAACAAGTCCTTGAGGCCCAACTGGTTGTGGTTGGCCGCTACCAGGCGCGCCAGGTACTCCTTGGCTTCTTCGTTCTTGTTGTCCTGCTCGGCACTCTGGCTGAGGTCGAACACCGAGAGGGTTTCGCCTTCTTCATATTGGCCGGCACTGTGGATGATCTGGTCGATATGCTTGAGAGCTTCCTTGTTCGGCGCGAGCACGATGCGGAAGCTCTGCAGGTTGGACACCTGGCGCTTGTTGATCTCGCGGTTGAACAACGCCAGCTGGTGCTCAAGGCTGTCGTAGTCACTGCGGATATTGCGCAAGGTGCGCGCGATATCGGTAACCGCCGCACGCCGCGCCTTGCCCAGGGTCAGGGCTTCATCGGTACGGTGCGCGTACGCGTTGATCAGCAGGTGCAGGCGACGCTCCATATCGTCTTCGCTGTCGAACTTGGCCACGCCCTTGAGGCGTACCTGTGCATACAGTGCGTCGATCTGGCCATCCGCACGCAGCAAACCCTGCCAGCTGTCCTGATAGTCATTGAGCAGCGGCAGCAGGTTTTCCATGGAGTCGTCGACCGGGTCCATGAATGGCGTACCAAACGGCAAGTCCGCCGGCAGCAACTGACGACGACGCAACGCGTCATCCAGCGTGCGCTGCTTGGCTTCCATGTCGCCAATCTGGCGGCCCACCAGTTGCAGCTTGGCCGACAGTTGCTGGACGCGTTCGGTGAACGCATCACTGGAGCGTTTCAACTCGTCCTGGGCGGCTTCCATCTGCGCCAGGTTTTCCAGCTTCTCGCCTTCCTCGGCGCTCAGGGTTTGTGCACGACGGAAATCTTCCAGCGCCTTTTGCGCGTCCAGTACCTGTTGGTACAACGCTTCGGTCTGGGTCTTGCTCGCCGCGCGGTCGGCCGCCACGGCTTGCTGGGTTTTCAGTTGCTTGAGTTCTTTTTCCAGGCGCTCTTTCTGGTCGCGCAATGCGGCGCGGTCAGCCAGCGCCTGCAACGCCGGCGGCTCGATGTGCGAGATATCGATGGCCAGCCCTGGTACTTCAAAGCGTTCGCCCTTGAAGCCATCGAGGATCTGCTCCAGGGATTTCACCCACAGGCCGTCCTCGTCCAGCGTGATGCCATGCTCACCCAGCGGCAAGCTGAACAGCGAACTGTTGAACAGGCGCATCAGACGCTCGACATCCTGCTGCGAGAATTCTTCCCGCAGCTTGGCGTAGCTGTTGTTGTCGGCGTGATCGAGTTGCTGCTTCACCGACTTCAGGCGTTTTTCCAGGTCACGCAGACGCTCGTCCAGATCCTCGGCGCTGAACTGACGCGACTGCGCCAAGGCACCGGCCAATTCATCGTGGGCATCCTTGGCCGCCAGCAGTTGCTGCTCCAGCACCTTGACGTCATCCACCAGCGCGAAGCGATGCTTGAGCACCGACAACTCACCGAGCCAACGCTGAATGCCGCTGATTTCCCGCTCCAGGCGCATCAGCTCCTGAGTGCCGCCGCGCTGGTCGTTCTGCAGCGCGTCTTGCTCGTTGCGGTAATGCTCGGCCTGGATCGTCAGCTCTTCCTTGCGCGCGCTGGCGTAGTCCGACCAGGTGCCCAGCAGCGAATCCAGCAGCGGCGACAGGCGATGCAGTTTGCCGCGCAGAATTTCCCGCTGTTTCACACCATTGGAAAGCGCTTCCACCAATGGCCCGGCGGCCACCAGCGAGTTGTAGTCTTGCTCCATGCGTCGTACATCACGGAAGGCTTCTTCGCACGCCGCGATGTAATCGACACTGCCGGAACGCAGGCTGTGTTCGAACGCATCCAGAAACAGCTGCTTCAACTTGGCGGCGGTAATTTCCCGCATGTGCAGCAAGTTGATAAACAGCGCGCGGAAGGTCTTCAGGCTCTGCTCGCTGGTGGAGCGCAGCGGAATCAGGGTCAGGTCCAGCGGGATCGACGTGTGGCCACCCACCAGCAAACGGCGCAGTTCATCGGGCTTCAGCTCATAGGCTTTCAGGCCTTCGCGCTCAAGGTTGGTGAACAGCTCTTTCTGGCGCAGGCAGGTGTCGTTCTTCTGGTAGTGCGCCAGGTCCAGCTTGCCGGCGTAGGCAAAGAACTGGTGACCGAAACCACCGCCCGGGCCGCGCCCGACCACGCCGATCACGTGCGGGCCGTGGGGCAGCGCGACTTCCACCAGGATGTAGCTGGTGTCGGTGGCAAAGTAGAAACGCCGGGACTGTTCCAGGGTGTACTTGCCGAAACTCATGTCCGACATGCGCGCCAGAATCGGGAACTGCAAGGCGTTGATCGAAGCCGATTTACCGAGGTTGTTCGCGCCATACACCGACAGCGGTTCTTCCAGCGGGAACAACCCCAGGCTGTAACCGGCCGTGTTCAAAAGGGCGAAGCGGCGAATGCCGTAGCGTTCCTTGCTCATGCGTCGGTCTCCTGTTCTTCGGCAATGGCACGGGCCAAGGCGTCTTCTTCGCTCTCATAAGAGAAGTCACTGAGATCAAGCGGGTCATCGGTCTTCAGCAGTTTTTCATCGCTGTCTTCGTCGATGATCACCGGGGCCGGCAGCGGCAATACGCTGTGGATGCTCGCGGCGAGATCACGGTCCTGCTGGACCGAGAGGCACACATCGAGGAAGCGGTGCATCGGCGGCAGGAAGCGGTAGATACCGTTCTCTTCACTGGCAAAACCCAGCTGCGTCATACGACGCATGATTTTTTCTTCCAGCTCCTCAACGGTCTGCACTTCGGCCTGGATAAACAGGTCACGGTACTTTTCCAGCAGGGAGGGCAACTCGTCACGGCCCAGGCTGCCACCGTCGAGCACGGCGATCGGGTCGCGGCCCTGGTCGGCAAGGTGCTCGACGATGATGAAGGTGAACAACGCCAGGCGCTGGGCGGTCTTGTTGACCTGCGCGGCGGCCACGGCCGAGTCCGGCACGAAGTAGTAGAAACCCCGGGTGTCGCATACCAGCTCAAAGCCCAGGGCCTTGAACAGCGTGCGGTACTGGTCCTGGAAGTTCGACAGTTGGGCGTACAGCTCCGGGTCGCGGCGGCTGACGTGGTAACCCTTGAACAGCTCGCGAAAGATCGGCGCCAGCTGGGACAGTTCGGATAGATCAAGATGCATTTGGTGTGCTCGCAGAATTCCCGTGCGCATCAATGCTGGCCGGGAGCAGGGCGAATGAGCGCAGGCTGACCTGGTGCTCGTGAGTGTGGTAATCCCGTCGTTCCAGACGTTCACGCTTGAAGCGTTTTTCCCGCGACAGGCGTGAAAACCAATACAGCAACTCGTCGGTTGCGCCGTCCGGCTCCTGCTCCAGCAGCCAGGTCATCAGGTCGGGCATCGGCAGTGCGTCTTCGCAGCGCTCGAGCATTTCCTTGACCGTGCGCGGGGCGCGAGGGGCTTCGCCCTTGTGGGATTTGTGCGCCTTGGGGAAACGCGCCGGCTTCGGTTCGAAGTTGGCCAGGGCGTACACATAGGCTTCGACCTGGCTCGCACTGCCGAGGAAGGTGCTTTGCGGCCGGGTAAACATCGGCATCGCCGCTTGCGGCACCGCGTCCAGGCCCTTGCGCCGAATCGCCGACAGGGCCAGGGCCGCGCCCCGGGTCACGGCGTTGTGCCGGCGTGCTTCTTCACGCAGTGGCAGCAGCAGTTCCCGGGCGTGACGCAAGGTCAACTGGGCGCTGGTCTGCATTTCGAGGATGCGCGCGTGGGTGCGCAGCAGCATGTCGTCGTCCACCAGGTGGCCGAGGCGCTGCTGCTCGGTGAGCATGCGCAGCAGCACGTTTTCGACCTTGCGCACGCCTTGTTCGAAGGCGCCGTCGGCGTTCACCAGCTGGATCATCGGCTCGACGTATTCGTCCCACGTCGCCAGTACTTCGGCGTAGCGCTGGCGCAACGGGATCTGCCGGTCGCTGGTCTTGGCGCGGTCGGCCACGGCCGCAAGGGCTTGCTCGTCGTTGGCGAGTTTTTTCAGCACGTCGCGCACGCGCATGTCCAGCAGGCGCAGTTGGCGCGCCAGGTCATGGCCGTCACGGATGTCGAAGGCGTCCTGGATATAACCCGCCAGGCGCTCAAGGTGGCGCAGGTAGGCTTCGATTTCCAGGCACAGGCCTAGCCGGTGCTCCTTGCGAAGATAAGCCAGGAAGTCGTGGATCTGTGCGTTGAGCTCGAAACGGTTCGGGCTCTTGGCGACAGGCACCAGGATATCCAGGCGAATCCACACGTCCAGCAGGCTGGTGATGTCCTGTGGCGTGCTGTCCAGTTGTTGGGCGGCCAGTTGCGCGCGCAATTCGCTGAGGCTCAGGGTGCCTTGGTCGAAGTGTTCGCACAGTGGCTCAAGCAGGGCCCAGTGTTCGGCGAGGGCGCGCAAGACGCGCTTGGGTTCGATCATCGGAATGGCCGGCTGGTTAGCGATTAAAAGCAGCGATTGTACTGCATCGGTGCCGGGATTTATCCACAGCCGGTCGTGAGGCGCTCGGCGAAACGATCAACTGCGGGCGATCTTCGTCGAAGGGCGGTAGAATCCCTGTTCTTTAGTTATCCACAAGTGGCCGACCTTTGCTTATCGAGTCCCGACGTCGCGCTTACTTGACCGCCATGCAGGTGGTCAACTGGCTGCCGCGCACTGAATTACCGTTCGCCGCACCCTCGCGGCCCGAGCTGCTGGAGGCCCCGGAACCGTTCGAGGCCTTCGAGCCTTCGGGCGAGGAGGCGGCTGCGCCGGTGCCTCTGGTCAAACCCGTGGCAGACGCCCCAGCGGTTCGGCCAAAAGTCGAAGTCCCGCGCCCGTCGCCGGTGGCCAAGCCGGTCGTCGCCGAGGAGGCGCCTGCCGTGGCCAAGGCCCCGGTGGTACCGCCGCCGCGCTTCGCCCTGCAACTGCTGCGGGCCGGGCGTTGCCTGTTGCTGGTGGAGCTGCCCACCGGCGAGCGCTTCCAGAGCCGCGACCCCGCGTATTTGTTGCTCAAAGACATGCTGCGCGCCGCCGGCCTGCCCGACAGCCCGCAAATCGTAGGCGAACCGGTGCGCTGGCCACTGCTGGTCCGGGGCACGATGGACCAGGGCCCGGAGGCCGCGCGGGATTTTGTGCAAGGTTTTGTGTCGGCGCGGCTGGAAGACGAACCCTGTGTGTGCCTGTGGCTGATCGGCCTGCCCGCCGTGCGGTTTGCCGGCGAAGCCAACGCCGAAGCCTGGTACCGCGAACTGCAGGTCGAGGGCCTGGGCTCCGTCTGGGCCCTGCCGGGCCTGGAACTATTAATGGAAGAGCCACAGCGTAAGGCTGATGTCTGGCAAGCCATGCGCCGGCTGATGGCGCGCTGGAAAAGTACCGATGAGTGAAGCTTTATCCTTCCGCCCGATGACCGAGGCGGACCTCGACGCCGTACTGAAGATCGAATACGCAGCGTTCAGCCACCCCTGGACCCGCGGGATTTTTCTCGACGGGCTGGGCAAGTACCAGATCTGGCTGATGTTCGAAGGTGAGCAGCAGGTGGGCCACGGGGTGGTGCAGATCATCCTCGATGAAGCCCATTTGCTGAACATCACCGTCAAGCCGGAAAACCAGGGCCGTGGGCTGGGTTTGAGCTTGCTGGAGCACCTGATGTCCCGAGCCTACGAGGCCAAGGCGCGGGAATGTTTCCTGGAAGTGCGCGACAGCAACACCGGCGCGTTCCGGCTCTATGAGCGTTATGGTTTCAACGAAATTGGCCGCCGGCGGGATTATTACCCCGCCGTCGGTGGTCGCGAAGATGCGGTCGTGATGGCCTGCACCCTGGTGGATTAACGCGTTGTCCTAGCGGTTTCCGTCCACCGGATCCCGCTCCGCCAGCTCGGCCTCATCCAAGCCATTGCCGCCGCCAATCTCATCTTCATCGACGATGCTCAGGTCCCAGTCGGCCGGTTCACCTTCACCTTCTTCCCGGGCGTCCCGTGCGCCATCCTCGCGGATCAGCGTCTCCGGGCTCATGTCATCATCGGTGGATTCATGATCATCGGTGGACGCCCCGGTCATCCCGGCCTCGCGCACCCGTTCGTCGGGCATCAGATGCTCGCGTTCGCGGGGCGGAATCTCGTCGCCGATCTCCGCCGTGGGCTCTTCCTCGTCAAAATCCAGTTCCCGCATCGAACCCATGCGGTCTTCGTTGTCATCAATCGGCTCCGGTTGGGTGGCGCCGAAAGGACGTCGTGAATCAGTCATGGCGATTCCTCATACTGTGGGGCTTATAGTGTGTGGACAGGCATGGCTCCCCAAGATTCAAGTAATTGCCCGCCGGCTATCTTTATTCCCGGCGTGACCCGGACGGGCGGTCGAGTGTCAAAACTGCGCATCATTCCTGAGGCTTTCCCTGATGAACGAACTACAAGACCTGCTTGATAACAACGAACGCTGGGCAGATGCGATCAAACAGGAAGATCCCGAATTCTTCGCCAAGCTCGCCCGCCAGCAAACCCCGGAATACCTGTGGATCGGCTGTTCCGACGCCCGCGTACCGGCCAACGAGATCGTCGGCATGCTGCCGGGCGACCTGTTTGTACACCGCAACGTGGCCAACGTGGTGCTGCACACCGACCTCAATTGCCTGTCGGTGATCCAGTACGCCGTCGACGTGCTCAAGGTCAAACACATCCTCGTCACCGGCCACTACGGCTGTGGCGGCGTGCGCGCCTCGATGCAGGACAACCAGTTGGGCCTGATCGACGGCTGGCTGCGCACCATCCGTGACCTGTACTACGAAAACCGCGACGTGCTGGCCCAGTTGCCCACGGAGGAAGAACGCGTCGACCGCCTGTGCGAGCTGAACGTGATCCAGCAAGTGGCCAACGTCGGCCATACCAGCATTGTGCAAAACGCCTGGCATCGCGGGCAGAGCCTGTCGGTTCACGGCTGCATCTACGGGATCAAGGACGGTCGCTGGAAAAGCCTGAACACCACCATCAGTGGTTTCGAGCAGTTGCCGCCGCAATACCGCCTGCGCCCGCTGGGTGCGGTCTAAGGGCTTTTGCGCTGGCGCCACTGCTCCATGAACTGCTGACCTTCGGCGTTCAGAGGCTCGTTCATGCCGGTGATCCAGCCTCGACAGTTGAGCTCGCCACATTGGCAGCGAAACTGTCGGAACAACACGTCCTCGGTGTGGGCGTAATCCATGGTCAGCAGGGCGCCGGCGGCAACGGGTTGAACCGACCACAGTTCCAGGTACGTCATGTCGAGGAACACGTTCGGGTTGCATGAGTGCGACAGCAGACCGCTGAACCATGGGTCGTACAAGTGGATGCGCGAGGACATCTGCAACGTATGCAGGCGTCGCTCGCTCAGCGCATAGCCGGACACCTTGGCAATGCACAGACGGCTGTCAAAGGCGACGCGGGTCTTGATCCCTTCGCCTGAACCGTCCCGTGTACGCACCACCTCGTAGTCGCGGGTGGAGGGGTAGCCGTGTTCGCCCTGCAACATCACAAACGGGTAAAGGCAGTCATTCACGCAGGCGTTAGCCTTATCCATGGCTTGAGTTTTCATGACTCTCCAAGGGGGGCTGCATCGACCTGTCGGTGGTGGCTGGACTGCCAGTCTTGCAGCGGATGGGCGCGGCTCAAGACTCGCTGAAGTGGGATCCAATTTCTACTGTCGAATATGACAGTAGAAATTGGCTATCTTTCATGTAGGAAAATGTCCTGTCTGCAACTCGGGTCAAGGTGCCGGTGCATCTACCGACGGTGCTGGCACTGCGCTTTTCAATTGCCTCAGCTGAGTTTTGATCGCAGGCAGGGCGCACTTGGCGTTCGCTTGTTCGGGCGTCAGTTCACGGATCGACGTATAGAACAGCTCGCAGGTCTGCTCCTTGCGCGTCACCTGCCAGGTGTTCATGCAGCCTTTGAGCTGCACATTCGGATCACTGGCCGGCTTCTGGCCCATCGCGGCCTGCCAGCAGGCGGCGCTCAAATCCTGGCCCATCACCTTTAAACCGGCCTCATCGGCCTTTTGCTCGTCACCGTCATACGTGTCGGGGTTGGCGGCATACCAGATGTAGCTCGGGTGGTTGGCCCCCAGCACCGCGACCTGGCTCCCGGCGGCCGGGCTGATCTGCGCCAGGCCCAGTACGGCCACGGTTTGCCCGTATTGCTGTTTGATCCAGCTGCGCACCGGCGCCCCGAAGGCCACCATCGGCAGCGCGCCGCCCGCGTGCAGGCTCAGTTCCTTGACCATGCGTGTCTGGTAGTCGGTGAAATAGCTGTAGACGCCTTCCAGGTCTTTGCCCGCCGTGGCGGGAGCGGCGATCGGGGCGATGTCGATGATGGTCTGGTATTCCGGTGTTTGGGTCGCCGGGATGCCGTTGGCCGTGAGCAGGGTCGCCCAGCGGTCGGTGGTGGCCGACTCCAGGTAATCCTGGAAATGGGTCAGGGAGTAATCCGGCGGAAAGTGCAGCAGTTCGATGCTCTTGCGGTTCTCCAGGGCCATGCCCAGCGGCAGGAACAGGTACCAGTTGAACTGCCATTTGCCATCACTGTTGAGTTTGCTGGCGCCCTGGTAAGCCAGGTCGGCCGTGTCGAGCAAGGTGGTCAACGGCTGGCCGTAACCGTCCGGCACGCCGCTGAAGGTGGCAAGCACTTGGTCATGGTCGGTCTTGACGCTGACTTTGCCCCGGCTGTAACCGTCTCGCTGCAGGCTCTGGTTCAGGTAGTGCTCGACGGTCTGTTCCAGCGTCCAGGGACGAAAACAGATGACGTTGCAATTGTTCGGGTAAGCGAACAACTGGGTGACCCGTTGCGGGGTACCCAGCGGTACGCTGATGTCAGCCTGTACGACCGCACTCAAGGTCAGTGCGGCCAGGGTGAAAGACAACTTGGAGAGTTTGAACATGGATGGTTCCCTGTCAGCGAAAGCCCGTCTGCGCGGGGTGAATGCCCACCTTCACACAGTAGCGGTTGACCGGGAAAAGCGCGTAGAAAAACTGCGCGCTTGTCGCTTTTGAGTAAGTGCGTCTACACCGGGAAGTGCAGGGCGTTGCTCAAATCCCCCATGGGCTTTTGGCCCCGCGCGGTCATGGCGTCGTCACGCTGCTTGAGCCCGTCGAGGGTTTCCAGCTGGAACACCCGGGTGATCAGACGCAGGATCGACGCGGTGTCGTAGACGGTATGGTCCACCGTGCCCTTGCGCGCGAACGGCGAGACCACCAGTGCCGGAATCCGCGTGCCCGGGCCCCAACGATCGCCTTTTGGCGGTGCAACGTGGTCCCACCAGCCGCCGTTTTCATCGACGGTGACGATCACCACCATGTTCTTCCACTGCGGGCTTTCCTGCAGCACCTTCAAGGCGCGGGTGATATGCCGGTCGCCCGAAGCGACGTCGGCGTAACCGGCGTGCATATTCAGGTTGCCCTGGGGTTTGTAGAAGGTCACCGCAGGCAGCTTGCCGGCCTGGGCATCGGCGAAGAACTTGTTGGTGCTGGCGTCATCCCCCAGGCCGCCATCGCGCAGGCGTTTATTGCGCTCAGCCGGGTTTTCCGGGCCTTGCTGCTTGAAGTAGTTGAAGGGCTGGTGGTGGTACTGGAAGTTCGGAATCTTCGGAATGCCGCCCGAGTCCTTGAACTGATCCAGGGTTGCTTGCCACGCACCGGCGTACCAGGCCCAGTCGACGTTCTTTTTCGACAGTTTGTCGCCGATGTGCTCGTGGGTTTGTGGCACCAGCACGTTAGGCAAGTCGGGCTTGGAGTAATCCGGGCGCTCGGGGTCGCGAATCCAGGTCGGCCAATAAGGCGGGGCCAGGGTGTTCACGCCGAAACCGTCCGGGGTCAGTGCGCTGGGGCCGAATTGCGGCGGGCCGGTCATGGCGCTGGCCGGGGATTTGTCCAGAGGCTTGAGGCGCGGGTCGGTCGGGTCGTCGCTTTGCAGCGTGGCGATCTGTGCCTTGGCCACCGATTGCGCAGCGTTCGGGTACACCGGCGGGGTGGCGCTGATCAGGTATTGGTGGTTGAGGAACGATCCGCCAAACGCGCCCTGGAAGAAGTTATCGCAGAGCACAAACTCCTTCGCCACGTCCCACAAGCGCAGGGCGTAACGGCTCTGGGCGTAATGGCCCATCAGCAGGCCGCCGGAGTCGCCCCAGGCGACGAACGCATCGTTTTTACCGCCATTGATCTGCATCTGGTTCTGATAGAACACGTGCCACAAATCCCGGGTGACCAGGCTCAGCGGCTGGTCTTCGCCGTTCGGGCCCTTCAGGGCGTAGGGGGCGTTGGGCAGGTTTTCCTGGTATTGCACTTCGCTGGGGTAGGTCACGCCGTCCACGGTCTGCGGGCCGATTTGCAACACGCCGCCCCAGGTCGGGGGCAGCGTGCTCAGCAGGCTGCCGTCGCGGTCGCGTTGTTGATACTCAGCGGCGGTCAGGGCCGACAGGGGTTTCTCGACCCCGGGGAAATCAGCAAACAGGTTGTTGAAACTGCGGTTTTCGGCGTAGATCACCACCACGGTTTTAACCTGTTCGTGCAGGGCCTTGTCCAGCTCTTGCGGCGTCAGCGGGCGCTCCACCGGCTTGCCGGGTGCCTCGCTGGTATTGCCGCAGGCACTCAGGGTCGCACCCACGCCCAGCACGGCCGCGCCTCCCAGGAAGCGCCGCCGGCTGGTGTCGACTTGCGGTTTGGCTTCAATGTCGTGGGAAGGGCGGTCTTCGTGCTCGTCGCTCATTGCTGGGAGTTCCTGCTGGTTGAATGTTGCAAGATATTTCGCAGGACGGTAGCAATGCAATGTGACGGAACGAAGACAGTGCCTTGAACGCTACAGGCCACTCATAACAAGCGCAGTGCCAATTGGCTGCCGGCGCGCAAGTACTCCACCTGGGACGCCAGCGCATCCTTGACGATGGCTTCGCCCGTGTCGGTCAGCTTGGCTTTCTTGGCATCGATGACGCAGGACTGCAGCAGTTGCATGGCCACGTCCATGGCTTTCTGGAACGCCGTCACGTTGTTGTGCAGGCCAAACTCCTTGATAACAGTGGCCATGCGGCAATCGGCATTGTCGCGCAGGCCATGGTACTCAACGAACGACACGTTGCCGTCCTTGTAAATAGCATTGATCAACTCTTCCAGCGATTTGGATAGGGGCGTCATCGGATTTTCCTTGGGGGGTGTGAGGCGTCATCCGAATCAGGTTAATCAAAGGCGTTGGCGGCAGAAATCAGGGGTTGCCACCGTAGTGAGTGGGACAACCCCGACGCGTTTGATCAGAAAGGTTACTGGCAGCTCCCCTATGGCATCACTGGCGGCAAATATTTAAGCGTCGTGCCCAGCGCCCACAGCAAAAACAGCACCAGCGGCGTGTGCACCAGCAACTGCACAAACGAAAAGCCGATCAAATCCCGCGCCTTCAACCCCAGTACCCCCAGCAGCGGCAACATATAGAACGGGTTGATCAGGTTCGGCAGCGCCTCGGCAGCGTTGTAGATCTGCACCGCCCAGCCCAGGTGGTATTCCAGGTCATTGGCGACCTGCATCACGTACGGCGCCTCGATGATCCACTTGCCGCCGCCCGACGGGATAAAGAAGCCCAGCACTGCCGAATACACGCCCATCAACAGCGCGTAGGTGTCGTGGGACGCGATGGAGGTGAAGAAGGTCGAGATATGGTGAGCCAATGTCTGACCGTCGCCGCCCTTGACCACCGTCATCAACGCCGCAATCGAGCCATACAACGGGAACTGGATCAGCACCCCGGTGGTGGTCGGCACCGCGCGGGCCACGGCGTCGAGGAAGCTGCGCGGGCGCCAGTGCAGCAATGCGCCCACCATCAGGAACAGGAAGTTGTAGGTGTTGAGCCCCGAGATCGCGCTGATCGCCGGCTTGGTCGAGAACTCATGGAACAGCCACCCGGCCGCCAGTAACGCCAGCAGGATAGTCAGCAGCGGGCTGTGTTCCAGCCACTCGCCAGGGCGGGTTGGCGGTTGCGGCTTGGGCAGATTGAAGGCCGGGTCGACACCGCAGGCCTTGGCGTCACGCGCGGAGTTCGGCCCGGGTGCAGTGGCGTAGGCGATGATCAGCGAGACCACGATCAGTGCCAGCAACAGCACGCCGGATTGCCACAGGAAGATAGTGTCGGTAAACGGGATCATCCCGGTGATCGACAAAATCGACGGCGGCAAACTCGCCGGGTTGGCCTGCAACTGCGCCGCCGACGACGACAGCCCCAGCGCCCATACCGCGCCCAGGCCCAGATAGGCCGCAGCACCGGCCGCGCGGTAATCCATGCGCAAATCCGTACGACGGGCCAGTGCCCGCACCAGCAAGCCGCCGAACACCAGGGACAAGCCCCAGTTGAGCAACGAGGCGACCATCGAAATCAGCGCCACCCAGGCCACGGCGGAACGGCCGTTTTTCGGAATGCGCGCCAGGCGATCGATCAGTTTCACGGCGGGCGGGGAGCTGGCGACCACATAACCGCCAATCACCACGAAGGCCATTTGCATGGTGAACGGGATCAAACTCCAGAACCCGTCACCAAACGCCTTGGCGGCCTCGGTCGGCGCGGCGCCCATGCCCAGGGTCGCTACGGCGACGATGATCACCGCGAGGGCGGCAAACACCCAGGAGTCCGGGAACCAGCGCTCCGCGAAGTTGGAACAACGCAGGGCAAATCGGGCGTAGCGGCTTTCTTCGATAGCATCGGCCACGTTCAGTACCTCTATTTGTATTTATTATGGGGGCGGCAGTTTTGCTGCATGTTCCTCTACGGTTATTCATTTGGGAATGTAGTTATCTTCATTGATCAATGAGTAAAGCAAATATATCCAGCGTGATTGCCATCACCCGGCCCAGCTCATAACCTGCAGGCCATTTTGTTTGTCTGCCGAGCTTGCACATGACTGCCACCTCTTATCCACAGGCGCAGCGTTTCTCCCGCTCCGACTACAAAACCCTGGGCCTGGCTGCCCTGGGCGGGGCCCTGGAAATCTACGACTTCATCATCTTCGTATTTTTCGCGCTGACCCTGAGCCAACTGTTCTTCCCGCCGGAAATGCCCGAATGGCTGCGCCTGCTGCAAAGCTTCGGCATCTTCGTCACCGGCTACCTCGCTCGCCCGCTGGGCGGGATCCTGATGGCACATTTTGCCGATCACCTGGGCCGCAAGCGGGTGTTCAGCCTGAGCATCCTGATGATGGCGCTGCCGTGCCTGCTGATCGGGATCATGCCCACCTACGCACACATCGGTTATTTCGCGCCCTTGATCCTGCTGGCGCTGCGCATCCTCCAGGGCGCGGCGGTGGGCGGGGAAGTGCCCAGCGCCTGGGTATTTGTCGCCGAGCACGCCCCGGACAACCATCGCGGTTACGCCTTGGGCTTCCTGCAGGCCGGGCTGACCTTCGGCTACCTGCTCGGCGCGCTGACCGCGACGCTGCTGGCGCAAGTCTTCACCCCGGCAGAAATCCTCGACTACGCCTGGCGCTTCCCGTTCCTGCTCGGCGGCGTATTTGGCGTGATCGGCGTCTGGCTGCGGCGCTGGCTCAGCGAAACCCCGGTGTTCCTGCAGATGCAGGCCCGCCGCCAGGCTGGCGCCGAATTACCCCTGCGCACCGTCCTGCGGGAACACCGCAACGCGCTGCTGCCGGCCATGATCCTCACCTGCGTGCTCACTTCAGCCGTGGTGGTATTGGTCGTCATCACCCCGACCATGATGCAGAAAACCTTCGGCATGAGCCCCAGCCACACCTTCGCCCTGAGTGCGTTGGGCATCGTGTTCCTGAACATCGGTTGCGTGCTGGCCGGCCTGCTGGTGGACCGCATCGGCGCGTGGCGCGCGGTGTTGGTCTACAGCCTGCTGCTGCCGGTGGGGATCGCCGTGCTGTATGCCAGCCTGATTGCGGGCGGCGTGTGGCTGGGCGCGGCGTATGCGATTGCCGGTTTGAGTTGCGGGGTGGTGGGGGCCGTGCCGTCGGTGATGGTCAGCCTGTTCCCGGCGCAGGTGCGCGTGTCGGGGATTTCCTTCACCTACAACATTGCGTATGCGCTGTGGGCAAGTACCACGCCGCTGATGTTGATCGCGTTGATGCCTGCCAGCCCGTGGATCTGCGTGGTGTATTGCGTGGTGATGGGCGCGGTGGGCGCAGTGAGTGCGGCGCATTTTGGCAAGCGCCGCACCCAGGCAGGGTAAGGCTTACGTCAGGAAGTGCCACATCAGCAGTGTGCCGACCAGGCCGACCACCGACACGATGGTCTGCAACACCGACCACACCCAAATCGTCTGCTTCAGTTGCAAGCCGAAGTACTCCCGCACCATCCAGAAGCCGGCGTCGTTGACGTGGCAGAAGAACACCGAGCCGGCACCAATCGCCAGGGCCACCAGTGAGCTTTGCGTCGCCGCCAGACCCGCCATCATCGGCGCCAGAATGCCCGCCGTTGTCGTCGTGGCAACGGTCGCCGAACCGGTGGCCTGACGCAGCGCCACGGCAATCAGCCAAGCCAGCAACAGGTACGGCATGTGCGCGCCTTCGGCCACTTTGCTGATGGTCTGGCTCACGCCGGCATCCAGCAACGTTTGCTTCAACCCGCCACCCGCGCCGATGGTCAACAACAGTACCGCGATCGGCGCCAGCGCTTTACGCAAGGTATTGCCCACATCGGCCCGCGGCATGCCGCTGGCCCAACCCAGGCAAATCACCGCCGCAATCACCGCCAGGCCCAGCGCGATCAGTGGCTCACCGAGGAACTTCAAGGTCAGCGCCACCGGGCTTTCCGGCGACATGGCGACCTTGGCCAGGGTGCTCCCGAGCATCAGGATCACCGGCAACAGAATGATCAGCAGCGACACACCAAAACTCGGCTGGCGCGGCGCCTTGGGCGGTGCACTGAACAGTGCGCCAATGTCGGCCGGCTCATCCACGTGCATGCGCTTGGACAGCCAGTTGCCGTACAACGGGCCGGCCAGAATCACGGCCGGCACGGCGAGGCAAAAGCCCAGCAACATGGTCAGCCCCAGGTCGGCGTGCAAGGCGCTGACTGCAATCAACGGCCCTGGGTGCGGAGGCATCAGGGCGTGCAGGGTGGTCATGCCCGCCAGCGCCGGGATCGCGATTTTCAGCAGCGGCTGGTTCGAACGCTTGGCCATCACAAAGATGATCGGCACCATCATCACCAGGCCCACTTCGAAGAACAGCGGCAAGCCAATCACCATTGCCACCAGCGCCATCACCCAGGGCAACGACTTGCCCTTGCCCAGGCCGAGCAGGGTAGTGGCGATACGGTCGGCAGCCCCGGATTCGGCCATCAACGCGCCGAGCATCGAGCCCAGGGCAATGATGATCCCGGCTTCACCGAGGATCGCCCCGGCGCCTTTGCTGAACGCCTTGGCCACTTCTTCCGGCGGCAAGCCCGCGCCGACACCGGCGATAAACGTGCCGATCAGGATCGACAGGAACGGCGGCAGCTTGGTGGCGCTGATCAACACAATGATGCTGGCGATGGCCAGCAGTACGCAGAACATGAGGCGGGTGTCGTGAACCATCCACGCGGCAGTCGATAACTCCAAAACGGGACTCCTTATCGAACAGGTTGGCTAATGTGTTTCTTTTTGTTTCCTGCTCGAAAAGCATACCTGATAGAACGGTTCCAGAGCGTTCATGTTCAATTTTGGTGCGCACCGCGTAACGCCCGCCTGACGACGTGATGACAATTTCGTAACCCATGCCGGTGGTTTTGGCCTATAGCTCTATGATCAACCGGACGACGACCCACGAGGACATTTCATGAGCGCAGGACACAGCCACGCCCAAGTACGCGCCGGCCACGAACGCAAGTTATGGATCGCCCTGGGGCTGACCTCGAGTTTCATGCTTGCCGAGGTGGTCGGTGCCTTTATCACCGGCAGCCTGGCGCTGTTGTCCGACGCCGCCCACATGATGACCGACGCCCTGGCCCTGGCAATTTCCCTGGTGGCGATCCAGGTGGCCAAGCGCCCCGCCGACCGCAAGCGCACCTTTGGCTATGCGCGTTTCGAGATTCTGGCGGCGGCGTTTAACGCGCTGCTGCTGTTCGCCGTGGCGTTCTACATCCTTTATGAGGCGTATCAACGGCTGCAGGCGCCCGCCGAGATCCAGTCCACCGGCATGCTGGTGATCGCCGTGCTGGGGCTGATCGTCAACCTGATTTCCATGCGGTTGCTGAGTGCGGCCAGCGGCGAAAGCCTCAACGTGAAGGGCGCTTATCTGGAAGTCTGGAGCGACATGCTCGGCTCCATCGGCGTGATCATCGCGGCGCTGGTTATCATGTACACCGGCTGGGGCTGGGTGGATTCGGTGGTGGCTGCGGCGATTGGCTTCTGGGTGTTGCCACGCACCTGGACCCTGCTCAAGGAAAGCATGAACGTGCTGCTGCAAGGTGTGCCGGATGGCATCGATATCGACGAGGTCGAGCAGGCGCTTCGTGGTGTGCCCGGAGTAAAGGACGTACACGACCTGCATATCTGGGCGCTCACCAGCGGCAAGAATGTGCTGAGTACTCACTTGGTGGCGGATTCGGCGCAAGGCTCCGAGCAACAGATCCTCAGCCAGGTGACGGAATTACTGCATGAACAATTCGATATTTCCCACGCCACCATTCAGGTGGAGGGCGACGGCTTTCACCACGACGAGCATGACGAGGTGCACGCCTGAGGACTACTCACGGTCTTCCAGCACATAACCCACGCCGCGCAGGGTGTGGATCAACTTGCGCTCGAACGGGTCATCAATCTTCGCCCGCAGGCGGCGGATCGACACTTCCACCACATTGGTGTCGCAATCAAAATTCATGTCCCACACGAACGAGATAATTTGCGTGCGGGACAGCACCACGCCGCTCTGGCGCATCAGCAAATGCAGCAGGGCGAATTCCTTGGTGGTCAGGTCGATGCGCTGCAAGCCGCGAAATGCCCGGTGGCGGCCCTGATCCAGTTCCAGGTCGGCCACCCGCAACACATCCGGCACCGGCGAGTGCGTGCTGCGGCGCATCAAGGTGCGCACCCGCGCCAGTAATTCGGGGAATTCAAACGGCTTGACCAGGTAATCATCGGCGCCCAGGTCCAGGCCCTTGATCCGGTCGGCGAGGCGGCCCTGGGCGGTCAGCATCATGATGCGCGTGCTGCTGTTCTGGCGGATGCGCTGCAGCACGTCCCAGCCATCCATCAACGGCAGGTTTACATCCAGCATCACCAGGTCGTAGGCGTGCTGGCGGGACAAATGCAAGCCGTCGGCACCGGTGGCGGCACAGTCGACGATATAGCCACTTTCGCTCAACCCCTGATGTAAGTAATCGGCGGTTTTAGGTTCGTCTTCGATAACCAGAATACGCATGTCGAGGATCCAGCCGGGCAGTGGAAAAGTTGGCCGCAGCTTAAAGCAAAAGCCCGGGGCAGAGCCGTTGCTAACGGATTTGTAATGTTCTGGCCACTCCTCTGATAAGTACCGAAAGTTACATTGCCCACCTGTTAATTCATGGGCATGGAACTCTTGTTATGCCAACGTTCATACGCAAATTACTGTGGGTGGCAGGCGCCTTGTCGACTGTCTTTTTATTGGCCACTGCGACGGTTCAAGAGGCGTCGGCGCAAACCCTGACCCTCGAATCGGCCTTGCAAACCGCCTTCGCCAACAACCCGGAGATGGCCGCTGCGCAATGGGAAATCGACATCGCCCAGGGCGGTCGCCAGCAGGCTGGGTTGATCCCCAACCCGGTCGCTTCCTGGGATGCCGAAGACACCCGCCGCAACTCACGCACCACCACCGTCAAACTGAGCCAAACCCTGGAATTGGGTGGCAAGCGCGGCGCCCGGATTGACGTGGCCACCCGCGCCCAGGAAGCCGCCGCTCTGACCCTGGAACAGCGCCGCAATGTGCTGCGGGCAGAGGTCATCGACGGCTACTACGGCGCGCTTCGGGCCCAGGAACGCCTCGACCTGGCCCAACGCTCACTGGCACTGGCCGAGCGCGGCCTGGTGGTTGCCAATGGCCGTGTCACCGCCGGTAAATCGTCCCCGGTGGAAGCCACACGCGCCCAGGTGCAGCTCTCGGAAATTCGCCTGGAATTCAACCGCGCGCAAATGGGCCTGATCGACGCCTATCGCCGCCTCGCCGCCAGCACCGGCGCGGCCAGCACCGACTTCCAGGCCGTGGCCGCCCAGTCCCAGGCGGCGCCGACATTACCGTCGCCCGCGCAGTTGCTGGGGCGACTGGAACAAACTGCCGAACTGCGCCTGGCCGAACTGCAAATCGTCCAGGGCGAGGCGGCCCTGGGCCTGGAAAAAGCCCAGCGCATTCCCGACCTCGACGTGTCCATCGGCAGCCAATACGACGCCAGCGCGCGTGAGCGGGTCAACGTGGTGGGGGTGTCGATGCCGATCCCGCTGTTCAACCGCAACCAGGGCAACGTACTCGCCGCCAGCCGCCGCGCCGACCAGGCCCGCGACCTGCGCAACGCCGCCGAGCTGCGCCTGCGCACCGAGACTCGCCAGGCCCTGGACCTGTGGCAAACCGCGAATACCGAAGTGCGCTCGTTCAACCAACAGATCCTGCCCGCCGCCCAAAGCGCGGTGGACAGCGCCACCCGTGGCTTCGAAATGGGCAAGTTCAATTTCCTCGACGTGCTCGACGCCCAGCGCACCTTGATTGCGGCCCGTACCCAATACCTCGTGGCGACCGCTCAGGCGACTGACGCCTGGGTGCGCATCGAACGGATTTACGGCGACCTCGCCCGGTTTTGATTTTTTCAGGAGCGTTCCATGAACCACAAACACAGGATGGCGCTGGCCGTTGCGCTGATGCTGGCATGGCCGACCCTCAGCGGTGCGGCAGAGGCGGAAGAAGAAGGCAAACTTGAGTTGACCGACCAGCAAATCCAGGCCGCCGGCATTCAACTCGCGCCCGCCCAATCCCGGCAGATCAGCACCGTGCTGTCACTGCCGGGCGAGGTGCGATTCGACGAAGACCGCACCTCCCACATCGTGCCGCGTGCCGCCGGCGTGGTGGAGTCGGTGACGGTCAACCTCGGGCAGTCGGTGAAGAAGGGCGAGCTGTTGGCGGTGATCGCCAGCCAGCAGATTTCCGATCAGCGCAGCGAGCTGGCGGCCAGCCAACGTCGGGTCGAACTCGCCCGCACCACCTTCCAGCGCGAGCGCCAGTTATGGCAGGACAAGATCTCCGCCGAACAGGATTACCTGCTGGCGCGCCAGGCGCTGCAAGAGGCCGAAATCGCCCTGAACAACGCCCGGCAAAAGATGAACGCCCTGAGCGGCAGCGCCGTATTGGTGGGCGGCAATCGCTACGAACTGCGTGCGCCGTTCGACGGCGTGGTGGTGGAAAAACACCTCGGCGTCGGTGAGGTGGTGAGCGAGACTAGCAACGCCTTCACCCTGTCGGACCTGTCCCAGGTGTGGGTCACCTTCGGCGTGTTTCCCAAAGACTTGAACAAGGTCCAGGTCGGCAAGCCGGTGAAGGTCACCTCCTCGGAAATGGGCACCGAAGTGCTCGGCACCGTGGCCTATGTCGGCAACTTGCTGGGGGAGCAGACCCGCACCGCCACCGTGCGCGTCACGGTGCAGAACCCTGACGACTCGTGGCGCCCAGGCTTGTTCGTCGCCGTGCAGGTCGCTACCGATACGTATCAGGCCAAGGTGACGGTGCCGCAGGAAGCAATCCAGACCGTCGAGGACAAACCCTCGGTGTTTGTGCGAACCCCCGACGGCTTCATGACTCGCCATCTCGAATTGGGCGTCAGCGAAAACGGTTTTGTCGAAGTGCGCCAGGGCCTCGACGCCGGAGCGCAGGTGGCCACGGTCGGCAGCTTCATCCTCAAGTCCGAATTGGGCAAGGCCTCGGCCGAGCACGCCCATTGATCCTGCGAGTGATTTCCCATGTTTGAGCGCCTTATCCAATTCGCTATCGAGCAGCGCATCATCGTGCTGTTGGCGGTGCTGTTGATGGCCGGTGTCGGTATCGCCAGCTATCAGAAACTGCCCATCGACGCGGTGCCCGACATCACCAACGTGCAGGTGCAGATCAACTCGGCGGCGGCGGGGTTTTCGCCGCTGGAAACCGAGCAGCGCATCACCTTTCCGATTGAAACCGCCATGGCCGGGCTGCCGGGTTTACAGCAGACCCGCTCGCTGTCGCGCTCGGGTTTGTCCCAGGTCACGGTGATTTTCAAGGACGGCACCGACCTGTTCTTCGCCCGTCAACTGGTCAACGAGCGCTTGCAGGTGGCCCGCGAGCAATTACCGGATGGCATCGAAACCATGATGGGGCCGATTTCCACCGGGCTCGGGGAAATTTTCCTGTGGACCGTGGAAGCGAAAGACGGCGCGCGCAAGGACGACGGCTCAGTTTATACGCCGACCGATCTGCGGGTGATCCAGGACTGGATCATCAAGCCGCAACTGCGCAACGTGCCGGGCGTGGCCGAGATCAATACCATCGGCGGCTTTGCCAAGGAATACCAGATCGCCCCGGACCCCAAGCGCCTGGCGGCCTATAACCTGACCTTGAGTGACCTGGTCACTGCGCTGGAGCGCAACAACGCCAACGTCGGCGCCGGCTACATCGAACGCAGCGGCGAGCAATTGCTGATCCGCGCGCCGGGGCAAGTCGGGTCCATCGACGACATCGCCAACATTGTGATCACCACGTCCGACGGCACGCCGATTCGGGTGCGCAACGTCGCGCAAGTCGATATCGGCCGTGAGTTGCGTACCGGCGCCGCCACCGAAAATGGCCGCGAAGTGGTGCTGGGTACGGTGTTCATGTTGATCGGCGAAAACAGCCGCACCGTGTCCCTGGCGGTCGCGAAAAAACTCGAAGAGATCAACCGCTCGCTGCCGGAAGGCGTGGTCGCCGTCACCGTCTACGACCGTACCAACCTGGTGGAAAAAGCCATCAGTACGGTGAAGAAAAACCTCTTCGAAGGGGCGCTGCTGGTGGTGGCGGTGCTGTTCCTGTTCCTCGGCAACATCCGCGCCGCGCTGATCACCGCGATGGTCATTCCCCTGGCCATGTTGTTCACCTTTACCGGGATGTTTACCAACAAGGTCAGCGCCAACCTGATGAGCCTCGGCGCCCTGGATTTCGGGATTATCGTCGACGGCGCAGTGGTGATCGTCGAGAACGCCATCCGCCGCCTGGCCCACGCCCAGCAGCGCCACGGGCGGTTGTTGACCCGCAGCGAGCGCCTGCATGAAGTGTTTGCGGCGGCCAAGGAAGCGCGGCGTGCGCTGATCTTCGGGCAGTTGATCATCATGGTGGTGTACCTGCCGATCTTTGCCCTTACCGGCGTTGCCGGGAAGATGTTCCACCCGATGGCTTTCACCGTGGTGATCGCGCTGCTGGGGGCGATGATTCTGTCTGTCACCTTTGTGCCGGCGGCGATTGCGTTGTTCGTGACCGGCAAGGTCAAGGAAGAAGAAAACCTGGTGATGCGCACCGCACGGCGTGTCTACGCGCCAGTGTTGGATTGGGTGATGACGCGCCGGCCGCTGGTGTTCGGTCTGGCGGTGTTGACCATCGTTGCGTCGGGCCTGGTGGCCAGCCGCATGGGCAGCGAATTTATCCCCAGCCTCAGCGAAGGTGACTTCGCCCAACAAGCATTGCGCGTGCCGGGCACCAGCCTGACGCAATCGGTGCACATGCAGCAGCAACTGGAAAAACCTTGATGGCCGGGGTGCCGGAAATCGAACGGGTATTTGCCCGCACCGGCACCGCGGAAATCGCCTCCGACCCGATGCCGCCGAACATCTCCGACAGCTACGTGATGCTCAAACCCAAGGACCAGTGGCCCGACCCGAAGAAGTCCCGCGAGGCAATCATCGCCGACATCCAGCGCGCCAGTGCGATTGTGCCGGGCAGCGTGTATGAGTTGTCGCAACCGATCCAGTTGCGCTTCAACGAGTTGATTTCCGGGGTGCGCAGTGACGTGGCGGTGAAGGTGTTTGGTGACGACATGGCGGTGCTCAACAAGACCGCCGGGGAAATTGCCGAGACCTTGCAAACCCTCCAGGGCGCCTCGGAAGTGAAGGTGGAACAGACCTCTGGCCTGCCGGTGCTGACCATCAATATCGACCGCGACAAGGCCGCGCGTTTTGGCCTGAATGTGGGCGATGTGCAAGACACGATTGCCGTCGCCGTGGGTGGGCGCCAGGCCGGGACGATGTACGAAGGCGACCGGCGTTTCGACATGGTCGTGCGGTTGTCCGACGCGCTGCGCACCGACATCGAAGGCTTGTCGCGGTTGCTGATCCCGATTCCGGCGCTGGCGAACAACGCGGCGGGGCAGTTGGGGTTTATCGCACTGTCGGAAGTCGCCAGCCTGGACCTGGTGCTCGGCCCCAACCAGATCAGCCGCGAAAACGGCAAGCGCCTGGTGATCGTCAGCGCCAACGTGCGTGGGCGGGACATCGGTTCGTTTGTCGAGGAGGCCGGGGCTGCCATCGACGCCCAGGTGAAAATCCCTGCGGGTTACTGGACCACCTGGGGCGGCCAGTTCGAACAGTTGAAGGAAGCCTCCGAGCGCCTGCGCATCGTGGTGCCGGTGGCGTTGCTGCTGGTGTTCGGGCTGCTGTTCATGATGTTCAACAACCTCAAGGACGGGCTGCTGGTGTTCACCGGGATTCCCTTCGCGTTGACCGGCGGGATCATGGCGCTTTGGCTGCGGGACATTCCGCTGTCGATCTCGGCGGGTGTGGGCTTTATCGCGCTGTCGGGGGTGGCGGTGCTGAACGGGCTGGTGATGATTGCCTTCATTCGCAACCTGCGGGAAGAGGGGCGCTCATTGTCGGTAGCGATCAACGAAGGCGCCCTGACGCGCTTGCGCCCGGTGTTGATGACGGCGTTGGTGGCGTCGCTGGGGTTTATCCCCATGGCCCTGGCCGCCGGCACCGGCGCCGAAGTGCAGCGCCCGTTGGCGACGGTGGTGATTGGCGGGATTATCTCCTCGACGCTGCTGACCCTGCTGGTATTGCCGGCGCTGTATCACTGGGCGCATCGGCGTGAAGAACAGCAAGACCGCCTGATGCCTGACCAATAACCTGTGGTGGGGGAGCAAGCTCCCTCACCACAATGGTTTATTGGCAGATAGCGTTGGTATGAAGGGGAAACACCAACCGAAACACAGTGAAATCTCCGGGCTCGCTGCTGACTTCTGCCCGGCCTTGATGCAGGGTCATGATCGACCGCACGATGGCCAGCCCCAGCCCGGTCCCCCCTTCGGAGCGGGCGCGGCTGCTGTCGACGCGGTAGAAACGCTCGAACAGGTTCGGCAGGTGGTGCGCTTCAATCCCCGGGCCCGGGTTGCCCACCGACAGCGACACCTGCTGCCCGTGGGTTTCCACCTGCAACGACACCGTGGAAGCGTGCCGGGTATGCCGGATGGCATTGGACAACAAGTTGGAAATCGCCCGCTGAATCATCAGGCGGTCGCCATGCACCGAGGCATCGCCGTTGAGGCTCAGGGTCAGGTGCTTGTCTTCGGCACTCAAGGCAAACAATTCCATGACCCGGCGTGCTTCGTCGGCCAGGGACACGGGCGCAAACGAAACCCGCGCCGTCGGGTGGCTGACCTGCGCCAGGAACAGCATGTCGGAGACGATCCGTGCCAGGCGTTCCATCTCTTCGGTGCTGGATTCCAGTACCGCCTTGTACTCCTGGGGCGGTCGCTCACGAGACAACGTCACCTGCGCCTTGCCCATCAAGTTGGTCAGCGGCGCACGGAGTTCATGGGCCAGGTCATCGGAGAACTGCGACAACTGCTGCACCCCGCCGTCCAGGCGCTGCAGCATGAAGTTGATGCCTTGCGCCAGCTCGCCCAGCTCCTTGGGCAAGTTATCCACAGCCAGCCGATGAGTCAGGTCCTGGGTGGTGACCTTGGCGGCGACGCGGCTGAACTGTTGCAGCGGCGCCAGCCCGCGTTGCACCACCCACCAGGCGCCAATGCCGATCAGCAGCAACAGCAGCGGCAGGGCGATCACCGTGGAGCGCAGGTACGCACTGAGCAAGGCCTGATCGTCCATGCGGTCGAGCGACAGCAACACCCGCACGCGTTCGCCGCTGGCCAGGCGCATCAGGCTGGAGGCACTCAGCACTTGGTTGCCGTTGCTGTCGTCCCAGTTCAGGTAGCCGAGGGTTTGCCGCGGGGCGAAGTCGGTCAGCAACGGTTCCTGGGGCTTGGCGCCGACACTGAGCAGCACCGCGTCATCGGGCGCGGTGCCAACGATGGTCAGGTAAAAATTGTCATGCCCCATGACCAGGTCCATCAGCGAGTGCGGGCGGGCCTGGATGGCGCGGGTGTCCAGGCCCAGGGCCAGGCTGTGCTGGATCTGCTCCATCTTGCTTTCCAGGCCCTTGCGCGCCAGGTTCTCAAGCTCGTGGGTCAGCGCCAGGTACGCCAGCGTCGCGAGCAACACCACCAGGCCCGCGCCCATCAGGCTCACCGTCAGGCCAAGGCGCATCGACAGGCTGCTGGATCTCATTGACGGGCCTCCAGCACATAACCCACGCCACGAATGGTGTGGATCAGCTTGACGTCACTCTGGTCATCGACCTTGGCCCGCAAGCGGCTGATGGAGACTTCCACCACGTTGGTGTCGCAGTCGAAATTCATGTCCCAGACCAGGGAAATAATCTGCGTGCGGGTCAGCACTTCGCCGGACTGGCGCATCAACACATGCAGCAGGGCGAACTCTTTGGTGGTCAGGTCGATGCGCCGAGTGCCGCGGTATGCGCGGTGGCGGCGCGGGTCCAGTTCCAGGTCCGACACACGAAATACGTCCGGCACCGGTATGTGTTCACTGCGGCGCAACAGGGTACGCACGCGGGCCAGCAGTTCGGGAAACTCGAAGGGTTTGACCAGGTAATCGTCGGCGCCCATGTCCAGGCCCTTGATCTTGTCGGTCAGCCGGCCACGGGCGGTCAGCATCATCACCCGTTGGTTGCTGTCGCGACGCAGCTGCTCCAGCACGTCCCAGCCGTCCCTGGCCGGCAGGTTTACATCGAGAATCACCAGTTCATAGGCGTGTTGCCCGGCCAGGTGCAGGCCGTCCACACCGCTGGCCGCACAGTCGACCACGTAACCGCTTTCGGTCAGGCCCTGCTGCAGGTAGGCGGCAGTCTTTTGCTCGTCCTCAACCACAAGGATACGCATGGGGATTTACCTTTTATTGATAGAGAGAGGCTGCGATTCGAATTTTCGGAAGCCTGAAGGCTGAAGTAGCTTCAGGGTCAATCAACCAGTTTGTGACTGGTTGTTGCGCTGCAATCCTGCGGACAAAAAAAACGCCCCATCCGGGGCGTTAAAAATTCATCTCTTTCCAAAGGAGCTACACAAAAGCTTCAGAGATGAATGTGCTCGGTGTGCGCCGTTCAGATCGACTGCTTCTGTGCGTCGGCGGGCGCGGCCTCGGCCACGGACTGTTCGCCGTGGACCTGCTGCTGTTGCTGGCGGAACTCGGCGAGAAATTGCCGGGAACGGTCGGCACCGTCGTCGGCCAGGGCGACGGTGGATGTAGCGCCGAGAAAGCTGATCAATAACACGTAAGATGGCTTCATGACTGTCCTCCAATTAAGGCGTGTGCCGTTAGTTGGGTCCAGTATATGAAGTTCAACTTAACGAGAAGGTGAGGCGCATATTACAGTTCTGACAGACTTCAAATTGTGAACAGATGTTAGTCAACGGCAAGTGAATGTAAGCACCTGCCGTTGTGACGGTTTAAAGGATCGCCAGCGGATACTCCACAATCAACCGGACTTCTTCCAGGTCTGACTCAAACGCACTTGAACGAACGGTCGCCTGGCGCAACCGCAGCGACAGGTCTTTCAAGTTGCCGCCCTGCACCACGTACTTGGCTTCGATATCCCGTTCCCAGCGGCGTTGATCGGTCAGCGGGTCGCCGGCCGCGTCCCGGCGCATGTACACCGCGTTGGCGTTGCTGTAGTCGGCGCCGGTGCCTTTGCCGTAGCGGGTCATGAACGAGAGACCGGGAATGCCGAAAGGCTGCATGTCGAGGTTATAGGTGAGCATCCACGAGCGTTCCTTGGGCGAGTTGAAGTCGCTGTACTGGATCGAGTTGTTGAGGAAGATCGAGTCGGACATGCGCAGGTAGTCAAAGTCGTCGTCCCCGTTGTTGCGCTGGTGGGACAAGGCCAGGCTGTGGGCGCCCACCTTGACCCCGAGCCTGGCGCTCCAGATGTTGTTATCGAACTCGCCCAGGCGTTTTTTGCCCTCGTCCACGGCCTTGTAATAGTTGAAGTCGCCAAACAGAGACACGTCATCGTTCAGCGGGTAGCTGGCGGCGCTGCCGAAGTAGTACTGGTCCCAGGCATCCTTCAGGCGGCTGGTGTACAGGCTGAGGCTGAGGTGCTTGTTCACCTGGTAGTCGCCACCGGCATAGCCGATCCAGGGCGAATCCACATTGCCCGCATAAAAGGTCGCAAAGCCTTTGTCCATGCCGCTCTGGGTCGGCTGGCTCATGCCGTTCAGGTGCCCGGCCTGCAAGCTCAGGCCCTCGATACTGGTGTTTTGCGCGGTGACGCCGCGAAAGCTTTGCGGCAATACGCGCGAGTCGCCGTAGGCCACCACCGGGGTCAGCGGGAATACATCACCGGCCTTGATCACGGTATCCAGCAGGCGCACTTTTACCGCGCCACCGAGCTTGCTGTAGCCGTCTTCGGGGTGATTGTCGCTGTCCACCGGCAGCACGCCGAACGAGCCCTTGCCGCCGCTGCGGCCAGTGCCGGAGTCGAGTTTCAGGCCATACATCGCAAAGGCGTCCAGGCCGAAACCCACCGACCCCTGGGTAAAACCGGACTCGAATTTGCCAATAAACCCCTGGGCCCAGGCTTCGGAGTAGCCATTGCCGGTGGGGCTCGACTGGCCTTTGCGGTCGTCACGGTTGAAATAGAAGTTACGGGCCAGCACGTTCAGCGTGCTGCCTTCGATAAAACCTTCGGGTTTGTCTTCCACGGCCATGCCTGAAAGCGGTGCAAGGCCCACCAGGGCGGCAATCATGGAAACGGAAAGTGTGCGGTTAGTGCTCATGTAGCGCTCCTCGGTTTTGGCAGCTATTAGCTTCTTATCGATGGGGCATTCTTGTTGTGGTGTTGCCCAAGCAGATAGTTGCAAACACGAGATAACGACGAGGTGGCGCACAGATTACAATTTTGGAATTTCAATAAAACATAACCAATAAGTAATCTTTCGGTGAACTTTACGACAGGCTTGGTTAGTTACCCTTGCTCTGAACTTTTAATTCAATAAGTCAGACGAGGAAGCCCTCATGAACACCCTGAAAACCACGGTTGCGGCACTGGCCCTGATCTTTTCCGTCGGCGCGATGGCTGAAGGCGGAGGTGATCGCACCTTCGCCCAGATGATGCAAAACAACGAGCAGGCGATGGCCGCCTACGCCGCGAAAAAGGGCCTGCCTGCGCCCGTCGTCCAGAGCTATCGCTACGGCATGAAGCTGGACATTGCCAAGGTGGTCAACGTGACGCCGCCGATCCGTTCGTGCAACGCAGTGCCGTCGCGCATGACGTATGAAGACTCCACCGGCAAACTCAATACGCTGCAGTATCAGGTCATGGGTATCTGCCGGAACAACGGCAGTTGAGGTCTCGAAAAATATAATTGAGCAACGGGCTAAAGCGCTCTTAAGAAAACGCCGGTAGCGCCGATGCAGGTCAGATTCCGTCCTCATTTGCCCACCGGTGCCTCCATGTTCAACACCCGTCTCAAGCAGGAGCTGTCTGCTCTTCGCGAAGAATTATCAAGCCTGCAGCAGGTCAAGGAGAGCCTGGACAGTGAAATGATGACCCTGACACTGGATCCCGAAGGGCGCATCGAGTCGGTCAATGCCATCTTTCTTCAGGAGATGGGTTACCAGGCAAGCCAACTGCAAGGTCGCTTGATCGACGATATAGTGCCGGCGCACGTCAAGCAGGATACGTTTCAACTGCGTTTCAAAAACGCCCTGGTGCGTGGCGAGCACTTCGCCGGTACCGTGCGCCTGACCCGGGGCAACGGCGACGAGGCGTGGCTGCGCTCCATCGTGCAACCGGTGCGCAGTTCGGACGGACGCATCAAGCATTTTTCGGTGTACTCCAGCGACCTGACGCGCACCATCGAAGCGTCTCGTGAACACGAAAACCTGATCACTGCGCTGGTGCGCTCCACGGCGGTGATCGAGTTTGACCTCAACGGTAATGTGCTGACGGCCAATGACCGTTTCCTCAACGGCATGGGTTACAGCCTGGCGCAGATCCAGGGCAAACATCACCGGATATTCTGTGAGTCGCAGGACGCCAACAGCGTCGAGTACCAACAGTTCTGGAAGCGTCTGAACGCCGGCGAATTCGTCGCCGGCCGCTTCAAGCGTGTCGACAGTCATGGCCGCACCGTGTGGCTGGAGGCTTCCTACAACCCGGTACTCGACGCCAATGAGCGGCTGTACAAAGTGGTCAAGTTCGCCACGGTGATCACCGACCAGGTCAACCAGGAGCAGGCCGTGGCCGACGCGGCCAACATCGCCTACAGCACCTCGCTGCAAACCGACAGCAGCGCCCAGCGCGGCACCACCGTGGTCACCCAGGCGGTGGACGTGATGCGCGACCTGGCCAAGCACATGCAACAGGCGGGCGAGGGCATCGAAGCGCTGAACGCCCAGTCCCAGGTGATCGGCAGCATCGTCAAGACCATCAGTGGCATCGCCGAACAGACCAACCTGCTGGCCCTCAACGCCGCCATCGAAGCCGCCCGCGCCGGTGAGCAAGGCCGTGGTTTTGCGGTGGTGGCCGATGAGGTTCGGCAACTGGCGTCGCGCACCAGCAAGGCCACCGAGGAAATCGTCGGCGTGGTGCGCCAGAACCAGGACATGGCCCGCGACGCCGTGGCGCTGATGACCGATGGCCGCCTGCAAGCCGAACAAGGCCTGGCCCTGGCGGCCGAGGCGGGCACGGTGATCGTGGAGATCCAGGACGGTGCGCAGAAAGTGGTCAGCGCAGTGGGGCAATTCGCCAATCAACTGAGCAGCTAGTCACCGGGGCTCATGCTTGAGGTATCGTAGGTTTTTTTCCGAGCCTTTCGTCCATGAGCCCAAACCATCGCCGTCCCGTCCCGCTGTCCAAGGCCTACCGCTTGCTCAACCACGGCCCGACCGTGCTGGTCAGCGCCGCGCACAACGGCCAGCGCAACATCATGGCGGCTGCGTGGGCCATGCCGCTGGATTTCGAACCGCCCAAAGTTGCCGTCGTGCTGGACAAGGCCACCTGGACCCGGCAACTGCTGGAAGGCGCCGGCACCTTCGTGCTCAACGTGCCGTGTGCGGCCCAGGCCGATATCGTGCAGACGGTGGGCAACACCACCGGCAGCGAGACCGACAAGTTCGCAGCGTATGGCTTGCAGACGTTCAGTGGTGAACACACCGACGCGCCGATGCTCGAAGGCTGCGTAGCGTGGCTGGAGTGCCGGTTGCTGCCGGAGCCGCATAACCAGCAGACCTACGATTTGTTCCTCGCCGAAGTGGTGGCGGCCGAGGCGGATGAGCGGGTGTTCAGTGAAGGCCGCTGGCATTTCGAAGGGCAGGATGCGCTGCGTACCTTGCACCATGTGGCGGGTGGGCATTTCTTGACGATTGGCGAGCCGCTGGAAGGCAAGAACCTGGCGTGAGGCTGTACATCAAACCCTGTGGCTAGGGGGCTTGTCCTGTGGCTATGGGGGTTGTCCTGTGGTGAGGGGCTGTCCTGTGGTGAGGGGGCTTGTCTGTGGTGAGGGGGCTTGTCTGTGGTGAGGGGGCTTGTCCCCCGCTGGAGTGCGTAGCGCTCCCGCTTTTTTTGGGGCCGCTACGCAGCCCAGCGGGGGACAAGCCCCTCACCACAGACAAGCCCCCTGCAACAGGACAGCCCCTCACCACAGGACAACCCCCATAGCCACAGACAATCCCCCTAACCACAGACAAGTCCCCCTGCCACAGGACAACCCCCCTAGCCACAATGGGTGTGTTACCACCGCGCCTTGTTGAGTGCCTCGGCAAACGCCATCAACTTCGGCGAGTACTGCCGCGACGGCGGATACACCAGCGATATCGCCCGGCTGCGCCCGGCAAAATCTTCCAGCAAGGGCACCAGGCGCCCGGCCGCCAGATCGTCTCTCACCGCAAAATCCATCACTTGGGCGATGCCAAACCCACCCACTGCACCGTCCACCAGCGCGTCGCCGATATCAAAGATCAGCCTTCCTTCGACGCTTACGTCCTGCACCTTGCCATCGAGCATGAATTGCCAGTCCACCAGCCGGCTGGTGCGCAGGTTGCGCACGGTCAGGCAGTTGTGGTCCTTGAGTTCATCGACGGTCTGCGGTGCTCCAAAACGTGCAAGGTACGCCGGGGCGGCAACGGTGACCCAGCGCAGCGGCGGCAGCGCCCGGGCGATCAGGCGCTGGTCCTGGATATCGCCGGTGCGCAGCAAGGCGTCAAAGCCTTCATCGACGATGTCCACCAGGCGGTCGGTCATTACCGCTTCGATGCGCAGGTCGGGGTATTGCAGGGTCAATTCGCCGATTACCGGCATCACCACCTTGCGGCCGAACAACGACGGCGTGCTGATTTTCAGCAGGCCGGACGGTGAACGGCGGCGGTCGAGCATCTGCCGCTCGGCTTCGGCCAGTTCCGCCAGCAGCGGCGCGCTGCGTTCATAGAGCATTTGCCCGTCGGGCGTGAGGCTGACGCTGCGGGTGTTGCGTTGCAGCAGGCGCACGCCCAGCTGGTTTTCCAGCCGGGAAATGGCCCGGGACAATCCGGATTGAGTCAGCCCCAGGTCCCCGGCGGCGCGGGTGAAGCTGCGGGTTTCGGCGACCCGCACCAGCAGGCGAACAGCGTTCAGGTCCATGATTAAAGTCATTACTGAAAGAGTGATAAGGCTATTTATCATCTGTTGAGCATGAAAGACACTGGCGCCTCTCATTTTCTGGCAGGACGCAGTGATGTCTTTCTCTCGACCCTCAGGCTGGATGCTGTTGCTGCTGGCGACCGCGCAACTGATCATCGCCCTGGACGCGACCATCGTGTTTGTCGCGCTGCCGCAGATCGGCAGCCACCTGGGTTTTTCCGCCCAGCAATTGCAGTGGGTGGTCAGCGCCTACAGCGTGGCGTTCGGTGGTTTCCTGCTGCTGGGCGGCCGCGCGGCCGACCTGTTGGGCAAGCGGCGGTTATACATCCTCGGCCAGTCGTTGTACGCGCTGTCTTCCCTGGCGGCGGTGCTCGGCGGCAGCGCCTTGTTGCTGGTGCTGGCCCGGGCGGTGCAGGGGGGCGGGGCGCTGTTGTTCCCGGCCACGTTGGCGCTGATCAACACCCACTACGCCGAAGGCCCGGCCCGCAACCGTGCGTTTGCGGTATGGAGCGCGGCGTCGGCGGCGGGCCTGGCCTTGGGTGCGTTGCTCGGCGGCGTGCTGACCCAGGCCTGGGGCTGGGAAGCGGTCTTCCTGGTGAACGTGCCATTGGCCGGCGCCTGCGCTTTGGCGGCGCGCTACTGGATCCCCGCCGATGGCGAGCGGGCCCGTGGGCGCAATTTTGATATCAGCGGCGCGTTGACCGTGACGCTGGGCGGCACGTTGCTGGTGTTCGCCCTGGTGCAAGGGCCGGAGTGGGGCTGGGCGGCGCCATCGACCCTCGGCTGCATGGCCGTGGCGTTGGCGCTGCTGGGGTTGTTCGCGTGGATCGAACACCGGGGCCGTGACCCCTTGATGCCGCTGCGGCTGCTGGGCTATCGCGAGTTGCGCATGGCCATGGTGTTGACCGCGGTATTCATGAGCAGCTTTGGCGTGCAGTACTACTTTCTGGCGGTGTATTACCAGCAGGTCTACGGCTACAGCGTGCTGCAGGCGGGGTTGGCGTTTTTGCCGGCGACCCTGGTGTGCACCGGCGGTATCTGGCTGGCTGAACGATCATTGGCGCGCCTGGGCTTGCGCACCACCCTGGTCAGCGGCCAGTTGGCGGGGGCGGTGGGCATCGCCCTGGTGTGCGTGGCGTTGCCGACGGGGGCGGGATTCTGGTCGCTGCTGCCGGGGATTTTCATCCTGAGTATCGGCCAGGGCATGACCTGGACGGCAATGTGGGTGGCTGCCGGCCTGGGCATTCGGCCAGGAGAGCAGGGCGTGGCGGCGGGCATGGCGTCCACCAGCCAGCAGATTGGCGGCGCACTGGGGCTGGCGTTGCTGGTGTCATTGGCGAATGCCGGCGGGTCGACGGGTGCGGCGCAGGCGGGTGGGATCGAACTGGCGCTGTGGTGGAGCGCGGCGATTGCCCTGGCGGGTGCGGTGCTGGCGTTAGCGCTTAAAGAGCGCGCTATAGAGTCGGATGCGATTTCAGCAGCGACATAAATCAACTGTGGGAGCTGGCTTGCTGTGGTGAGGGGGCTTGCCCCCCGTCGGGTTCACCATAGATTGATGGGGCTGCTTCGCAGCCCAACGCGGGGCAAGCCCGCTCGCCACAACAAGCCCGCTCGCCACAGCAAGCCCGCTCCCACATTTTTGGTTGTATTCCAAAGGCGGGATTTTCAGCGCCCGAGCATCTTCACCCAGCGCGACGGTGGCATGCCGAAGGTGCTGCGAAACTGGCGGGTCATGTGGCTCTGGTCGGTGAAACCGGCGGTCAGCGCGGCATCCACCAGTGACTGGCCCTGGCCCAGCAGGCTGCGCACCAGGTCCAGGCGACGCATGGTCAGGTAGCGATAAGGGCTGGTACCAAACAACAATCGAAAATCCCGCGACAACGCCCAGCGGTCGCGGTTGGCGTATTCCGCCATCTCATCGAGGGTGATCGGGCGGCCCAGCGCGCTGTGGATAAATTCCCGCGCGCGCTCGGCGGCGCGGTAGTCGAAGGTCTTGCGGTTCACCGTGATGCCCGACGCATTGTTCAGCGCCTGGGCCAGGTCAAACATCGCGTCCTGTTCCTGCAACGGATCAATCGGGCAATCAAGGCTTTGCAGCAACACTTCGCTGGCGCGGTACAGCCACGGGTCGCTGGACAGCCCGCCGGGAATAAACGGCAACGGCTTGCCGCCGAGCACCTGCTGGATCAGCGCCGGCTCCACGTAGATCATCCGGTATTTGAAGCCTTCCTCGCTGCCGGCCCAACCGTCATGCACTTCGTCGGGATGGATCACCATGGTCCGCCCCGGCAGGCTGTGGGTCATGCCGCCGCGATAGTGAAAACTCTGCACGCCGAACAGGGTGCGGCCGATGGCGTAGGTGTCGTGGCGATGGGGATCGAAGCCAAACCCGGCAAAATACGCCTCGATACGCTCCAGGCCACTGGCGTGGGGCGCGCGGTGCAGCCAGTCGAGAGAGGGTTTGGTCATGGTGAAAGCCGCAAGTCGGGACGCAAATACGTTAACCCAGTGTGACCGGGCTGTCTGCCGTGGTCTTGAACGATTGTGCCAGCACCGGAACGACGAGGGCAGGGATCCGGTTTATACGTGGATATCGCAAATCATTAAAAAATGATTGTTTTGCGATAATTTATCGTTTATTTTTCGCCTCACATTAACCCCCGAGGCTTACCCATGAATTCCCAACGTCTTGCCCAACTTAGCCAGCGCATGGCACTGCTCACCCTGCTGTTGATTGTCGCGATGCTGCTGCTCAATACCACCGCGTGGCTTTACCCGGTACAAAGCGCTTCGGTCGGGTTTGGTTTCGCCTTGAGTGCTCAACAGATCGAGGGGCGGGCCGAGATGGTGGCGGCGTTCCCTTGGTGGCAGACCCTGGGCGGTGTCCTGCTCTCCAGCATTCCCCTGATGGCGCTGGTGTCGGGCTTGAATCATTTGCGCCAGCTGTTTCAGAACTATGCCCGTGGCGAGTATTTTTCCAGCGCCGCCGCCCAGCACTTGGGTAAAGTAGGCCGGGCCGTGGCACTGTGGGTGTTGCTGGATTTTCTGTGCGAGCCATTGCTCAGTGTCTGGGTCACGATGAATGAGCCGGTTGGCCAGCGGCTGCTCACCTTGAGTTTTACCCCGCCCAGCATCGTTGCGCTGTTTCTCGCCGGCTGCATCTCGGTGATCGCGCGTATCCTGTGGCAGGCCAGTGAAGTGGATTCTGAAAACCGCACGTTTGTTTGAGAACAACATGTCTATTGTCATTGAGTTGGACGTTATGCTCGCCCGGCGCAAGGTCAAGTCCAAGGACCTGGCCGCCGCCATTGGTATCACCGAACAAAACCTGTCATTGCTCAAGCAAGGCAAGGTCAAGGGCATACGGCTGGCGACCCTGGACGCAATCTGCAAGTATCTGGAGTGTCAGCCGGGCGACCTGTTGGTGCACGAACCCGAACCTGAGCTGTAAACGGCAAGGCTCTTTTAATTCCCTTAAGGATGGATCAATCGATGCTTTTCCCCAGCCTGTCGTATGCCGCGCCGTTGTTGTCGCTGGCCTTGCTCTGGACCGTCGCGGTGGTGACGCCCGGCCCGAACTTCTTCAACACCGCGCAACTGGCCGCCAGTTGTTCACGCCGCCATGGCGTGGTGGCGTCGGCTGGCGTGGCCACCGGCACCGTGATGTGGGGTCTGGCAGGCGGCTTGGGGATCAAGTCGTTGTTCACTGCAGCGCCCATGTTGTACCTGGCGTTCAAGATCATCGGCGGCTGCTACCTGATTTACCTGGGGTTGAAGCTGTTCAAACGCTCGGCACCGTCGATGGCCCAGAACCTGTTGCCCGACGAACCGCGTCGCTCGTTGTTCTCCGCCTGGCGCCTGGGTCTGCTGGGCAACCTGTCCAACCCCAAGGCGGCGTTGTTCGTCGCGACGATCTTTGCGTCCACCATGCCGCAGTCACCGTCGCCGATGCTGTTGACCCTGGCCGTGATCACCATGGCGACGCTGTCGTTCAGTTGGTATTCCTGCGTGGCGCTGGTGTTTTCCAGTGAACGCATGGCCAACGTCTACAGCCGCTCGCGCAAGTGGCTGGACCGGTTTGCCGGTGGTTGTTATGTGCTGTTCGGGGCCACGCTGGTAGCGAATCGCTGACGGCTCATGGTAAGAAGCCTTACTTTCAAACGTGAGGCCGATCATGAGCAAGCTGCGGGTAGGGATTATTTTTGGTGGCCGTTCGGCCGAGCACGAAGTGTCGCTGCAATCGGCGCGCAACATCGTCGATGCACTGGACCGTTCGCGCTTCGAGCCGATCCTGATCGGCATCGACAAGGCCGGCCACTGGCACCTCAACGACACCTCGGGCTTTTTGCTCAACGAGGAAAACCCGGCGCTGATCGCCCTCAACCAATCCAACCGCGAACTGGCCGTGGTGCCGGGCAAGGCCAGCCAGCAACTGGTGGAAACCGCCAGCCAGGCCACCCTGGAACATGTCGACGTTATCTTCCCGATCGTCCACGGCACCCTGGGCGAAGACGGCTGCCTGCAAGGCCTGCTGCGCATGGCCGACTTGCCGTTTGTCGGCTCCGATGTGCTGGGGTCGGCCGTGTGCATGGACAAGGACATCAGCAAACGCCTGCTGCGTGATGCAGGGATTGCGGTCACGCCGTTCATCACCCTCAACCGTCGCACGGCGGCGCGAACCACCTTCGAACAAGCCCGGCAGAAACTCGGAGTGCCGATGTTCGTGAAACCCGCGAACCAGGGTTCATCCGTGGGCGTCAGCAAGGTAAGCAGCGAGGCTGAATATCAGGCCGCCGTAGAACTGGCCCTCGGGTTTGATGAAAAGGTGCTGGTGGAGTCGGCGGTAAAAGGCCGGGAAATCGAATGCGCCGTGTTGGGCAACGAGAATCCCATCGCCAGTGGTTGCGGCGAGATCGTGGTACGGGACGGTTTCTACTCCTACGACAGCAAATACATCGATGACCAGGCGGCCCAGGTGGTGGTGCCGGCGGACATCAGTGTTGAAGACAGCGAGCGCATTCGCGCCTTGGCCATCGAAGCGTTTGAGACGTTGGGCTGTGCCGGGCTGGCGCGGGTGGATGTGTTTCTGACGGACGAGGGCGAGGTGCTGATCAACGAGATCAACTCGTTGCCGGGTTTTACCCGCATCAGCATGTACCCCAAGTTGTGGCAGGCGGCGGGCATGAGCTACAGCGAGCTGGTAAGCCGATTGATTGAGCTGGCGCTGGAGCGGCATGCGGGGCGTAAGGGGTTGAAGATCAGCCGGTGATTTTTACGGGTTTAGATTTGGACGGGCTGGAATGCTGTACCTGCCCATACCGGCCAGTTTTGATGTCCACAATTGCAGCGAGTAGTTCCTCGCCGATGTTGCGTTTGGTGTCGCGTTTTTTAAGTCGGTGCTTGGTGAGCGGCATGAGGGCTTGCCTTCTTTTTTTTTGCGAAGGATCTTCGCAATTTGCATGATCAGCAAGACCAACTTTGTTACCGACCGAGGATCGGTTTGGGAATCTGACGAAACCTTTTCATGAGTGAGATCCCATTGTGGCAAGGGAGCTTGCTCCCGTTGGGCTGCACAGCAGCCCTGAAACTGGGTACGGTGCTCTTCCTGAAAAAACGCATCAGCTCATTCTGGGGGTGCTTCGCACCCCAACGGGAGCAAGCTCCCTCGCCACAAGTTTGGTGTTGCCGGAGACGCTGTATTCGGCCGCTTTATCGTTGCGTTTTTCGCGAAATCCACGAATACAACAACGTCTTGCGCTCCGTGCTGTCATGGGTCCTTCGGCGATAACTCGCAAACGCTGGCGAGGTGCAATACGTGCACACCTCACTCACCTCGACCTGGTCACGCTTTATGCCGGCGGCCTCCAGCAAGATCAGCGCATACCGGCTCAAATCAAACCACGCACTCAAGGCCTGCCTGGGTTCTGGCGTCTGAATCTCCGGTGCCAACAACGGCCCCGGCTGCTCGAACGTCCACGGCGCATTTCCGTCCGGCCATAAGTGACCCTGGCTCGCCTGCAACTGCGCGACAAACTCGCCGCTCACCTCATAGCAACACGGCTTGATCGACGGCCCGATCGCAACCCGTAATTGGTCCAGCGCCACACCCTCGGCGCTGAACCGTTGCATGGCATTGGCGATAATCCCGCCTTGCAGCCCCTTCCAGCCGCCATGAATTGCCGCGACAAAATCTCCGCTCTCCGAGGCCATCAGCAACGGCAAACAGTCGGCAGTGATCACCGCGATCGGCTGCACATCCCGGCTGAAAACCCCATCGGCTTCAACCGTATTGGCCGTAAGCTCCGCGCTCCATTCAATGGTCGTGGCGCTGTGCACCTGCTTGCAGATGAACACGTCGTCAGGCCGCAATGGATCGTCAATCGAACAGAACCCATGGTCGACGCCAACCAGGGCGCCGAGGTTATTTGCCTTGTGCACGCGCAGCTCTCCAGTGAGTCACATCAGTCCCCGAGGGCCTCGCCTTCACGGCGTGGGTCCGCACCGCCGATCAACGATACCTTGCCCTGGGCATCACGCACCCGAACGATCGCCTGGGCGCCGCTGGTCATGTCGATTTCACTCAGGGCGTGGCCCTTGTCCTTCAGCGCCTGTTTCAACGGCGCACTGAACAAGCCGGCCTCCAGTTCGGTCGCCCCGTTGCGGCTGCCGAAGTTGGGCAGGCCGACGGCGGCTTGCGGGTCGAGGTTCCAGTCGAGCATGGCCACCAGGGATTTGCTCACATATTCGATGATCTGCGAACCGCCCGGGGAACCGACCGTGGCCACCAGCTCGCCGCTCTGGCGATCGAACACCAGCGTCGGTGCCATCGACGAACGCGGGCGTTTGCCGGGCTCGATCCGGTTGGCCACCGGCTGGCCGTTCTCTTCGGGGATGAACGAGAAGTCGGTCATCTGGTTGTTCAGCAAAAAGCCCTGGACCATCACATGGGAGCCGAATGCCGACTCCACGGTAGTGGTCATCGACACCGCGCCACCCACGTCATCCACCGCCACCACTTGCGAGGTGGAAATGCGCAGTGGCGAGCGATCCGGCGCGTAGGCCACCTGAATGCCCGCAGGCTTGCCCGGCTTGGCGACGCCCATGCTGCGCTCACCAATCAGCGCGGCACGGCCGGCCAGATAATCCGGTGCGACCAGCCCGGCAACCGGCACCGGCACGTAGTCCGAGTCGGCCACGTATTGGGCGCGGTCGGCATAGGCCAGGCGGTCGGCTTCAGCGATCAGGTGCACCGCGTCGGGTACCGGCTCCAGGCCTGCGGGAGAGTCGTTCTTCACCGGCTTCAATAGCGCCAGCGTCATACGCGGGTCGCGGGCTTCCAGGGCCTGCAACGTACCGAGGATCTGCGCGATGGCGATCCCGCCCGACGACGGTGGCGGCATGCCGCAGACTTTCCAGCGCTTGTAGTCGGTGCACAGCGGCGCCCGCTCAACCGCGCTGTAGCCCTTGAGGTCAGTCAGGGTCAGGCTGCCGGCGTTGCTGTTGCCCTGCACCTTGCGGGTGATTTCTTCGGCAATCGGGCCGTAGTACAGCGCGTCCGGCCCTTCCTTGGCGATGCGCTTGAAGACGTTGGCCAGCGCCGGGTTTTTCAGCAGCGTGCCGGTGGCCTTGGGGCTGCCGTCGGCGTTCAGGAAGTAGGCGGTCATTTCCGGCGAGCGGCTCATGTAACGGTCGGCGGCGATCAGGCTGTGCAGGCGCGCCGAGATCGGGAAGCCCTGTTCGGCCAGGCGAATGGCCGGCTCGAACAGCGTTGCCCACTGCAGGTGACCGGTCTTTTTGTGGGCCATTTCCAGGGCGCGCAACACGCCCGGGGTGGCCACCGAGCGCCCGCCAATCTGTGCCTGCGGGAACGCCATCGGCGTGCCGTCGGCGTTGAGGAACAACCGCTCGGTAGCGCCCGCCGGTGCGGTTTCGCGACCGTCATAGGCCTGCACCTTTTTGCCGTCCCACAGCATGATAAACGCGCCGCCGCCGATCCCGGACGACTGCGGCTCCACCAAGGTCAGCACGGCTTGCATGGCAATCGCTGCGTCGATGGCCGAGCCGCCCTTGCGCAGGATCTCGCGCCCGGCTTCAGCCGCCAGCGGGTTGGCGGCGGCCGCCATATGGCGCTCGGCGTGGCGGGTGCTCATGTCGGTGCGATAGCCCGAGCCGAGTTCCGGGGCGGGCGGCAGTTCGGGCGCGGTGGCGCTGTGGCAGGCGGCGAGGGTGAGGGCAGTGGTAATCAGTGAGAGGGCGGTAAGGCGTTGACGGTGGAAAATCGAAAGCACGCGATGACTCCGTTCATTTGAGAATGATCTGTTGTCCGTGCAGAGGAATGTACATCAGTGGTTTGGAGGAGGGGAGTTTGAATGGTGTTTAAGCTCATGCCGCCCGGCATGAAAAAGCCCGCAGTCAGCGGGCTTCTTGTGTCACAGGTGGGTCACCACGTGTATTTGACGCTGGTCAGCAACGTACGCCGCATCCCCGGATAACACTCGTAGGAGTCATCACAGGTCGCTACATACTCGGTGTCCAACAGGTTCTGTGCATTCACCGAGACCGTCACGTTCTTGTTGATCGGGTAGCTCACGCCCGCGTCGAACAGGGTGTAGTTGTCGATGTGATAAGTGTTGCCGTTGTCGCCATACAAGGCCCCGGTGTACCGCGCGCCGCCGCCCAGGCTCAGGCCGTTGAGCGCGGTGTCGTGGAAGGTGTAGTTCAGCCATGTCGACGCCATGTGCTTGGGCACGTTGGCCGGGCGATTGCCTTCATCGCCGCGGTTGCTCTTGGTGATTTCGGCGTGGGTGTAGGTGTATGAGGCGATCAGGTCCCAATTCTGGTCGAGGCGGGCCTTGATCTCCGCTTCGATACCCTTCGACTGCTGCTCGCCCGAAGCCACGGTAAAGCCGGTGTTCACACCGCCGACAATCTCGTTGGTCAGCACATTGGTCTTGGTCAGGTCGTAGGCCGCGACGGTCATCAAGATGGCATCGGTGGGCTGGTACTTCACGCCCACTTCCCACTGATGGGCCATGCTCGGGTCGAAGGCGCTGCCATTGCGGTCCGTGCCGGTGTTGGGGGTGAACGACTCGGCGTAACTGACGTAGGGTGCCAGGCCAAACTCGGTGAGATACGTCAGGCCCACGCGGCCGGTGAAGGCGTTGTCTTTCTGGTTGGTGGACGCGCCCACGTGGTTGTCCAGCGCGTTGCGCACGTAGTCGTAACGGCCGCCGGCGGTGAGGATCCAGTGGTCATCAAACTTGATCTGGTCCTGCAGGTAGCCGCCCACTTGTTCGATGGTCTGGTCGTAGTCGATCGAACTCAAGCTGTTGGCCGCCGAGGGCCGGGTGATGTCTTTGCCGTACTGCGGGTCGTAGAGGTTCAGGCTCGGTGCGAGGATGCGCCAGCGTTTGATATCGGCGTCTTGCCAGGTGTAGTCGACGCCCATCAGCAGCTTGTGGGTCAGCGGGCCTGTGGTGAAGTCGGCTTGCAACTGGTTGTCGAGGTTGAAGGTGTCCATGTGCTGGTCGAAGCGGTCGGCGATGCGCGTCACGTTGCCGGTGCTGGTGTTGACGGCGGCGGGCAGCAGGTTCTGGAAGATCACGTCCACCTGGCCGTAGCGGGCGTTCTGGCGGAATTCCCACGTGTCGTTCAGGCGATGGCGGAACTCGTAGCCCAGGCTGTATTGATCCTGGTCCAGGTGGTTGAAGCTGTGGTCGCCCATCAGGATGTTGGTGGTGTGGCCGTTGGGCGTGCTGTAGGCAAACAGCGAACCGCCGTTGTGGTCACGCATGAAATCGGTGAGCACCGTCAGGCTGGTGTCTTCGTCCGGCGCCCAGGTGAAGGAGGGCGCGATGTACAGGCGGTCGTCTTTCAACTCGTGGCCATCGGCGTATTCGACCTGGGTGTCGGCATCGCGGGCCAGGCCGACCACGCGGTACAGCAGGTGTTGGTCGTCATCCAGCGCACCGCCGATGTCGAATTGGCCCTGCAGGCGGTCATGATTGCCGCCGGTGATTTGCACTTCGTTGACGTGGTTGGCGTCGGGCTTCTTGCTGACGCGGTTGATTATGCCGCCCGCGTCGCCCTGGCCGAACAGGCTGGAGGCCGGGCCGCGCACCACGTCGATACGGTCGAAGGCATAAGGCTCGCTGCGGAAAAACGCATAGCTGTTGTTTTGCTGGCGCAGGCCGTTGAGGTAGTCGCTGCTGGCCTGGCCGTTGAAGCCGCGGATGTACAGCCAGTCAAAACCCTTGGGGTCCAGGCCGTAGGCTTCGACCTTGACGCCCGGCACGTAGCGCAACGCATCGGTGACGGTCTGTGCACCCTGGGCCTGCATCTGCTGGCGGGTGATCACCGAGATCGACTGCGGGATTTCGATGATCGGCGTGTCGGTCTTCGAGCCGCTGCTGCTGCGGGTGGCGACGTAGCCTTCCACCGGTCCGGAAGCCGGTTCGGTAGATTCGCCGGAGATGCTGGTGGGGTCCAGTTGCACCGTGCCGTCCACCATCGGGATCAGCGAGTAGCTGCCATTGCTCAGCAACACCGCCTGCAATTTGCTGCCGGCCAGCAGTTGGCGTAGGCCTGAGTCCACGGTGTAGCGGCCGTGCAAGCCTGCGGACTTTTGCCCTTGGGCTGCGCCGGGCTCGAAGGAAATGTTCACGCCTGCGGTGGCCGCGAACTGAGCCAGTGCTGTGTTCACCGAGCCGGCGGGAATATCGAACTGGCTTTCAGCGCCGGTCTGCGCCCAGGCACACGGCGCAATCGCCAGCGCCATGCCCAGCGCAACCCGGCGGATGGCGCGGGAAAGGCGGGCGGGTGGAGTTTCAATCATTGGGGTGTGCGCGGACATGCAGTTTCCTTTCGCCCTGTGGCAGTAGTGGTGGCGTCTACGGCGCCTCTATCTACCAAGTCGAACGAGAATCGGAATCAACAACCCCCAGGCGAAGTTATTTTTTGGATGGGCCTTTAAGCGGGCTCCACACGGGTCCAGTAACGGCTGAATTGGCGCACGCGTACCGGCAGGGTGGAGGTCAGGTTTTCGAGGATGGTATCGGTGTTGGCCAACTGAAACGCCCCCGAAATACGCAACGCCGCCACTGCCGGATCGCAGGCCAGGTGACCGGGGCGATAGCGCTGCAGTTCTCTGATGAAATCCCCCAGGCGCGAGTCATTCACCACCAGCATGCCGTGTGTCCAGGCGTCGGCTTGTTGGTTTGCCGGTTGCAGGTTGCCTGCCACGTCCTCACTGAACGCCAGTTGCTGGCCGGCCTCTACCCGCACCGTCGGGCTTGTGTTGGCGGTGCGCACTTCAACCGCATGTTCCAGCACGCAGACGTGGGTGCGGTCGGCTTCGCGACGCACGATAAAGCGCGTGCCCAGGGCGCGGATACTGCCTTCCCGGGTGTGCACTACAAATGGCCGGGCCGGCGTGTCACGGGCGGTTTCGATCAGGATTTCACCGCTGAGCAATTGCACTTCCCGCAGTTGTGGGCTGTAGCCGATGTTCACCGCCGTGGCGGTGTTCAGTTGCAACTGACTGCCATCATCCAGGCGCAGGCTGCGGTGTTCGCCGGTGGCGGTGCGCTGGTCGGCCATCAGCGACGGCAGCGGCGTGGTGCGCCATGCCAATGCGCCGGTGCCGCCCGCCGCCAGCAGCAGCGACAGCACTTTAAGCACGTCACGCCGTTTGGTGCGTGCACTGCTTAGCGTAGGGCGTGCGATGCCCGGGCCGACGCGCTCAAAGCGCTCCTGCAAACGGGTCAGCCGCTCCCATGCCAGGCGGTGATGCGGGTCGCCGTCGAGCCAGCGCCGATGGGCTTCACGGGTGGCGTCGTTCAGCTCGTCGCAACGCAGGTCTACGTACCAGCGCGCGGCCGCTTCGAGGGTTGCATGATCCAGTGCCACGGCTTACTCCTCGGCGGCCAGCAAGCAATGCATCAGGGCGCGCACCGCATGTTTCTTCACGGTGTTGACCGAGACATTCAACTGTCGGCCGATCTCCACGTAGCTCAAGCCGTCGAGCTGGGCCATCAGGAAAATCTCCCGGGTACGGCCACCAAGGCCATCGAGCAAACGGTCGATTTCCACCAGGGTTTCGATGATCAGCAGGCGGGTTTCAGGCGAGATATCCAGCGCTTCGGGGCGCGCGGCCAGGGTTTCCAGATAGGCCTGCTCCAAGGCGCGACGGCGGAACATGTCGATCATCAGGCTGCGGGCAATGGTGCTCAGGTAAGCGCGGGGCTCGCGCAACGGTTGCGTGGAGCGTTGGGTCAGCACCCGTACGAACGTGTCCTGGGCCAGGTCCGCCGCATGGTCGACGCAACCCAGGCGTTTGCGCAGCCAGCCGCAGAGCCAGCGATGATGGTCTGCATACAGGATTTGCACGATGTGTTGCTCGCAGGGCATGGCGTAAACCCGAAACATGTTTGTTTGATAATGAATCTCATCTTCATCGCTGCGCCGCTATTTGGCAAGTGCGCGTTGGTGAATACGCGCCCGTTGATTTGCATATGGTTGTGCGATACAACTAAATACCCTTCTCATCAGGCAAAGGTTTTTCACCGTGAACCGTTCCAAGCCAGACCTTATCGATCAGATCCGCAGCGCCTCGCGTCTTATGGTGCGAGAGCTGGGCTTTATGCAGCCGAAGCTGGCGGCCAGCAGTTATCCACCGTCATCGGTGCACACGATTGTTGAAATCGGCGAGCGCGGCGCGCTGACGGCGGCGGAACTGGTCACCTTGCTGGGGCTGGAAAAGTCGTCCGTGAGCCGCATGGTGCGCAAGCTGATCGAGGCGGGCGAACTGGAAGAGTTTGCCAACGAGGACGATGCCCGCTCGAAAAAACTGCGGCTCACCGCGCGAGGCCAAAAGACGCTGGGCGAGATCGAAGCGTTTGCCCGGCGCCAGGTGGGCGAGGCGATTGCCGACCTGTCCAGCGAGCAGCAACAGGCCGTCAGTCGTGGGCTGGATCAATACGCCGGCGCCCTGCAAACCCAGCGCACCGGCGCCCGGCAACCCCGGCACTACCGCATTGCCCGTGGCTACCGGCCGGGCGTGATCGGGCGCATCGCGCAGATGCATGCCGAGTACTACGCCAAACACGCCAATTTTGGCCAGCCATTCGAAAGCCTGGTGGCGGCGGACATGGCCGAGCTGATGGGGCGCCTGGCCAACCCGCGCAACGAAGTGTGGACGGTGCTGGATGGCGCGCAGATCGTCGGCTCGATTGCCATTGATGGCGAGGGCGAAAACGGCGAGGCGATCCTGCGCTGCTTTATTTTGGACCCGTCGGCCCATGGTCAGGGGTTGGGTAAACGGCTGTTGAAAGAAGCGGTGGATTTCTGTGATCAGCACCCGTTCCCGGCAGTGCGGTTGTGGACGTTCAAGGGCCTGGACGTGGCGCGCAAGCTGTATGAAAACGCGGGCTTTGTGCTGGTGTCGGAGCAGGAAGGGCAGCAGTGGGGCAAGTCGGTGGTGGAGCAGTGTTTTGTGCGGCAAGGGGTTTGATGCAACAGCGCCCCAGTCAGCGGGGCACTGTTGCGGTCTGAAGATCACTCGTCGAGATTGCCCATGGCGGTGGTATTAAAACCGCCGTCCACGTAAATGATTTCCCCACTGATGCCCGACGCCAGGTCCGAGCACAGGAAGGCGCCCGCGTTGCCGACCTCCTCAATGGTGACGTTACGCCGCAACGGCGTTTGCGCCTCGTTGGCCGCCAGCATCTTGCGGAAATTCTTGATGCCGGAAGCGGCGAGGGTGCGAATCGGCCCGGCAGACACCGCGTTAACCCACGTACCTTCAGGGCCCAGGGAACCGGCGAGAAAACCCATGTGTAGCTCCTTTTTTCAGGTTGTTCGGCAGTAGTGGAATTTCGGCGGCGGGGGAATATTGCGAGGCACATGGGCGGGAAGCGATACTTTGCGGGGTGATGGCATTAAGCTATCCAGCACTTAACCTTCATGGCATTTAACAGAGTCTGAATTTATCTATGGGTCGCTCCTTTGCTTGGGTCCTTGCGTTGTGTCTGGTGGCTGTTTTTGGAGCGGGGTGTTCTTCTCATAAAGGCCCGCCCCCGGCCAAACCCAAGCCGGTCGTACTGACGGCAGACGACCACCATGCGAAAGTCATTTTCAGAATGCTCAGCACTGAATCACAGGTGCATTTCAGCGTTGGCCCGGCGGGAAACCTGAGCAGCGTGGGGAATGTTTACAATGATGCCCAAGAGCAACAAATGCCGGCGTTTGCCCGCGGGTTGTACAAGGGGCTGGCCCACGGGCTCTATCAGGTCCGGCCGTTCCGGGAGACGCTGGTGCCGGCGGATCAGGTGACCGTGGTAGAGGGCGTTGCGAACTGGCGCAATGATCGCGGCACGTCCTATACCCTGGAAAAGTGCGGACCGTTATCCCGCAGCTTCCTGCCGAAGGCTAACAAAACCTATCTGGTGGAGTTTGATTTGCAGGGCTTCTCGGTGTGCAGCGAGAAGATTTATGACGTGACAGTGGAAGGGCAAAAGGACCTGGTTTTACCGGTAGAGATTTAATGGATTGCCACGCCTCATCTTTTTTGGAGTTTTCATGCGTACTTTACCGCTGGTTTTCGTCGTTGCCGCACTGCTGTTGAGCGGCTGCAGCATCCCCTACCAAACCCCTGAAGCCCGCGCGCAGATACAGCAGGACCTGGGCGTTTCCGGCAGTGACATCATCGACATCTCCTACACCAACTTCTGCAAACTGCAGTATGGCGACGAGGCGATCTGCCATGCCGAGCAAGGCATAGCGGTACTGACCCGCAAAGGGCTGATCCTGAGCAAGTACCAAAGCAGCCGGTACGTGCCGGCCTACACCCTGAAAACCGCCGAAGTGCTGTGCGGCCATACCGCCACTTCCCGGGAAGCGGCGGAAGCGCTGAACATGTTCACGGCGGACTCCAACTTCGTGTTGCTGCCGCTGAATGCCGACAAGCAATGGAACGGCACGATGCACCGGGAGATGGTGGATTATTTGCTGGCTGATGGTCAGCCGTTGTTGATCGGTGCCGGCGCGAAAGCAGTCAGGCCGAGCGGCAAGAAGAAGTACGGCGGAGGGATGATCCCGGGGACAAAGATTCCGTACTTCACGGAGTTTGAGTATTCGGAGTTGGTGAATCCTTGTCCGGGTGCACCAAGTGATGCCGCCCACAGCGACTGAGTGGTTTAAATATCGTCGGGGTTGATCAGGGCGGTCAGTACATGGTCCGCCCAAACCCCGTTGATCCTGAGATACGCCCGCGCTTCACCCTCCCGCTCAAACCCCAGCCGCGCCAGCAGGCGCGCGCTGCGCTGATTCTCCGGGCGGTAGTTGGCCATGATTCGGTGCAGTTGCATTGCGTCGAACACATGGGCAATCGCCGTCGTCAGCGCTTCCTGCATCAGGCCCTGGCCTTGGGCGGACTCGCTCAGCGCATAACCCAGGTGACAGGCCTGGAACGCACCGCGTACGACATTGCTGAAGTTGCAGGCGCCGATGATGTTGCCGTGGCTGAATATCAGCAGGTGCAACGCTTCACCGCTGGCGGTTTTGTCGGCCAGGGTTTCGAGGCGTTCGGTGATGGCGGCCAGTTCGAAAAAGGCGTCATCACGCGACGGTTCCCAAGGCTTGAGGAAATCGCGGTTTTGCAGCAGGTACGCTTGCAGGGCACGTGCGTGGGAAGGGTGGGCGGGGAGCAGTAAAAGCCGGTCGGTGTGGATGCCGGTGGCGGGGAATGTCATGCGTCACCTCCATGTGGTGGGGCAGTGTACTTTTCTTCAGGCATAAAAAAACGGCCTACCTTTCGGTAAGCCGTTTTTAGTACTTGGTGGCTACACAGGGACTTGAACCCCGGACCCCAGCATTATGAATGCTATGCTCTAACCAACTGAGCTATGTAGCCAAGTGGCGCGCATTATTCGCGGAGAACGGGAATGCGTCAAGCGCTTTTTTTGAAAATTTATCTACGCTATCAACTGTTTAACGGGAAACACCGGGTTTGGTGACGAGTGGTTGGGGTTTGCGCAGGTCCCGGCCTCACAAAAATCTTCTGTAGGAGCTGGCTTGCCGGCGATACAGGCACCTCGGTGTATCCCTGATACCGAGGTGATGCTATCGCCGGCAAGCCAGCTCCCACATTTGTTCGGTGTTGATCGTCAGGTTTTGCGCGGGTGCAGGCACTCTATCGAGCGGTCGACCATGGCCTTGGCGATTTCCAGCAGGTGCCACACGGCGAGGACTTTGGCACGCTCGGGGCTTTGCAGCTGTTCGCCGCAGTCGAGCGCGGTGGCCGAGGCGCTGTGCAGCAGGTCGGCGGTGTAGAGCAGCGAGTCTTCGAAGCTGATGTCGTCGCTGATGGCGTAGAAGTTCGTCGACGGTTGCGGCGGGTCGGTCGGCAAGTAGTGGTCGAGCGCTCGGTTGAAGGCGGCGCGGTCTTTGGCTTGGTCACGGGGTGGATCGGGGACGATCTTGAACATGGTGTAGCTCCTATTGACCTGAAGAAGCTGCCACCGTCGCTGCTAAACGAGAAGGGTGGCAGCTGTACGCGGGTTAGCAGACCAGTCAATAGGAAAACCGGCGCACCCGAAGGTGCCCCACGCACAGCCACCATAAACTGGGGCGTAAAGCGTGTGCCTATTGAGTTCAGGCTGCTAAACCCGATCGCTGAAACCAGCGACGGACCGAAGACTAGCCACCGACTCCCCCAGGCACAAGGCCGAAAGATTCTCTAGGAAACGTCCCGCAAATTAAAGGGATTCATCTTGCTGGCCCTTTACAAACCATGACCGCTGCATCGATTCATCTAGTCGTTAGCCTGCTAACGGGATAGCCTTCCTGCCCCCAAAAGTGGCACATTGTCGCACCTGCACCTGTGCATCCATCTGCTGTACGGAAAACCTCCCATGGCTCTGAGCAATTCCCAGCCCTCCGTGGCTACGACGCCTGCTGCCGGGCAAACCAGCCCGTTGGTGATGCGTGTGATCGGCGCGGTGGCGCTGGCGCATTTGATCAATGACTTGATCCAGTCGGTACTGCCTTCGATCTACCCGATGCTCAAGGCCAATTACGGCCTGACGTTCACCCAGGTCGGCCTGATCACCCTCACGTTCCAGCTCACCGCATCCTTGTTGCAGCCATGGGTGGGTTATTACACCGACCGCCATCCCAAGCCGTACCTGTTGCCCTGCGGGATGATCTGCACGCTGGTGGGCATCTTGATGATGTCCCAGGTGGGCAGCTTCCCGTTGATCCTGCTGGCGGCGGGGTTGATTGGTATCGGGTCGTCGACCTTCCACCCGGAAGCCTCCCGCGTGGCGCGTCTGGCGTCGGGCGGTCGTTATGGTCTGGCGCAGTCGACCTTCCAGGTGGGCGGTAACGCCGGCTCGGCCTTTGGCCCGTTGCTGGCGGCGGCGATCATCATTCCGTTCGGCCAGGGCAATGTGGCCTGGTTCGGCCTGTTCGCGGTGTTTGCGTTGTTTGTGCTGTATGCGATCAGCCGTTGGTACGCCAACCACTTGAACCTGTTCAAGCTCAAGCAAGGCCAGGCGGCCACTCATGGCCTGTCCAAGGGGCGGGTGCTGAGCGCGCTGGTGGTGCTGGGCCTGCTGGTGTTTTCCAAGTACTTCTACATGGCCAGCTTCACCAGTTACTTCACCTTCTACCTGATCGAGAAGTTCGACCTGTCGGTGGCCAGTTCCCAGCTGCATCTGTTCCTGTTCCTGGGCGCGGTGGCGGCGGGGACGTTCTTTGGCGGGCCGATTGGCGACAAGATCGGCCGTAAGGCGGTGATCTGGTTCTCGATCCTCGGCGTTGCACCGTTCACCCTGATCTTGCCCCATGTGGACCTGTTCTGGACCAGCATCCTGAGTGTGGTGATCGGCTTTATCCTGGCCTCGGCATTCTCGGCGATTGTGGTGTACGCGCAGGAGCTGGTGCCGGGCAATGTGGGGATGATCGCCGGGGTGTTCTTCGGTTTGATGTTTGGTTTTGGCGGGATTGGTGCGGCGCTGCTGGGGCACCTGGCAGACATCCACGGTATCGAGTACGTGTACACGTTGTGCTCGTTCCTGCCGCTGTTCGGGGTGTTGGCGATTCTGTTGCCGCGTACCAAAAAGGCCTGACTTCAAGCCAATCGAGTCGGGCAGGTATCCTTGCTGCCCAACGCTTGCATCAAACGGGTAAATCAGTTGCTCCTGCAAAGGGTATCGGCGTTGTGTCGGTGCCCCGATTTACGGCTGTAGCGGGTTGTAGGTGGCCCGCTTCAGTTGTTCGCGCGCCCGGGACAACCGTGAGCGCACGGTGCCAATGGGGATGTCCATGGCGTCGGCGGTGTCCTGGTAACTGCCGTCGGTCTCCAGCGAGGCGTAGAGGGTTTTGCGCATTTCCACCGGCAAATGCGTGATCGCCCGCAGGGTTCTTTCGAGCTTGCGGTTGACCTCGAACTGCCAGTCCAGGTTGTTGTTGTCTTCCTGCCCATGCCACAGGGCTTCATCGAACTCGCAATGCACGGGTTTGGCGTACAGGCGCCGAAAGTGATTGCGAATCAGGTTCTGGGCAATTCCGCACATCCAGGTGCTGAGTGTGGCCTGGCCGCTGAAGCGGTCCCGGTTGCGCCAGGCTTCCAGGTACGTCAGCTGCAGAATATCGTCTGCATCTTCCGGGTTGAGCACGCGTTTATGAATGAATCGTCGGAGTTTCTTGTGGTGGTCTTCCGACAGGTTCTGGATGGAGCGGTGCGGGTCAGGTGTAAGGTGAACTAAAACATCGATAGGAATATCCATGATTTTCTCCTCAGGGTAGACGGTCGAAATGATTTCGACGGGAACCCTGTTAGCACTGCCTGTGCCAAACGAAAAAAACTCATAAGTCGTTGATAATGTTAGGTAAATATCTTGTTTCAGTGCCTTTTTGTGCAAGTGTTTGCACAAAGCATCGCGGGTTTGCGCCGATCTTTTCATAGGCCCCGGTATCGCCGATAAAGATGGAACCGTAACGGGGTTGCTTGCCACACACGGATACGAAACTTCCTGTGCTGGCATTTCTCATGAACATGAACGTCAATTCCCCCGTTGAAGCACAAAAGCCCCAGCGCCTGGATACGCCTGCGAACGTCGATGTGAGGCCACGCTCCCAGGCGTCCGGCACGACGGGCGTCGACGACCTTGCGGCGCTGTTTAGCCAGGAGGTCGAACTCAACAGTATGGGCTTGGGCCGGCGCCAGTTGGGGACGCGCGTGACGCCTGTGGAGCAGTTGACCCAGCTCTATGAGCAGCTGGGCCATCCGGCACAGGCGACACTGGCGACCATCGCCCGCAACGTCAGGGTTCAACTGTTGCTCAAGCCCAGCGTCGACAAGCTGCTGGACCTGACAGGAAACGACCCGGCCCGTACCTTTGTTGTGCTCAAGCAGGTGGCCGCGCAGGCGCAAGCGCAAGCGCGCACTAACGAGGCGGCTCTGGCCAACGACGCGCTTGCCCGGCTGGAGATCCGCTTCAAGCCACAAATCCAGGCGGGCTTGAACATCGCGCTGGCGTTGCAGGCGAGCATGGATGACCCTCACTTGCGGCAGGCGGTACGCAGTGTGTATTACGCCAGCGTGGTCGCCCGGCAATCGCTGGCCAGCATGATGAATGCGTTGTTGGGGTTATTCGGTGGCAATGAATTTGGCCACGGGTTGAAGTTGATGCGCCGGGCCCTGGCTGACGACATTGCGGCGCATAGCCCTTCGCTGCCTACTGCGCAGTTGCGCACCTTGCTGATGGGGCTGCGCAGTTGCGGCCAGTTGGGCAGTGTCTTGTCGAGTTGCCAGGGGTTGATTGCTCGAATGGCCGCTGTGCATCCGGGCATTGATCGGGACGCCGTCGCGCTGCTGCAGCGTTTATTGGGGTACGTGAGCACGGGCATCGCGCCTGCCGAGATTCAGCGCCTGGCCAGTGAGTTGGGTGGCGCGGCGCTATCCGACCAGTTGGTGTCGCTCAATAGCCTCTATCCCGTGTTCGGGAGCCTGCCCCTGGCCCTGTGGCGCGACAGCAAGGGGCGCCAGGAAGCCCTGCTGGGTTTTATGGTGGTGATGGATGAGTACGCGCTCAGTGAGCGAGGTTTCCGGCACGTCGGTGCGTGGCCGAGCAACCATCCATGAGTGCATTGCGGGCAATCAACACGGTGCTGCTCAAGGTTGCACAACGCGCCGAGGTGCTGGGTGCGGTCGTGATCATGGGCATTGTGTTCATCTTTATCGTGCCGTTGCCGACCTGGCTGGTCGATATCCTGATTGCCGTCAACATTTGCATTTCGTGCCTGTTGATCGTGCTGGCGCTGTACCTGCCTGGGCCGCTGGCGTTTTCCTCGTTTCCGTCGATCCTGCTGTTGACCACCATGTTTCGCCTGGCGTTGTCGATTGCGACCACACGCCTGATCCTGCTGGAGCAGGACGCCGGCGACATTGTGGAGGCCTTCGGCAACTTCGTGGTGGGCGGTAACCTGGCGGTGGGGTTGGTGATCTTCATGATCCTGACCATCGTCAACTTCCTGGTGATTACCAAGGGCTCGGAGCGTGTGGCCGAAGTGGCGGCGCGCTTCAGCCTGGATGCGATGCCCGGCAAGCAAATGTCCATCGACAGTGATTTGCGCGCCGGCCTGATCGATGGCGAGCAAGCCCGGGATAAACGCGAGCAGTTGTCCCGCGAGAGCCAGTTGTTCGGGGCAATGGACGGGGCGATGAAATTCGTCAAGGGCGACGCCGTTGCCGGGCTGATTATCGTGGTGATCAACTTGCTGGGCGGGTTCTCCACCGGCATGTTCCAGCATGGCATGAGTGCCGGCGATTCCATGGCGCTGTACTCCGTTTTGACCATCGGTGATGGCCTGATTGCGCAGATTCCTGCGCTGCTGATTTCCTTGACCGCCGGCATGATCATCACCCGTGTGGCGCCTTCCGGGCGTAACAAGGGCACCAACAACATGGGCGCAGAGATCGCCCGGCAAATGACCAGCGAACCCAAGAGCTGGATCATCGCCTCGGTCGGGATGCTCGCCTTTGCGGCGCTTCCCGGGATGCCGACGGTGGTGTTTATCCTCATCTCGCTGATCACCGGCTCCCTGGGTTACTTTCTGGTGCGTCAGCGCCAGAGGCGAGAGCAGCCGGAGCACGCGAACACCGACGTGGTCGCCCCACAAAACAATGGTGAGGAAGATCTGCGCGGCTTTGATCCGTCGCGGCCTTACCTGTTGCAGTACCCGGCCGCTTTGCACGGCAGTGCGCAGGTGGCGCAGATCACCCATGGCATTCGCCAGGCCCGCAATGGCCTGGTCACGCAAATTGGCCTGACGCTGCCGCCGTTTGAAGTCGAGTTCACGCCCGCGCTGGCCGATGATGAGTTCCGTTTTTGTGTGCATGAAGTGCCGATGATCAAGGCCACTCTGGGGGACCGGGTTGCGGTGGCCCACGACGCGCTCGCGACTGAACCTGAAGAGGGCACCAAGGGCCTGTCTGAGCGCGACGAACAAGACTGGGTATGGTTGGCGCCGGATGATCCATTGCTCAACGATGAGCAACTGGAGCGCTCCACGGCAGAGGGTTTGATCATCGAGCGCATGACCCGGGCGATGCTGCTGAGCGGGCCGCAGTTTCTCGGGATCCAGGAGAGCAAGTCGATTCTCAGCTGGCTTGAGTTCAACCAACCGGAGCTGGTGCAGGAGTTGCAACGCATCATGCCGCTTTCGCGTTTCTCGGCAGTGTTGCAGCGCCTGGCCAGCGAAGGTGTGCCACTGCGCGCCGTACGCCTGATCGTTGAGGCGCTGATCGAGTATGGCCAGCATGAGCGTGAGCCGGACGCGTTGGCCGACTATGCGCGCATCGCCCTCAAGTCGCAGATTTTCCACCAATACAGCGAAGCCGATGGCCTGCATGCCTGGTTGTTGTCGCCCCACAGCGAAAACGTGCTGCGCGATGCACTGCGCCAGACTCAGACCGGAGTGTTCTTTTCCCTCGACAACGACAGCAGTGCGGTACTGGTGAGCTTGCTCAAGCAGGCCTTCAGCGTGCGTGCCAAGAGCAAAAGTGTGCTGTTGGTCGCGCAAGACTTGCGTAGCCCCTTGCGCACATTGCTGCTGGAAGAGTTCAACCATGTGCCGGTGTTGTCGTTTGCCGAGTTGGGCAGTTCGTCCAAGGTCAAGGTGCTGGGACGGTTTGACCTGAGCCAGGACGATCTGCTGCGTGGGGCGGTGGCATGACCACTCTTTTGGCGATTGCCCGTTGGTTTGCATCGGAAGGTGCTGCGCGGGGCAGGCTGTCTCTTGCGGCAATGAGGCCTGACGATGTTTGAGCTACGCGTACTCGATGGCTTGCACCAGGGGGCGGCGTTGCCGTTGTTCGGCGAGCAGTGGAGCGTAGGTGCACACCCTGACGCCGACCTCGCGCTCTACGACCCGGGCATTGCCGAGCGCCATGTGCGGCTGCAGTGTGTCGAGCGGCGCTGGTCGGTGCAGGCCGAGGAAGGGGTGATACAGGATGCCGACGGGTTGATCCTGGCACAGATCGCTGACCTGGAATTCAACTCAACGTTTTCGATTGGCAACGTTCGGCTCTGCGTCTCCCGCACCGATCAGCCCTGGCCCCAGGCGCCGGCGCCTGTGCATCAAGCACCTGCGCCACCGAGTGAGGCGCCCGCCACGCTGGCGCTGTCGTCAATCTCGGGAACGCAACAGAAGCGGTTGATAAGCCTCGTGGTCGTGGTTGCCGTCATTGTCACGGCGCTGGGCATGTCCTCTTCGGGAGAGCGCGAGGCCCAGGCATCGCTGATGCCACCGATGACCCGGAAAAACGAGCTGGGCTCGCCTTACGACGTACGCCAGCAATTGCTGAAGATGCTCAATGAGCGCGAGTTGACCAACCGCATCAGCATTCAGTTGATCAATGGCCAGGTGCTGCTCGACGGCAATGGATCCCAGGACGACGTGGAGTTGGTATCGCGCATGCTCAGCCGGTTTGGCGAACAGTTTGATACCGCCGTTCCGGTAATGAGCCGGGTCAAGGTCCGCGACACAACGTTTCCTTTCAAGATTCTGCAGATCGTCGGCGGGCCCAACGGGCACGTGGTGCTGGAACAGGGGAACCGGCTGTTTGTCGGCGATGAAATGGACGGCTTGCGCCTGGTGCTGATCGATAACACCAAAGTAGTCTTCGAGGGTCAGCAACGCTTTGAGGTGCGCTGGTGACCCAGGACCTGCAGTCGCGTCTTGAAGCCTGGGAGCAGCGTCAGTCGCGTGCGCTGGCCAGCTTTGCACCGGTGGCGATGCGCGGCCGTGTCCAGCGCGTCAATGGAATGTTGCTGCAATGCCGGCTGCCCGAGGCCTGCATCGGCGATTTGTGCCAGGTCGAAAAATCCGCCGGCGAATATATGCTGGCCGAGATCATCGGTTTCGACCAGCAGGATGCCGTGCTCAGTGCCCTGGGCAATCTTGAAGGCGTGCGCGTGGGCGCCAGTGTGCAACGGCTGGGAGTACCCCACCGGGTACGGGTCAGCGATGAATTGCTGGGCCAGGTACTCGATGGCTTTGGGCGACCGATCGCGGGTGACGGCCCCAGCGCCTTTGTGGATGACGACACGCCGGAGGCGAGCACTGTGTTGTGCGAGGCGCCGCTGCCTACCGAACGCCCCCGGATCAACCGGGCCTTGTCCACCGGTGTGCGTTCGATCGATGGGCTGATCACGCTGGGTGAAGGGCAGCGTGTCGGCCTGTTCGCCGGTGCCGGCTGTGGCAAGACCACCTTGTTGGCGGAGATCGCGCGTAACGTCGAGTGTGATGTGATCGTGTTCGGGCTGATTGGCGAGCGTGGCCGTGAGCTGCGTGAGTTTCTTGACCACGAGCTGGATGATCAACTGCGGGCCAAGGCGGTGCTGGTGTGTGCAACCTCCGATCGCTCAAGCATGGAGCGCGCCCGCGCGGCATTCACCGCGACCGCGCTGGCCGAAGGGTTCCGGCGCAAGGGCAAGCGGGTATTACTGCTGATTGACTCCTTGACCCGATTTGCCCGAGCCCAGCGTGAAATCGGCCTGGCCGCGGGCGAACCCCTGGGACGTGGCGGCTTGCCTCCGTCGGTCTACAGCCTGATGCCTCGCCTGGTGGAGCGGGCCGGCTTGACTCGCGACGGCGTGATCACCGCCATCTACACCGTGCTGATCGAGCAGGATTCGATGAATGACCCGGTGGCGGATGAAGTTCGCTCACTGCTCGATGGCCATATCGTGTTGTCCCGCAAGCTGGCCGAGCGTGGCCATTACCCGGCGGTTGACGTATTGGCCAGCCTTTCGCGAATCCTGAGCAACGTCGCTTCGCCCGAGCATATCCAGGCCGGTACCGCCTTGCGCCGTTTGTTGTCGGCCTACCAGCAGATCGAGCTGATGCTCAAGCTGGGTGAATACCAACCCGGCAGTGATGCCCTGACTGACCTGGCGGTGGACAGCCGTCAGGCGGTCGACGGGTTTCTGCGCCAGGACCTGCGGGAGCCCGCACCGATGGCGATGACCCTGGACCAACTGATGGAGTTGACCACCAATGTCCCTTTCTGAAATCGATACGTTGCGGCGTTTGCGCAAGCATCGGGCCGATCGGGCCGAGCGCGCGTTGAGTGCTGCCAAAAGGCAACAGCAAGCGCTGCTGGTGCAAATCCGGCAGGCAGCAGAGGCCCTGGAACAAACCCGGCTGGACGAAGCCCGCAAGTCCGCCGAGCTTTTGGGCAAGCATCAAGGCCAGGTGATCTCGTTCGGCGACATCAAATCCTGGAATACCGAGGAGCGCACGTTGTCTGCCGACACCCGCCGCGAAGAAGGACAGTTACACGACCTGCACGGACAGCGCGACGAGCAGTTGACCCACATCGACAGCGCGCAGAAGCACGTTACTCAGTGTTTGCGTGAGGTTGAAAAACTCCAGGAGTTATCCCTTTTGTTGGTACAGGAAGACACGGCGCAGGAAGAAATATGACGCAGGTTCCAGTGAGCAGGCCTGAGCGTGCGCCTTTGCGTGAGCCCCGGGATGAACGTGAACCAGGCCCCGGGACGTCTGTGCCCTGGCAGCAGGGACTGTTATTTACCCAGCTGTTTACCAGTGACCATGAGGGCGGTGGCTACGGCTCCTCCCCGACGTCGATGTCGGCGTCGACCGAGGCGCTGATGATTGAGGCAATGGCCGAGCAGTTGGCGCCGCGCATACAAGGCGCCATGCAGTGGCCGCTGCAGGCGGTGCTTTACCTGCCGCGCCTGGGGCGGATCAACGCCAGCGTGCGACGTGAACAGGGTGTGTGGAACGTTGAGCTGGACGCGGAGGAAGAGCGCACTGCGCGTTGGCTGGGGGATGTGTGTCAACGCCTTGAAGACGGGCTGGCCAACGTGTTGGCGAAGCCGGTCCAGGTACAACGGGTACATGTGGCGCCCACATGATTTTGCAGATTTTAACGTTGCCCATTGTCAGCGGCGCCAATGTTGCGGCGCGGCGCCGGTTGGGTCGTGGCTTGCGCATGCCGTTTCAGGTGGCGGGGCACAACGGTGAGTTGTTGATGGAGCCGGGCCGTGCCCCCGCGGGCGTGACACCGCTGTTTTTCGAGAGTGCCTGCGGGGTGTTGGCTTTCGCCGAACCAGGGCCGCTGTTCAGCCTGCTGGGAGAGTGCCCGGTGACGCTGGCAGAGGCCGGCAACGATCCGGGCTCGTGGTTCTGGGACTTATTCCAGCACCACCTGAGCCCGCAGGTACGCGGTTTGTTTGGCTTCCTGCGGTTACTGCCGGCCCCCAGGAAACTGAACTTCGGCTGTCGTTTCACCGTGACGTTGGGACCGTCCAGGGTTGTGGGTTACCTGTGGCTGACCCCTGAGAGCTTGCTGGCACTGTGCGAGACCGGTCCCTGGCATCCCATAGCGGAGCCTTTGCCGGCTTCGTTCCAGTTGGCAGTGGCGGTGACCCTGGGGCGCTTGAAGTTGCCCATCACGCAGTTGCGCGGCGTACGGGCCGGTGACGTGGTGATGCTTGAGCAGCCCCTTTTCGATAGGCAGGGCAATGGTTACTTGCACATCGGCAAGCGTCGGCTGCAGGTGCGTATTGACGATGATTCCGGGCCGTTGTGCCTGACGCTTATTTCGATCGAGGAAACGTCCGTGGACGAGGATTTTGCAATACCGCAATACCCGGAGCATGAGTTGGATGAGCCGGTAGTGGATGTCTTCGGCCATGAGCCTTTCGACGAGTTGAGCATGGCGTTGAATGTGCGCTGCGGCACCCTGAGCCTGACCTTGGGCGAGCTGCGCAACCTGGCCCCCGGCGCGGTGCTTGGCATCTCCGGTTACGCCCCCGGCATGGCAGGGCTTTACTACGGCGACCGGCCGATTGGCCAGGGGCAGTTGGTGGAAGTGGACGGGCGCCTGGGGCTGCAGTTGTCACGTGTGATTTTCGCCCGATGACGCTCCAGGGGGTCGACCCTCTTGTGCTGGCGATGTTTCTCGGCGCCTTGTCGTTGATGCCGATGCTGTTGATCATCTGTACGGCTTTTTTGAAGATCGTCATCGTGCTGATGATTACCCGCAACGCCATCGGCGTGCAGCAGGTGCCGCCGAGCATGGCCATCAATGGAATCGCGCTGGCCGCGACGCTGTTTATCATGGCGCCGGTGGGGTACGAGATCGCCCAGAACGTCAAGGCAACGCCGGTGGACATGAGTAACGTCCAGACGCTTTTGGACACCGGGCTTGGGGCCATACAGCCGTTGCGCGTGTTCATGCTGCGCAACACCGACGCGGACGTGTTGACCCACCTGCTGGAAAACAGCGCACGCATTTGGCCGCCTGAAATGGCCCAAAGCACCCAGCGTGAAGACCTGATCCTGTTGATCCCGGCGTTTGTGTTGTCGCAATTGCAGGCGGGGTTCGAGATCGGCTTCCTGATCTACATTCCGTTCATCGTCATCGACCTGATCGTGTCCAACCTGCTGTTGGCCCTGGGGATGCAAATGGTCTCGCCCATGACCATTTCACTGCCGCTCAAACTGCTGTTGTTCGTGATGGTTTCCGGGTGGTCGCGGTTGCTCGACAGCCTGTTCCTTTCCTACCTCTGAGTGACCTATGGAACCGATCGTGCTGTTCAAGCAGGGCATGCTGCTGGTGGTGGTGCTGTCGGCACCACCGCTGATCGTGGCGGTGATCGTCGGCGTGCTGACCTCCCTGGTGCAGGCCCTGATGCAGATACAGGACCAGACGCTGCCCTTTGGCATCAAGCTGGTCGCGGTGGGCATCACGCTGGTATTGACCGGCCGCTGGATCGGCCTGGAGTTGATCCAGTTGATCAACCTGATGTTCGACATGATCGCCCGCTCGGCATTGAACTGAGGGACTGCGCGTGCTGCTCTATCTAGAATATTTGCCGAGCCTGCTGGTGGCCATGGCGCGCATTTATCCTGTCGCGATTCTGGTGCCGGCGTTTTGTTTCCAGCACATAAAAGGCATGCTTCGGCACGTCATCGTGATGGTCATGGCGTTGATCCCGGCGCCTGGTATCCATGCTGTACTGGCAGGCCAGGATTACTCCGCGCTGATGATCAGCGGGTTGGTCCTCAAGGAGGCGGCCCTGGGCTTTTTACTAGGGATCTTGCTGGCGATGCCGTTCTGGATGATCGAGTCGGTGGGGGCGCTGCTGGATAACCAGCGCGGCGCGTTGGCGGGTGGCCAGCTCAACCCGTCGCTGGGCCCGGACGCCACGCCCATCGGCCATCTGTTCAAGCAGTTGGTGATTTACCTGCTGATCGCGGTCCTGGGGTTGAGCGTGTTGACCCAGGTGATCTGGGACAGCTACCTGATCTGGCCGGCGACCGCCTGGGTGCCGCTGCCGGCGGTCAATGGCTTCAGTGTTTTCCTCGGCGTGTTGGGCGACACCTTTACCCACATGATGCTGTACGCCGCGCCGTTTATCGCGGTGCTGCTGTTTCTGGAATTCGGCTTCGCGGTGTTGGGCCTGTACAGCCCGCAGTTGCAAGTCTCGACCCTGGCAACGCCGGTCAAGAGCCTCGCCGGGCTGGGAATACTGCTGCTGTACTTTCCACTGTTGCAGGATTTGATCGTCACCCGCATGGCACAGTTGGCAGACCTCAAACACGCCATTGGCCTGATGTTTCAGGGCGCTGCACCATGAGTGATTCGGGGGAGAAAAAACACGCCGCCACCCCCAAGAAACTGAAGGATCAGCGCAAGAAAGGCCAGGTCGCCCAAAGCCAGGACGTCGGCAAGTTATTGGTGCTGACCGCCTTGAGTGAAATCGCCCTGTTCACCGCTGAAACCAGCCTGCAGCGTCTCCAGCAATTGATGATGCTGGCGATGTCGGGCATTGACCGGCCCTTTGTGCGTGCCCTGGAGGAAGTGCTGTTGGAGGGCCTGGTGATGTTTTTCTCGTTCGCCCTGTTGATGGCGGGAGTAGCCATTGCGGTGAAGCTGATCAGCGGTTGGTTGCAGTTCGGGTTCCTGTTCGCGCCGGAAAGCTTGAAGCCGAACTTTAGCCGTCTCAACCCTCTCAGCCAGATCAAGCAGATGTTTTCCGCACAGTCGGTGATGAACCTGTTGATGGGGCTGGGCAAGGCGCTGCTGCTGACCCTGGTGTTGTATGTGGTGATCGGGCCGTCGTTGGCGGCGTTGATCAACCTGGCCACCAGCGACCTGCAGAGCTATATCCTGGCGCTGATCACCTTGTTCCGGCATTTGCTGCACGCCACCCTTGGGTTGCTGCTGGTGCTTGCGCTGATCGACATGACGTTGCAAAAACACTTCTTCGCCAAGCGCATGCGCATGACCCAGGTGGAGGTGATGAAGGAATACAAGGACATGGAAGGCGACCCACACGTCAAGGGCCAGCGGCGTCAACTGGCTTATCAATTGGCCCAGGAAGAACCGAAGGTCAAGCTGCCCAAGCTTGAAGAGTCCGACATGTTGGTGGTTAACCCCACGCACTTTGCCGTCGCGCTTTACTATCGCCCCGGGAAAACGCCGTTGCCGCTGTTGGTGGACAAGGGCACGGATGCCGAGGCGCGCAAACTGATTGAGCGGGCCAAGGCGGCCGACGTACCGGTCATCCAGTGCGTGTGGCTGGCGCGCCTGTTGTATGAGAAGAAGCTCGGGGCGAACATCCCTCGGGAGGCGTTACAGGCGGTGGCCGTCATCTACCGCACCCTGCGTGAGCTTGACGATGAGGCCAAGCGCGACACCCTGCACTTGCCGGAGCTGGAGCAGCGCTAGGTGTCAGCGGGTGCGGTGTCCATCCAGCGCTTCCAGCCTGGCCAGGGACAGCATCCGGCTGACGGCGCCATTGAGTGCGCCGCTCGCCGGTAGCGCGTGCCAGATTACCAGCGCGGCCTTGGCATCCAGATAGATAAAACAACCGTCGAATGCCAGCGCATGCTCAAAACGGCGTTCGAGCACTTGCTGCAACTGCCCGGCCTGCAGCGCCTCGGGGGTTATCTGCAACGCCAGCCCCCGCTGTGTACCGGACTTGATGGGGAGCAGGGTAATACCCGGAGACAGGAGCAGGTGAGCGTCATCGCCGCTCACCAGGTTGTCCAGGAACACCTGGCGATGTTGATCATCGTCGGGCAATCCCATGGGGTTCACCGTTCCAGGGACACGGTCTGATAATCCGATCGCTCACCCGCAGGGCCGGGCTCGATGCGCATCTGCGGCGGCCACCAGACCACCATCTTCTCCGCGCTCGATTGCGGGCGTGAGCAGGAGTCGCCCTTGCACGTTGGCGTGCAACCGACGATAAGCAGGGCCAGGCCAATCAAGGTGACGCAGGACAGTCGATGTTTCATTGGGCGTTATTCCGGGCAGGCGTGAGCAGGGAGGGGCGGGGCACACCGATGTGTTCATCTTTGGTGACGGGACGCATGGCGATGAATACTTCGGCCTCTTCACCCGGTTTGAGCCAGGCACGCGGCCAGACGCTCACTGCCAGGGTCTGGGAGTTGCTGCATTCCTTTTCATCAATGCGCACGCTGCGATTGAACTGGTTGCGCAGCACCACCACGGCGACGTTGAACTGCGGGCCGGCATACCACTGGCTGCGCTCGGTATTGAGTGCCAACAGGTCCCGGGTGGCGCACAGAGTGCCCAGCCCCAGTGGCATCGGCGCCGCCTTGAAAGCGGTGGGCACTTGCCCGCTGACGAGGTGAGCCAGGGTGCTGGTGATATCACTGCGCTTGATCACCGGCTGATGCTCGGCGTAGCGCCGGGCCAGGGGCTTGAGAGCCGCCTGAAGTTCGGCCTGGTCTTCCTGTGGCAAGTAACGCGAAGGGTCGGCCTGATCACCGATGACGCGCGGTGTCAGGATAAACAGGCGTTCGCGGCGGTTGTTCTGGCGTTCGGTGGAGGAGAACAGCGCCTTGCCCACCAGAGGGATGTCCCCCAGCAACGGCACCTTGTTTTGCTTGTCGGTGCTTTCAGTGACATGGAAGCCTCCGACCACCAGCGAGCGCTTTTCTGCCATCACTGCCTGGGTGCTGACCTTGCCCCGACGTACATCGGGCCCGGTGCGCTCGGGGTTGGACTCGTCGAAATTACCGTCCTCGATATCCACTACCAGATGGATCTGGTGCTGGCCGCGGGTGGTGATCACCCGGGGCACCACCTGGAAGCTGGTACCCACCGTGATGGGCAAGATGGTGGCGGCCTCTGTGCCGGCGGTAAGGTATTGGGTGCGGTTGAAGTCGATCACGGCCGGCTGGTTTTCAAGAGTGAGCACGGACGGGTTGGACACCATGGTCGCCAGGCCCCGTTGTTCCAGTGCCCGGATATCGGCATAGAAACGGTCGCGGTTTTCGATCGACAGCTGCGATGACGTACCGGGTGCCATGTTCACGCCGCCACGGAAGCGGCTGTTTTGAAAGCCCCAGTTGACGCCGAATTCACGCAATTGAGTGCGCTCGATATCGAGGATGATTGCGTCGATTTCCACCAGTTTGCGCGCCACGTCGAGTTGGGCGATCAACTCGCGGTACATCGCCTGGCGTTCCGGCAGGTCGTAGATCAGGATGGCGTTGTTACGCACATCGGCTTCGACGCGGATCCTGCTGGAGTTGGCAGGCGCGCGCGGGGTGAGCGCCACGCCGCTGTCCAACTGCCCAAGGTTTGCGGTCGGGCCGAGCATTTGCCCCAGCATCGGGTTGCCCAGCCGTGGAAAAGCCGGCGTGATGGGCGAGGGTTGTGAAGCTGACCCAGGGCGCTGGCTCAGCGTCGAGAGGGCCGAGGGGGTGCGAGGTTCCAGCAAGCCCCGCAGCATGCTCGCGACGCCGGGGATGGTCAGCTTTTCGCCGCGATAATCAATCTGGCGGTCTGCCGCATTGGCGAATTTCAGCGGGTAAGTGAGAACGCTCTGCTTTTCGTCGGGGGATTTTCGCTGGCTGCTGAATTGCCTGACCTGTTCGATATAGCGCTTGGGCCCCGAGATCAGCACGACGCCGTCTTCAGGTAACTCCCCCCAGCCGAAACGACTGTCGAGCAGGCCGATATCGGTCAATGCCTGCTTCAGGTCGGTGATGGTTTCGGACGAAACCTCCAGGCGCGCAGACTCTTGTTGGTCCAGGGTACTGATGTACAGGGTGTTGTTGTACAGGTACCACTGGAACCGGTGCTCTACGCCGAGCCTGTCGAGCAACGATTGCGGGGTATTGGCGCGTATCTTGCCATTGACATTGCCTTCCAGGAGGCCATCGATTTGCAGTTGGGTGCCGAAGGTCTGGGCGAAGTCCTCCAGTACATCCCGCAGGGGCTTATGCTCTGCCTCATAGGCGTAGGCGGTGTTTTTCCATTCGTTGGGGACGGCAGCCAGGGTGCTTTCCACGGGGGCCAACAGGCAGGTCAGTGCGATCAGGTAGCGCCAGTCGGCGCGTTTTGATGGAACACCAGGCAAGTCAATCTGCAAGCCGGTGCGCTTGTGGGTCTTGTTATACATTGAGGGTTCTCTGATTAGTACGACAGCGAACGTAGTGAGGTGGGTTTGAGGTTTTGGGCAGGCTGCGCAAGGCGGGCGAACAGGGAGCGCCATGTGTCACGCTGGTTGAGCAGGGATTCAATGCAACCCAGCACGGAGTCCAAACCCTGCGAATCCTGAACGCTTTGAATCAGCCATAACGCACCGCTGTCAGGCTTTTGGGAAAGCGCGCCCTGGAAATGATTCAGGCTGGCGGCGCCCAGGCGCATCCAGTTTTGCAAGGTCGTGTTATCTGGCCGGCTTGAGGTCAGTTGAGCCCCGAGCAACAACGCGTCTCCCTGATGTTTCAGCATGAGTTCATCATCGCCTTCAAACAGCGAGAGCTGTTCTTTACGGCTGTTCAGCCAGTGACTGACGAGCTCCTGCATTTTATTGAAAGCTGTCAAAGGTACTTTTGAGCAGCATATGCTCAACGCGGTTATGTTCCAGGTACGCCATCTGGGACACGGTGCTCTTTACCGCCAGTTCATAGAATAATTCTGCGTCTGCCCCCTCTTGCGCAGCCACCCCGGAACTTGATTTAAAAAGCTTATGGGAGGTACTGCTGGTTCTTAAAAGTTCGCGCGACAGATCATTGAAAAGGCTCATGGGCGTTCCTTTGTCATGGGTGGTTGTGCATGGATAAATCAATTTTTTCAGGCGTGTGTCGTCAAGCGCTTATCCGGTGCTCTTGGGCCTGATTGAAAAAAAGCTCGAGCATCGAGTGCCAACTGATACGGAAATCCCCCTCGTCGGTTTTCAACACAAGTGTTTGAGGGGGAATCGTCTCGTCGGCGTGAAGCTTCCAGATCGTGGCCTTGCGATCAGCGAGACACTGTTTTATCTCCTCAAGGTCATGAGGGTGGCAGAGCAGCGACGCATCGATCTCCTGGACCTGGTTCGCCAGTAATTGCCTCAACAGGGCGGCCAGCCTTTGCGGAGCTACCGTTGCGTCAAGCAGGGAGCGAATCGCCTGGTTGGTGATTGATGTTGCGTACTGCTCCAGGCTGTCGCACATGGCTTGGCGATCACGTTCCCATCGCTTGAATTGGGCATCCGCGCGCTGCCAGACTTCCAGCGAGGCCTGCTCCAGCAGCGCTTCGCATTTCTTCTCTGTCTGGGCTATCAGTTCATCGGCCTGCGCATTGGCGCGACTGATGAGCTGGCTGGCTTGCTCCCAGGTCGCGAGTTCCTCTCGGGGGATCAGGCTGCGTGGCAACCCAGGTTTGTCCTTGAGCAACTCAATGGTGTACTGACATAGCATCGTTGTGTTCCTTACCCGTTCGAGTCAGGGGGCATAGGGTCGTTTTCCGGTGTCGTCACACGCCAGACGACGGCTTGCCATAGCATGTTCAGTCGGCTGCTGGCGTTCTCGAGTGAGGCATTGTTCTGCTCAACCTTGTGTACGCGCTCACGGGGGAACCGTAGTCGAAGGCGCTGCCAGGTCTCGGGCCCTGTCCAGCTGTGGAGCAGTTGCAACGGATCCGCACCAGGCGACAGCATGGCGGGGGGCAGAGCCTTGGAAAGACGCGTGCACCACAGGTGCTGACTGTCGCTCAAAGGCGCTGTGGCGTCAGGGTTGAACGTGTCGTGAACCAGTGTCAGCGCCAGGTCGAGCTGTTCCGTCGTGGCCAAAACCAGGCGAAGCACGGTGGGATCCGGTGCTGGCGGCAAGCAGGCTGCAATCCCCGTGAGGTCGTCCGGTGCTGACCGACCGATGCGATACAGCGCGTTAATCGCAGGGTACTTGCCATCCTTCCAGCCCTGGAGGGCGTGCTTCCAGGGAAATGCCCACCATTGAGCCCAGGCCAGATGTTCGCTCAAGGGCTGATCAGGTCTAAGCGTCATGAGTGGGGCCGGCCAATTCGGCTGTCACGGGCGCCCCTCGCACAAGACGCTGGCGCCTGTTGTGTAGAAACAGGGCGCCAATCACGGTCAACATCAAGGCGAGCAGGGAAATGATAAGGCTGCCTCGCCAAAACCCGAGATCATCGCCGGGGACCAGAAAAGGGCCGAAATACACCAGCCGTTGCGGATCCTGGTAAGCGGTGGCAGGCACGAATATCACGGTCAGTTTTTGCGGGTTGTCCACCGCGGTGGTCATGCCCGGAATGCTGCTCGCGACCATCCTGCGAACCCGTGCGCGAATGTTGTCGGGATCCAGGCGCGGATCATGTTTGATGAATACGGATGCGGATGCGGGTTGGACAGGCTCTCCCGGTGCTATGCGTTCGGGCAGTACCACGTGCACTCGGGCTACGATGACGCCGTCAATGTTGGACAGTGTGGCCTCAAGCTCCTGGGACAAGGCATAGATGTAGCGTGCCCGCTCTTCCAGCGGAGTTGAAATAACCCCCTCCTTGCGAAACGTATCGCCCAGTGTGGTCCGCGCCACTCTGGGTAGCCCGGCGGCTTCCAGTGTGCGCACCGCGCGCCCGATATCGATAGCGTTAACCGCTACGACGACACCGTCTTTGGCCGGAATCTTCTGGGCACGAATATGCTTGTCCGCCAACTCCGCGATCACTTCATTGGCCTCTTGCTCAGAGAGCTGGCGATGAAGTTCAACGCGGTCGCCGCAACCGGTCAACATAAATGCCACCGTCAGAAGTAAAGCGACAGGCAGGGATCGGGTCATGTTCACTATTGCAAGTTGCAAATTTTGTCGATGCATTGGGTTGCCTTGCCAAGGCTCTTGGTCAGCAACTGGGAAGTGAGCGTCGTGTGAGACAGTTCCCGTGGGTATTTTCTGAGTGTGTCTGCGTCCAGGCCGTTGGTTGAAGCTTTCAACGCTCGCGCGAGGCGGCTTTTCGCCGCAGTGAGGTGGTTCGATGTCTCCGTCAGCATCGTCGATACACTGTTGTTGACGGAGGCAGTTGACTTCGCTGTTGAGGGCTCGAGCATTGACGTGAAAAAGGCAACATCTGTCGTGGACGCTGAAGGTTCTCGCGCGCTGTTGGCACCTTCTCGGCGATTAGAAAGTGTTGAAGGGGCAAATGCTTCTATCTGCATATAAGGCCTGCTGCGTGAGTGTGTGAAACCATTTGCTAATAATGGCTGATGCCGACTTTTCTGCTTCAGCGCATAGGACTGCCTCCCCGGCAGATGAGCTGGGGAGGCCGTTGTGTTACGAACGGATCTCTTTAGCTGCGGCGTATAAACCCGAGATCATTTTTGCTTTCAAACTTTCTTGGAAAGTTGCTTCGGCAACGGCTTCTGCTCGATCAGACGCAGAAGTACTGCCACCACTACCAGCACCCGTTCCGTTGTTAAGGGTATTCTCCAATGAAGAGTAAGCGTTGCTGGCGCTATTGTAGGGTCCAACACTTGACATAATTAAACTCCAGGTTCTTCAATCGTTAGTCGTTGGCTTTTTGGTCGTGATCAGTGATACGGGTTCCGTGTTTCTCGCATTTTGTAATCACGCTACGACTGTGTGGTCGATACGACTAAAGCGTTCCAGCGTTTTTTAGATTTTTCCAAATGTTTGGCTTTTACGCAGTGGGTGCCTGGAGAGTGACGATGCCCAGTTGTTTAATCCTGTAATACAGCGTGCGCCTTGCAACCCCCAGTTCAGCCGCCACAGTGTCTACACAGTGGTGATGGCGGCTCAGCGATTCCTGAATCAGTGCTTTTTCAATGTGTCGCAGACGTGCCTTCAGGCCTGTCTGGGTATCCTGTTGTTCGCTTATCGGGTTTGCAATCGGTGGCAGACCCAGCACAAACCGCTTGGCTGTCGAACGCAGTTCGCGAACATTTCCCAGCCAGGGGTGGCAGAGCAACCGTTGCAGCAGTGCGCTGGATGGGGCAGGGAACGTGCACTTGAAGTGCTCTGCCTCTTGTTGAATCATGTTCAAGAACAATGGAATGATCTGCTCACGGCGTTCGCGCAGGGGCGGGAGCCGGATATCGACAACGTTCAGCCGAAAGTACAGGTCGCGCCTGAAGGCCCCTTGTTCGACCATCTCCTCCAGTGATTGCTGTGCGGAGGCGATCACTCGCATGTCCACCGGGATAAAACGAGTGGAGCCCAGGCGCTCAACGCCTCGGCACTCCAGTGCTCGCAGCAACTTGGCCTGCAGGTTGAGGGGCATGCTGTCAATTTCGTCGAGGTACAAGGTGCCCAGGTGGGCGGCTTCGATAAACCCGGCCCGTGATTGCATCGCACCGGTATAGGCACCGCTGTTGACACCAAACAGTTGGCTTTCAGCCAGGCTTTCCGGGATCGCCGCGCAGTTGACGGCAACAAAGTTTCCCTTTCTTCCGGATAACAGATGTATGCGTTGTGCCAACGTATCTTTACCTGTCCCTGTTTCACCCAGCAGTAGCATATCGATATTAAGTGCGGCCGTGTTCTGGACAGTAGCCTCGATCGCTGGGCATTCGGTAAGTGGCGCGTCTGTAACATACTTAGGGTGATAGGAAAGCGACATATTGCTATTGCTCCAATATTGGATCGCATCACTATTTTCAGACTATTTGAGTCCATTCGAATACAGGGAAGTAAACCGGAAATTGTTTATTTTGTCACCTTGGTCAAGAAATATCGGAGGGGTATTGAAATCTATAGTTCAAGAGGCTGATGAAAGCTCAAGTGTTTCTACGCTGTTATTTTCTTTTTGTTTGAAGGATAAATCCTAAAGACGGCTTGTCTTTTTATGTAGGTGGGGTGGGATGCTATTGGGGGGTTGTCAATCGGCGTTTTGAGTGTTTTATATTTTTAATATATAAAGTTAGTTAATGTGTCGTGATGCTTTTTTGTTAAGTTTGGAAGTGAGCGCCCACAAAAAAGCCGATGCACTGCATCGGCTTTTTTGTTTTGCGGCATTGGCCGCAGATGACGCTTAGACGTTGAAACGGAAGTGCATCACGTCGCCATCCTTGACGATGTATTCCTTGCCTTCCAGGCGCCATTTACCGGCTTCCTTGGCACCGGCTTCACCCTTGAACTGGATGAAGTCGTTGTAGGCGATGACTTCGGCGCGGATAAAGCCTTTTTCGAAGTCGGTGTGGATCACGCCAGCCGCTTGCGGGGCAGTGGCACCGACCTTGACGGTCCAGGCGCGTACTTCTTCAACACCGGCGGTGAAGTAGGTCTGCAGGTGCAGCATTTCGTAGCCGGCACGGATCACGCGGTTCAGGCCAGGCTCTTCCAGGCCCAGGGCCTCAAGGAACATGTCTTTCTCTTCGCCGTCTTCCAGCTCGGCGATTTCCGCTTCGATCTTGTTGCACACCGGAACAACCATTGCGCCTTCTTCTTCGGCAATGGCCATGACCACGTCGAGCAGCGGGTTGTTCTCGAAACCGTCTTCAGCCACGTTGGCGATGTACATCACCGGCTTGGTGGTCAGCAGGTGGAAGCCCTTGATCACCGCCTTTTCGTCGGTGCTCATGTTCTTCATCAGGCTGCGTGCCGGCTTGCCCAGGGTGAAGTGAGCAATCAACTGCTCCAGCAAGGCTTTCTGGACCACTGCGTCCTTGTCGCCGCCCTTGGCGTTACGCGTGACCTTTTGCAGTTGCTTCTCGCAGCTGTCGAGGTCGGCGAAGATCAGTTCCAGGTCGATGATCTCGATGTCGCGTTTCGGGTCGACGCTGTTGGAGACGTGAATCACGTTCTCGTCTTCGAAGCAGCGGACCACGTGAGCGATGGCATCGGTCTCACGGATGTTGGCGAGGAACTTGTTGCCCAGGCCTTCACCTTTCGACGCGCCGGCTACCAGGCCTGCGATGTCGACGAACTCCATGGTGGTCGGCAGGATGCGCTTTGGATTCACGATGGCCGCCAGGGCGTCCAGGCGTGTATCGGGCATCGGCACGATACCGGTGTTCGGTTCGATGGTGCAGAAGGGGAAGTTCTCCGCCGCAATGCCGGATTTGGTCAGGGCGTTGAACAGGGTGGACTTGCCGACGTTAGGTAGGCCGACGATGCCGCAATTGAATCCCATGGTGTTTCCCCTCGGGTAAAGAGTCAGGCCTTCTGGCTGTGCAGGTTTTTCATCGCACGGTTCCATTCACCGGCGAAGATATCCGGCAGCACGCCGAGGGCAAAATCGATGCTGGCATCGAGTTTTTCCTGTTCGGCGCGTGGCGCACGACCCAGGACGAAATTTGAAACCATACTGGCAACGCCCGGGTGGCCAATGCCAAGCCGCAAGCGGTAGAACGTATTCTGATTGCCCAACTGCGCGATGATGTCGCGCAGGCCATTATGCCCGCCATGGCCGCCGCCTTGCTTGAGCTTGGCAACACCGGGTGGCAGGTCAAGTTCGTCATGGGCCACCAGGATTTCTTCGGGTTTGATCCGGAAGAAGCCCGCAAGCGCCGCGACAGCCTGGCCGCTGCGGTTCATGTAGGTGGTGGGAATCAACAGACGAACATCCTGACCCTGGTGCGAAAAGCGCCCGGTCAGGCCGAAATATTTGCGATCGGCCACAAGATTGACGCCTTGGGCGTGGGCGATGCGCTCAACAAAAAGGGCCCCCGCGTTATGCCGGGTCTGTTCGTATTCGGCGCCTGGATTTCCCAGGCCAACGATCAGTTTAATGGCAGTCACGACAGGGGCCCTTCCTTTGGAGTTGTGGATAACATCGCCGTTGGTGCGGCGAAAGTGGACGACAAACGCTGATTAACCGTTAGAGGCCAACTTCGCATTCTCGCCCGCTTTCTCGCTACGTTCCGGTCCGCGATGTTTCCTCAAGCTCCGGCATTACAGAGTGAATTACTCTGCAGCGCCTTCTTCAGCTTCTGGTGCAACGCGTGGAGCGTGTACGTTTGCAACAGCTTTGTCATCACCGTGAGCCAGTGCAACAAACTCAACGCCTTTAGGGGCTTTGAGGTCGGACAGGTGGATGATGTCGCCGATTTCAGCAGCCGACAGGTCGACTTCGATGAACTCAGGCAGGTCTTTCGGCAGGCAGGTCACTTCGATCTCGGCTACAACGTGCGAGATTTCGCCGCCTTTCTTGATCGGAGCAGCTTCGCCAACGAAGTGCACAGGCACGACAGCGGTCAGTTTCTGACCGGCAACTACGCGAACGAAGTCAGCGTGCAGCACGTGGCCTTTAGCTGGGTGACGTTGCAGTGCCTTGATGATGACGTTCTGCTTGGTGCCACCAACGTTCAGCTCGATGATGTGGCTGTAGGCCGCATCGTTTTCGAGCAGTTTGGCGATTTCTTTAGCCAGCATGCTGATGGATTCAGGGGCTTTTTCGCCACCGTAAACTACAGCTGGAACCAGGCTTGCGAGACGACGCAGGCGGCGGCTCGCACCTTTCCCCAGGTCGGAACGCAGTTCAGCATTCAAAGTAAAATCGTTCATGTTGTATCTCCAAAATAACCACATTCGCCCTAGCGTTTGCGACCAGCGCTAAAGGCGATATGGGCAAAAAAGCCCCGCCCCAACAGAATGCTGGGGCGGGGCGCTTTTCGTCAGGTTGATGTCGCTAAGGTCTGACCCTTAACGGAACATCGCGCTGATCGATTCTTCGTTGCTGATGCGGCGAACCGCTTCGGCAACTACCGGTGCGATATCCAGTTGACGGATACGCGAACAGGCTTGAGCTGCAGCGGACAACGGGATGGTGTTGGTCACCACCAGTTCGTCCAGCATTGAGTTCTCGATGTTCTCGATCGCTCGGCCCGACAGCACAGGGTGTGTGCAGTAGGCGAAGACTTTTGCTGCACCGTGCTCTTTCAGGGCTTTCGCCGCGTGGCACAGGGTGCCGGCGGTGTCGACCATGTCATCAACCAGAATACAGGTACGCCCTTCGACATCACCGATGATATGCATCACTTCAGAGTGATTGGCTTTCTCACGGCGTTTGTCGATGATCCCGAGATCAACGCCCAGGGATTTGGCAACAGCCCGTGCACGCACGACGCCACCAATGTCCGGGGACACGATCATCAGGTTTTCAAAGCGCTGGTCTTCGATGTCATCCACCAGGACGGGGGAGCCGTAGATGTTATCTACCGGAATATCGAAGAACCCCTGGATTTGGTCAGCGTGCAGGTCAACCGTGAGAACACGGTCGATGCCTACCACGGTCAGCATGTCAGCAACGACTTTCGCGCTGATAGCCACACGTGCGGAACGCGGACGGCGATCCTGACGGGCATAACCAAAGTAAGGGATTACAGCTGTGATTCGAGTCGCTGAGGAGCGGCGGAAGGCATCAGCCATCACGACGAGTTCCATCAGGTTATCGTTGGTCGGAGCGCAAGTCGGCTGAATAATGAAGACGTCTTTACCGCGGACGTTTTCATTGATCTCGGCTGTAATTTCGCCGTCGGAGAACTTACCGACAGAGATGTCACCGAGAGGGATATGCAGCTGACGTACAACACGCCGAGCCAGATCGGGGTTAGCATTCCCCGTAAAGACCATCATCTTGGACACGCGCAGTACCTAGAGGCTGAGGGTAACCTGGATGAGTATAGAAAATGGCAGGGGCGGCTGGATTCGAACCAACGCATGGCAGGATCAAAACCTGCTGCCTTACCGCTTGGCGACGCCCCTGTATCTGTTGCAACGAGTACCCAGTACTCGGTTCCTTTAGAGCAGACTTTGCAGCTTGCGATGCAACATCGAAACGTTGCTTCCCTTTGCTACAAACCCTGTAAGGGTCTCTGTAAGAAGGGCCGAGACTTTATCAGCTTCAGCTTTGCTTGGGAAGCCCCCAAACACACAACTTCCAGTTCCGGTTAATTTTGCTTCGGTAAAATTACCTAACAAATTCAAAGCGTTACGTACATCTGGATAACGCCTTGCTACAACCGGTAAGCAGTCATTTCGACTGTTTCCCTTGGGAACGGGGCGCACTTTAATGGGAGGAGAGTTACGTGTCAACAGTGGATCTGAAAAAATTTCTGCTGTACTTACAGATACTTGCGGAACAAGCACGACATACCACGGCTCTTCGGGGTCTACAGGGGTGAGTTTCTCCCCACGCCCTCGGCAAAAGCGGCGTGCCCACGCACGAAAACCGGGACGTCGGCGCCGAGCGTCAGGCCCAGCGCGGCCAGGCGATCGTGGTCCCAGCCCAGCTGCCACAAGTGATTCAGGCCGAGCAACGTCGTCGCGGCATTCGAGCTGCCGCCACCGATGCCGCCGCCCATGGGCAGGATTTTTTCGATCCAGATGTCGATGCCCAGCGGGCAACCGGATTGTTCCTGAAGTTTTTTCGCAGCCTTCACAATCAGGTTGCTGTCGTGAGGCACGCCTTCGAATTCGGTGTGCAGTCGGATCAGGCCGTCATCGCGAACGGCGAAGGTCAGCTCATCGCCGTAGTCGAGAAACTGAAAAATCGTCTGCAACTCGTGATAGCCGTCTTCACGGCGACCGAGAATGTGCAGCATCAGATTGAGTTTGGCCGGGGAGGGCAGGGTCAAGCGTTGCGCGGTCATGTCACTGCCCCAGTTTGCGAGGTTGCCAGTCCTTGATCACCAGCGTGACGTCAAGGTCGGTGCCATGCAGCTTGATGCGCTCGGGCAGCCAGTAACCGTTCTGTTGCACATAACTCAGGTACTCGACCTGCCAGCCATCCTGTTCCAGCGAGGCCAGGCGGCTGTCGCCGTTGAGGCTCAGGCGGCTCTTGCTGTCCGGTGCGGGCAGGCCACGTACCCACCACACCAGGTGCGAGACGGGCAGTTTCCAACCCATCTGTTCTTCCAGCAGGGCTTCCGGCGTCGGGGCTTCATAGCGGCCCTGATTGGCCACTTCCAGGCTGACTTGCCCCGGTCGGCCGGTCAGGCGTGCTGCCCCGCGGCCCAGCGGGCCAGACAGGCGAATATCGTAATAGTCTTGGCGTTGCAGCCAGAACAAGGTGCCGCTGCCCGAATCCTTCGGGGCGCGAATGCCGACCTTGCCTTCAATCTGCCAGCCATCGAGGCTGCTCAGTTGATCCTTGTGTTGCTGCCATTGCGCCGGGTTGCCCGGGCCTTCGACAGATTCACGGGTGCCAAGGCCCGAACAGCCGGCGAGCAGGGCGATAAAGCTGAAAACGATGACGTGGCGCAAAAACATAAAATTAAAGGGTCTCGGATCCGGTCAGGCGCTTGATAGTGCTGCGCAGGATTGGGCTTTCGGGTTGTTCCTTGAGGAACTTCTCCCAGATTTGTCGCGCTTCGCGTTGCTTGCCATTGGCCCAGAGCACTTCGCCCAGGTGCGCGGCCACTTCCTGATCGGGAAAGCGCTCCAGCGCCTGGCGCAGCAAGCGTTCGGCTTCATCCAGGTTGCCCAGGCGGTAGTTCACCCAGCCGAGGCTGTCGAGTACGGCCGGGTCTTCCGGGTTGAGCTGGTGAGCCTTTTCAATCAGCTCCTTGGCTTCGGCGTAACGCGTTGTACGGTCGGACAAGGTGTAACCCAGGGCGTTCAGTGCCATGGCGTTGTCCGGGTCGCGCTTGATGATCAGGCGCAGGTCTTTTTCCATCTGCGCCAGGTCATTGCGTTTTTCCGCCTGCATGGCGCGGGTGTACAGCAGGTTCAAGTCGTCCGGGTATTGCAGCAAGGCTTGCTGCAGGATCTTCCAGGCGCGATCGCCCTGCTTGTTGGCCGACAAGGTCTCGGCCTGGATCAGGTACAGCTGGATCGCGTAGTCCGGTTCGGCATCCCGTGCGGCGGCCAGGCGTTTTTCGGCCTCGTCGGTGCGGCCGTTGTTCATCAGGATATCGGCCTGGCGCAGTTGCGCCGGCAGGTAGTCGTTGCCGGGACCAACCTGGGCGTACTCAAGCAGCGCGGCCTGCGGGTCGTTACGCTCTTCAGCGATACGGCCCAGGTTCAGGTGCGCCGAATCAACGTGGCTCTCGCGGGCGATCAGGTCTTCCAGGTAACCCTTGGCTTCATCCCACGCCTTGGCTTCCAGGCACACCAGCGCCAGGGAGTAACGCAATTCGTCGTCGTCCGGGTATTGCTGGACGAGGTTGGCGAACTGCACCTTGGCATCTTCCATGCGGTCCTGTTCAACCAGCGTGCGCGCATAGGTCAGCAGCAGACGCTTGTCGCCCGGGTACTTCTTGATGCTTTTTTCCAGCAGCGGAATCGCTTCCTTGCCGCGGTTGAGGTTTTGCAGCAGGCGGGCACGCAGCAGGATCGGCGCTATCTCGCCGTCTTCCGGCGGGTGTTGCTCCAGCAGCTTCAAGGCTGCCTCGGGCTCATCATCCTGTTGCAGCAACAGCGCCTTGCCGAAAATCAGCTGGCTGTTGTTCGGGTGTTTTTGCAGCAGGCGGTCGAAACTCTTCATCAGGCCGTTGCGGGTGTCCTGATCGGTGTCGGCGGCCGACAGCGCGAGGAAGTCGAAATGCGTGTCGCCCTTGCCCTGCAGGACTTTCTCCATATACACCATGGAGTCGTCATAGCGCCCGGCGCGGGCCAGTTGAATGGCGGCTGCCCGTTGCGCTTCGAGATCGTCCGGGGCGTTTTTCGCCCAGATCAGCGAGGTGTCCAGGGCCGCCTGATCGGCGCCCAGGTACTCGGCGATGCGAAACGCCCGCTCCGAAATCCCCGGATCCTGAGTATTGATGGCCTGGGTCACGTAGTTGTCCAGGGCAATGTCGAAACGATTGCGCTGGCCGGCCAGCTCCGCGCTCAGCAGACTGAAGACCGTCTCTTCACTGAACGAGGAATAAACCTTGGGCTTTTCAGGGGCGGGGGTGCTGTCTTCTACCGGCGGCGTACCGTCCGGCGACACGGGTGCCAAGGCCTGGCAGCCGCTGAGGAAGACAAAAGCAAGGAGCAACGCGGAAGATCTATTCATATAGGAAGAGGACGACTAACCTGCGGTCGGATCATCATGACACAAGCCTTCGGCCAAACATAACCGAGTCTCAGTGGATGCCTTTATAGACACAAGGCATTAGGACAATAGCCTACGGTGGTTGTTCTGAATCATTCGAAGTAGGACAATTGTCGGCTTCCCGACATCATCAGCGATATTGAATGGCCTTCCTTGCACTCGGTATTAACCACAAGACTGCTTCTGTAGACGTCCGCGAGCGCGTGGCTTTTACTCCAGAGCAGTTGGTTGAGGCCTTGCAGCAGCTCTGCCGGCTTACCGACAGTCGCGAAGCTGCGATCCTTTCGACCTGCAATCGCAGCGAGCTCTATATAGAGCAGGAACATCTTTCAGCGGATGTGGTGCTGCGCTGGCTGGCCGATTACCACCATTTGAGCCTCGATGAGCTGCGCCAAAGCTCATATGTGCACGAAGAGGATGCGGCAGTTCGTCACATGATGCGCGTCGCTTCCGGGCTCGACTCGCTGGTGTTGGGTGAACCGCAGATCCTCGGCCAGATGAAATCGGCCTACGCCGTGGCTCGCGAGGCCGGCACCATCGGCCCGTTGCTGGGGCGCCTGTTCCAGGCCACCTTCAATTCGGCCAAGCAGGTGCGCACCGACACCGCCATCGGTGAAAACCCGGTGTCCGTGGCGTTTGCCGCCGTCAGCCTGGCCAAACAGATTTTCAGTGACTTGCAACGCAGCCAGGCCCTGCTGATCGGCGCCGGCGAGACCATCACCCTGGTCGCCCGCCATCTGCACGAGTTGGGCGTAAAACGCATCGTCGTCGCCAACCGTACCCTGGAGCGTGCGAGCATCCTTGCCGAGCAGTTCGGTGCCCACGCGGTGTTGCTCTCCGACATCCCGGCCGAACTGGTGCGCAGCGACATCGTCATCAGTTCCACCGCCAGCCAGTTGCCGATCCTGGGTAAAGGCGCGGTGGAAAGCGCCCTGAAACTGCGCAAGCACAAGCCGATCTTCATGGTGGACATCGCCGTTCCCCGGGATATCGAGCCTGAAGTCGGCGAGTTGGACGACGTTTACCTCTACAGCGTCGACGACCTGCACGAAGTGGTCGCCGAAAACCTCAAGAGTCGCCAGGGCGCAGCCCAGGCCGCCGAGGAAATGGTCAGCACCGGTGCCGACGATTTCATGGTGCGCCTGCGTGAACTGGCGGCGGTGGACGTGCTCAAGGCCTATCGTCAGCAAGGCGAACGCCTGCGGGACGAGGAATTGATCAAGGCCCAGCGTATGCTCGCCAACGGCAGCAGCGCCGAAGACGTGCTGATGCAACTGGCGCGCGGCCTGACCAACAAATTGCTGCATGCCCCCAGTGTTCAATTGAAAAAGCTTACCGCCGAAGGCCGCCTCGATGCGCTGGCCATGGCCCAGGAACTCTTTGCCCTCGGTGAGGGCGCGACAGAAAGCTCTTCGGATAAAAAACCGCAATGAAAGCGTCACTGCTCAATAAACTGGACGTCCTTCAGGACCGTTTCGAAGAACTGACCGCCTTGCTCGGCGACGGCGAGGTCATCTCCGATCAGACCAAGTTCCGCACCTATTCCAAGGAATACGCGGAAGTTGAACCGATTGTGGCCACCTATACACAGTTGCTCAAGGTTCAGGCTGACCTCGAAGGCGCCCAGGCGCTGCTCAAGGACAGTGACCCGGACATGCGCGAAATGGCCGTTGAAGAAGTGCGTGAAGCCAAGGACAAGCTGATCGAACTGGAAGGCGACCTGCAACGCATGCTGCTGCCCAAGGACCCCAACGACGGGCGCAACGTGTTCCTTGAAATCCGCGCCGGCACCGGCGGTGACGAGGCGGCGATTTTCTCCGGTGACCTGTTCCGCATGTACTCGCGCTATGCCGAACGTCGTGGCTGGCGGGTCGAGATCCTGTCCGAGAACGAAGGCGAACACGGCGGCTATAAAGAAGTCATCGCCCGGGTCGAAGGCGAAAATGTCTACGGCAAGCTGAAGTTCGAGTCTGGCGTACACCGCGTGCAGCGGGTGCCGGCCACCGAATCCCAGGGCCGTATCCACACCTCCGCGTGCACTGTGGCCGTGTTGCCCGAGCCGGACGAGCAGGAAGCGATCGAGATCAACCCGGCAGACCTGCGGGTCGACACCTACCGTTCATCGGGCGCCGGTGGCCAGCACGTCAACAAGACCGACTCCGCGATTCGCATCACCCACTTGCCCTCTGGCATCGTGGTGGAGTGCCAGGAAGAACGTTCCCAGCACAAGAACCGTGCGCGGGCCATGTCCTGGCTGTCGGCCAAGCTCAACGACCAGCAGACCAGCGCCGCCGCCAACGCAATTGCCAGCGAGCGTAAATTGCTGGTGGGCTCGGGCGACCGTTCCGAGCGTATCCGTACGTACAACTTTGCCCAGGGCCGGGTCACCGACCACCGCGTCAACCTGACGCTGTACTCCCTGGATGAAATCCTTGCCGGTGGCGTTGATGCGGTGATCGAGCCGTTGTTGGCCGAGTACCAGGCCGACCAGTTGGCGGCAATAGGTGAATAAATGACCATTATTGCCAGCCTGTTACGCGCCGCCGACCTGCCGGACTCGCCCACTGCGCGCCTGGACGTGGAATTGTTGCTGGCCGCGGCCCTGGGCAAGTCCCGCAGCTACCTGCACACCTGGCCCGAAAAAATCGTCAGCAGCGAAGACGCACTGACCTTCGCCGACTACCTGCAACGCCGCCGCACAGGCGAGCCCGTGGCCTACATCCTCGGCCAGCAAGGCTTCTGGAAGCTCGGCCTGGAAGTGGCACCGCACACGCTGATCCCGCGTCCGGAAACCGAGATGCTGGTGGAAGCCGCGCTGGAATTGCTGCCGGCCACCCCGGCCAAGGTCCTCGACCTGGGCACCGGCAGCGGCGCGATTGCCCTGGCCCTGGCCAGCGAACGCCCGGCCTGGCAAGTCACCGCCGTCGACCGCGTGCTGGAAGCCGTGGCGCTGGCCGAACGCAACCGTCAGCGCCTGCACCTGAACAACGCCACGGTGCTGAACAGCCATTGGTTCAGCGCTCTCGAAGGCCACACCTACAACCTGATCATCAGCAACCCGCCTTATATAGCCGACACCGACCCCCATCTGGTGGCCGGTGATGTGCGCTTTGAACCCGCCAGTGCGCTGGTGGCCGGGCACGATGGCCTGGACGACCTGCGGTTGATCATCGCCCAGGCGCCTGCGCACCTCGACGCCGCGGGCTGGTTATTGCTGGAACACGGTTACGACCAGGCGCCCGCCGTGCGCGACCTGCTGCTGGGCGAAGGTTTCGAAGACGTCCATAGCCGCATCGACCTGGGTGGCCACGAACGCATCACTCTGGGACGCCGGCCGTGATGAATGATCAGGAGCTGTTGCGCTATAGCCGGCAGATTCTGTTGCAGCATGTCGACATTGAAGGCCAGTTGCGCCTGAAAAACAGCCGTGCGCTGATTGTCGGGCTCGGTGGCCTCGGTTCCCCGGTGGCGCTGTACCTGGCAGCGGCGGGCGTGGGTGAGTTGCATCTGGCGGACTTCGACAGCGTCGACCTGACCAACCTGCAACGCCAGATCATCCATGACACCGACAGTGTCGGCCTGAGCAAGGTCGACTCGGCGATTCGCCGCCTGAGCGCGATCAATCCTGAAATACAGTTGGTCGCCCATCGCAGCGCGCTGGATGAGGATTCCCTCGCGGCCGCCGTGACGGCGGTCGACGTCGTACTGGATTGCAGCGATAACTTCTCCACCCGAGAAGCGGTCAATGCTGCGTGTGTCGCTGCCGGCAAACCGCTGGTCAGCGGCGCCGCGATTCGCCTGGAAGGCCAGCTGTCGGTGTTCGACCCGCGCCGCGCCGAAAGCCCGTGCTACCACTGTTTATACGGGCACGGCAGCGAGGCCGAACTGACCTGCAGCGAAGCCGGCGTCATCGGCCCGCTAGTGGGGTTGGTCGGCAGCCTGCAAGCCCTGGAAGCCTTGAAGTTGCTGGCCGGTTTCGGCGAGCCACTGGTGGGGCGGCTGTTGTTGATCGACGCCCTGACCACGCGTTTTCGCGAGTTGCGGGTCAAGCGCGATCCCGGTTGCAGCGTCTGCGGTAGCCAACATGGTTAAGGACGCGCCCATTGGTGTGTTCGACTCCGGTGTCGGCGGCCTGTCGGTGCTGGACGAAATCCAGCGGCGGCTGCCCCATGAGTCGCTGCTGTACGTGGCGGATGGCGGGAATATCCCCTACGGCGAGAAAACCCCGGCATTCATCCTGGATCGCTCGCGACGGGTGGCGGAGTTTTTCCGCGAAAAAGGCGCCAAAGCCTTTGTGATTGCCTGCAATACGGCGACCGTCGCCGCCGTCGCCGATTTGCGCCAGGACTATCCCGACTGGCCGCTGGTGGGCATGGAGCCTGCGGTTAAGCCCGCCGCCGCCGCGACCCGCAGTGGCGTGGTCGGCGTGCTGGCGACCACCGGCACCCTGCAAAGCGCCAAGTTCGCCGCGTTGCTCGACCGTTTCGCCACCGATGTGCGGGTGATCACCCAGCCGTGCCCAGGCCTGGTGGAGCTGATCGAGACCGGCGACTTGAACAGCCCGGCGTTGCGCCTGCTGTTGCAGGGCTATGTCGAACCGCTGATTGCGGCCGGTTGCGACACCATCATCCTCGGCTGCACCCACTATCCCTTCCTCAAGCCATTGCTCGCCGAGATGCTCCCGCCGACGATTATTCTGATCGACACCGGCGCTGCGGTAGCGCGTCAATTGCAGCGCCTTTTGGGCGAGCGCGAGCTGCTGGCCTCCGGCAATCCCGAGCCTGCACAGTTCTGGACCAGCGGCGATCCAGTGCACTTCAGAAATATCCTACCGACCCTATGGAAATCCCCCGGCGTTGTGCGTAATTTTGGCCTGTGAAAAAAACGTGAAATAGCTCGTTTTTCGCTGAACTTCCGCGTGTGCGACAGCTTCTATAGCGAGTTAGCCTGTACAAAATCATACAACTTCGTTCGGAAAGGATGTTTCTATATGAAGCGCTTGTTCTGTTTGGCTGCGATTGCGGCCGCAATGTTGGGGCACTCTTTTTCTGCGCAGGCCGCGGGCCTGGAATTTGGAGTGGGGAGTACCAGCGATTCGACCATGACCTATCGGTTGGGGCTGACCTCGGATTGGGATAAAAGCTGGTGGCAGACCGATACGGGCCGCGTGACCGGTTACTGGAGCGGCGCCTACACCTACTGGGACGGTGACAAGCGCGCCAGTGTCAGCAGCTTGTCGTTCTCGCCGGTTTTTGTGTATGAGTTTGCCGGGGAGAAGGTGAAGCCGTACATCGAGGCTGGGGTTGGCGTGGCGGTGTTCTCCCGCACGCGGGTTGAAGACAACAACATCGGCCAGGCTTTCCAGTTTGAAGACCGACTGGGCTTTGGCTTGCGCTTTGTCGGCGGGAGCGAAGTGGGCATTCGGGCCACCCATTACTCCAATGCCGGGATCAGCAGCAATAACGATGGTGTCGAGAGCTACTCGCTGCACTACACGCTGCCGTTGTAATTCTCAAGAACACCGCAAAACCCCTGTAGGAGCTGGCTTGCCAGCGATGCAGGCACCTCGGTGCATCAGTTGCACCGAGTTGACGCTATCGCAGGCGAGCCAGCTCCCACAGTTGATCTGTATCGGTTCCGAAATCAGCGATACACCGTCGCAATCCCCTGGCGCTCATCAATGCACTCCGGCGCGCCCATCTCGAACTCCCGGCAGATCAGCGGCCGCTTCTCATAAATCGTGCACATCATCGTGTCGCGATCCAGCGCCGCGCACCAGCCGTCATCCAGGCGCAGCATGACTTCGCCGCCCCAGTCGTCGGTGTCGATAAAGCGATCAGGCACGCCGGTGTCGGTGATCAGCATGACTTCCAACTGGCAGCAGCATGCGGCGCAGGTGGAGCAGGTGACGGCAGGTTCGGCGATTTGGGTGTGGGGGATGTTGGTCATAGGCGCGCAGTGTAAGGCAAGCGGCTTATGCGTGTGTGAAAGGCCTGACGGACGTCAGTGTGCCAACTGCCTGGCGACCCAGTGCAGCAATGGAAAGATCATGCCCCAAAGCAACGCCAGGCCGAGGAGGGTCGCCACGGTGCCATAGCCGAAACTGACCCCGGCCAACTGGCTGCCGGCGTAATAAGACAATGGCCCGCCCACCGCGCCCAGCAGGCTTGCACGCCACCAGGGCTGTGCGCTCCAGGCCAGGCAATGGCGCAGCGTGGTCGCCAGCAATGCCCACAACAGGATCAGCCACACCGGCGCCAACGGCCCGGGCAGGCTGAAGTGAAACACGCCAAACGCGCGCAGCGCGGTGTCGATCACCGTGCCCAGCAGGGTGACGGCCAGGATCACCTGGCCTTCCTCGGACCACGAAGTTATCCACAGCAGGTGGACCGCCAGCACGGCCACTCCCACCAATAGCCACAGGCTGTCGCCGCCCAGCACACAGGCAAACCAGCCGCACTGGAACAGTACGGCATTCGCCAGCGGTTTAAGCATCAAAACGCCCGAGCAGTGGCTGTGTCAGCGCCGCCGGCTTGGCCAGCAGCATCTGTGCGGTGCCGATGGTGCGCTCCATAAAACCGCCTTCGCAGTAGCACAGGTAAAACTCCCACAGCCGCAGGAAGTATTCGTCGTAGCCCATTTCCGTCAGGCGGCTGTGGGCGCGGCGAAAGTTCTCATGCCACAGGCGCAAGGTTCGCGCGTAGTGCAGGCCGAAATCCTCCATGTGCAGCAGGTTCATGTCGGTGTCGCGGCTGACGATCTCAAGCATTTTCTGTACGCAGGGCAGGGCGCCGCCGGGGAAGATGTAGCGCTGGATAAAGTCCACGCTGCTCTTGGCCTGTTCGTAGCGTTGTTCACGAATGGTGATGGCTTGCAGCAACATCAGGCCGTTGCCCTTGAGCAACTGCGCGCACTGCTTGAAATAGGTCGGCAGGAAGCGATGGCCCACCGCTTCGATCATCTCGATGGACACCAGCTTGTCGTACTGCCCGGTCAGGTCGCGGTAGTCCTCCAGCAGCAGTGTCACCTGGTTCTGCAAACCCAGGGCCTCGATGCGTTTTTCGGTGTAGGCAAACTGCTCCTTGGACAAGGTCGTGGTGGTGACCTTGCAGCCATATTGCTGCGCCGCATAAATCGCCATGCTGCCCCAGCCGGTGCCGATTTCCAGCAGGTGATCGGAGGGTTTCAGCGCAAGCTTCTGGCAGATGCGTTCCAGTTTGTTCAACTGGGCCTGTTCCAGGGTGTCGTCAGCGGTGAGGAATTGTGCGGCCGAATACATCATGGTCGGGTCGAGGAATTCTTCGAACAGGTCGTTGCCCAGGTCGTAGTGGGCGGCGATGTTTTTCTGCGAGCCCTTGCGCGTATTGCGGTTGAGCCAGTGCAGGCTTTGGGTGAAGGGCCGCGCCAGTTTGGCCAGGCCACCTTCCAGCGCATCCAGCACGTCGAGGTTACTGACCATCACCCGCACCACGGCGGTGAGGTCCGGGCTGCTCCAGTAACCATGAATAAAAGCCTCGCCCGCGCCGATGGAACCGTTGGCCGCCACCAGCCCCCACACCGCCGAGTCGAGGATCTGGATTTCCCCCAGCAGGTGCGCTTCCCGTGCGCCGAAGACTTGCCGTTCGCCGTCCTCGACCACCACCAACTGGCCGTGGCGCAGTTGGCCGAGCTGGCGCAGCACCGCCTTACGCAGCAGTGCGGCGGTCATGCCGTTGACGTTCAAGCGGTTGGATTTGACCGATAAGCTAGGGGATTTCATGGCGGCGATCCTTGGTGTACCCGACTGCGGTGCGAGAAGCGCCTTCGGCGGCGTGATGGGAAAAAATAGGCGTGCGTTTAAGTAAAAGGCGCAGGGCCTGCCAGTAAATGGCCAGGCAAGTCTTGGCGGTCATCCACGGGAAGCGCCACAGGTAGCGGTGCAGGCTGGCGCGGTTCAAGGCTTCGCGTTGCAGGCTCAAGGTGGCGTCGAAGACTTTCAGCTCGCCTTGCCAGTCGGCCATGTGCACGCCGAGTTTCGCGGCGGGCGGGCTGAAGCTCATGCGGTATTCCAGGTCCCGGGGCAAAAACGGCGACACATGAAACGCCTTGGCCACGGCGAAGTGCTGGTGCTCGTCGGCAGGCAACGCCTGGGCCGGCAGCACGTAGTGATAGCGCTCGCGCCATGGGGTGTTGGTCACTTCACAGAGGATCGCGGCCAGTGTTCCATCGGCCTCGAAGCAGTAGAAGAAACTCACCGGATTAAAAGCCAGGCCCCAACTGCGAGCCTGGGTCAGCAGGCAGATTGCGCCCAGGGGGATGCGCCCCAGGGCCTTGCCGACTTCTTGGCGTACGGCATCGGTCAAGCTCATGCCGTGACGGGTCAACTCACGCAGGTAATCCTGCTGGCGAAACGCGAACGGCGCCCAGCGCTCGCCCGCCAGTGGCGACAAGCCGAACACTTCGTGCTGTTCGCTGAGGTCCAGGTACAGCAGGCCGATCCGGTAGCGAAAGGCATGGCCCTTGGGCGTAAACCGCCGATGGGCGATCCAGCCGCTGTAGAGGGCGCTGTTCACAGGATCTCCCCAAACGCCTTGGCCACACGCAACGCGCTGACCACGCCGTCTTCGTGGAAACCGTTGGCCCAGTAGGCGCCGCAATAGTAGGTGTGCTGCGCGCCGTGCAGTTCTTCCCAGCGCGCTTGTGCGGCCACGGCGGCCAGGCTGTATTGCGGGTGGGCGTAGGTGTAGCGGGCAAGGACTTTGAGCGGGTTGATCATCGCCGTCTGGTTGAGGCTCACGCAAAAAGTAGTGGCGCTGTCGATGCCCTGCAGGATGTTCATGTCGTAGGTCACGGCAGCCTGTTTGTGTGCGCTGCCGTCCAGGCGATAGTTCCAGCTGGCCCAGGCCAGTCTGCGGTCGGGCAGCAAGCGGGTGTCGGTGTGCAGGACTACGTCGTTGTCGGCGTAGGGCAGGGCGCCGAGGATCTGTTGCTCGGCCGGGCTCGCGTCGCCCAGCAATGCCAGGGCCTGGTCGCTGTGGCAGGCGAACACCACCTTGTCGAAGGCCTCGCTGCCGGCGGCGCTGTGGATAACCACGCCGATCGCTGAGCGTTCAACCCGGGTAACCGGGCAATTGAGGCGAATTTTTTCGCGGAAGGACTGGGTCAGCGGCTCGATATAGCGGCTTGAGCCGCCTTCGATCACGCACCATTGCGGCCGGTTACTCACCGACAACAAACCATGGTTCTTGAAGAACCGTACGAAGAATTGCAGGGGAAACCCGAGCATGTCCGCCAGGGACATCGACCAGATCGCCGCCCCCATCGGCACGATGTAGTGCTGGATAAACCGCTGGCCGTAGCCGCCGGCTTGCAGGTACTCGCCCAGGGTCATCTCGGCGCTGATGCGTTGCTCTTGCAAGTCCAGCGGCGCCTGGCGGTTGAAGCGCAGGATGTCGCGCAACATGCCCCAGAACCCTGGCGACAGAATATTGCGGCGCTGGGCGAACAGGCTGTTGAGGTTGTTGCCGTTGTATTCGAACCCGGCGTTCGGGTCGCACACCGAAAAGCTCATCTCGGTGGGTTTGAACGTCACGCCAATCTGGCCCAGCAGCTTGATGAAGTTGGGGTAGGTCCAGTTGTTGAACACAATAAAACCGGTGTCCACCGCATAGCTTTTGCCCTCCACCGTGACATTGGCGGTGTGGGTGTGCCCGCCAATGCAGTCGCTCGCTTCGAACAACGTGATGTCATGGCGGCGACTGAGCAGGTAGGCACTGGTCAGCCCGGCGATGCCGCTGCCGATGATGGCGATCTTCACAGGTCGTCCTTCCTCGGTGGCGGGCTGCGCAGCATGCGTTTGCCGATGATCAGCCTGGCGCGGTTCGGCAGTTTTGACAGCGGCCACAGTGCGGCAATGAACAGCGCCGGGAAGGCAATTTCCAATGGACGGTTTTGCAGCTTGGCGAAGATATGCCGCGCGGCCTTGTCTGCGGGCCAGCTCAAGGGCATCGGGAAATCGTTGCGGGCGGTCAGCGGTGTGTCGACGAACCCCGGGCTGACCACGGTCACATCGATGCCTTCGGGCGACAGGTCGATACGCAGGGATTCGAACAGGTAGCGCAGGCCGGCCTTGGAGGCGCCGTAGGCTTCCGCCCGGGGCATCGGCAGGTACGTCACGGCACTGGCCACGCCGACCAGGTGCGGGCTATGACCGGCGCGCAACAGCGGCAGGGCGGCCTCGATGCAGTAACTGCTGGCCAACAGGTTGGTGCGCACCACGTGTTCGATGATCGAGGCGTCGAACTGTTTGGCATCCACGTATTCGCAGGTGCCGGCGTTAAGGATTACCGTGTCCAGCGAGCCCCAGACCACGGCGATGTGCTCACCGATTTCGCGCACGGTCTGGCTGTTGGTCAGGTCGCCTGCCACCACCAGCACTTGCCCCGGATATTGCTGGGCGAGTTGCTCCAGCGGCGCCTTGGAGCGGGAGCTGACGGCCACATGGGCGCCGCTGTCGAGCAGCGCTTTGGCCAGTTCGGCACCGATGCCACTGCTGGCACCGGTCAACCAATAACGACGGGGCGGCACAAGGTTCATCCCATTCTCCTTTTCAGCCAACTGACCACGCCGCCGAGGATCGGCACGTGCTCATACAGCAGTGCACCTGCGTCGAAATAATCTCGATGCTGGTACACCTTGTCGCGCCACAGCAGGTGCGAGCAGCCTTCGACGCGAATCACTTCGCCCTTGGCCAGGCGCGGGTGGCAGAAGCTCATTTTCCAGCGCAGGTAGCCTTCGCCTTCAGCCACCTGATCGAAGCCATGGAAGTCAAAGCGCAGCTGGGTGACGTTGTCGTACAGCTCGGCGAAGTAACGGTGCAGCGCCGTCAGCCCATGCACCTCGTGCAGCGGGTCGGTGAAGCTGATGTCCTTGCTGTACAGGCTGTCGAGCAGGTGCAGGTTGTGTTTGTCCACACTGGCAAAGGCTTGGGCGAAGCGGCGCAGGAAATCACTCATAGCTGCCTCCAGCCGCCTGGCGTGAAGGCAGGCTACGGAAGGCGGCGAGGGCGCGGTCGCGGGATTTTTTCAAATCGACGATAGGACGAGGATAGTCCGCCACGCCAAACAGGCCGCCCACGGCGTCGGGGTTGTGCACTTCTTTTTTGTTCAGCGCCGCCAGTTGCGGCAGCCAGTGCTTGATAAACACGCCTTCGCCGTCGAATTTTTCCGATTGGCTCAAGGGGCTGAAAATCCGGAAGTACGGCGCCGAATCGGTGCCGGTGGACGAACTCCACTGCCAGCCGCCGTTGTTGGCCGCCAGGTCACCGTCGATCAGGTGGCGCATGAAAAAACGCTCGCCTTCACGCCAGTCGATCAGCAGGTTTTTGGTCAGGAACATCGCCACCACCATGCGCAGGCGGTTGTGCATCCAGCCGGTTTCCAGCAATTGGCGCATGGCTGCATCGATGATCGGCAGGCCGGTGCGAGCTTCCTGCCAGGCCTTCAAGTCTTCGGGGCTGTTGCGCCAGGCCACGGCTTCGGTCTCGGGGCGGAAGGCGCGGTGGCGGGAGACCCGGGGGTAGCCCACCAGGATATGTTTGTAGAACTCGCGCCACAGCAGCTCGTTGATCCAGGTGATGGCGCCAATGTCGCCGCTTTCGAATTCGCCCTGGTTGCTTTGCAGCGCGGCGTGCAGGCACTGGCGCGGCGAAATCACACCGGCGGCCAGGTAAGCCGAGAGCTGGCTGGTGCCGGGCTTGGCCGGGAAGTCGCGTTCGTCCTTGTAGTAGCTGATTTGTGCGTCGGCAAACTGGTCGAGACGGCGCCGGGCTTCGGTTTCACCGGCAGGCCACAGCGCGCGCAAGGCTTCGCTCGGGGTAGCAAAACCGTCGACCTGATCGGGGATCGGGTCACTTTTGAGTTTGAGCGGCGCCTGCGCCTTGGGGGCGGCGATCAGGCGGGGAAGCGCGCCGTGCAAGCGGCTGTAGCAGACCTTGCGAAACTGGCTGAACACCTGGAAGTACGTGCCGGTCTTGGTCAGTACGCTGCCGGGCTGGAACAGCAATTGGTCCAGATAATTGTGGAACGTCACGCCCTGGGCTTCGAGGGCCGTGGCCACCGCTGTGTCGCGACGCTCTTCGTGGATGCCGTATTCGTCATTGACGTGCACCGACTCCACCGACAGCTCCTGGCACAGGTCAGCCAGGACTTGCGGTGCCTGGTCCCAGGTCGAGGCATGGCGGATCAACAGCGGAATGTTCAGCTCGCCCAGTGCCACGCTCAAGCTCTGCAGATTGCGCAGCCAGAAGTCGACTTTGCACGGCGCGTCATCGTGGGCCAGCCATTGCCCGGGGCTGATCAGGTAGACAGCCGCTGTCGGGCCGCGCTGTGCAGCGGCGGCGAGGGCGGTGTTGTCATGTAGGCGCAGGTCGGTGCGCAGCCAGATCAAGTGCATTTAAATAAGTCCACGCTGGATCAGTACCTGATGGGCCGACAACGGGTCTTCGGCCAGGAGCAATTCAGGAATGTCTTGGGTTAATACGGACAGCTCGGCCTGGTGGATGCATACCGTTGGTCCGGTTATCAGTTTTGGGCAACTGAACCCGCTCAACAGTTTGCCCAGCGCCGGCACATGCAGCGCCTTGCTCGAATACAGCAACACCGCGCGGGGTTGCAGGTGCTCGACGGCCAGGGCCAGTTCGCCGGCCGGCAACGGCCAGTCGAAGACTTCTACCGGGCAATCGGCGCTGCTGGCCAGCCAGGCGGTGAGCCACAGGTGCGGCTCCAGCGGCAGGTCGGAATGATTGACCAGCAGCAACGGCGCACCGTTGAGCTGGCGATTGTTGTGATACATCCGCGCGCCGAATTTGCTGCGCAGCCAGGAATAGAAAAACACCCGTTCCATCTGCGCGCCGAATTGGCCTTGCCAGCGCAGTTCAAGCTCCTTGAGCAACGGCAGCAGAAGTTGCTCGCACAGGGTGCGCGGCGGGTACAGCGCCATGGCCTGGTTGAAGGCGTCATCCACCCGGCGCTCGGCCAGTTCGCTGATGGCCTGCAACAGCTGCTGGCGCCGGTTGTGCCATTCGTTTTCCACCGGCGGTTCGCTGGTGCTGTGCGCGGTGTCGATCAGGCCCTTGACCTGGCTGACCGGCACACCGCGGTTGAGCCAGGTCAGGATGGTATGGATGCGCTGCACGTGCTCGGCGGAAAACAGCCGGTGCCCCTTGGGCGTGCGCTGGGGCACGATCAGGCCGTAGCGTCGCTCCCAGGCGCGCAGGGTCACCGCGTTGACGCCGGTCTGGCGCGCCACTTCGCGGATCGGCAGCCAGCCTTCTTGCAGGGCTTGGGCGAAATCTTCGCCGGGGTCATTGTCGTCTTGCAGGGAAACATTCATGGGTTAAATCGCATTCCGCAGGCTGAGGTTTTCCGGGTGCGGTTGCAGGTAGGCCTGCTGCGCGATGTAGCGGTCCGGATGCTGGCGAAAGTGGTGCTTGAGCAGGGTCAGCGGCACCACCAGCGGCACGATGCCCTGGCGGTATTGGCCAATGAGGGTCTGCACTTCCTGTTTGTCTTCGGCGCTGATGGCTTGCTTGAGGTAGCCGCTGATGTGTTGCAGCACGTTGGTGTGGGTGCCGCGCGTGGCGCACTTGCTGAGGGCCGTCATCAGTTCGCTGAAATAGCCGGTGGCCAGGGCGTCGAGGTCGACGTCCTTGCGCATGCCGCCCAGCAGGTTGCCCAGGCTTTTGTAATGCACCGGGCTGTGGGCCATGAGCAGGTATTTGTAGCGTGAGTGAAATTCCAGCAGGCGGTGGCGGGTCAGGCCTTCGGCGAGCAGTTGCTGCCAGGTGGCGTAGACGAACACCCGGGTCAGGAAATTTTCCCGCAGCACCGGGTCGTTCAGCCGACCGTCTTCTTCCACCGGCAGGTTGGGGTGGCGCGCGCAAAACGCCTGGGCGTAGATGCCGCGCCCGCCGCCGTCGATGGGCATGCCGTTGTCCTGATAGACCTTGACCCGCTCCAGGCCGCAGGACGGGGATTTCTGCATGAAGATGTAGCCGCAGAGGTCGGTGTGTTCAGCGGCCATTTGTTGGCCGTAATCGTCCAGCGGTTGGGTCACGTTGAGTTCGCGGTGCACGGTGCCGACGGCCTGAGGGTTCAGCGGGTCGCCCACCAGGCGGATGGGCTCGCGGGGAATGCCCAGGCCGATGGCGACTTCAGGGCACAGCGGCACGAAATCGAAATATTCGGCGAGAGTCTGGCTGCACAGCTGGGATTGTTTATGCCCGCCGTTGAAGCGCACGTTCTCGCCCAACAGGCACGCGCTGATGGCGATTTTCGGTTTGCTGGTGGCGGGCAGGGTGCTGGGCATGGCCAAACCTCTATGAAAAATCCTGTACAGAGTTAAATTTCTGTACAACTTAATCTCATCATAGATTTGAAGCTGTACAAGTCAAATAATTTGTACAGGTATTTTCGGAATGACTATTTCCAGCCGATTTTCCAGTCTTCGGCGTTTTGCAGGGTTTGCCAGGGCAGGCGCTGCACGCGATGGCTGATCACGGCTTCCAGCTCGATTTCCTGCACATCGCCTTCGTCGTCGCGCAGCAACTGGGTCACCAGGAAGTGTTTTTCCTTGTGCTGCGGGCGGGCTGCTGTCCACTTCGACAGCAGCAATTTGGCGGGATTGATGCGGTTCACTGCAGGTGCTCGATCAATCGCCGCGCCGCTTCCTGGCCGCTGAGCCAGGCGCCTTCCACACGGCCCGACAGGCACCAGTCACCGCACACGTACAAGCCCAGGTCGGCGTCGGCCAGCACGCCAAATTCGTGGCTGGTGGACGGCCGCGCATACAGCCAGCGGTGGGCGAGGGTGAAGGACGGCGCCGGCATGGCGCTGTGCAGCAGTTCGGCGAAGGCACCGTGCAGGTGTTCGATCACCGCTTCCTTGGACAGGTCCAGGTGTTGCTTGCTCCAGGTGCTGGTGGCGTGCAGCACCCAGGTGTCGAGGGTGGTGTCGCGCCCTGGTTTGCTGCGGTTGCGGGCCAGCCAGTCCAGCGGGCTGTCCTGCACGAAGCAGCCTTCCATGGGGGTGTCCAACGGCTTGTCGAAGGCCAGCGCGATGGCCCAGGTCGGGTCCATCTTCACCCCGGCGGCGGCACTTGCCAGCTTGGGCGCGGCGGCCAGCAAAGCGGTGGCTTGCGGCGCCGGGGTGGCGATGATCACGTGGCTGAACGGGCCATGGTTTTCACCGTCGGCGTCCAGCAGGTTCCAGTGGTGTTTGCCCTGGAACACTTCGGTGATGCGGCAACCGAAGTGCACCGGCAAGTCATCCAGCAGGGCGCGGGTGATCGCGCTCATGCGCGGCGTGCCGACCCAGCGGATCTGTTCATCGGGGGAGGGCGTGAGTTGCCCGGACTTGAAGTTGTACAGCTGCGGTTTCCATTGCTCGGCGCAACCCTGGGCCTGCCAGCGTTGCACCTCGTTGACGAAGCGCCGGTCGCGGGCGGTGAAGTACTGCGCGCCCATGTCCAGTGCCCCGGCATCGCTGCGCTTGCTGGACATGCGACCGCCACTGCCGCGGCTTTTATCGAAGAGTTGTACAGCGTGCCCCGCGTCTTTTAACGCTCGGGCGGCGGAGAGACCGGCGATGCCGGTGCCAATGATCGCGATGGGAACAGTCATGGGAGGCCTCGTTTTACCGTTGGGTACAGACTACGCCGACACCAATAGCTGTACAATATTGTTTTTTGGTATAAGTTTTGGCGTACCTGATCGTTTGGCGTGACCTATGGTTAAACCTGAAGGTTTAACCAGCGTTGCGCCCGATTAAAACATCCCTGTCTATAAAATAGACTAACGGTGGTCGGCGAACGTTACACGAGGAACAACTCATGCACATTTTGCTGACCGGCGGTACGGGTTTGATCGGCCGTCAACTCTGCCAATACTGGCTTGCCCAGGGCCATCGCCTTACGGTCTGGAGCCGCCATCCCGAACAAGTGGCTAAATTGTGCGGTGCCCAGGTGCACGGCATTGCCCGCCTGCAAGATGTAAACGAGCCGTTGGACGCCGTGGTCAACCTGGCCGGCGCGCCGATTGCCGACCGTCCCTGGACCCATAAACGCAAGGCGCTGCTGTGGAGCAGCCGTATCGGTCTCACCGAAACGTTGTTGGCCTGGCTTGAGGGCCTTGAGCAAAAACCGGCGGTGTTGATCTCCGGCTCTGCGGTGGGTTGGTACGGCGACGGCGGCGAGCGTGAGCTGACCGAAGACAGTGGCCCGGTGCAGGACGACTTTGGCAGCCAGCTATCGATCGCCTGGGAGGAAACGGCCCAGCGCGCCGAAGCATTGGGGATCCGCGTGGTGCTGGTGCGAACCGGGTTGGTGCTGGCGGCCGAGGGCGGCTTTTTGTCGCGGCTGTTGCTGCCGTTCAAACTGGCGCTGGGCGGGCCTATCGGCAATGGTCGGCAGTGGATGCCGTGGGTCCATATAAAGGATCAAATCGCCCTGATTGATTTTCTTCTGCACAAGGAAGGCGCCAGCGGTCCTTATAATGCCTGCGCGCCACACCCGGTGCGCAACCTTGAGTTCGCCAAGACCCTGGGCAAGGTGCTGCACCGCCCGGCGTTCATGCCCATGCCGGCGTTTGCCTTGCGCATCGGCCTGGGTGAGTTGTCGGGCTTGTTGCTGGGTGGCCAGCGGGCGTTGCCGCAGCGGCTGTTGGCAGCCGGTTTCACTTTCCAGTTCACTGAGTTGCACGCGGCCCTGGACGACTTGTCCAGCCGCCTCTAGAAATAGGATGTTGCATGACGGATCACGCGTTGTTACTGGTCAACCTGGGTTCACCGGCGTCCACATCGGTGGCGGATGTGCGCAGCTACCTTAATCAATTCCTGATGGACCCTTATGTCATCGACCTGCCGTGGCCGGTGCGGCGTTTGCTGGTGTCGCTGATCCTGATCAAGCGCCCCGAGCAGTCGGCCCATGCCTACGCCTCGATCTGGTGGGACGAAGGCTCGCCGCTGGTAGTCCTCAGCCGTCGCTTGCAACAACAAATGACTTCGCAATGGACCCAGGGCCCGGTGGAACTGGCGATGCGTTATGGCGAACCGTCGATTGAAACGGTGCTTGTGCGATTGGCCGGCCAGGGCATCAGGAAAGTCACCCTGGCGCCGTTGTACCCGCAGTTTGCCGACAGCACCGTGACCACGGTGATTGAAGAAGCCCGGCGCGTGGTGCGGGACAAAAAGCTGGCGATCGAGTTTTCGATTCTGCAGCCGTTTTACGATCAGCCGGAATACCTTGATGCGCTGGCCAACAGTGCCAGGGCCTACGTGGAGCAGGATTTCGATCATCTGCTGCTGAGTTTCCATGGCTTGCCCGAGCGTCACCTGAAAAAGCTCGACCCTACCGGGCAACACTGTTTCAAGGATGCCAACTGTTGCCAGAACGCCTCTCCCGAGGTGCTTGCCACCTGTTATCGCGCCCAATGCTTCAGCGTGGCGCGGGATTTTGCCGAGCGCCTGGGCTTGCCGGAGGGCAAGTGGTCGGTGGCGTTCCAGTCGCGTCTGGGCCGGGCCAAGTGGATCGAACCCTACACCGAGGCACGCCTTGAAGCGTTGGCTCAACAAGGCGTGAAGAAGCTGCTGGTGATGTGCCCGGCGTTTGTCGCGGACTGCATCGAGACGTTGGAAGAGATTGGTGATCGCGGGTTGGAACAGTTCCGCGAGGCGGGGGGCGAGGAGTTGGTGTTGGTGCCTTGCTTGAATGACGACCCGCAGTGGGCGGTGGCGCTCAATACCTTGTGTGAAAGAGCGCCGGTTGCACTGTAATAAAGCCGGGTGAGCACTAAATGTGGGAGCGGGCTTGCTCGCGAACGCGGTGGGTCAGTTAATGAATATGGCGACTGACACACCGCATTCGCGAGCAAGCCCGCTCCCACATTGACTGTGCCCACTCTGAATTTGCGGGGTCATTCGTGATGCGGCTCGCCCAGGAAGGTCAGTGAACTGAAGAGTCCGCGAGTCGCTACATCGGCATTGTCCTTCAGCGGGATCTCCACCTGCGCCGCAATCACATTCACCCCTTCATTTCTCACCAGCACCTGGGCGCGGCCGTCCTTATCGGTCTCTGTGCTCAAGGTGTTCGGTGCATTGCGATAATCCCCAATCAATTTGATCCCCGCCGCGGGTTTGCCATCCAGCAGCACCCGCACCGGCAGTGACTTGCCCGGCCCTACGGTCAGCGGATCAACTTCCGGCAAGATCAGCAGCTTGATCTGATCCAGCTTGGGCAACTTCGCCCCCGGCTGGTAAATCGCCAGGCTGTACTTGAAGGTCTGGGTCGACTCGATCGCCCCCGGCACTTTGCTGCGGCCTTGGTTGATCCACTTCTTGTCAGCAGTCTGCGACCACATTCCGTTATCCAGCGCCACGGCCAAGACGGCCGGCGACTTGAGCGGCTTCAGGCGCGCATGGTCGGGCAGGCGTTCCACGGTCACCGGGATCATTTTGCCGCTGGCGTCATAAGCCCAGGCGCCGCTGATTTTCTGCGCCTTGAACGCATTGTCTTCGGCACCGTGGCCGTAGATCACTTCGATATTGCCGCGTCGTTGTTCGGTCCACAGACCGTGGGCCGAGACCTGGGTGGCAAATAGCAGGCCGAGCACGGCCAGGGATTTGAAGGCTTGCATGGTGACGTCCTTTTACAGGTTGAGGGTCAGGCTGACGGTGAAATTGCGCGGCTCACCGGGGTTGACCCAGTAATTGCTGTAGGAGCGCTCGTAGTACTTTTCATCGAACAGGTTGTTGAGGTTCAGGCCCACGGTGACGTTATCGCTGGCCTTGTAATGGGCCAGCAAATCGACGGTGTGGTAGGCGGGTAACTCAAAGCGCCCACCGGCTTCACCCGAGCGATCGCCCACGTAGGTAAAGGCCGCGCCAAGGTCTGAGCCACGCAGCAGGCCATCCTGGAATTCATACACCCCCAGCAAGCTGCCGCTGCGTTTGGCCACGCCGAGAATCCGGCTGCCGGTGGGGATGACTTTGTCGCCTTTGGTCACTTCGGCGTCGATGTAGGCAAAGGCGCCGATCACCCGTACGGCGTCGGTCACTTGCCCGGTCAGTTGCAGGTCAAAGCCCTGGCTGCGGGCCTTGCCCATGGCGCGCTGGGTGTCGGTGGCCGGGTCCAGGGCCAGGACATTTTCCTTCTCGATATGGAAGGCGGCGAGGGTGGTGCTCAGGCGGTCGTCGAACAACTCGCTCTTGATCCCGATTTCATAGCCCACGCCTTCTTCCGGCTTGAAGGATTTGCCGCCGGCGTCCAGGCCATTGTTGGGTTTGAACGAGGTGGAGGCATTGGCGAACAGGCCCACTTCAGGCGTCAGCTGGTAGAGCAGGCCGGCGCGTTGGGTCAGGGCGTCGTGGGTTTGCCGGCTTTTCGCATGGTTGAGGGCGAAGTCGTCGGTGTGTTGCTCAACGTGTTCGAAACGCGCGCCAATCATCCCGCGCAGGCGGTCGGTGAAGACGATCTGGTCCTGCAGGTTCAGCGCCTGGCTTTTCACCTGTTCGAAGAAGTCGGTGCCGGAGCGTTTGTCGTTGGGTTTTGGCTGGCCGTAGACCGGGTTATAGAGGTCTACGGCATAGGGACCGCCGGCGATGGTGGTCACCCGTTCTTTCTTGCGGTAGTCCTCGTACTCGGTGCCGATCAGCAACTCATGCTGCCAACTGCCGATGTCGAACCGCCCACGCAGTTCGAGCTGGGTGATGCTGTCGTGCCAACCGGTGGAGCGTTCGCGGTAGCGGCGGCTGAGGGTGTGGCCATCGGCATCCAGCGGGCGGTTTTCCGAAGCGTCGCCCCACAGGCTGCCTTGTTTGTAATGACTGGCCAGGCGCAGTTGCCAGGCATCGTTGAGGTGATGTTCGAGGGTAGCTTGCAGGCGGTTGTTGTGGTTGCGGATATCGCCGTCGTTGGGCTCGCCGAGGAAGGTCGAGCGGGAGACGCCGCTCCAGTGGTTATTCGGGGCGACGATGCCACGGTCGAAAGTAGAACGGTGGCGCACGAATTCGCTTTCCACCAGCAGGCGGGTGTCCGGGTCCAGTTGCCAACTGATGGAGGGCGCGACGAACACCCGCTTGGCCTGCAGGTGGTCGCGGAAGCTGTGGTTGTCTTCCACCGCCAGGTTGACCCGCGACAAGACGTTACCCTCGCTGTCCAGCGGTGTGTTCACGTCCAGCGCGGTGCGATAGCGGTCCCAGCTGCCGGCGCTGGTCTGCACGGTGGTGAAGGCCTCGGGCTGCGGCTTTTTGCTGACGATGTTCACCGTGCCGCCCGGATCGCCCCGGCCATACAGGCTGGCGGCGGGGCCCTTGAGCACTTCGATGCGTTCGATATTGGCCGCGTCCGGCGTGCTCGGGTAACCGCGGTTGGCGCTGAAACCGTCCACGTAGAACTCTGACGTGGTGAAGCCGCGAACGCTGTATTCGTAGAGCGTCAGGCCGCCGAAGTTGTTCTGTTTGGATACGCCACCGGCAAACTCCAGGGCACGCTCGACGTGGGTGCTGCCCAGGTCCTTGAGCACCGAGGCGGGAATCACGCTGATGGACTGTGGGATATCGCGCAGGGCGGTGTCGGTCTTGGTAGCGCTGGCGGAGCGGGTGGCGCGATAGCCCTTGACCGGGCCGGTGGCCGATTCGTATGCCTCGCTGGTGATGCGGGTGGCGTCCAGTTCAAGCGGGGTGTTGTCTTCGGCGTAGGCCGGTTCTACCAGTAAACCCAAGGCGATTCCGGCCAGTGGGGCAAATCTTCGAGACGGCATGATAGAGCGTTCCAATAGCAATATTGAAACAATATAACATCTCTAATGAGAATAATTTTCTTCTGAAATATTAGGTAACAGGAGCCCGCGAGCGGGCTCCCGAAGCCGTTATTCTTCTTCTTTCACCGGCGCAGGCGGTGGACGCAGGCCCACTTCTGCCTGCAGCTTGATTTCCTTGCCATTGCGCATCACCTGGATCGCCACCTTGTCGGTCGGCTTGATCCGCGCCACCTGGTTCATCGACTTGCGGCCATCGCCGGCCGGTTCGCCGTCGATGCTGAGGATCACGTCACCCAGTTGCAGGCCGGCTTTCTGCGCCGGGCCGTCGCGGAAGATCCCGGCGACCACGATGCCAGGGCGTCCGGTCAGGCCAAACGACTCGGCCAGTTCCTTGGTCAGCGGCTGCACTTCAATCCCCAGCCAGCCGCGAATCACCTGGCCATGCTCGATGATCGACTTCATCACCTCAGTGGCCAGCTTCACCGGGATGGCGAAACCGATGCCCTGGGAGCCGCCGGACTTGGAGAAGATCGCGGTGTTGATACCGGTCAGGTTGCCGTTGGCATCCACCAGCGCGCCGCCGGAGTTGCCCGGGTTGATCGCCGCGTCGGTCTGGATAAAGTCTTCGTAGCTGTTGAGGCCCAGCTGGTTACGCCCGGTGGCGCTGATGATGCCCATGGTCACCGTCTGGCCGACGCCGAACGGGTTGCCGATGGCCAGCGCCACGTCACCCACGCGCAGTCCTTCGGAGCGGCCGATGGTGATCGAAGGCAGGCCTTTCAAATCGATTTTCAGTACCGCGAGGTCGGTTTCCGGGTCGCTGCCGACCACACGGGCCAGGGTTTCCCGGCCATCGCGCAGGGCCACCACGATCTGGTCGGCGCCGGTGGTCACGTGGTTGTTGGTGAGGATGTAGCCTTCCGGGCTCATGATCACGCCGGAGCCGAGGCTGGATTCCATGCGCCGCTGCTTGGGCCCGTTGTCGCCGAAATAGCGGCGAAATTGCGGGTCTTCAAACAGCGGGTGCGCCGGCTTGTTGATGACTTTGGTGGTGTACAGGTTGACCACGGCGGGCGCGGCGATCACCACCGCGTCGGCGTAAGTCACCGGGCCCTGTACCACCGCGCTGGTCTGCGGTGCCTGTTGCAGGTTGACATCGAAAGTCGGCAGGCCGACCAGTTGTGGATAACGCTGAATAATCAGCATCGCGATCAGCACGCCAGCCAACAATGGCCATCCAAAAAAACGCAGTGCCTTGAGCATTAAGAAAAATCCTGACAGGTTGCAGGGGACGGGAGAGCGCCCATAATGTCGCGCATTATACGAGGCCGTGAGCGCCTCTGAACGGGATATTTAGGAGTCTTTTATGGCCGTAGCCCTGAGCACCTTAGTCGAGGAAGCGGACCGCTACCTTAATAGTGCAAAAATCGCCGATTACTGCCCCAACGGCCTGCAGGTCGAGGGTCGGCCGCAGGTGCTGCGCATCGTCAGCGGCGTGACCGCCAGCCAGGCATTGCTGGACGCCGCCGTCGAAGCCCAGGCCGACCTGGTGCTGGTGCACCATGGTTATTTCTGGAAAGGCGAAAGCCCGTGCATCACCGGCATGAAGCAGCGCCGCCTGAAAACCCTGCTCAAGCACGACATCAGCCTGCTGGCCTACCACTTGCCCCTGGACCTGCACCCGGAAGTCGGCAACAACGTGCAACTGGCCCGGCAACTGGACATCACCGTCGAAGGCCCGCTGGACCCGGACAACCTCAAGGTCGTCGGGCTGGTGGGTTCCCTGGCCGAGCCGGTGTCGCCCCGCGACTTCGCCCGCCGCGTGCAGGAAGCCATGGGCCGCGAGCCGCTGCTGATCGAAGGCAGCGAGATGATTCGCCGCGTCGGCTGGTGCACCGGGGGTGGCCAGGGGTATATCGACCAGGCGGTACTGGCCGGGGTGGACTTGTACCTGAGTGGCGAAGCGTCGGAGCAGACGTTCCACAGTGCCCGGGAAAACGACATCAGCTTTATCGCGGCCGGGCATCACGCCACTGAGCGATATGGTGTGCAGGCGTTGGGTGATTACCTGGCAAGGCGTTTTGCCTTGGAACACCTGTTCATTGATTGCCCTAACCCGATCTAACGAACACCACATTTGATCGAGTCGAGCCAAACCCGGCGGTATATTCATATACCGTTTCGATCTAGCTGGCTCCCTCAATAGAATCAGGCGCTGTGCTAGCATGCCCCGCTCGAACACGGCCCGCTGGCCGTCCATAAGATCGTTTTTCCGTGAGTAACCATGGTCGACAAACTGACGCATCTGAAACAGCTGGAGGCGGAAAGCATCCACATCATCCGCGAGGTCGCCGCCGAGTTCGATAACCCGGTGATGCTCTACTCGATCGGTAAAGACTCCGCCGTGATGCTGCACCTGGCGCGCAAGGCATTTTTCCCGGGCAAGCTGCCGTTTCCGGTGATGCACGTCGACACCCGCTGGAAATTCCAGGAGATGTACAAGTTCCGCGACAAAATGGTCGAAGAGCTGGGCCTGGACCTGATCACCCACGTCAACCCGGACGGCGTGGCGCAGGGCATCAACCCGTTCACCCACGGCAGCGCCAAGCACACCGACATCATGAAGACCGAGGGCCTGAAACAGGCGCTCGACAAGCATGGCTTCGACGCTGCATTCGGCGGTGCCCGTCGTGATGAAGAGAAGTCCCGCGCCAAAGAGCGTGTGTACTCGTTCCGCGACAGCAAGCACCGCTGGGACCCGAAAAACCAGCGCCCGGAGCTGTGGAACGTCTACAACGGCAACGTCAACAAGGGCGAGTCGATTCGTGTGTTCCCGCTGTCCAACTGGACCGAGCTGGACATCTGGCAGTACATCTACCTTGAAGGCATCCCGATTGTTCCGCTGTACTTCGCCGCCGAGCGTGAAGTGATCGAGAAGAACGGCACGTTGATCATGATCGACGACGACCGGATCCTCGAGCACCTGTCCGACGAAGACAAAGCCCGAATCGTCAAAAAGAAAGTACGTTTCCGTACCCTTGGCTGCTACCCGTTGACGGGCGCGGTGGAGTCCGAAGCCGAGACGCTGACGGACATCATTCAGGAAATGCTCCTGACGCGAACTTCCGAGCGCCAGGGCCGTGTCATCGACCACGATGGTGCAGGCTCGATGGAAGATAAAAAACGTCAAGGCTATTTCTAAGGGGCTGTCATGTCGCATCAATCTGATTTGATCAGCGAGGACATCCTCGCCTACCTGGGCCAGCACGAGCGCAAGGAAATGTTGCGGTTCCTGACCTGTGGCAACGTCGACGACGGCAAGAGCACCCTGATCGGGCGCCTGCTGCACGACTCCAAGATGATCTACGAAGACCATCTGGAAGCCATCACCCGCGATTCGAAAAAATCCGGCACCACCGGTGACGATATCGACCTGGCTTTGCTGGTCGACGGCCTGCAGGCCGAGCGTGAGCAGGGCATCACCATCGATGTTGCCTACCGCTACTTCTCCACCGCCAAGCGCAAATTCATCATCGCCGACACCCCCGGCCATGAGCAGTACACCCGCAACATGGCCACCGGTGCGTCTACCTGTGACCTGGCGATCATCCTGATCGACGCCCGCTACGGCGTGCAGACCCAGACCCGTCGCCACAGCTTTATCGCCTCGTTGCTCGGCATCAAACACATCGTGGTGGCCATCAACAAGATGGACATCAACGGCTTTGACCAAAGCGTGTTCGAGTCGATCAAGGCCGATTACCTGAAGTTCGCCGACGGTATCGCGTTCAAGCCGAGCACCCTGGCCTTCGTACCCATGTCGGCGCTCAAGGGCGACAACGTGGTGAACAAGAGCGAGCGTTCGCCCTGGTACACCGGCCAGTCGCTGATGGAAATCCTCGAGACCGTCGAGATCGCCAACGACCGCAACTACACCGACCTGCGTTTCCCGGTGCAGTACGTCAACCGTCCGAACCTGAACTTCCGTGGTTTCGCCGGCACCCTGGCCAGCGGCATCGTGCACAAGGGCGACGAAGTCGTGGTGCTGCCGTCGGGCAAGAGCAGCCGCGTCAAATCCATCGTCACCTTTGAAGGTGAACTGGAAAACGCAGGTCCTGGCCAGGCCGTGACCCTGACCATGGAAGACGAGATCGACATCTCCCGTGGCGACCTGTTGGTACACGCCGACAACGTGCCGCAAGTGACCGACGCCTTCGACGCCATGCTGGTGTGGATGGCTGAAGAGCCGATGCTGCCGGGCAAGAAATACGACATCAAGCGCGCCACCAGCTACGTGCCGGGCTCCATTACGAGCATCGTGCATCGCGTGGACGTGAACACCCTGGAAGAAGGCTCGGCGAGTGCCTTGCAGTTGAACGAGATCGGCCGGGTGAAGGTCAGCCTCGACGCTGTCATCGCCCTGGACGGTTACGCGAGCAACCGCACCACCGGTTCGTTCATCGTCATCGACCGTTTGACCAACGGCACCGTGGCCGCGGGCATGATCATCGCGCCGCCGGTGACCCATGGCAGCGCGGCTCAGCATGGCAAGCTGGCCCACGTGGCCACCGAAGAACGTGCCCAGCGCTTCGGCCAGCAACCGGCGACCGTGTTGTTCAGCGGTTTGTCGGGCGCCGGCAAAAGCACCCTGGCCTACGCGGTTGAGCGCAAGTTGTTCGACATGGGCCGTGCGGTGTTTGTGCTGGATGGCCAGAACCTGCGCCATGACCTGAACAAGGGCCTGCCGCAGGACCGTGCCGGGCGTACCGAGAACTGGCGTCGTGCCGCCCACGTGGCGCGTCAGTTCAACGAAGCGGGCTTGCTGACCCTGGCTGCGTTCGTTGCCCCGGATGCTGAAGGGCGCGAACAGGCCAAGGCACTGATCGGCGGTGATCGTCTGCTGACCGTGTACGTGCAGGCTTCGCCGCTGGTGTGCGCCGAGCGCGATCCGCAAGGCTTGTACGCGGCGGGCGGGGATAACATCCCGGGCGAATCCTTCCCGTATGACGTGCCGTTGAACGCCGACCTGGTGATCGATACCCAGGCACTGTCGCTGGAAGACAGCGTCAAGCAAGTGCTGGAGCTGCTGCGTCAGCGCGGCGCGATCTAAGCTTTAGATCCGCACAAAAAAGCCCGCCACGTTGGCGGGCTTTTTTATGGGGTCTTGAAAACAACTCGGTCAAATGTGGGCGCGAGCAAGCCCGCTCCCACATGTTGATCAGTGACTGGCGGGATAATCTGTGTGCAATTTGGCGAGCAATTCGTCCTTCTCTTCCCACAACCGGTTGATCCAACCCTGGAACGCCAACCGATACTCCCCATCCTGCTCATAATTCTTGCCGATAAAACCGGCCGGAATCTGCACCTCTTCAAACTGCACGACAACGTCCTTCACATTGCCGCAGAGCAAAGCCCAATAGCCCGGGCGCCCGGCAGGGTAGTGAATGGTCACGTTCACCAGCGACTTCAACTGCTCGCCCATGGCATCCAGCACAAACGCAATGCCGCCCGCCTTGGGCTTGAGCAGGTAGCGAAACGGTGACTTCTGCTGCGCATGCTTGCCGGGGGTAAATCGCGTGCCTTCGGCAAAGTTGAAAATGCCCACCGGGTTGTGGCGAAACTTCGCGCAGGTCTTGCGGGTGGTTTCCAGGTCTTTGCCTTTCTTCTCCGGGTGCTTTTCCAGGTACGCCTTGGTGTAGCGCTTCATGAACGGGAAGCCCAGGGCCCACCACGCCAGGCCGATCACCGGGACCCAGATCAACTCCTGCTTGAGGAAAAACTTCAGCGGGCGAATACGCCGGTTGAGCACGTATTGCAGCACCATGATATCGACCCAGCTCTGGTGGTTACTGGTCACAAGGTACGAGTGCTGATAGTCCAGGCCTTCGAGGCCCTTGATGTGCCAGCGGGTGCGGCGCACCAGGTTCATCCAGGCCTTGTTGTTGCTGATCCAGGCCTCGTGGGTCTGGTTCATCAGCCACTCGCTGAAGCGCTTGGCAAACGGCAACGCCTTGAACAGCGCCACGATAAACAGGAACGAGCACAGCAGGATCGTGTTCAACGCCAGCAACAGCGAGGCGATCACCCCACGCACGGCGGCAGGTAGAAAATCCAGCATTTAGACATCCATAGGTCGGTTGGCGGCTTGAATCGCGGTCAATGCGATCGTGTACACGATGTCGTCCACCTGCGCCCCACGGGGCAGGTCGTTGACCGGTTTGCGCAGGCCTTGCAGCATCGGCCCGAGGCTCACGCAATCGGCGCTGCGCTGCACCGCCTTGTGGGTGGTGTTGCCGGTGTTCAGGTCGGGGAACACAAACACCGTGGCCTTGCCCGCTACCAGGCTGTTGGGCGCCAGTTGCCGGGCCACGGTTTCGTTGGCGGCGGCGTCGTATTGCAACGGGCCGTCGATCAACAGCGAACTTTGGGCTTCGTGGGCGAGCAGCGTGGCTTCGCGGACCTTCTCGACCTCTTCTCCCGTGGCGGAGTCACCACTGGAATAACTGATCATCGCCACTCGCGGCGTGATACCGAATGCGGCGGCCGAGTCGGCACTTTGCAGGGCGATTTCCGCCAGCTCTGCCGCGCTGGGGTGCGGGTTCATCACGCAGTCGCCGTACACCAGCACTTGCTCCGGGAACAGCATGAAGAACACCGACGAAACCAGGGTGCAGCCCGGCGCGGTCTTGATCAACTGGAGGGCCGGGCGAATGGTGTTGGCGGTGGAGTGGATGACGCCGGAGACCAGGCCGTCGACTTCATCCAGGGCGAGCATCATGGTGGCGATCACCACGGTGTCTTCCAGTTGTTGCTCGGCCATCGGCGCGTTGAGGCTTTTGGTTTTGCGCAGCGCTACCATCGGTTCCACATAACGCTGGCGAATCAGGTCGGGGTCGAGAATCTCCAGGCCTTCGGGCAGCTCGATGCCATGGGCGCGGGCCACGGCTTCCACGTCGGCCGGCTTGGCCAGCAGCACGCAACGGGCAATCCCGCGCGCCTGGCAGATGGCCGCGGCCTGCACGGTCAGCGGCTCGCTGCCTTCGGGCAACACGATGCGCTTGTTGGCAGCCTGGGCACGCTGGATCAGTTGATAACGGAACACCGCCGGCGACAGGCGCATTTCCCGCGGCGTGCCGCAGCGTTGGTGCAGCCAGCGGGCGTCGAGGTGGCTGGCGACGAAATCGGTGATGATCTCCGCACGTTCGCGGTCATCAATCGGGATTTCCTTGTTCAGGCTGTTGAGCTGGTTGGCGGTGTCGTAGGAGCCGGTGCTCACCGACAACACCGGCAGCCCGGCCTGGAAGGCGCCCCGGCACAGGTCCATGATCCGTGGGTCGGGCAGGGTGTCGCTGGTCAGCAGCAAACCGGCCAGCGGCACGCCGTTGATGGCGGCCAGGCTGACGGCGAGGATGATGTCGTCGCGGTCGCCGGGCGTCACGACCAATACGCCGGGTTTGAGCAGCTCCACGGTATTGCGCATGGTGCGCGCACAGATGATGATTTTGGTCATGCGCCGGCTTTCGTAATCACCGGCGTTGAGGATCTGCGCGCCCATCAGGTCGGCCACGTCGCGGGTGCGCGGGGCGTTGAGTTCCGGTTGGTACGGGATGCAGCCCAACAGGCGGAAATCGCCGCTGCGCAACAACGGCGAATGCTCTTTGAGCCGCGCCGAGAACGCTTCCATGCTTTCGTCGGTGCGCACCTTGTTGAGGATCACGCCCAGCACTTTTGGATCTTTCGGGCCGCCGAACAGCTGGGCCTGCAGTTCCACGCGGCCGGAGAGTTCGGTGAGCACTTCGTTTTCCGGGGCCGAGACCAGGATCACTTCGGCGTCCAGGCTCTTGGCCAGGTGCAGGTTGACCCGGGCCGCATAGCTGGCGCTGCGGGTCGGCACCATGCCTTCGACGATCAACACGTCCTTGCCCACGGCGGCTTGCTGGTAAAGGGTGATGATTTCCTCCAGCAGCTCATCCAGCTGGCCGTCGCCGAGCATCCGCTCTACATGGGCCAGGCCCAGGGGTTGGGGCGGTTTGAGGCCGTGGGTACGGGCCACCAGCTCGGTGGAGCGCTCGGGGCCGGTGTCGCCGGGGTGCGGCTGGGCAATCGGTTTGAAGAAGCCGACTTTCAGCCCGGCCCGTTCAAGGGTACGTACCAGCCCAAGGCTGATGGAGGTCAGACCCACACCAAAATCGGTGGGCGCGATAAAAAAAGTCTGCATGCGAATTCTCTGGAGGTGCATGGCTTCGGTGGCGGCCTATGGCTGGCTGCCTACCGGGAATCAGGTGCCAAGGTTATCTTTATCTGAGCCTTGCGCACACCAGCCGCACGTAAAGGGCTTGTCTATTTTTTCAAGGCGTTGCGCCGGGTCCGTGACCCAGGCCCGGGATTGCCACGGCGGCTGGTGGCGCAGGTGCTGGGTGTGACCGCAGGAAAGCTCGACGACCCAGTGCCGGTCTTCGTCCTGGTGAAATCCGACGACCGTCGGGTCAGTTGTTCGACCCCGTCCGTCCGGGTTGTGTTCGCTTTCGGGCAAATCCTTGTTTAGACTTGTCCGTTCTTCATTCTTCTGCAAAAGGTCTCGCCCCATGCCGATCGCCGCCAATAAGGCTGTCTCCATTGACTATACCCTGACCAACGACGCTGGTGAGGTCATCGACAGTTCTGCCGGCGGCGCGCCGCTGGTCTACCTGCAAGGTGCAGGTAACATCATCCCGGGCCTGGAAAAGGCCCTGGAAGGCAAAGAGGTCGGTGATGAACTGACCGTTGCCGTAGAACCTGAAGATGCCTACGGCGAATACGCTGCCGAACTGGTCAGCACCCTGAGCCGCAGCATGTTCGAAGGCGTCGACGAGCTGGAAGTGGGCATGCAGTTCCACGCTTCCGCTCCGGACGGCCAGATGCAAATCGTCACCATCCGTGACCTGGACGGCGACGACGTGACCGTCGACGGCAACCACCCGCTGGCTGGCCAGCGCCTGAACTTCCAGGTGAAGATCGTCGCTATCCGTGACGCTTCCCAGGAAGAAGTGGCCCACGGCCACGTGCACGGCGAAGGTGGTCACCACCATTAATTGACTGAGCGACGCTCTGTCAGTTGGAAAAAGGCGCCTTCGGGCGCCTTTTTCATTTGGCGGCTATTCTTGCCGACTTGGCGGCTGTAATCTCGAATGGCCGTTACGAAGAACATGGGATATCTGGAGTTCGTCATGAGTGCTTTCCACGACCTTAAACTCAAAGCCCTGGATGGTCAGGAGCTGCCTCTGGCGCCCTTCAAGGGGCAAGTCGTGCTGGTGGTCAACGTCGCCTCCAAATGTGGTTTGACACCACAGTACGCAGCGCTGGAAAACCTCTATCAGCAATACAAAGCCCAGGGTTTTACCGTGCTGGGGCTGCCGTGCAATCAATTTGCCGGGCAGGAACCGGGCACTGAAGAAGAAATCCAGGAATTTTGCAGCCTCAACTATGGCGTGACCTTTCCCCTGGGCAGCAAGCTTGAGGTGAATGGCCACGATCGCCACCAGCTGTATCGATTGCTGGCGGGCGAGGGCGCGGAGTTTCCCGGGGACATCACCTGGAACTTTGAAAAATTCCTGCTCGGCAAAGACGGCCGGGTATTGGCGCGGTTCTCGCCGCGTACGCCGCCGGATGACCCTGCCATCGTGCAGGCGATTGAAAAAGCCTTGAGCTGATACTTTCAGCATTGTCGAGTGAGTTTCTGTGGCAAGGGAGCTTGCTGTGGCGAGGGAGCTTGCTCCCGCTGGGCTGCGAAGCAGCCCCATGCCCTCCTGCTTTTACCCCTTAATCACCCTAATCAATAGTGCTATCCAGCACGCTGCACACTCCATATTATCCACATCATAAATTCCTTTTCTTATGGAGTGCTCCCATGCCTGTCCAAGCCTTGTTCAAACCGTTCCAGCTCGGCGCACTGCAACTGCCGACCCGTGTGGTCATGGCGCCGATGACCCGTTCGTTCTCCCCGGGTGGCGTACCTAATTCCAAGGTGATCGAGTACTACCGCCGCCGTGCCGCCGCCGGTGTAGGCCTGATCATCACCGAAGGCACCGTGGTCGGGCACCCGGCTTCCAACGGCTACCCGAACGTCCCGCATTTCTACGGTGAAGCCGCCCTGGCCGGCTGGAAGAAAGTGGTCGACGCGGTGCACGCCGAAGGCGGCAAGATCGTCCCGCAACTGTGGCACGTGGGCAGCGTACGACGCATCGGCACCGAGCCGGACGCCAGCGTGCCGGCCTACGGCCCCACCGAAAAACTCAAGGACGGCAACGTCGTCGTCCACGGCATGACCGTGCAAGACATCAAGGACGTGATCGCCGCGTTTGCCCAAGCCGCCAAGGATGCCCAGAGCATCGGCATGGACGGCGTGGAAATCCACGGCGCCCACGGCTACCTGGTGGACCAGTTCTTCTGGGAAGGCACCAACCAGCGCACCGACGAATACGGCGGCAGCCTGGCCAACCGTTCACGTTTCGCCATCGAATTGATCCAGGCCATCCGCGCCGCCGTTGGGCCGGACTTCCCGATCATCCTGCGTTTCTCCCAGTGGAAACAGCAGGACTACACCGCGCGCCTGGTGCAAACCCCCGAAGCGCTGGGTGAATTCCTCAAGCCGTTGTCTGACGCCGGCGTGGATATTTTCCACTGCTCCACACGTCGTTTCTGGGAGCCGGAGTTCGACGGCTCCGAACTCAACCTGGCCGGCTGGACCCGCAAGCTCACCGGCAAGCCGACCATCACCGTGGGCAGCGTCGGCCTGGATGGCGAGTTCCTGCAGTTCATGGTTAACACCGATAAGGTCGCGCAACCGGCCAGCCTGGAAAAACTGCTGGAGCGCCTGAACAACGACGAGTTTGACCTGGTCGCCGTGGGCCGTGCGCTGTTGGTGGATCCGGATTGGGCGCTGAAGGTTCGTGAAGGCCGTGAAGGCGACATCCTGCCGTTCAGTCGCGAGGCGTTGACGACGTTGGTGTAAGGGGCGACAGGGCGGGCACCGGTTGCTCGTCCTCGCACACCCCGCGTAACTGCCGCTCAAACTGCTCGATAATCGCCGGCCAACCCTGACGGCTGGCGTGTTGCCTCGCATTGAGCCGCACCCGGCGCAAACTCTCGCGCTCTTCCAGCAGCCACTTGGCCGCATCGCAAAACGCCTCCTCATCCCCCGGCATTGCCAACACGCCGCTGTAGCCATGGCGAATGTGTTGGGTCGCCGCTGCCTGGTCGTACGCCACCACACCCAATCCGGACGCCATGGCCTCCAGCACCACGTTGCCGAAGGTTTCAGTCAGGCTGGGGAACAGGAACAGGTCCCCGGACGCATAGTGCCTGGCCAGTTCTTCGCCACGCAGGGTGCCGCAGAAAACCGCCTCCGGCAGTTCCTTCTCCAGCATTGCCCGTTGCGGGCCGTCACCGACGATGATCAGTTTCATCTGGCGCAGTGGATAGGTGTCCTGCAGCGTTTCGAAACAGCGCTTGAGCAGCCCGAGGTTTTTTTCCTGGGCCAGGCGGCCGACATGCAGCACGGCAGTTTGCTCACTGGTCAGTGCCCAACTTTCACGCAACGCATTGTCGCGTTTGGCCGGGTGAAACAGCTGGCTGTCGACGCCGCGTGCGAGCATGCCCAGGCGCTCGAAATGACGACGCTCCAGCTCCAGGCGCTGGCTGGCGCTGGGCACCAGGGTCAGGGTGGAGCGGTTATGGAACCAGCGCAGATAGTGGGTCAGCACCCGGCTCAGCATGCCCAGGCCGTACTGGTTGGAATACTGCTGGAAGTTGGTATGAAAGCCGCTTACCACGCTGATCCCCAGGCGCCGCGCCGCCCGCAACGCCGACAAACCCAGAGGCCCCTCAGTGGCGATATACAGCACATCCGGACGCTGGCGGGTCCAGCGCCGCAACAGCTTGTGCATCGACGACTGGCCCCATTGCAGCCCCGGATAACCCGGCAATGGCCAGCCGCGGCACAGCATCAGGCCGTCGTCGCTGGGCCGGCTCTGGTCGCTGCCCTGGCGCGGGCGAACCAGTTCGACTTGATGCCCGCGCGCGCGCAAACCATCACACAGGCGGCCAAGGGTATTGGCCACCCCGTTGATCTCTGGCGGGAAGGTTTCGGTGATCAGGGTGATGTGGAGCGAAGCTGTCGTCATGACCCACAGTGTCGGCGCGGGCCATGTCGTCATTGTGTCTTTTGGATGATGGATTTGTGACGGCTCAGGGCTTTTTAACGAGCATCGCCTCGGCGCCCTGTTCACGCACCCAGAACAGCGTGGCCCCGGCCACCGCTGCCGGCATCATCAGCAGGTTGACCACCGGCACCAGCAACACCAGGTAAACGATCCCGCCAAAACTCATGCTCTGCCAGCGCTTCTGGCGCAGCCAGGCAAGCATTTCGTTCCAGCCCAGCTTGTGGTTGTCCGCTGGGTAGTCGATGTACTGGATCGCCATCATCCACACGCCAAACAACAGCCACAGCGGCGCAGCCACCAGGTTGACCACCGGAATGAACGACAGGATAAACAGGCCGATGGCCCGGGGCAGGAAGTAGCCCAGCTTGCGCATTTCCCGGGCCAGGGTACGCGGCACCATGGCCGCCAACTCAGCCCAGCTGAAAGCCGGGAAATCATCGGTGCCGCGTACCACCACTTCGACCTTTTCCGACAGAAAGCCGTTGAACGGCGCAGCGATGATGTTGGCGAGCATGGTGAAGGTGAAAAACACCATCAGCACCACCAGCACCACGAACAAAGGCCACAACAGATAATTGAGGAAGCTCAGCCAGCTCGGCAAGGTGGGCATCAGCGTGTCGACCCACAGGCTGAACTGATGGCCGGCGAAGTAGATCAACCCGACGAACAGTATCAGATTGATTGCCAGCGGCAGCAGGACGAACAGGCGCAAGCCGGGGCTGAGCACCAGTTTGAGGCCTTCGCGCAGGTATTGTGGGCCTGAAAGAACGGGGGCGGGCATGGGTAACTCCGGGCAATGGGGGCGAACGCGCCGACCTTACCGGCTTTGCGAAGACCGGGAAAGCACGGCCCGCATCACGACATTAACGGTAACAAAGGTGTCGATTAATAGAGGGCACGGGATAGAGACCACCTATGAGCTGGATTGTTATTCCGTATTTCCTTAATCTTGCCTCCCTCTATACGCTGCACCCATTATTTTCAGGATCTGCGAGTTCAAGCCTTCCCCAAGTGCTTCGCGGTCCTTTTTTATTCCAGCCGTTCTGTAGTCCGGGCGGTCGATAGGAGTGAGTCATGTCTGATACCCGTCATTCGCGAGTGATTATTCTCGGTTCCGGCCCTGCCGGTTACAGCGCTGCCGTCTACGCTGCCCGGGCCAACCTCAAGCCGTTGCTGATCACCGGCATGCAAGCGGGCGGTCAGTTGACCACCACCACCGAAGTCGACAACTGGCCGGGCGATGTCCACGGCCTGACCGGCCCGGTGCTGATGGAACGCATGAAAGAACACGCCGAGCGTTTCGAAACCGAAATCGTGTTTGATCACATCAACAAGGTCGACTTCTCCAAGAAGCCTTACAGCCTGACCGGCGACAGCGGCGTGTACACCTGTGACGCGCTGATCATCGCCACCGGCGCCAGCGCCCGTTACCTGGGCCTGCCGTCGGAAGAAGCGTTCATGGGCAAGGGCGTTTCGGCCTGCGCGACCTGCGACGGTTTCTTCTACCGCAACAAGCCGGTGGCTGTGGTCGGTGGCGGCAACACTGCCGTGGAAGAGGCGCTGTACCTGGCCAACATCGCCAGCACCGTGACCCTGGTTCACCGCCGCGAGACTTTCCGCGCCGAGAAGATCCTGATCGACAAGCTGCATGCCCGCGTGGCCGAAGGCAAGATCATCCTCAAGCTCAACGCCACCCTGGATGAAGTCCTGGGCGACAACATGGGCGTGACCGGTGCTCGCCTGAAAAACAACGACGGCAGCTTCGACGAGCTGAAAGTCGACGGCGTGTTCATCGCCATCGGCCACACCCCGAACACCTCGTTGTTCGAAGGCGTGCTGGATGCCAAAGACGGTTACCTGATCGTGCAGGGCGGCCGTGAAGGCAACGCGACGGCCACCAACATCGAAGGTATCTTCGCTGCCGGTGACGTGGCTGACCACGTGTACCGTCAGGCGATCACCTCCGCCGGCGCTGGCTGCATGGCGGCACTGGATGCCGAGCGTTACCTCGACGGTTTGAAGGACGCTGCGTTCTAAACCGTAGAAACAAAAAAAAACCGGCTGCGAGGCCGGTTTTTTTATGCGCGCGATTTATGTCGCACCGCAGTCCAGAAGTGTTAACCCAATCACTGTGGGAGCTGGCTTGCCTGCGATAGCGGCGTTGGCTGACACACCGCTATCGCAGGCAAGCCAGCTCCCACATTAAACCGGGTTATCCAATTGAATCAGCGGCGGGTCAGTGGCTGCCGAGTGAACTTCACACCCGCCAACCCATGCTCGATCAGCGCACGAATATTGCCGTGGTCACTGCCCTCAGGCGTGGCCAGCACCGAACGGTAATGCTCACCGAACGCCAACAGTGCTTCCTGGTCATTCAAGCCTTCCAGCAACGCCAGGCCGAGGGTCTTGCACGAGCCTTCGTTCTGCCCGGCGGCGTTTTCCACGCTGCCGTTGGTGAAGGCCTGTGGCTGGTAGTCGTAACCGGCGGCAACAAAGGCCAGGGTGTCGGCGAAGACGTGTTCGCCGCTGTTGAGGCTGGCGCGCAGGGTGTTCAGGTCAGTCATGGGTTTTTCCTTTGGCGAATGCCGCTTGCTGTTCGGCACTGGCTTCTTGCTGGTATTGGGCTTTCCACTCGGCGTACGGCATGCCGTACACCACTTCACGGGCGTCATCGAGGCTGAGCTCGATCTGGCGCTCGTCGGCCTCGGCCTTGTACCACTTGGACAAGCAGTTGCGGCAGAAGCCCGAGAGGTTCATCAGGTCGATGTTCTGCACATCCTTGCGGCTGTCCAGGTGTGCCACCAGCCGGCGGAAGGCGGCGGCTTCGAGTTCGAGGCGTTGTTGATCAGTCATGGGGCTCACTACGGATTCAATAGGGTTAGCGGCTGGCCGCAAGGGTGATCGACACCGATTCGGCAAAACGCAACGCATGGGGTTTATCGACTTCGACTTCGGCGTACAGCACCGACGCATTGCCCATCACCAGGTCGAGGATTTCCTGGGTCAGGCGCTCCAGCAGGGCAAAGCGGTTGCCTTCCACATGAGCGATGATGGCCTTGGTGATGGTGCGGTAGTTCAGCGCGTGGTCGATGTCGTTGTCGCGTACGGCTTCCTGGGCGGCATACAGGATGGTCAGGTTGATCAACACATCCTGCTTGTTGAGGATTTCGTCCTCGTTGATCCCGATAAACGTGCGCAGGCACAGGTCTTTGACCCGGATGCGCGCCATGCCTGGCTGAAGTTGTGGCATTGCTACTTGCTCCGTCCAATCAATTGCAGGAACTCCATGCGCGTGGTGTTCGACTCGCGGAAGGCGCCGAGCATCACCGAGGTGTTCATGGTTGAATTCTGTTTTTCGACACCGCGCATCATCATGCACATGTGCCTGGCTTCGATCACCACCGCCACGCCGGCGGCCTGGGTCACGGTCTGGATGGCGTCGGCGATTTCCCGCGTGAGGTTTTCCTGGATCTGCAGGCGCCGGGCGAACATGTCGACGATACGCGCCAGCTTCGACAGGCCGAGCACCTTGCCGGTCGGAATATAGGCCACATGGGCCTTGCCGATAAAGGGCAGCAGGTGATGCTCGCACAGCGAATACAACTCGATGTCCTTGAGGATCACCATCTCGTCGTTGTCGGAGGCAAACAGCGCACCGTTGACGATTTCTTCCAGGTTCTGCTCGTAGCCATGACACAGGTACTGCATGGCCTTGGCGGCCCGCTTTGGTGTGTCGAGCAACCCTTCGCGCTCCGGGTCTTCACCCAGGCCCTTGAGAATTTCGCGGTAGTGGTGGGGCAGGGATAAAGTCATACAACATCCTCGCAAACGGCTTACTTGATATGCCGCCCGCCGTTGACGGTCAGGGTGGTACCGGTGACATAAGGGTTATCCAGCAGGTAACGCACGCTCTGGTAAATTACCTCGGGGCCGGGTTCGATGCCCAGTGCCGCCTTGGCCAGGACCTTGGCGCGATAGGCCGCGTCGTCGCCCTCGTTGAACATCACCATCGCCGGGGCAATGCCGTTCACCTTGATATCCGGTGCAAGCTGCGCGGCAAACGACAGGGTCAGGCTGTCGAGCCCGGCCTTGGTGGCGCAGTAGGCAATGTGCTGGCGGCTGCCCTTGCGGGTCACGTCGTCGCTGATGTGCACGATATCCGCAGGCGTGGAGCGTTGCAGCAAGTGCGCACAATGCAGGTTGATCAGGTACGGCGCAAGCATGTGCACGCTGAACATGTCGGCAAAGGCGCGGCTCTCGTCGCCGGGCGTTTCCGCTTCCCAGGCCGAGGCATTATGGATGATCGCCCGCAGGCTTTGGGTGTGCTTTTGCAGTTCGTCGATGAAGCCGAGAGTGCCGGCCTCGGAAGAAAAATCGGCAAACACGCCAATCGCGCCGCGCTCGCGCAAGGTCTGCACGCCGGGACGGTCACTGCGGTAGCTGAAAATCACCGGCTGCCCTTCGTCCAGCAGGCGCAGGGCGCAATGCAGGCCGACACGCTGGCCGGCACCGGTGATCAGGATCGGGGCGGGAGTGGAAGACATGGGAGGCTCGGGTCGCTGGCAGGCTAAAACTATACCAGCGAGCGGCCTCCCTTGTACTCAAGCGGTGGCTTCGGTGGCCTTTACCCGGGCCGGAGCCGGATGCAACCAGCCGGCCAGCAGGTGGGTCGACAACGGGATAAAGAAGTAAATCATCAGCGGTGTGAGCGCCAGGGTGCTGACCAGCACGCGGCTCAACAAGCCCAACTCGCTGAGCAGCGGCTCAAGGCCGAAGTTGAACAGCAGCGACACCGGGAAAAATGCCAGCCAGATGGCCACGGCCTGCTTCCAGCGCGGTGGTCGTGCGGCGGCGGCGCCAAACCAGCCGTCTATGCCGCGTACGCGATGTTCCGACGGCGCGGCAAACAGTTCGCTGCCACGACCGAGCCATGCACCACGGGATGCGGAAAACTCCCACGCATGCAGGGTCTTTTCGTCGGCGAAGCGGAAAATAATCTGAAATTCATCATCGTTGGGCGGCGGTGCAAGCACGCCGGAGCCCAGGTAACCGGGGAAATCGGTGGCCAATTGCTCGCCTTCGCGCAGCCAAGCCATCAACTCTTCATAACGACCCTTGGCCACGCGGCGCGCAACCATCAGGGTGACAGGGGAGGTAGACATTGTGTATCTCCATAAGGATCAGGTGCGCCGGGCCGGGTAGGGGGCGCACGAACGAAGCTGCGGGGTAAGCAGCCACGTTGAAAAAACAGGCAAGGATTATTCCTGTTTTGAAAAAATACGCCAGCGGCACTGGTCGGTTAACTGAAGACCTTGAATCAGACAGTTGTATGGGCGTTAAATGGGATCCAACTTCCCATCGATGATTCAGTGCCCAGATGTCCGTAATGATTGCTCCCTCTCCTGATATGGCGCTTGGCGACCCCGCTGATTCCGATGAACTGTTTCCGATTCGCGAAGTGGCAAGATTGACAGGCATCAACCCGGTCACGCTGCGTGCGTGGGAGCGTCGTTACGGGCTGATCCAGCCGGTTCGCACCGAAAGTGGGCACCGTCTGTATTCGCGCACCGATATCGAGACCGTTCATCGCATTCTTGACTGGATCGAGCGTGGCGTTGCGGTGAGCAAGGTCGGGAAAATCCTGGCCCGTGATGATCAGCCAGTGGAAGCGGCGGCCGCTGTGCCGACAGGCGCTGAACACGAATGGAACCAGTGGCAGCAGCAATTGCGAACGGCCGTCGGAGCCTTCGACGACCGGCAACTGGACCGGTTGTATGGCCAGATTTTCGCGGCCTATCCAGTCTCGGTGGTTTTCCAGGACATCCTGATGCCTCTCTGGCAGCAGCTATTGCGGCACCAGGGGCTTTTTGGCCAAGCCAGTGAATGGCTGTTTTTTGATGGCTTCCTGCGCAGCCGCACCTGGAAGCGCCTGCAAACAGGCTGTGCCTCGGCCGCACCGCGGGTGTTGCTGGCGGCCATCGCCGGGGAATGCCGGGAGCTGGAGTTGCTGGTCGCAGGGCTGCTGATGAGCGGTGACGACTTGGCGGTCAAGGTCCTGGCCGTGGGGCAGCCGATGGATGAATTGACACTGATCTGCGAAAAAACCAGACCACAGGCCCTCGTGGTGTTCTCCAATCACTCGCCTACCCAGGAATTGCCCCGGCGCCTTGAGCGGCTGGCCTTGACCCTGGATTGCCCGCTCTTGCTGGCGGGCGATGCGGCGGAGTTGGCGCAGGAGCAATTGAGGGGGTCGACTGTCGGTTGCCTGGGCAACGAAGGGCGACTGATGCAGCGCCGCCTGCAGCATTTTCTGCGCGGCAGCCTGGATACCTGACTTCAGGCGTGGACTTCGGGGTGAAACAAGCGGTGTTGCTGCAGGATAAACTGGCGCAGGCGCTCGGTTTCATCCACATCACTCTGGCTTAAACGGTAGGCGAACAACCCACGGGCATTTTCCCGTTCCAGGGTGCCGCGCACCGAGATGCGCTCGTAGCCGGACGGGCTGAACCACAGGGAAAAGGTTTTTGGGGCCTTGATCCGCCCGCGGATTTCCACCAGCAACCCCTTGAACGACACCTCATGCACCCACAGTGCACCGGGCTGCCCTTTGATATTTTCCAGCGCGACCGGCTCTTCAAGCGCCAGGCGCCACGGGCGGATCATCGGCCCGTCTTCGAAAATGCTCGGTACGCCCAGCCGCAAATGCACGGCATGAAACTCGTCTTCCACCAATTGCAGCGGAAAGGTCATTTGCTGGTTGTCGAATTGTGCCTGGAGGGTGACATGGTCATGGGCGGCGAGGCGGGTGAGCAGATCACGAATCTGCGCACCGCCGTTGACCGTCAGGCTCGACGACGCATCCCGCACGTTGAGCTGCGGGTTATGGTGCATGGTCTGAATAAAATCCAGCTCGTCCTGCGTCAAAAGCGCGTCGCGTTGCATTGATCTTGCTCAAGGGAGAGGTATTAAAACGCCATTATCTCTCTAAAGACCGCGTTTTCTAGTTTTTGTTAGATCCGCTCGTCGCCTTGAGTGCTTCAAGCTCCGCCCTGAGGTCTGCCAATTGGCCTTCCAATTGCGCCACACGCTGCTGGGCCTTGACCTGTACCGTCACGTCTTTTTGCACGCCGACGAAATAGGTCTGCTTGTCGGCCTGGTTATAAACCGTCGATAACGACAGCTCGTTCCAGAAATGCGTGCCGTCCTTGCGATAGTTGCGCAGGATTTCCCGGCAGGCGCCGCCACTCTCCAGGGCTTCGCGGATGGCCATCAGCCCCGGCTGGTCACGGTCACCCGATTGCAGGAAGCGGCAGTCCTGGTAGAGGATTTCGTCGAGGGTGTAGCCGGTCAGCCGTTCGAAGGCCGGGTTTACGTAGATCAGTGGCTTGTCCTTGCCTTCGCGCTCGGCAACCACGATGCCGTCGTTGGAAGCGTTGATCACCAGTTGCATCAGCTTGGCGTTAATCATTGAGCGGTCCATGGCTTGTCTTGGGAGTTTGCAGTTTAAGACATGCCGGCCGCCTGTCCACTTGCCCCAGCTGTTAATATCCCAGGCTTTTAGTCAGCTACAGGATCAGATTGATGAAAGTCGCCATCCTTTCCGGCTCGGTGTACGGCACCGCTGAAGAAGTCGCCCGTCACGCTGCCAGCATCCTCAACGCGGCCGGCTTCGACGCCTGGCACAACCCGCGTGCAACCCTCGCCGACGTACAGGGCTTTGCCCCTGAAGCCTTTTTGGCCGTGACCTCCACCACCGGCATGGGCGAACTGCCCGACAACCTGCAGCCGCTGTATTCGACCATTCGCGACCAACTGCCGGCCGCCTGGCGCGGGCTGCCGGGCGCGGTGATCGGCCTGGGCGACGCCAGCTATGGCGACACCTTCTGCGGCGGCGGCGAGCAAATGCGCGAGCTGTTTGCGGAGTTGGGCGTACGTGAAGTGCTGCCGATGCTGCGCCTGGACGCCAGCGAAAGCGTGACCCCGGAAGCCGACGCCGAACCGTGGCTGGCCGAGTTGGTCACTGCACTGCGCGGTTGACCGGGAATTCGCGTAGCAATGCCAGCCAGGCCTGGGCGGCTTTCGACAGATAGGCGCCCTCACGCCAGATAAAGGCAATGTCCCAGCGCAGGTATTCCGGCGCCTTGAGCGTGAGGCGCACCACCCCGGGCCGCACCAGGCCCCGGGCCACCACGCTGGGCAACAACACCACGCCTTGGCCGGCGGCCACCAGGGCCGCGAGAAAATCTGCCTGGCCGCTGCGCCCGCTTTCCTTCGGGGTGAACCCCAGTTGCTGACAGGCCTGTAGCAGGCGGTCGTTCAACACAAAACTGCGTTGGTACATCAGGAACGGCGTGTCAGCCAACTCCTCCAGACGGATCTGCGCGTTCTCGGCCAGCGGATGGTCCATCGGCAGGAGGGCGTCGAGCGGCTCATCGCAGAAGGCTTGCCAGGCGAATGCCGGGTCGCTGGGCATCAGGCTGCCACCCACTTCCAGCTCCCCGCTCAAGATCGCCTGCTCGATGTTGCGACTGCCGCCTTCCAGCAACTGGATGGTGACGTTCGGGTACCGCCGCCGGTATTCGGCAAACAGCCCGGCGAACAGCGTGTCGCCGCCCAATTGCGGCAGGCCCATGCGCAGCTCGCCACGAGTCAACTGATTCAAGTCATCCAGCTCACTGAGCAACTCGGCTTGCTGGCGCAGCATCGCCTCTGCCCGCTGCAGTACCACCTGCCCGGCAGCCGTCAGGCGAATCTGCGAACCCAGGCGATCGAGCAGCGGCGTGCCCAGGCTTTGCTCCAGTTGGGCCACCTGCTTGCTCACGGCGGACTGGCTGATGTGCAGGGTTTTGCCGGCCTGGGTAAAACCGCCCCGGTGGATGACTTCGACAAAGCTGCGCAGCTGTTTAAATTCCATCGACCTGATTCCAGTTTGGAATAGCTTGCAGTCTAACAATTCGCTGTGGGGATGCCAGGGGCCTCTTTAAAATGGGAGCCCTGCGAGGACCCAAAGCTCATGAAACGTTTCACCTTCAAACACGTCGGTCGGTTGCTGGCTGAACTGATCGTCCTGCTGGCCATTTACTTCCTGGGGTGCCAATTGGCGGCCTGGCTGAGCTGGCCTATTCCTGGCGGTGTGGTCGGCCTGGGCTTGTTGTTGCTGACCTTCGCCACTGGCCTGGTGAAACCGGCGGCCCTGCAACTGGGCGCCGGCGTGCTGATGGCGGAGATGCTGCTGTTCTTTATTCCTGCGTTGATGAGCCTCCTGGACTACGGTGGCCTGGTGCGCCATGACGGTTGGCGGATCATGTTGGTGATCGGCTTCAGCACCTTGTCGGTGATGCTGGTGACGGCCTTTACCGTGGAATTCGTGTGCCGCTGGAAGCTGCGCCATGAAGCTTGAGCTGATGCCGATGTTCTGGCTGGCGCTGACCCTGGGGGCCTACGGCTTCAGCCGCTGGATCTACCGGCGCACCGGGCGCTACCTGCTGTCACCGCTGATTCTGGTCCCGGCACTGTTGCTGGCGGTGGCCGTGCCGATGAAAACCGCCTACGCCGAATACTCCACCGATACCCACTGGCTGATGCTGGTGCTGGGCCCGGTGACGGTGGCGTTTGCCATTCCGATCTGGCAACAGCGCCAATTGTTGATGCGCCATTGGTCTGCCCTGTTGCTGGGGATGGTGGCGGGCAGTGTGGCGTCTATCGCCACCTCCTATGGCCTGGCCAGGGCCCTGGCGCTGGACAGTTCGGTCACGATGTCGCTGGTGCCCCGTTCCATCACCACGCCGTTCGCCATGCCGGTGTCTTCCGACCTGGGCGGCGTGCCGGAACTGACGGCCGTGTTCGTGATGTTTACCGGTGTGTTCGGTGCCATGCTCGGCGGCGTACTGCTCAAGTGGTTGCCGTTGCGCACGCCGTTGGCACGCGGTGCGTTATTCGGCGTGGGCGCCCATGGCGCGGGCGTCAGCCGGGCCCATGAAGTGGGCGGCGAGGAAGGCTCGGTGGCGGGGCTGGTGATGGTACTGACCGGGTTGCTCAACCTGTTCGCCGCGCCCTTATTGGCGTCGCTTCTCTGACACGCACAGAACAAAATCGAACTATCCTCAGGACTGACCCGCTCGGTCATCAAGCTGGCTGCCAATGCAACTACGGCGGCCTCGAGGTCTGACTAGACTGCTTCTTCTGCCTGGATTGCCCCTTCACTTAAAAAAATAATAAAACGCACCAAGGAGGTCATTGCCGTGAGCCTAGCCACTGTTCAATCGACACACAGCGTTAAAGACCAGGTCAGTGCGGCCGAATGGCAGGCCCGCGTCGACCTCGCCGCGTGCTACCGGCTGGTAGCGATGCACGGCTGGGATGATCTGATTTTCACCCACATCTCGGCCAAGGTGCCGGGCACCGAAGATTTCCTGATCAACCCCTACGGGTTGATGTTTCACGAGATCACCGCATCCAGCCTGGTGAAGGTCGACCAGGCGGGCAACAAGCTGATGGACAGCCCCTACGAGGTCAACCCGGCCGGCTACACCATCCACAGCGCGGTCCACGAAGTACGCCACGACGTGGTCTGCGTACTGCACACCCACACCGCTTCCGGCATCGCCGTTTCCGCGCAGAAGCAAGGCGTGTTGCCCATCAGCCAGCAATCCTTGTTCGTGCTCTCCAGCCTGGCCTATCACGCCTACGAAGGGGTGGCGCTGAACCACGAGGAAAAGGCCCGCTTGCAGGCCGACCTTGGGCAAAACAATTTCCTGATGCTGCACAACCACGGTCTGTTGACCTGTGGCGCCAGCATCGCCGACACCTTCCTGATGATGTTCATCTTCCAGCGCACCTGCGACATCCAGGTGATGGCGCAGAACGGTGGCGCCGAATTGATCAGCATCGCACCACCGATACTGGCCGGTGCCCGGGCGATGATCGCCGGGGTCACCAAAAGCGCCCAAGGCATGGGCGGCGCGCTGGCATGGCCGGCGTTGCTGCGCAAACTCGATGCACTCGACCCCGGGTATAAAAGCTGATGCCAATCGCCGAGATCCCACTGCGTATCTGGCGCCAGCGCGCCCAGAGTTTCGAGTTCCGCGGCCGCACCATTCGTTACTGGGTGGCGGGGCAGGGCGAGCCGTTGCTGCTGATCCATGGGTTCCCCACGGCCAGCTGGGACTGGCATTACCTGTGGCAGCCGCTGGCCCAACGTTACCAGGTGATTGCCTGCGACATGCTGGGGTTTGGCGATTCGGCCAAGCCGCTGGATCACACCTATTGCCTGCTGGAACAGGCGGATTTGCAGCAGGCGCTGCTGGAGCATCTTTGGGTGCAGCAGCCGGTGCATGTGCTGGCCCATGATTACGGTGACAGCGTCGCGCAGGAGTTGTTGGCGCGGCATTACGAAGGTCGGTTTCAGATGGCCAGTGGTGTGTTTCTCAACGGTGGGTTGTTTCCGGAGACGCATCGTCCGGCGTTGGTGCAGAAGCTGTTGCTGAGCCCGTTGGGCTGGATGATCGGGCGTACGTTTGGGCGCAATGCATTGGCCAACAGTTTTGGGCAAATTTTCGGGCCTGCGACTCGGCCCAGTGAAAGTGCGCTGGATGATTTCTGGAGTTTGATTGAGAGCCAGGATGGGCCACGGATTTTGCACAAGTTGATTGCGTACATTCCTCAGCGTCGGCGGCAACGGGATCGCTGGGTGGCTGCGATGCAGCGGGGGAGGTGCCGTTGCGGGTGATTGATGGGGAGGTTGATCCGATTTCCGGTGGGCATATGGTGGAGCGATATCGTGAGTTGGTGCCGCATGCGGATACGGTGGTTTTGGCGAATATTGGGCACTACCCGCAGATTGAGGCGCCGGTGCAGGTGTTGAAGCATTACTTGGCGTTTCGGGAGGGGCTTGGGGTAGGGGTTTCCCGAGTGGCTTATTCTTGATTTTGGTTTGAGTGCATATCCGTTATTTAGGTAACGGCTACTTATGGTTTCGCTCTTACAGCGACTCACTTTGGAAAAGCCCCAAAGTAAGCAAGGGCTCTGCCCCGCCTGTCGGCACCTCGCTAAGGCTCGGTGTTCCCTCACTCCGGGATTGCTCCGCGGGCCGCCGCGACGGGGCGTCCCTGCCCCGTCGCGGCTAAACCGGCGTCCTGCCGGTTTACCCGCTCCTCAATCCCTGCGTTCGGCCTCGGGCTTATTGGGGCAGTTAGAGCCAGATCAAGATCAAAAGCAAAAGCACAGCGGCCTACAGGCCGGCTTGAGTGGTAGAAGCCAGATCAAAAGCGAAAGCCAAATCTGAAACTGATGCAGCTCTGCTTTTCTGTGGGAGCTGGCTTGCCTGCGATGCAGACACCTCGGTTTTTCAGATGCACCGAGGCGAGGCCATCGCAGGCAAGCCAGCTCCTACAGTTGGACCGTGCCCGCTGTAGATTTTGATTTTGATTTTGCCTTTGCTTCACACCACTCAAGCCGGCCTGTAGGCCGCTGTGTTCTTGATCTGCTTTTGATCTTGATCTTGGGCGCCCCGTTAAACCACGCTGGCCGAACGCAGGCTTTGGAGCGTGGGTAACCCGGCAGGACGCCGGGTTAGCCGCGCTGGGCCAAGGATGGCCCATCGCGGCGGCCCACGGTCCAAAGCCGGAGTGAGGGCACACCGAGCCTAGGCGAGGTGCCGAGTGGTGGGGCAAGAGCCTTTTGGTTACTTTTGGGCTCCTTTCAAAAGTGACCCGCTGTAAGAGCGGAACCCATACCAGCCATCACCCAAATAACGGATATGTACCCACCCCTAGGCCACACCAATCATCCCCCAGCCTTATCGCACACCATTCACCCCCAACCGTATTTATTGTGACCAAAAGCCCCGTGCCTGACACTCCACTCATCTATCCCTAACCGCCCCTGGAGTTCCCAATGAGTGAGCCTGTGCAGTTCCAAGACAAGGTCGTGATCGTCACCGGCGCCGGCGGTGGATTGGGTCGCGCCCACGCACTGCTGTTCGCCAAACACGGCGCCAAAGTGCTGGTGAATGATCTTGGCGGCTCAACCCAGGGCGAAGGCGCCAACGCCTCGGCGGCCGATCGCGTCGTGGCCGAAATCCGTGAGGCCGGCGGTATCGCCGAGGCCAACCACGACTCCGTCACCGACGGAGACAAAATCGTCCAGAACGCCCTCGACGCCTTCGGTCGCATCGACGTCGTCGTCAATAACGCCGGGATCCTGCGGGACAAAACCTTCCACAAGATGGAAGACAGCGACTGGGACCTGGTTTACCGCGTGCACGTCGAAGGCGCCTACAAAGTCACTCGCGCCGCCTGGCCCCACCTGCGCGAACAAGCCTACGGCCGGGTGATCTTCACCGCCTCCACCTCGGGCATCTACGGTAACTTCGGCCAGTCCAACTACGGCATGGCCAAGCTTGGCCTGTACGGCCTGACCCGCACCCTGGCGCTGGAAGGCCGCAAAAACAACATCCTGGTCAACGCCATCGCCCCCACCGGCGGTACACGCATGACCGAGGGCTTGATCCCGCCGCAAGTCTTCGAGCGCCTCAAACCGGAACTGATCAGCCCGTTGGTGGTGTACCTGGGCAGCGAAGCGTGCCAGGAAACCTCCGGGCTGTTTGAGGTGGGCGGTGGCTGGATCGGCAAGACCCGTTGGGAGCGCAGCCTGGGTGTGGGGTTCGACCCTGAAGCCGGTTTCTCGCCGGATGATGTCGCCGCCCACTGGCAGCAAATCTGCGACTTCGAAGGGGCCGCTCACCCCAAGGACACTATCGAGGCGTTGAAGGAGATGATGGCCAACCTGCAGAAGTACAGCCTCTGATCGTTGCATGAAAAAGTTTTAATCAACCCGGGGCGCCATGGCGCCCCGCTTTATTTCGGGCAAAAAAAAGCCACTGCAAAGGCAGCGGCTGAAGTAAGACGTTTGATCAAGGAGCAATAAATCAACGTCAGTGAACACCGGTAACAGATTGAAAACAGTGATCAATCCATAAAATCTGGCTGTTCTTCCCAGGTGGGGAAGCGGGCGGTTTGCCCTGAAAGCCAAGCAAGAATAGGCTTTTGTTACAGAATGAAAAATAGCGATTCAGGACAAGGACTGTTACCAAACCGGCAACAGTGACGTTAGCGCTTCATCCATCCTCCTGATAACCCTTCATCCATCTCGTCCATGCCCCCGCCAATACCCCGCCCAGAGCGGCCCGTCATCCTTTCGGGCGACAACACGAATACCTCCTTGGTGCGCTTATCGCTCCTGATGGCGGGCAGTAGGGTGGGGCCTTCTGTCACACCACCGGGGAAGACGCATGACAAGAACAACAATGCGCGCCATCTTCAGGCCACAGGCGCTGGCCGCTGCGGTTGCTTTGGGTTGCTGTGCCCAGGCGCAGGCCGTTTCATTCAACATCGGCGAGATCGAAGGGCAATTCGACTCCTCGCTGTCGGTCGGTGCCAGCTGGGGCATGCGCGACGCCGACAAAAAACTGGTGGGCATTCCCAACGGCGGCACGGGGCAAGCCTCAACCGGTGATGACGGTCGCCTGAACTTCAAGAAGGGCGAGACCTTCTCCAAGATCTTCAAGGGCATCCACGACCTGGAGCTCAAGTACGGCGACAGCGGCGTGTTCGTGCGCGGCAAGTACTGGTACGACTTCGAACTGCAGGACGAAGACCGCGAATTCAAGCAGATCAGCAACAACCACCGCGACGAGGGCGCGCGCTCTTCCGGTTACGAGTTGCTGGATGCGTTCGTCTACCACAACTATTCCATCGGTGATTTGCCGGGCAACGTGCGTGTCGGCAAACAGGTGGTCAGCTGGGGCGAAAGTACGTTCATCGGCAACTCCATCAACAGCATCAACCCGATTGACGTCTCAGCCTTTCGCCGGCCCGGTGCCGAGATCAAGGAAGGCCTGATTCCGGTCAACATGGTGTTTGCATCCCAAAGCCTCACCAACCAACTGAGCGTGGAAGGCTTCTACCAGTTGAACTGGGAAAACACCGTGGTGGATAACTGCGGCACCTTCTTCGGTAACGACGTGGTGGCCCACGGTTGTAACGGCAACTACACCGTTGGCAGCCCGGCAATTGCACCGTTGCAACCCGTGGCGGCGGCGTTTGGCCAGGGCTTCCAGGTCACCAACGAAGGCGTGGTGGTTCAGCGTGCAAAAGACCGTGAGGCACGCGATGGTGGCCAGTTCGGGATGGCCTTGCGCTGGCTGGGCGATGACACGGAGTACGGCCTGTACTTCATGAACTACCACAGTCGCACGCCCACGGTCGGTACCATCACCGCCAACACCAACCTGGCAACCATTGGCCGCATCGTCAACGCGGCCAATGGTATCGCCCCGGGCTCCGGCTCCGGCCTGGCGCAAAGCACGATGCTCGGCCGTGGCCAGTACTACCTCGACTACCCGGAAAATATCCGCCTGTTCGGCGCCAGCTTCTCCACCACCTTGCCCACCGGCACGGCCTGGACCGGCGAAATCAGCTACCGCCCGAATGCGCCCGTACAGCTCAACACCACCGACCTGACGCTGGCCCTGGTCAACCCGATTGCCGGGAACGCAGCCTCACCGATCAGCAGTTCCTTCGGTGCCGATAACGCTGGCTACCGCCGCAAGGAAATCACCCAGATCCAGAGCACCATGACCCAGTTCTTCGACCAGGTCCTGGGCGCCGAACGCCTGACGTTGGTGGGCGAAGCGGCCTTCGTGCATGTCGGCGGGCTGGAGGCGAAATCCAAGCTGCGTTACGGCCGTGATTCGGTCTACGGCCAATACGGCTTCGGCGGCGACACCGACGGTTTTGTCACGGCCAATTCCTGGGGGTATCGCGCCCGGGCCATCCTCGATTACAACAACGTGTTTGCCGGGGTCAACCTCAAGCCCAACGTGTCGTGGTCCCAGGACGTCAGCGGCTATGGGCCCAACGGCCTGTTCAACGAAGGGGCCAAGGCCATCAGCGTGGGCGTGGATGCGGACTACCGCAACACCTACACCGCTAGCCTGAGCTACACCGACTTTTTTGGCGGGGACTACAACACCCTCACCGACCGCGACTTCATCGCCCTGAGTTTTGGCGTGAACTTCTGATTTGGCTTAAAGAGGACAAGAGACTATGCGCAAGATGATTCTGCAATGCGGCGTGTTGGCACTGAGCCTGTTGGCCGCCAACGTGATGGCCGCGGTGTCGCCGGAAGAAGCGGCCAAGCTGGGCACCACCCTGACCCCGGTAGGCGCCGAGAAGGCCGGTAACGCCGACGGTTCGATCCCGCCATGGACCGGCGGCATTCCGAAAAACGCTGGCGCAGTGGACAGCAAGGGCTTCCTCGCCGACCCGTTCGCCAATGAAAAACCGCTGTTCGTGATCACCGCGGCCACGGTCGACAAGTACAAGGACAAGCTCTCCGAAGGCCAGGTGGCGATGTTCAAGCGCTACCCCGAGACTTACAAAATCCCGGTCTACCCGACCCACCGCACGGTTAACCTGCCGCCGGAAATCTATGACTCGATCAAGCGCAGCGCGCTCAACGTGCATGCGATCAACGACGGCAACGGCCTGGAGAATTTCACCGGCAATCGCTACTACGCCTTCCCGATTCCGAAGAACGGCGTGGAGGTGCTGTGGAACCACATCACCCGTTACCACGGGGGCAACCTGCGGCGCATCATCACCCAGGCTACGCCGCAGACCAACGGCAGCTACACGCCGATCCGTTTCGAAGAAGAAGTGGCCGTGCCGCAACTGATCCCGGACATGGACCCGGTCAAGGGCGCCAACGTCCTGACCTTCTTCAAACAATCGGTGACTGCCCCGGCGCGCCTGGCGGGCAACGTACTGCTGGTGCATGAAACCCTCGACCAGGTGAAAGAGCCGCGCCTGGCCTGGGTCTACAACGCGGGCCAGCGTCGGGTGCGCCGTGCGCCGCAAGTGGCCTATGACGGTCCCGGCACCGCGGCCGACGGCCTGCGTACCTCGGACAACTTTGACATGTTCTCCGGCGCCCCCGATCGCTACGACTGGAAGCTGGTGGGCAAGAAGGAAATGTACATTCCCTACAACAGCTACAAGCTCGACTCGCCGACCCTCAAGTACGACGACATCATCAAGGCCGGTCACATCAACCAGGATTTGACCCGCTACGAGCTGCACCGGGTCTGGGAAGTGATCGGTACCGTCAAGCCAAGCGAGCGGCACATCTACGCCAAGCGCCACATGTACATCGACGAAGACAGCTGGCAAGTCGCGCTGGTGGATCACTACGACGGTCGCGGCCAACTGTGGCGCGTCGCCGAAGGGCATGCGCAGTTCTACTATGACCACCAGGTGCCGGCCTACACCGTCGAGACCCTGTACGACATCATCGCCGGGCGCTACATCGCGCTGGGCATGAAGAACGAAGAGAAGAGCAGCTTTGTGTTCGGCTTTGCGGCCAAGGCGGCCGACTACACGCCGGCAGCATTGCGCTCGGAAGGCGTGCGCTAAAAGCAGATTGAAATGCGCTCAAACTGTGGGAGCGGGCTTGCCTGCGATAGCGGTGTATCAGTAACAGATACCTGACCTGACACACCGCTATCGCAGGCAAGCCAGCTCCCACACGGGAACGTATTTCAACGCTGAGTCTCATGCCGGGTGGCCGTTTGCGCTCCCGGCTTTTTTATGCCCGGCAATCAGCCTGCTGAATACTCCTCAACAACCGCCAACCACAGGACTAGGGTAGGGGGCACGCCGCCTAATAATAAAAAACAGGGACGCAGTAATGACCGCCATGACCCGTTGTCTGGATCGTCCTGGATTCATGCCACGCTTGTCGCCCCATCACCTGTTGCGCCCACGCCTGGCCGGGCCATTGCTCAGCGCTCCCGCGCGGGTGAAGTTGCTCTGCGCCCCGGCTGGCAGTGGCAAGAGTGCGCTGCTCGCCGAGTGCGCGTTGCAAGCGCCTGCGGATTGCCAGGTGCATTGGTTGCCGTTGAACGGCGCGGCCCTGGATTTATGTCAGCGCCTGGCCCAAAGCCTCGGCCTCGATTTTGTCGATGAACCCACGCTGCTGCTGGCCCTGAACCGCTGGCAAGCACCTGCCTGGCTGTTTCTCGATGACTTTTGCCGGGCGCCGGCGCCTGAACTGGATGCGTTACTCGATCGCATCCTGGCGGCCAGCAGTCCCGTTTTAACCTGGTGGATCGGCGCGCGGCGGCGCCCGGCGTGTAACTGGCCCCGGCTGTTGCTCGACGATGAACTGTGGGAATGCAGCGCGGCCGAGTTGGCGTTTGACCACAACGAGCTCCAGCACCTGGCCGGGCCCCGCGCCGACAAGGTGCTGGCGTTCAGCGCCGGCTGGTGCGCCGGTGTGCGCATCGCCTTGCTTGAAGGCGAGGGGCACCCCGACAAAACCTTGCTCGATTACCTGCAACACGAGCTGTTCAGTGGCCTGGCCCCGGAACTGGCCGAAGCCTGGCGTGTGCTTGCGCACCTGCCACGTTTCAACCCGAGCCTGTGCGACCACCTGTTCGGTTTTGGCGACGGTGGCGCCTACCTGCGTGACTTGCAGGCGCTGGGCGCCTTTATCGAACCCTGGGAAGACGCCACCGACTGGCTGCAAATCTTCCCGCCGCTGGCGCAACTGCTGCGCGACGAACCCTGGCCGGCCAAGCGCTCCTGGCACCGTCTCGCCTGCCAATGGTTTACCGCCGCCGAGGACTGGCAGGCGGCGTTTGAACAGGCGCTGCTGGCCGAAGAGTACGAAGTGGCCGTGAGCCTGTTGCAGCATTTCAGTTTTGAAGACCTGTTCCGCCAGCAAAACGCCGTGCTCTTGTTACGCCTGCATGAGCAACATGGCGATGAATTGATGCTGGGTTCGGCACAGTTGGTGGGGCTGGTGACGGCGGCGTTGTTGTTTGCAGGGCGCTTCGATCAGGCGGCCTTGTGCATCGATCAACTGGCACGTTTCACCCCGCAACCGACCGCGCACCTGCAGCGCTACCTGTTGGCCCGTTGGCAGGCGCAATGGGGTTGGCTGCTGCATCTGGGCGGCGAAGCTGTGCGGGCCCGCGAGCATTTTTTCGAAGCCCTGCAAGACTTGCCCGAGAGCGCCTGGACCTCGCGCCTGATGTGCCTGTCGGGCCTGACCCAACAGGCTCTGCTGCGTGGCGAACTGGACGTGGCCCAGGCGCTGAACCGCGAGGCATTGTGCCTGGCGCGGTCCCATGGCTCCTTGTTGCTGGAGGCGTTGCTGGAGCTGGATCATGCGCAGTTGCTGGAGCAACGTGGCGCGCCCTATCGGGCCCAGAGCCTGCTGGAAAACGTGCAGCGGATGCTGGTGCAACAGCGGCTCAAGGCCGGGCCGTTGGTAGGCCGGATTTCGTTGCGACGTGGTCACTTGGCCCTGCGCCAGGGGCACGATGCGGTGGCCGCCGAATGCTTCGAATCCGGCCTGGGCATGTGCCTGCACAGCCAGGATAAACGCGTGCTCTATGGCTACCTCGGCCTGGCGTTATTGGCGGCCAACAAGGGCGATTACGCCGAGGCCTTTATCCAGTTGCGGGACGCCGAGCGCCTGATGCAACAACGCCAGGTGCCCGACACCGTGTACCGCGCTGTGCTGCTGTTGCTCAGCGGGCATTTCTGGCTGCAACAGGGCCGCGCCGAACTGACCCTGGAAGCAGTGACCCGCGTGCTGCGCCACTACCGTGAGCCCAAGGCCAAACAGGCGCCGCCGGCCACCCTTGAATTGATCCCGCGCCTTGAGTATTTGCAGGTATTGGCCGAAGTGAAATTGCGCCGTGCCGAAGAACCCATCGCCCGCCTGAGCGCGTTACTGGAGACCGCCCGGCAGCGGGGCATGCTGTGCCTGGAAGCGGAGTTGCAGTTGGTACTGGGGGAAGTGGCCTGGCAAGTCGGTGATCGACCGTTGGCCGTGCGCTCGCTTGAAGCCGGGCTGGAACTGGCGGGGCGTTGCCAGGTGCAGCAGGCGATTCGCGAGTTGCGGCTCAGGCAACCGGGGTTGTTGAGCGCGTTGGGGCTGGAGCCGCAGGAATGCCCGGCGGCGGCGGGGGAAAATCCCCTGAGCCAGCGTGAGCTTGAAGTGCTGCAGCTGATTGCCCAGGGCAATTCCAATCTGGAAATTGCCGGCCAATTGTTTATCTCGCTGCACACGGTGAAGACCCATGCGCGGCGCATTCACAGCAAGTTGGGCGTGGAGCGGCGCACGCAGGCAGTGGCCAAGGCCAAGACGCTGGGATTGATGGCTTGAACTCTAATCTCGACATCAACGCAGGCTAATGTGGGAGCCGGGCTTGCCCGCGATGACGGTGTGTCAGTGGCAGATAGCTAACCTGATGCACCGCTATCGCAGGCAAGCCAGCTCCCACAGTTGAACGGTGTTGTGTCAGGGAAGCTGATAACCCATGCGCCAACTCACCGCCTCGGTCGCCGCCAACAAACGCTTCGCCGCCGGCCCGTCTTCATCGGCATGGAACAACGACGTCGGTCCCACCACGGTCAGCACCGCCGCCACTTGCCCGACCGCGTTAAACACCGGCGCCGACAACGCGTCCACGCCGGGCATCAGCAAACCATGCACAAAGTGCAGGCCGCGCTGGCGGATCTGCGCGCAGGTGGTGGCGTACGCCTGGTCATCCGCCAACGCATGGGCGACGCCCGCCTGAATCTCCCGCTCACGCAACTCCACGGTTTCCCGCGACGGCAGGAAGGCGCTGAACACCAAGCCGGTGGACGAACTGAGCAACGGCAACACCGACCCCAATTGCGTGACCACCGTCACCGCGCGCACCGCCGGCTCGATATGCACCACCGTTGCGCCCTGGTTGCCCCAGACGGCCAGGAAGCAGGTTTCATTCAGTTCATCCCGCAGTTCCGCCAGGGGCAGGGCGGCGACTTTCAGCACGTCCATGCTGCCCAGCGCGGCCAGCCCCACACGCAAGGCTTCGCGGCCCAGCCCGTAATGGTTGGTGGCGGTGTTCTGTTCGGCAAAGCCTGAGGCAATCAGCGCCTGCAAGTAGCGGTGGACCTTGCTCGCCGGCATTTGCACGTGCTCGGCCAGGCGCGACAACGAGGTGGCCGGCGACAGTTCAGCCAGGGCCTTGAGGATGTCGGTGCCCACTTCAGCCGAGCGGACTTTCTGTTTACCGGTGTCGCGGGGAGCGGGCGGCTTTTCCATGGAGGGCATGAATCCGAAAGACGAATGGGCGTCTTTATAGCTTGACGGTCAACAGGTATCAAATTACGTTATGCGTAACTGGATTACGATAAAAACAACTTCCGCTCAGAGGATGATCCATGACCCTCGAATACCAATCGGGTTTTGGCAATGAATTTGCCACTGAAGCCTTGCCCGGTGCATTGCCCGTCGGCCAGAACGCCCCGCAAAAAGCGCCCTACGGGCTGTACACCGAACTCTTTTCCGGCACCGCCTTCACGATGGCCCGCAGCGAAGCCCGGCGCACCTGGTTGTATCGCATCCAGCCGTCGGCCAATCACCCGGCGTTCGTCAAGCTGGAGCGGCAACTGGCCGGTGGCCCGCTGGGCGCCGTGACGCCCAATCGCTTGCGCTGGAACCCGCTGGATATTCCGGATGAGCCGACAGATTTCATCGACGGGCTTGTCGGCATGGTCGCCAACGCCGGGTCGGAAAAACCCTCAGGCATCAGCATCTACACCTACCGTGCCAACCGCTCCATGGACCGCGTGTTCTTCAACGCCGACGGCGAACTGTTGCTCGTTCCCGAGCAGGGCCGCCTGCGCATCGCCACTGAACTGGGCGTGCTGGACGTGGAGCCGCTGGAAATTGTCGTGCTGCCACGCGGCCTGAAATTCCGCATCGAGCTGCTGGATACCCAGGCCCGCGGCTACGTCGCCGAAAACCACGGCGCACCGCTGCGCCTGCCGGACCTCGGCCCGATCGGCAGCAATGGCCTGGCCAACCCACGGGATTTCCTCACGCCCGTCGCCCATTACGAAGACCTCAAGCAACCGACCACACTGGTGCAGAAATTCCTCGGCGAACTGTGGGGCTGCGAGCTGGATCATTCACCGCTGAACGTGGTGGCGTGGCACGGCAACAACGTGCCGTACAAATATGACCTGCGCCGCTTCAACACCATTGGCACCGTGAGTTTCGATCACCCCGACCCGTCGATTTTCACCGTATTGACCTCGCCCACCAGCGTGCACGGCCTGGCCAACCTCGACTTCGTGATCTTCCCACCCCGCTGGATGGTCGCCGAAAACACCTTCCGGCCACCGTGGTTCCACCGCAACCTGATGAACGAATACATGGGCCTGATCCAGGGCGCCTACGACGCCAAGGCCGAAGGCTTCCTGCCCGGCGGCGCGTCGCTGCACAGTTGCATGAGCGCCCATGGCCCGGATGGCGAGACCTGCACCAAGGCCATCAACGCGACGCTTGAACCCCACAAGATTGATAACACCATGGCGTTCATGTTCGAGACCAGCCAGGTGCTGCGTCCTACACAGTTCGCGCTGGAATGCCCGCAACTGCAACCTTCCTACGACGCTTGCTGGGCCTCGCTGCCTGCAACCTTCAACCCGAATCGGAGATAACCCATGACTCAGCCTAATCTCACCCGCAGTTGGGTGCCTTGCGCCAACGGTCACCGGGATTTCCCGCTGCAAAACCTGCCGCTGGGTGTGTTCAGCCTCAACGGTTCGGCACCGCGCAGTGGCGTGGCGATTGGCGAGCAGATTCTTGATCTGCAGGCCGCTGTGGAATGCTTTGAGGGCGAAGCCCGGCGTGCCGTTGAAGCCACTGCTGGCGGTCAACTGAATGCGTTTTTCGAACTCGGCCGTGGCCCGCGCGTGGCCCTGCGTGAGCGCCTGTTGGAACTGCTGGCGGAAGGCAGCAGCCTGCAAGGCAAACTGCAAAGCGCGCTGCACCTGGCGGCCGATTGCGAGATGCACCTGCCAGCCAAAATCAACGACTACACCGATTTCTACGTGGGCATCGAGCACGCGCAAAACGTCGGCAAACTGTTCCGTCCCGACAACCCGCTGCTGCCCAACTACAAGTACGTGCCGATCGGCTACCACGGGCGCGCGTCGACGATTCGCCCGTCGGGCACTGACGTCCGCCGCCCGAAAGGCCAGACCCTGCCGGCCGGTCAAACCGAGCCGACCTTCGGCCCCTGCGCCCGCCTGGATTACGAACTGGAACTGGGCATCTGGATCGGCCAGGGCAATGCCATGGGCGACTCGATTGCCATCGGCGACGCCGCTGATCACATCGCCGGTTTCTGCCTGCTCAACGACTGGTCGGCGCGGGATATCCAGGCCTGGGAATACCAGCCGCTGGGCCCGTTCCTGTCCAAGAGTTTTATCACCAGCATTTCACCTTGGGTGGTGACGGCTGAAGCCCTGGAGCCGTTCCGCAAGGCACAACCGGCGCGCCCTGAAGGCGACCCGCAACCGCTGCCCTACCTGCTGGACAAGCGCGACCAGGCTGCCGGTGGTTTTGATATCGAACTGGAAGTGCTGCTGACCACCGCCTCGATGCGTGAGCAGAACCTGCCGGCCCATCGCCTGACCCTCAGCAACACCCAACACATGTACTGGACCGTGGCGCAAATGGTGGCGCACCACAGCGTCAACGGCTGCGAGTTGCAGGCCGGCGACCTGTTTGGTTCGGGCACCTTGTCGGGGCCTGAGGCGGGTCAGTTTGGCAGCCTGCTGGAGATCACCGAAGGCGGTAAAAAACCGATCGAACTGGCCTCCGGTGAAGTGCGTAAATTCCTCGAAGACGGCGACGAAATCATCCTGCGTGCCCGCTGCACCCGCGACGGGTTTGCCTCCATCGGCTTCGGCGAATGCCGGGGGACCGTGGTCGCGGCGCGCTGAGAGGGCGGGGCCATGGAACTCTATACCTACTACCGCTCCACTTCGTCGTATCGGGTGCGCATCGCGTTGGCCTTGAAGGGCCTGGATTTCACCGCGGTGCCGGTCAACCTGCTGGTGCCCAAGGGCGGCGCCAATCGCCAGCCGGAGTACCTGGCGATCAACCCCCAGGGTCGCGTGCCGGCCTTGCGTACCGATGACGGCGATGTGCTGATTCAGTCGCCGGCGATCATCGAGTACCTGGAGGAGCGTTATCCACAGGTGCCGTTGCTTTCCAGGGACCTGGCGACCCGTGCCCATGAGCGCGCGGTGGCGTCGATTATCGGTTGCGACATTCATCCTCTGCACAACTCCAGCACCCAGAACTTGCTCAAGCAATGGGGGCACGATGAAGCGCAGGTGCTGGAGTGGATCGGGCACTGGATCAGCCAGGGCCTGGCGGCGGTGGAGCAGTTGATCGGTGATCAGGGCTATTGCTTTGGCGAGCAGCCGGGGATGGCGGATACGTTTTTGATTCCGCAGCTGTATGCGGCCGAGCGGTTCAAGGTGTCGCTGGCGGCGTACCCGCGTATTCAGCGGGTGGCGGCCTTGGCGGCGCAGCATCCGGCGTTCATGCAGGCACATCCGGCGAATCAACCCGATACCCCTGACACGCCATAAATCAATGTGGGAGCTGGCTTGCCTGCGATAGCGATGTGTCAGGTTAGGTATCTGTTACTGATACACCGCCATCGCAGGCAAGCCAGCTCCCACATTTGATCTACAGCGTGTCCAAAAAAATATAAAAACAACACAGGTCCCTTGCGATGCACAATCAGATTGCCAGCTTTCGTGCGGCACTCGACGCCCGTCCGGTGTCGCGCTATCAGTGGTTGATTCTCTTGTTGCTGGCTCTGTTGCTGGTCACCGACGGCTACGACGCCCAGGTCCTGGGCTACGTGGTCCCGGCGCTGGCCAAGGACTGGGGCCTGGAAAAAGCCGCGTTCGGCCCGGTGTTCAGCGCCAACCTGCTGGGGCTGACCCTCGGTTCCCTGGCCGTCACGCCACTGGCGGATCGCTTTGGTGTGCGGCGCATCCTGCTGTGCTGCGTGCTGATCTACGCCAGCCTCACGGTGCTGATGGTCTTCGCCAATTCCCTGAATACCTTGATGGCCGCCCGCTTTATCTGCGGCATCGGCATGGGCGGCGCGATGCCCAGCGCCATGGCCTTGATGTCGGAATATTCACCCCCGCGCCTGCGAACGTTGATGGTGACGCTCGCGGCCTGTGGTTTCTCCTTTGGCGGCGCGGCGGGCGGTTTCGTGGCCGCCGGGTTTATCGACAGCTTTGGCTGGCAGGCGGTGTTCCTGGCCGGCGGCGTGACGCCGTTGCTGCTGTTCCCGTTTCTCGCCTGGATGTTGCCCGAATCCCTGCCGCGCCTGCTGCGTGACGCACCGCCGTATACGCGCCTGCAAAAAGTCACCGCGCGGATGTTGCCGGGTTGGCAACCGCCGGCGGCGAGCGAGGCAGAAAATCGTCAGGAGCAGGGCAGCAAACTGACGGTGGTGGAGCTGTTTCGCCATGGTTACGCACGCCCGACCTTGCTGCTGTGGGCGACGTTTTTTGTCAGCCTGATCCTGCTGTATTTCATGATCAGCTGGCTGCCTTCGCTGTTGCTGGAAAGCGGCCTGGGCCTGAACGAAGCCAACCTGGTGACCTCGATGTTCCTGTTCGCCGGGACCTTGGGCGCCATCGGCATGGCCTGGTTTGCCGACCGGCTGAAAAGCAAAGTGCGCCTGCTGTCCGGCGTACTCGCGGCGGCCGCGGTGTGCACCATTCTGTTGGGCCTGAACCACGACAACCCGCGCTATCTGGTGGCTTGCGTGTTCGCGGCGGGTTTCTGCATCATCGGCGGCCAACTGACCCTGAATGCGTTCGCCAGTAACTTCTACCCGGCTCACGTGCGAGCGACCGGTACCGGTTGGGCATTGGGCGTCGGCCGGTTCGGTTCGATCCTGGGGCCGCTGTTCGGCAGCCTGCTGCTGGCGATGCACATTCCGGTGCAGCAGATTTTCTTCTTCTGTGCGATTCCGGCGGTGATTGCTGCGTTGTTGATTATCCAGGTGCGCTCGCCAAAGAGCACGGTGTCACAGGGCGCTGATGCGTTAGCGGCGCCGGGCGCTGATCACGCGTAACCCCCACCCGGTGGACACGCTGCCATCACGCTGCCGAAGGTGGGTGATGGTGGCCAGGAAACGCTCTTTCAGGCGGGCCTTGGCGGGCGGTGTCAGCCGGTCGATATCGTAGGTTTCTTTTAATGACGTCCATAGTTCCTCTGGCTGAGGCTGCCAATGGACGTCGATATCTTCGACGCTGAGGTCGCTGAAGTGGTCTTCCAGCAAGGTGTGCCAGCCGGCTTCATTGCGGGTGCGCGGGTCGCCCATCGGCAGGTTGGGCAGGCGGTCTTCCTCGGCGATTGGACGAAAGGCTTCCAGAAACGCCACGCCGACTGGGCCCAGTAGAAAGCTTCTGCCAATCAGTACTGCCAATGTGCCACTGCTGCGCAGGACTCGCTGCACCTCTTGCAGCACCTGGTCGAGGTCATCCATCAGCATGATCGCCATGTGCGACAGCAGCACGTCGACACTGGCTGTAGCCACACTCAATGATTGGGCGCGTTCCTTGAGCAGGGTGACCTCAACTGGAAGACACTCGCGGGCGGCGTCGAGCTCTGCCTGGCTCATGTCGACACCGATCAGTTGCAAGCCGGGTTGCTGGCGGTCGGCCAGCAGCTTGAGCAGATAACCATCGCCGCAGGCCAGGTCCAGGACGGTGAGTGGGCTGTGTGTTGCCGGCACGTGCGCCGTCAACGCGGCATAGGAAGAGCTGTATTTCACCGCCCTCAGTTCGGCGAACGCCGCGCTGGTGGTGCCGGGTTGGCGCTGGTGGAAATCTTCGAGGTAACGTTCGGCGGGGGAGCGCAGGGGCATGACAACCTCATCCATGGGGCGGTACAGCTTACGCCAAGCCGGTCAATGCACCACAGAGTTAGGCGGCAAATGCCCCAGCCGCTCGGTCAGGCGCAGGCGCTGGATCGGGTCTTCGCTGAGCATCAATGCATGCTCAAGGTCAAAACGCTCGGCATTCGGGCAATCCAGGCGCTGATACAAACTGGCCCGGGCCAGGTAATCGGCGGCGCTGGCATTGCCCAGCTCCAGCACGCGCTCGGCATCCACCAGCGCAGCCAGATGCTCGTCATTGGACAGGTGCAACTGGCGCAGATTGCGTGACAGCCGCTGCAGGATCGAACGCGGTTCGGCGGTGTGCAGGTGGTCGGCCTGCAATTTGAGATTGGGCCCGTACTGGCGAGTCAGCAGTTCGCGGCAGTCGTTGGGGTACAGCCGTCGGCCGCCGCAGGGGTCGAGCAGATGATCGGCCCCCGGTACGCGCAACAGGAAGTGTCCCGGAAAGTTGACGCCCACCAGGGGAATGTCCAGGCGCCGGGCCAGTTCCAGGGCAATCAGCCCCAATGCCAGAGGCTGCCCGCGCTTGCGCTTCAACACCTTGTCCAGCAGGGCGGCGGCGGGGCGCAGTGGCGTGTGGTCATCCTGGGCAAACCCCAGGTCGTTCATGCGCCGCAGCAGTGGTTGCCCCAGTTCATCCGGCGGCAGCATCGGCATGCTGAGGCTGACCAACTGTTGCAACACCTTGAAGTCCTGCAGGATAGCCAAAGGATCGACTGCCGGGTCGTGCTCGGCCGCCATCCACAGCGCAGCTTCAAACAGCGCGGGCGGTGACCGTTCCAGGCAGGCGAAAAAGGCTTTGCGGGGATTCATTGGGTTCTCCGGCGGATGTCTCGTTTTAGCCTTGCTGTGCACTTTCGTCCAGTACCTTGAGAAACGCCCTGCCTGTTTATGTCGCAAACCCTTTAAAACCGGTGGCCTTATTCCTGCGCGCTTCAGCAGGCTTTCGCTGGCAGTCCTATACTTGGCGCCTACAAGAAGTGATTCGGGAGCTCGACGATGTTTGCGCTCATGCACAGCACCCGCCTTGAATCGCTGCACCTGAGCGTCGACCCGGCTACCGGGTTGAAGGCGGTCATTGCCATCCACAACAGCCGCCTGGGCCCCGCCCTCGGAGGTTGCCGCTACCTCTCTTACCCCGACGATGAAAGTGCCGTGGCGGATGCCGCGCGCCTGGCCCAAGGCATGAGCTACAAGGCTGCCCTGGCCGGTTTGCCGGTGGGTGGCGGCAACGCGGTGATCATCCGCCCCGCCCATGTCGAAAGCCGCGCCGCGCTGTTTGAAGCCTTTGGGCGCTGCATCGAGCAGCTTGATGGCCGCTACATCACCGCCATCGACAGCGGCACCTCGGTGGCCGACATGGATTGCATCGCCCAGCAGACCCGCTATGTCACCAGCACCACAGCGGCCGGCGACCCGTCGCCTCACGCCGCCATGGGGGTATTCGCCGGCATCCGCACCACCGCCATGGCCCGCCTTGGCAGCGATAATCTTGAAGGTTTGCGCGTGGCGATCCAGGGCCTGGGCAACGTCGGTTATGCCCTGGCCGAGCAACTGCACGCCGCCGGGGCCGAGTTGCTGGTGAGCGACATCGACCACGGCAAAGTGCAACTGGCCATGGAACAGCTGGGCGCGCACCCGATTGCCAACGAAGCCTTGCTCAGCACCCCGTGCGACATCCTTGCGCCCTGTGGCGTGGGCGCGGTGTTCAACCGCTACACGGTCGCGCAGTTGCGCTGCGCGGCGGTAGCCGGCTCTGCGAGTGCGCAACTGACCAACCTGCAAGTGGCCGATCAACTGGAAGGGCGTGGGATTCTTTACGCGCCCGACTACGTGATCAACTCCGGCGGCCTGATCTACGTCGCCCTCAAGCACGGTGGCGCAGAGCTGGAAACCATCACCGCGCACCTGTCGAATATTGGCACCCGCCTGACCGAAATCTTCGCCCACGCCCAGGCGGAAAAACGCTCACCCGCGCGGGTGGCGGATGAGCTGGCGGAGCGGTTGCTGTACCGCTGAAGCGGGTCAACGCTGATATTTCTCCCGGGCCAATTGGCCTACGCCCATGCGATCAAGGATGTGCATCGGGCACAGGATCGTGACCCGCACGGTTCCCGGCAGGCGGCTGATTTCGATGGAACCGTTGATGGTCGCGCGGTTGCGCACTTCGTCGATCGGCAGCCCGGTCACGGCAGCGGCGCGTTCCAGTCCGTTTTCTGTCGCGACATTAAGATTTATCCCACTGCCGATAAAGGTGATGGGTGCGTTCTCCTCGATCTCCACCTGGCCCCAGCGCTCGCCCAATGCCTTCACCCGCAGGCGTTGTTCCGCGTTCATCGGGCGCGCCATGGGCGGCAGGTCATCGAGGTTTTGCAGCAGGATCGGACCGTCCAGGCTCAGGCCTTTGATCACGTGCACCGTCAATTCGGTTTCTCCCGACACATCGGTGGCATGCCCGGCAATTTCGCCGTTGCCCTGCTGGGCATGCATATCACCCATGTACACCCCCGCGCCGGGGACTTTCACCGGGCAGATCAGGATGCAGCCCTCGCGCACCGAATTGGTGTCCATGTGGCCATCGGTTTTCGCGGCGTGGAGTTCTTCGTGGGTCATGCTGTAGCGATGGGGCGCGCCCACCAGGTACTGGCCGAAGTCGGCGCAGTTGTGGGAGTCCGGCAGATCCCGTGAAGGCGTGGTGCCGATGTTGCCCAGGAACGGGCGCATATGCGCGGCCAGGCCGGGGATGTCGGCGCGGGCCAGGGACAGGATCGAATGCTGTGCCGACAGTTCGGGCAGCGCCGACAGGTCCGAGGCCTTGCCGGCCAGGCGGTCTGCCACGGCCTGGTTGACCGTCAAACTTACCTGATGCTCGGCATCCAGGACGATCACGTAGCCATTGCTGAAGCGGAATGCACTGACTTCGGCCCCGCAGGCATTGCAGCGGATAGCGTCTTCGCCAATGCCTTCGACATGGCTGGCGGGATGCTCTTGCCCGCAGTTGGAGCAGAACTTCGCGACAAACGGGTCGCCGTGGTAGCGCCCCTCGACAAAACTCATGACCCCCGAGGACGTGGCCAGGGAGGTGACCCGCATGCGTGTGATCTTCAGCGCCACCGCGTCCCCAACTTCTGCCCCGGCGATGAATACCGGCTGGGTGACTTCATGGCCGCCCTCGAAGGCCGGGGTGATCATCGGGCCCCAGCAGCCGGGCGGGGTGCCGGTGATCAAGGTGCCCCCGTCGGCCAGTGGCCCGAGCATTTTCTGGCTGGGGCCGAGCAGGCCGTTGGTGTAGGACGTGACGCTGAGGCGGTCGACAGCTGGGAGGTTATTCATTTTATTTTCCTGGCCCTGGGTGATTGAATGTTCAGCAGGCTTCATCACTTAACCGCCGGTGTGTATCTGTCGTGTGTCGCGCTGCCGCGATTGCCGGTCCGTGTGTATCTGAGGCGCATCCATACACACTCTGATACACCCGCAGTGGCGGACACGGGCAAATACAGATATCTCTGTTATCAAACCCATCAGAACGAGGTTGGCATGTCCAAACAAACAGCAGGGCGCTCCAGCGGGCGCATGATCACCTTCAAACGTCCGGATGGCGGGGACGTCAACGGCTACTTGGCCAGCCCGGCAGTACTCGAAGGCGCGCCGGCGATCGTGGTGATCCAGGAGTGGTGGGGCGTCAACGATCAGATCAAGGGCGTGGCCAACCGCTTGGCGGAGTGCGGTTACCGGGTGCTGGTGCCGGACCTTTATCGCGGCGCCTCCACGGTGGAAGAGGAAGAAGCTCACCACCTGATGGATGGTCTGGATTTTGGCGATGCGGTTTCCCAGGACATCAAGGGCGCTGTGCAGTACTTGCAGGCGGACTCGAAAAAAGTCGGCGTGACCGGTTACTGCATGGGCGGGGCGTTGACGTTGCTGGCGCTGAACGCAATTGCGGAAGTGGCTGCGGGCGTGGTGTGGTACGGCTTCCCGCCGCTGGAGTATCTGGATGCGTCGAAAATCAAGGCGCCGCTGATCGGGCACTGGGGCACGCAAGATGCCTTCTTCAACATCGACACCGTGGCTGAGCTGGAGTCAAAGCTGCACGCGGCGGGTGTGGACGCGACTTTCCATCGCTACCTGGCGCGCCATGCGTTTGCCAACGAGACGGCGATTGGCGATGGTCGGATTGCAGACACGCAATACGATGCCGCCTGGTCGCAACTGGCGTGGGACCGCACGTTGACGTTCTTTGGCAAGACCTTGTGGTAGGCATAAAACACGCTTTACCGGCCTACACATAACCCTGTGGTGAGGGCTTTCTATGGTGAAAGGGCTGGTCCTGTGGTGAGGGGGCTTGTCCCCCTCACCACAGGACAAGCCCCCTCACCACAATAAACCCCAGCTACAACAATCCCACTGACGAACGGCAACGCATCACTCAGCCTCAGGCTGCCCAATCTCCGCCAATGCACTCGCATTGTTCTTGAACGCCGCCGCAAACGCCGCGCGGTTCTTGGCCATGAAAATACCGGCATCTTCAGCCTGCTTCTCGCTCAAGCCTTCGACGTTTTTCAGCAGCACTTCCATCAGGGACTCTGCCAGTTCAAGCATCTGGTCGTGTGCGTCGGCAAGTTTGCGATCCACGAATGTAGTCTCCAGGTCACGGGTACTGCGATACAGGGTTTCAACAGCCATTTTTCGGCCTCGTCATCGGTGCAGTATTGAAGGGAGTTGCCCTTGGTTCGGGTGTCGCCAAGCGTTCTCGCGACTACTGTATTTATATACAGCTAAAAGCATAAGCCAATCCATGGGCTTTGGGTAGTGGCTTTTTAATGTAGTTGGAATACGGGGGTTTGCAGCAAGAGAAATTTCTGACAACTTGCCGGGGTTGCGCCGGCTTCGTCCGTTCGCTTACCTTCCTCGGGCGCTGCAAATGCAGCGGACGGGCTTGGCGGCTCGGTAACGAAAGGCGTAACAACGTCCCAACAAGATTGCAGACGCTTCGTGGCGTTTGTATTCCTGTGTCATGACGGGTTGCGCATGGACCCTTCGGGGTGCCGGTTTTCTTCTTTCGTACCGGTCCGCCAACCTTGTGCAATCCGTCACCCAATCTGCTTGGCGGCAGATGGGGACGGTCCTTAATACGGAAGAGTCTGACCATGAAAAAGATTACCCCGAGTCCCCCTTACGATTCACACACTGACACCCGTCTTCAAGCCGCAGCCAACCGCGCGATTGATCACTATCTGCGCCCTGAAGCACCTGACCCACCTTCCGAGCCCTCCTCGATTCTTTTCAGCGTAACGCCCAATGCCGATACGGAAACGTTACTCGCCAACGCCAGCGAAACCTTGAACAGTGCCCGTGAAATGGCCAGCAGCCTGGCTTTTGAGCTTGAGGGCCCACAGCGAAGTTTGCTTCTGGCGATCCACCAACTGCTGGAAATGAGTGGTTTATTGGTCGATCAAGCGTTGGATCAAGTCGCCCCGACCTGATGTTGGACTGCTAAGTCGTTCCTGCGCTGGTGGGAACGACTGCATAAGGAGCCACAATGAGTTTTCATGACGTTCCGGAATTGCCTGAAAGCGAAAGTTCTGCTGTTTCTAATGACCGTTGGTTCCGCGCCAACGTGCAGGCCGCCCTTGAAGACGCGAGACCAGGCATCCCTCATGATCAGGTCATGTCGGAAATAAAGGCGCTGATAGATGTTAAGCGTTTGGTTCATAAACCCGATTGAAGTGCCTCATATCACCCCGCCACCATCTCACTCCCTGTTCCCTGGCCTTTTTTCTGCATGCAGAGAAACCGTCACGTCCAACCCGCATTATCCGGTCGAGCCGACCTAAGGAAGCATCATCGTGAAAATCAACTGGGCTGAAAACCTGCGCAAGACCGTGCACCAACTGGCCGAGTCCTTGGGAAATCTGTTCGTCGAGACCTTCCACTACCTGGCGCTGTTCGCCATTGGTGCGGTGACCGCCTATGCAGCGGTGATGGAATTTCTGGGGATGCTGGAAACGGGGCACATCAAGATCGATGACATCTTGCTGCTGTTCATCTACCGAACTGGGGGCGATGGTCGGGATTTACTTCAAGACCAACCACATGCCGGTGCGCTTTCTGATCTACGTGGCGATCACGGCGCTGACCCGCCTGCTGATCTCCAACGTGTCCCACCACAACCCGCCCGACATCGGCATCATCTACCTGTGCGGTGGGATTCTGCTGTTGGCGTTCGCGATTCTGGTGGTGCGGTATGCGTCGTCGGCGTTTCCGTCGGTGAAGGTCGAAGGCCCGCGCCGCAAGGGCGAGGCGAGCCTTGAAACAGAAAAGGGTGAGCTGTAACTCTCGTATTCCTCGACATCACTGAATCAAATATAAAACCTTCTAGCGCCTTAATTCAGCCGACGCTAGGAGGTGGTTTGTTGTTCAAGTGGATACATTTTTTTGGCTAAACCCTATATGGCTGAGTTGATTTTTGTTGGAGAACCCGGTAAGAGTTGTTGGTGTATCTGTGTTTTTGATGTAGTCAGGGAGCAAGTGATTAGGGAGTTATATGAATACTATTACTGAACAGTTTCCGCCTTTAGATCTAAATTATTTGACGTATGAAATCAAAAACTTCACATCGTTATCGTTAGTAGAAAAGCACTCATTTATACTAGAGTTAGTAACAAAACATCCGCTTCTAGGCTTGGATTTTTCTGGTGGATCTACATTTCGTCGGGTAAGGAAGATCGGAGAAGGTGATTACCCTTCTTCTATTCAGGATTTGCTTTGGAGAATTGGAAGTGTTCCTTCTGTTGGCAGAGCTAACCCAGAGGGTTTTCCAGTACTTTATGTATCTGATAGACCTGAGACTGCTTTTAGTGAAACTCATGTGAATGATGATTTTATATTGTTAACGGAGTTGCGGATTCGAGATGGCGCTCGTTGTAGAATTGCTCCGATTGGTGAGATGTTGCAGATTCAGCGGACCGGTAGAGGATTTCTTTCTGGCAAGGCCTCATCCGTAATCAATGATATGTTAAATTCTTGTGATTTAGAGCAAGTAAAAGCGCTTTTGATATCTGATTCATTTTTGTTTGAATGTTTAGTTAAGGATGATGATAAATACTTGCTTTCATCATTTGTTGCAAAAGCGATCTTTGAGAAAGATCGAAATATATCTGCAGTGGCATTTCCTAGCGTCAGGCAGTATGGAGCGATTAATTTTGCTATACGTACTGATGATTTTTGGAATTCTTGGGGAATTGTTGGCGCTCGTAGAATGCGGGCGCGCCATCTAGCGTGTGGTTTTTATACAACATCACATACAGAGCATGTGGTAGAGATTGCCCAGGGAGATGAGCTGGTTTGGGAGAAAGGAAATATTGAGGATAATGTCGCTCGTGTATTTGAACCTCCGTGGCATAGAGGGTTATAAGGAAATGTTGTGCGGTAATATGGTTTTTTGCGTACTTCTCGCTGATGCTTTTTGAGATTTGGTGATTTTGATTTGTGGATTTGCTACTGGTATATAGTTGAATGTATTAGCAGTAGAAGTTGGCAAGTATTTTTGTTTTGTTCGACTTCACCCAGTAGAGGTGGAGTCGAACAGTTACGAAATTTTGCAGTGATAGTTTTTTGCATCCTAGAAGCGCGCTATTTTAAGACCTATTTTTGAATCCTTGCCGTTTCGCGCTTCTAAGTACTCGTTTCTTTTCTTCATTAAAGCTTTCCAAAGCTTTTGTAGTGAACATTTCTTCTTTGGGCATTCCTAGAGAGTGTGTTTCGCGCTCTCTGCTCTCTTCTTCTTCTATGTACTTTAAGAATTCTTCTACCCGTTCTAATCTGACAGCTACTCTGTCCATGCGCTCGCCTTCAATAAAATAGTTGTATTCCTTTTTGGCCGCTTCAGTAAGATAATTGCTAACCGTTTCGTCAAATATGCCGCAGTCAGTGCAGATCAAATCTAGGTATGTGAAGTAGTAAGCAAGCTCGTTAAGCATGTAAAGTCCGTAGCTAGTGATTTTAATACTGTCTACAGATTCGGAGTAAAAGTCTAAACGGTTATTTGATTCTACGAAGCCGTGTCGCAGCAATGTATCCACGTTTTGTTCGAAGTCATCAAGCATTCCGAAAGTTTCTGCGAAGTAGGCTCTAAGCTCGGCAATGGCTATGTACTGCGGCGCAGTTGGATCAATCCCTTTCGAGATTTTTCGCAAAATCCGCAGGCCAGTAAAATGTGATCCGTGGCGAACAGATCGGATTTGGTATATGTTTGGAATATCACTAACTGTTTCGTCGTAAAAATATCTATTGGGAATCATGACTGGCTTTATGACTTGATGGATTTTAAAGTGCCAAGTGCCATTCGCGACCATTTCTTCTACATTAGTGTAACCCGAGAGCACAAAGCTCCTAAATAGGTCTAGCGAAAGGCGGATATCTCCATGTGCACATGCAGTGAGAAATTGATTTAAGGGAGACTGTTCGTTCGAAAATTCGCGACTCAATATTCTCAGGTATTTTGAGCTGTCGCGAGCAAAGTCAGAATTATAATTCTCAATACCTTCACCTCCCATTCGACGGTGGTCGCTGAGAATCGATACCGTATAGTCAAGTCTCTTCTTGAAGACTTCGGCTGGTTTTGGCGAGCTAATATGAAAACCAGAATTTTGGAATGCATCAAGAACTCCATGTATTTTTGAATCGTAGAATCGCTCCTCGCGCATTGAGATCAAAACTATACTATGTAAACGATCTGAGATTTCTTGTGCAGATGAGAAACAGTAGTCCTGTACTTGGCTTGAATATTGGTCAGTATTATCGATAACTATTATTGCTCCCTTTTCTTGGGAGGCTAATCGTTTTACCAGTTTTTCAGCACAATATGGTAGGTCAGATTTCCATGTGGCGACTAACGAGTTTAATTTTATGTTGTAGTTTTCTGATGAGTGTGAGAGGCCTGCGAGGTCTTGCTTCTTCGCTACTTCGAATTTATCAGAAAAAAGTTCGTTGATTAGTGTGTCGCGCTCAGAGTCTAAGATTTTGTCTTTATCGAGCTTATCAATAAGGCCTCTCCAGATTGCTTGTCGAATTACTTCAACGTCCTCCGGAACTTTTAATAGGTCAATTATCGCGATTGCGGAGTGCTCTCGTAGCCACCTTGGTGCATTATGGTGAAGGAGGCGCTTTATGAAAGTTGATTTTCCCGCTCCTTTGCCTCCGAATAGAACTAGTACTTCTCCCTTTCTTCGATCTTTTATATTTTTTGTTAAGCGCCCGCCAAGTCTACCTCCCTTACCTGTGTCATCTAATTGCTGAACTCCATATGAACTAAAGTAAGGTGACAAGGAGTCCTGAATTAAAGATCGCATTCCGTCAGAGGTACCTTGGTATTCACGCTGTGATACATAGCATCTTTCCATGAACTCAGTATCGTCATCCTTTATAACACCAAAATATCGAGTTATGATTGGGCGGAGTTTGGGTGCGAGTTTGTTGGCTGTAATAGTGTGAGAGTAAGAAGGGATCTTTTCTTTCGGGAAGTAAATGGTACGATCTTTAGGTGGAGCACTGCTTAGTAATATTGGTAAGGATGAGCGCTCTGTAATAGCGGTAAAAGAAAAATTATTAATAGATTTTATATATTCTTTTACGAAAAATTCTAGTGAGCGGATCACGAAGGCTTGAAGTGTTTCCCATCGTTTTCCTTTTTCAAAGGTTTTAAAGAAAATCCATTCTAAGCCATTGGTTATGCATGCATACTCACACCCGGTATCAAAACAATAAGTTCTAACTTGCTCCATTGCTATTTTTATATTTTCATCGGTTAACAATTTTTTTATACTGATAAAGCATGACTTTTCGTTGCTAGATGCGGCGATTGGTAAGTTGAAGAATATTCCTGATTTCTTTGCTTCAATAAATAATAAGTCGTCGCCATTGGTTTTTTTTAGGACGTAGTCTGCGTACCCAGGAGATATATATTCCTCAACATTAACACGATTTTTTGGCCAGCTAAGAAAGTCATGAAGTATAAAATCGATAACTTTATGTCTAGTGTCCGCCTCGTTCATGTTTCTATCGCGAGTTGAGCTTATGATTTCTTCAAGTTTATCAATCTTGTCGTGCGATTTTTGTTGATTCGGATTTTTAGACACTATAACTTCCTTGTGATTGGCCTTTTCGATGCTGCTAGGGCTTGCAGCCTGAAAAAAGACTTTTCGCAATAGTAGCTAAGGGCTATCAAGTTGTCTATCGACTGATTCAGGCTAGAGAATTTCAGAAAAACTCAAAAAATGATTTCTTAAAACATCGATTGAAAGACTTCAAGTGCGTTGCTTTTTGTCGTTTCGTTGTTTTGGGAGCCACTCATCCGCAGTAATTTCGACGTCTCCCACCACAACCCGCCCGACATCGGCATCATCTACCTGTGCGGTGGGATTCTGCTGTTGGCGTTCGCGATTCTGGTGGTGCGGTATGCGTCGTCGGCGTTTCCGTCGGTGAAGGTCGAAGGCCCGCGCCGCAAGGGCGAAGCGAGCCTTGAAACAGAGAAAGGCGAGCTTTAAAGCCCGGCACTCAGCGGCGGCCGGCTGACCGGCGGCCGCTGCAACACTTTGTGGCTGTCCCCGTCGGTCATCACCGCCAATATCTCAATTGCGCTGTGCCCCTGCTCAATTGCAATCCCGAACTGCACACTTTGCACCAGCCGTTTCAGGCGCTGCGGGTCGTTGCGTTGTTCGGCGCTGATCATGCGTTTGGCTACTACGCCGTCTTCATCGGACAGGGTCAGCATGATGCTGCCGTCCAGCCGTTGGATGCTCAAGTTGACCCGGTATTTCGGGGCGAAGGTGTCGGTGATGATCTGAAAAGGATTGTCCATGGTGCGTTACCGCCTGATAAGAACATGCAGTCATTGACGACCGGTGTCGGGATTAGTTCGCGTTTCCTGACCACCGGCCATTCGCTCGCTGAGGTTTTCACAAGGTCCGTTTTCCTCAAGTGCTGTACAGCAAGGGGCGTGCCGTACAAGCGTTCAGCATTGCCTTGAATTAACTGTGGGAGCTGGCTTGCCTGCGATTGCGGAGGATCAGCCGGCATTTATACCCACTGATCCACCGCCATCGCGGGCAAGCCCGGCTCCCACAGGGTGCGGCGTTCACTCAAGTCGTGGTGAGTGTGTCCTGTTTCAGGGCATGACCGAAAAAACGATCGCAGACAGCGCAATCAAGCCGATCAACACCACAAACACGTTGGACACCTGGCCCGAGTACTGGCGCAAAGATGGCACTCGGCGGATGGCGTACATCGGCATCAGGAACAACAGGCAGGCGATGATCGGCCCGCCCATGGTTTCGATCATGCCCAGGATGCTCGGGTTGAACGTGGCCACGGCCCAGCAGGTGAGCACCATGAACAGTGCGGTGCAGCGCTCAAGCCACTTGGCCGACAGGCTGCGGTTGCGCCCGCGCAGGGATTTGACGATCAGGCCCTGGAAGCCTTCGCTGGCGCCGATGTAGTGGCCCAGGAAGGATTTGGTGATGGCCACCAGCGCGATCAACGGTGCAGCGTAGGCAATCACCGGCGTTTGGAAATGGTTGGCCAGGTACGACAGGATCGAGATGTTCTGCGCCTTGGCTGCTGCCAGGTCAGCCGGCGACAGGGCCAGTACGCAGCTGAAGCAGAAGAACATCACCGTCAGCACCATCATGCTGTGGGCCATGGCCAGGATGCCGCTGCTTTTGCGCTCGGCCTGCGGGCCGTACACGCGTTTCTGGTCGACGGCGAAGGCGGAGATGATCGGCGAGTGGTTGAAGGAAAACACCATCACCGGGATCGCCAGCCACAAGGTCTTGAAGAACACCGGCAGGGGCATGCCTTCGCCGGCGGAGGCGAAGAAGGCGCCGTTCCAGTTGGGGATCAGGCTTACCGCCAACAGCAGCAGGGCGGCGACGAACGGGTACACCAGCACGCTCATGGCCTTGACGATCACGCCCTGGCCGCAGCGCACGATGGCCATCAGGCCGAGGATCAACACCAGCGACAAGATCGCCCGGGGCGGCGTTGCCATGTGCAGTTGGTGTTCCATAAAGCTGGTCAGGGTGTTGGTCAGCGCCACGCTGTACACCAGCAAAATCGGGAAGATCGCGAAGAAGTACAGCAAGGTGATCAGCTTGCCGGCGCCGATGCCGAAATGTTCTTCCACTACATCGGTGATGTCGCCGGATTTGCCCGACAACACAAAGCGCGTCAGCCCACGGTGGGCGAAGAAGGTCATCGGGAAGGCCAGCAACGCCAGCACGATCAACGGCCAGAAGCCGCCGACGCCGGCGTTGATCGGCAGGAACAAGGTGCCGGCACCGATGGCGGTGCCGTAGAGGCCGAGCATCCAGGTGGTGTCGTGTTTGTTCCAGCCGGTTGTCACGGTGGTCGTGGTCAGGTCTACAGCGGGATTTTCGGCAGCAGGTGTACGTACATCGGTCATCGTTATTGCCTCGTTATTATTTTTGCGCGGGCTCACGTTGGGACGGTCAGGGAATGCTCCTCAGCATTCCACCCAGCTAACGGCCAGGCCGCCCCGTGAAGTTTCTTTGTATTTGTCGTGCATGTCGGCGCCGGTGTCGCGCATGGTGCGGATCACCCGGTCCAGGGAGATAAAGTGTTTGCCGTCGCCGCGCAGGGCCATTTGCGTGGCGTTGATTGCCTTGACCGCCGCGATGGCATTGCGCTCGATGCACGGCACCTGAACCAGCCCGCCGACCGGGTCGCAGGTGAGGCCCAGGTTATGCTCCAGGCCGATTTCGGCGGCGTTTTCCAGTTGCTCCGGGGACGCACCCAGCACGTCGGCCAGGCCCGCAGCAGCCATGGCGCAGGCGGAACCGACTTCGCCCTGGCAGCCGACTTCGGCGCCGGAGATCGAGGCGTTTTTCTTGCAGAGGATGCCGACGGCGGCGGCAGCCAGGAAGAAATTCACTACGTCATCGTCGGACGCGTCCGGGTTGAACTTCATGTAGTAGTGCAACACCGCCGGGATGATCCCCGCCGCGCCATTGGTGGGCGCGGTGACCATGCGCCCGCCGGCCGCGTTTTCTTCGTTGACGGCGAGGGCGAACAGGTTGACCCATTCCATGGCCGACAAGGTTGAAGTGATGACGTTGGGTTTGCCGATTTCCAACAGGCTGCGGTGCAATTTCGCAGCGCGCCGCGGCACATCCAGACCGCCGGGCAGGATGCCTTCGTGGCGCAGGCCTTGTTCGACGCATTCACGCATCACCGACCAGATATGCAGCAGGCCGCTGCGGATCTCGGCATCGCTGCGCCAGGCCCGCTCGTTGGCCATCATCAATTCGGAAACCCGCAGGCCGTGCTTGTTGCACAAGGCCAGCAGTTCGACGGCGCTGGAGAAGTCGTAGGGCAATTGCACTTCGCTGGTAGGCGCAATGCCGGATTCAGCTTCCGCCGCTTCGATGATGAAACCGCCGCCCACCGAGTAGTACGTCTGTTCGCTCAACAGGCCGTTTTCGTCGTAGGCGTGCAGGGACATGGCGTTGGGGTGGTAAGGCAGGCTTTCGTCCAGCAGCAGGAGGTCGTGTTGCCAGTTGAAGGCAATCGAGTTGCGGCCGGCGAGCAGCAATTGGCCGGACTCGCGCAACTGCTGGATGCGTGGGCCGATGCTGGTGGGGTCGATGCTGTCTGGCCATTCGCCCATCAGCCCTATTACGCAGGCGCGGTCGGTGGCATGGCCGACGCCGGTGGCGGACAGCGAGCCGTACAAACGCACTTCGACGCGACGGGTTTCGTCGAGCAATTGCTGGTCGGTCAGCGCCTGGACGAAGGTCGCCGCCGCCCGCATCGGGCCGACGGTATGGGAGCTGGAAGGACCAATGCCCACCTTGAATAGATCGAAAACACTGATAGCCATGCTAAACCCTTACAAGCAATGGAGTAGGAATCGCTGCCATCTTTTGTAGGACAAGCGGAATTGGCGCGATACTGAGCCTCTGGATCGGCACTGACCAACGAATTATTCTAAGACACCCTTTAGCAGGACTAAACCCTATGGCTCGCCCGCTTCATGGCCAGACTTACGTCTGGTTGCACGTTTTTTCCTGCGCAGCGCGGCATTTGTCGTTCACCCGCTGCGCCGAAGAACTGCACATCACCCCGGGCGCGGTCAGCCAGCAAATCCGTCAGTTGGAAGAGCGTTTGGGCTTCCGGCTGTTCCACCGACGCGCACGCGGGGTTGAGTTGAGCGCAGAAGGCCAGCGGTTGGCGATTACTGTGGGCGAGGCCTATGGCAGCATTGATGCCGAGTTGCAGCGCCTGGACGCCGGGATGATCAGCGGCACTCTGCGCTTGCGTTCGATCCCGTCGTTTCTCGGCAAATGGCTGACCCCGCGCCTGCCGCGTTTGCAGCAGCGCTTCCCGGATATTCAACTGCGCATGGTGGCCGAAGACAGCAGCATCGCCCTGCACGAGGGCGACTTCGACCTGGCCATCGACCTGAACGACGGCAGCTACCCCGGATTGTTATCCACAGCCCTGCTGGACGAGCAGATCTTCCCGGTGTGCGCACCGAGCCTGTTGCGCGGGAGACCGCCGCTGCATGGCCCCGCCGACCTGGTGCATTTCCCGCTGTTGCACGACATCACGGCCTGGCGTGGGAGTTATGAGTACGCAGAGTGGGAGTTTTACCTGAATGCCATCGGCTACGACGCTGCCGACGTGCGGCGCGGGCATACCTTCAACCGTAACCACCTGACCATCGAAGCGGCGATTGCCGGCATGGGTGTGGCGATTGCCCGGCGCACTTTGCTCAATGACGAACTGGAACGTGGCACGTTGATCGTGCCGTTCGGCCTGGCGGTGCCTAATCACAAACGGTATGTGCTGCTGTATGCGCCGGGCGCGCTGAGCCATCCGGGCGTGCGGGCGGTGCATGACTGGCTGGTGGAGGAAGCCGGGATTTTTCGCGGATTGCACCCGTTGGGAGAGGGGCAATTGTAAGGAAGTTGGCGGTAAGAAGATGTAACCAACTCCCCACCCTAACAGCGTTTTTGGTTGTAGTCAGGGTTAATTTGTAATGTGGGATTTATCTTTGCAAAGGGCTTGAAATGTTCCTCTGTCTGCTCAATTGTGTAATCAGGAGGTCATGGTTTTCACCCATCCGGTGAAGCAGGAATGGCCTTCCGCGAGCTAGCTGAAATAAGGGAAAACTATGCAAATCCAAGTCAATAGCGATAACCATATTGAAAGCAGCATCCGACTGGAGGAGTGGGTACGTACCACCATTGAGAGCACGCTCGAACGTTATGAAGAAGATCTGACCCGAGTCGAGGTTTATCTGCGGGACGAAAACGGTGACAAGCCCGGTCCACATGATCTGAGTTGCCGACTGGAAGCACGGCCAAAAGGCCATCAACCGATTTCGGTCCTCCATAAAGCCGATACGCTGGAACAGGCGATCGATGGTGCGGCCACCAAGCTGGAGCATGCGCTGGAGCATCTGTACGGCAAACTGCGCGGCAAACCACGCGCCGCGGGTCAAAGCCTGCCCAATACCAAGGCTGACGAGGCCGAGCTTGAAGAGGAATTCCTGGAAAACGAACAGGCTGCGCTTAACGGCTGATAGCTGATACTTTTTCAACCCCACTGAAAACGGGCCTGCAGATGCAGGCCCGTTTTTTTATGCGCAAAAGGTCAGTGCGGGCTGCGTCGGAAAAAGCTGCGGCTCAAGACCGCCAGTGCGCACGCGCCAAAACCGGCGTAGACCATGGCCCAACCGGCACCGTTGCGCAGCGCGGCCTGGGCGATCACCTGGCCCTGGGGCAACACCTCCAGCTTGCCGGCGGCGATGTCCTGGCTGAGGGTGGCCAGTTGTGCGGTGTCGGGCAATGCGCCAGCCAGGTAATGAGCGATCCCGAGGATCAACACCAATCCCATCAACGCGATATTGAGCGCCAGGGTGATCAGCCGTGCACTGAAGTCGATGCCCGAGGCCATGCCTGCGCGATCGGACGACACCGAGCCGGTGGTGGTGTTGGTGGTGGGCGAGTTGGTCAGCGCCAAGCCGCTGCCGGCAATCCCACAGGCGATCAGGATCAATACCACACTGGGCTGGTCGCTATGGTTGATCGCGGCCATGGCCATAAACCCCACGCCCATCAAGCCCAGGCCCAACGGGATGATGCGTTCGGCGCCGTAGCGCAGGGCCAGGCGTTCGGCCAGCGGCGGTACCACCAGCGTGGGCAGGGTGTAGGCGAGCAGGGCGAGCCCGGTGAGCATCGTGTCGTAACCCAGGCCGGCCTGGAAATACAGCGGCAGGTAGATCATGAAGGGCCAGAAACTGAAGTTCATGCCGATCGAGCCCATCAGCGCGCCGTTGAAGCGCGGGATGCGAAACACCGAGAAGTCGAACATCGGATGCGGGCTGCGCCGCTCAATCACCACGAACAACAGCAAGCCAGCCACCGACAGTCCGGCCCAACCCAGCATGGCCGGTGTGGCAAAGCCGCTCGCGGTGCCTTGGGTGATGAAGTAGACCAGGGCAAACACCGCCAGGGTCAGGGTGGTCATGCCGGCGATGTCGAGGCGATGGGCCGCCGGGTCACGGGATTCCTGCACGCTGATGCGCAGCAAGGCCAGGGTGACCAACGTGAGCGGCACATGCACCAGGAACACCCAGCGCCAATCCGCGACGGCCAGAATCAATGCGCCCACCATCGGCCCGAAACCCAAGCCCACACCGGCGATCACGCCCCACACCGCAAAGGCCCGTGCCCGCGCCGCCGGCTCGCTGAACTGGTGTGACAGGATCGCGAACTGGCAGATCATCATGGCCCCGGCACCCACGCCCTGGACAAAACGCGCCGCGATCAGCGTGGAGGCGTCGTTGGCTAGCCCACAGGCCAGCGACGCCAGCCCGAATACCCACAGGCACAGCACCAGCATGCGTCGGCGGCCAAAACGATCGGCCAATGTGCCGGCGGCCATCAGCACGCTGGTGCAGGCCAGGGTGTAGGCGTTCATGATCCATTGGGCGTCCTGGAAGCCGGTGCCCAATTGCTGTTCAAGGGTGGGCAGGATGACCGGCACGCTGGAAATCTCCAGCCCGAACATCAGCGCCACCAGGCACACGGCGGTGAGCGCGAGGCCGTCCCTGGCGGTACGCGGCGGGCTGATGGCGGATACAACGGCGTCGGATGGCATGGCCTCTTCCTTTCGATGGGGGAAGGTGTCATTTTTGCGGGAATAGGATTCTTTATTGGCGATACTTCTTCCTGTGATAAGGGAATTAAGGGCGACAAACGACCATGGCTACCCCGCGCTTTGATGGTGTTGAACTGTTTTTGCAGATCGTCGAGAGCGGCAATCTGACGGAGGCCGCCGAACGGCTGAACCTCACGCGCTCGGCGGTGGGCAAGGGCCTGGCTCGCCTGGAGGCGCGGCTGGGCACGTCCCTGTTGCAGCGCTCTACCCGCCGCCAGCGATTGACCGAAGACGGGCAGGCCTATTACGAGCATTGCCTGCGGGCGCTGGCCGAGCTGGAAGCCGCCGAGTCCGTGCTGGAAAGCGGCCGCCAGCAACCCCGTGGACGGTTGCGGGCGAGCTTGCCTTTGGCGTTCGGCCACCACTACGCGGCGCCGGCGTTATGGGGGCTGATGGACCGTTTTCCGCAGTTGGAGATCGAGATTTCCTTCTCCGACCGGCTGATCGACCTGGCCCAGGAAGGCTTCGACCTGGCGGTACGCATCGGCGCGTTGCCCGACACCGACCGCCTGAGCGCCCGCCGCCTGGGCGAACAGGCGATTGCCCTGGCGGCGTCACCCGCGTACTTGCAGCGCACACCTCGAATCGACTCCATCGAGGACCTGGCCGTGCACCGGGGCATTGCCTATCGCAGCAATGCCTCGCACCGGGAACGGGTGGCCTCGCCGTTGATCCTCGATGACCTGCAGGCCGTGGCCGATGCCGCCATTGCCGGGGTCGGCCTGGCCTGGTTGCCCAGTTGGCTGATCGCCCACTACGTGTTGCGCGGGCAACTGCAGGCGGTACTGCCGGGCCACCGCGAGCAGCCGATGCCGATCCATGTCATCTGGCCCACGGCGACGCACATGCCGGCCAAGACCCGCTGTGCCATCGACGCGTTGGTGGCCGGCACACCGTCGTGCCTGGCGGGTAGCTAATCAGAACGCGATGGACGTCTGCACATACAGCGTGCGCGGCTCACCGACGTATTTGCCCTTGTTGTTGTCGTCAAACGAGCGGGTGTAGTACTGCTTGTTGAAGATGTTTTTCACACCCACCGCCACGTTCAAGTCCGACAGCTGCGGGCCAAAGTCGTACGCCGCGCGGCTGCTGAACAGCATGTAGCCAGGGATGCGTCCGGTGCTGCCATCGGCACTTTCCGCTTCAGTGTTGGCGTTGTCGGCGAATTGGCTGCTCTGGTAGCTGCTGTCCACATTCAACTTCCAGCGACCTTCGGTGTAACCCACGCCCAGCGTGCCTTTGTGCCTGGAAGAGAAGGGCACGCGGTTGCCTTTGTTCGGGCCGTCTTCGCGGATGGTGGCGTCGACGTAGGCGTAGGTCGCGTACACATCAAAACCGGCGAGCGCGGGGCTCAAGCCGTCGAGGGCATAGTTGATGCTGGACTCGATGCCCTGGTGGCGGGTCTCGCCACGGGCGATCACGGTGTCGTTGGTCTGGTTGCTGTCGTACTGGTTGTCGAAGTTGATCAGGAATGCGCCGATTTCCGCGCGCAAGGTGCCGTTGTCATAGCGCGTGCCGAGTTCCCAGGTACGGGCCTTTTCCGGCTTCACTTCGCCGCTGGTCACGCGGTTGGGCATCTGGCTGTATTGCACGCTGCCGAACGAACCTTCGGTATTGGCGTAGAGGTTCCAGTCATCGGTCAGGTGGTAGAGCACATTTAACGCCGGCAGGGCAGTGTTGTAGTCACCCTTGTATTTGACGTTGCTGAGGTTGTTGGTCTGCTGGGACTCGATCATCTCGTAGCGGATGCCCGGGGTGATGGTCCACTTGCCGATATCAATCCGGTCGTCGACGAAGAATGCGTTGGCTTCGGTGCTGCCCCGGGTGTCGCGGTCGTTGCGGCTGTCGGTGGTGGGCAGTTGCTGGTTGGCGGCAATCGGCGTGCGGTAGCGCAGTTCGTGGCCGGCTTCGTTGATGTAGCGGTAGCCCACGCCGACTTCGTGGCTGGTGGGGCCGAGGTCGAAGCCTTGGGCAAAGCGGGTTTCGAGGCCGCGTACCCAATACTCGCGGGGTGACAGCGAGAGGAAGCTGCCCTGGTCCAGGTAGCCACTGCGCAAGGTGGTGGTGAAGAAGCTGTTGACGGTGAATTCCCGGCGGTCTTCCTGGTAGCGATAGCCCGCGTTGAACATCGTGCGGCGGCCCCAGAACTGGTCGTAGGGGCGGGTGGACTGATACGGGTCGGCCTTGTAGGCCGCGGTGCTCAAGCCACCTGGCATATCGGCCTTGCCTTCGTAGTACTGCGCCATGGCGTTGAAGCTGTTGGCGTCGTCCAGCTGGTATTTGCCCTTGAGGATCAGGTCGTCGATGCGGGTGTCGCTGTTTTCGCGCCAGTCACCGCCACGGGTGCCGGAATACAGGATCGCGCCGCCCAGGCCGTTGTCTGCCGTGCCGCCGGCCAGCAGGTTGCCGGTGGTCTTGAAGCCGTCGTGGCTGGAAGACGGGCTGGTTTCGGTCTGCAGGCCACCTTTTACCGTCGGCGCATCGGGAATCGCGCGGGTGACGAAGTTGACGATGCCGCCGACGTTCTGTGGGCCATAACGCACGGCACCGCCGCCGCGCACCACGTCCACCGCGTCCATGTTGCCCATGCTGATGGGCGCGAACGACAACTGTGGCTGGCCATACGGCGCGAACGGTACCGGGATGCCGTCCATCAAGACCGTGGAGCGCGAGGCGAGGCGGGGATTAAGCCCGCGAATGCCGAAGTTCAGCGCCATGTCGTGGCTGCCGGTGCCGTTGTTTTCCGGGGCGTTGACCCCGGGAATGCGGTTGAGCACGTCGCGGGCCTGGGTCGCGCCCTGGCGTTCGAATTCTTCGCGGCGGATCACGTCCCGTGCGCCCGGGTGTTCGAAGACGTTGGTTTGCGCCGCATCGCCCAGCCAGTCGCCCACCACGTTGGAGGTGCCCAGCTCAAGGGGCGCCGGGGCATTGGCCGGTTGCAGGCTGAAGGCATTGTTGCCCTCGGCGCGGGCTTGCAGGCCGGTGCCTTTGAGCAAGGTATTCAAGCCTTCCTCGGCGGTGTAGTTGCCCGACAGGCCGTGGCTTTGCACGCCGGCCGTCACGTCCGAGCCAAACGAAATCAGTACGCCGGCTTCCCGGCCAAATTGATTCAACGCGGCTTCCAGTGAAGTGGGGGCGATGCGGTAGGGCTTGGCATCAGCCGCCATCACGTAGGGCACGGCGCTGAAACTGAGGCTGGCCCCCAGCAACAAGTGGCGCAGGGTGCGGGCGAGGGGCGTCAGGCGGGTCGGTTGCTGGGGCATGAAGTGCGGTCCTGAGAAGGAAGGATCAAGGGGGCTTTCCTTCTCTGTCACGCGAGGGCTGGAAAACGGCTCACGGGTTTTGAAAATAATTCAGGCACGGGCTTCGACGGTCACCCAGTAGCGGGTAAACCGCCGGACCTTGACCGGCAGGCTGACCTGCAGCAGGTCCAGAATCCGCTCGCTGTCGTCCAGCGGGTAACTGCCGGAGATCAGCAGGTTGGCCACTTGCGGGTCGCAGTTGAGCTGGCCACGGCGATAACGGCTCAGTTCGGCGAGGAAATCTTCCAGGCGCATGTGGGCCGCCACCAGCATGCCATCGGCCCAGGCCCCGCTGCCGGCATCCGTGGGGCGCGCGGTATCCCAGCCTTTGCGGGTGAAATTGACCTGATGGGCTTTCTCCACCGACAGCGGCAAACCGCTATAGGTGTTGGGCATCACGTCAACGTGCCCATCAAACACCGCCAGCTGCGTGTGATCGTTGAACTGCCGCACGTTCAGCCGCGCGGCCTGGGCGCTGAGCAAGCCCTGGGTCGTGATGACCCGCAGCGGGGTGTTGCCGGGTTTGGCGGTCAGCAGGATTTCGCCTTCGAGCAAGCGGATCAAGCGTTGCTGGCCATCAAAGTGCACATCCACGGCGCTGCCGGTGTTGAGCTGCAACTGGCTGCCATCGGCCAACTGGAACTTGCGCCGCTGGCCGATGGGGCTGCGGTAATCGGCGCTCAACGGCGGCAGGATATGTTGCTGGCGCAGGCCCCAGACCGCTGCCGAGCCGGCGCCGAGGATCAGCAACAGTTTCAGCGCCTGACGGCGGCTGCCGGATTTCGGCGCATTCAACGCGGCGTGAGCCAGGGGTGAGGGCATCCCGCGCAACCGCTGGTTGACCCGCTGGATTTGCTCCCAGGCCCGCTGATGTTCGCTGTGGGCGTCCAGCCATTGTTGCCAGGCTGCCTGTTTGCGCGGGTTGAGCGGGCCCTGCTGCATTTCCATCAGCCAGTGCACCGCTTGTTCGGCGACGTGGGTAGAGAAGCTCATAAGGCGAAGTAGCAGCGCATGGCCGCTTTATTCAGGTGGCGCTTGACCGTGGCGATGGAGATCCCCAGTTCCGCGCCGATTTGCGCGTAGGTCAGGCCGTCGAGCTGGGACAGCAGGAACGCGCGTTTAACCACGGGCGCCAGGCCATCCAGCAGTTGGTCCAGCTCCATCAGGGTTTGCAGGATGATTGCCCGCTCTTCCTCCGACGGCGCCACGTGCTCGGGCATTTGCGCCAGGGCGTCGAGGTAGGCGCGCTCCAGGTCCTGGCGGCGGTAATGGTTGAACAGCACACGCTTTGCGATGGTGGTGAGGAAGGCGCGGGGTTCGATCAGCGTCGGGGTTTCCCGTGCTGTGAGCACGCGAATGAAGGTGTCCTGGGCCAGGTCGGCGGCGCTTTCCGGGCAGCCGAGCTTGCGTCGCAACCAGCCGGTGAGCCAGTGGTGATGGTCGTGGTACAGGACTTCGACGGTGTTGGACGGCTGCAACGCGAACACTCCGGCAGCATGCGCATGCTTTAGAGAACAAGAATTGTTCGCATTGTAGGGCGAGTAGGACGGTTCGGCAATTGCCAGGGATGCGTTCTCTTTTGCTTATGAGAATATTTATCATTAATATTGCGCACTGACGAACCTGGCGCCTTGTGCATGAAACGCAAAACCTCACTTCCCGTGTCCTACCGTCTGGCCGTGACTTCGCGCGTGCTGGCGGCGGTGGTCGGCGGTTACCTGCTGGCCTCGCTGGCCAGCGTGTGCATGACGCTGTGGCTGCCCACCGGCCGCGCCGATGCAGTGATCAGCGGCATGCTCAGTTCGTTTGTCTTCTATCTGTTGGCGGTGATCTGGTGTTTTGCCTGCCGTACCGCCTGGCGCGCCTGGTTTGGCGTGTTGCTGCCCAGCGCGATTCTGGCCACGTTCGCCGGGTTGACGTATTGGATGGCGCGCACATGAAAGAGGGCTTTCGCCAGGCCATGGCCTGGTTGCACACCTGGGCCGGGCTGATTTTTGGCTGGCTGCTGTTTGCGATTTTTCTGACGGGCACCCTGTCGTATTTCAAAGACGAAATTACCCACTGGATGCAGCCCGAAGTGCAGGCGCATCCCGTCGACGACGCTCGTAGCCTGGCCGCCGCCCAAACGTATTTGCAGCAACAGGCGCCCAACGCCGCGCGCTGGTTTATTACCTTGCCGAGCAGCCGTGAGCCGGGTTTGTCGGTGATGTGGCAAGACAAGGTCGACCCAGGCAAGCGCGGCAACTTCGTCGAAAAACTCCTCGATCCCGTCAGCGGCCAGCAGGTCCAGGCCCGGGAAAGCAGGGGTGGCGAATTCTTCTACCGCTTCCACTTCCAGTTGCAAATGCCGTATCCGTGGGGTCGCTGGCTGTCGACTATTGCGGCGATGGTGATGTTGGTGGCGTTGATCACCGGGATCATCACCCACAAGAAAATCTTCAAGGACTTCTTCACCTTCCGCCCGCGCAAGGGCCAGCGCTCCTGGCTCGACGGCCACAACGCCGTGGGTGTGCTGGTGCTGCCATTCCACTTGATGATCACCTACAGCAGCCTGGTGATTTTCATGAGCATGGTGATGCCGGCGAGCATCCTCGCTTCTTACGGCAACGACACCCGGGCGTTCTTCAATGATGTGTTCCCGGCCACCGACAATGCGCCGGCCCTTGGCCAGCCGGGGCAGTTATTGCCGCTGGGGCCTATGTACGAGCAGGCGCGCGAGCAGTGGGCCGGTGGGCACGTCGGACGGTTGGTGGTGAACAACCCAAGCGACGTGAATGCCTCGGTCAATGTGTTCCGCGCCGGGTCGGATCGCGTGGTGCACGACTTTGGCAGCACCGCCTCATTCAGCGGCACCACCGGCGAGCTGTTGCGGGTCAGCGGCGAGCAGTCGTTGCCGGCGGCGATCGGCGGCAGCTTCTACGGTTTGCACATGGGCCATTTCGCCGGCCCGGTATTGCGCTGGTTGTATTTCATCTGCGGCCTGGCGGGTACGGCGATGATCGGCACCGGGCTGGTGATGTGGCTGGGCAAGCGTCAGCTCAAACACACCAAAACCGGAGTGATGCCGTTTGAACTGCGGCTGGTGGACGTGCTGAACATCGCCAGCATGTCGGGCTTGATGATCGCCATTGCGGTGTTTTTCTGGGCCAATCGTCTGTTGCCGGCAAGCTTTGTCGGGCGCTCGGACTGGGAAGTAAACGCGTTCTTTATTGCCTGGGGCTTGAGCGTTTTGCACGCCATTGTCCGCCAGGGGCGCCGCGGTTGGATCGAGCAATTGAGCGTGGGCGCGATGTTGTTTATCGGTGTGCCGGTGCTCAACGCTTTGACCACATCGCAGCACTTGGGTGTGTCGCTGGCCAACGGCGACTGGGCCATGGCCGGTTTCGACCTGACGTGCCTGGGCAGCGGCGTGTTCCTCGCCTGGGCTGCCTGGAAAATGCAGCACCGCCGCGCCCCTCAGCCCAAGGCCGAACGTGCCCGGCCGTTGACCCTCAAGGGCGAGGTGAACTGAATGCTGTTGGCGCTGCTGCTGTGTTACGCAGGGTTTACCGCGTTGTGCCTGTCCATGGACCGCCACCATGGCGAACTGCTGCACAGTAAACCCTCGCCGCGTCGGCGCCTGGGTTTGCGCGTGGGCGGCTGGCTGCTGTTGATCGTCTCGATCTGGCCCGCCGTGCGCGCGACTGGCTGGAGCCAGGGTTTGGTGGAGTGGTGCGCGGTACTGATGCTCAGCGGGTTGCTGCTGGTGTTGCTGTTGCCGTATCGGCCAAGGCTGGCCTTGATTCTGGCGGGCGTCGGCCTGCTGGCCAGCCCGGTTGCGGCCTTCGCCACCCTTTGAGCTCATCCTTGATGATCACCACGCCACCCGAACCCAACGAACAGCACGCAGACGCGGCAGGCGGGCGGGCGCATTTTCTGCAGGTGTTCCTGTCCCAGCGTTCGCAGATGGAAGCCTTGGTCAGCCGTCGCGTGGGTTGCCGTGCGACGGCGGCGGACCTGGTGCAGGATTTGTTCCTGCGTTTCTGGCGCCGGCCGCTGGTGCAGGTCGAGGAACTCAGCACCTACTTGCTGCGCTGCGCGGGCAATATCGCCATCGACCACCTGCGCAGCGAAGGCGCCCGGGTGCGCAGCAATGAAGGCTGGCTGCCCGAGCAGCAAGACAACCAGGGTTCCGAACCCCAGGCCGCGCTGGAAGCGGGCAATGACTTGCGCCATGTCGAAGCGGCCTTGCGCAGCCTGCCGGAACGGACCCGGCAGATTTTCCTGCTCAACCGCATCCATGGCCGCAAGTACGCGGAAATCGCCAAGGCCATGGGGCTGTCCCAAAGTGCCGTGGAAAAACATATGATGCGTGCCCTCGAAGCCTGCAAGGCCAGCCTTCGTGACCCATCGCCAAGGAAAGCACCGTGAATTCCACTGCCAGCGTCACCCCGACGCCCGACCAGGAACAGGCCGCACTGGCGTGGCTGAGTCTGTTGCACGACCAGCCCAGCAGCGGCGACCAGGCCACCTTCAGCCGTTGGCTGCGGGCCGACCCGGCGCACGTGGAGGCCTACGCCCAGGCTCAGGTGCTGTGGGAACTGAGTGAAGTGCCGGCGAGAAAGTTGGCCGGTGAGGACGCCTTGGCGTTGCAGGGCTACTTGAACGCGATGAACACCTCGAAGCGCTCCGGTGTGCGGCGCTGGTCCGGCGCGCTGGCGATGGCCGCCTGCCTGCTTGTGATGCTCTCGATGGGGGCCGGGTGGCAGCCGTCGCGCTGGGTCGATGACTTCGGTGCCGATTACGTCACCGCGCCGGGGAGGTGAAGACCGTCACCCTGGCCGACCAAAGCCAGGTCACCCTGGACGCGGACAGCGCCATCGCAGTGGATTTCAAGCATGGCGAGCGCCATGTCCAGCTGCGCCGTGGCGCCGGCTTTTTCAGCGTGACCCACACCGGCGAATCCTTTGTGGTCGAGGCCGGCAGTGGCGAAGCGCGGGTGCTGGGCACGCAATTCGAAGTGCGCCTGCAGCCGGCGGGCGCCCAGGTGACGGTGTTGTCCGGGCGGGTCGGCGTGACGCCGTCCAAAGATGGCCAGCAACAGATTCTGACCGCCGGCCAGCAAGTGGCCTACGCCGACGGTGTCGCCGATGAGCTGCACGCGGTCGACAGCGAATCGCGACTGGCCTGGCGTGACGGTTGGCTCAATTATTACAAGGCGCCCCTGGCCGATGTGGTGCAAGACCTCGGTCGTTATTACCCCGGGCGTATTCTCCTACTCAATGACGACCTCGCCGCCCGGCGTGTCAGCGGCAGTTTCCCGAGCAAGGACCCCCAGGCGGTGCTCAATGCCCTGCAGGCGGTGTTGGGGTTCGAACAACACTCGCTGCTCGGTCGGATGATCGTATTGCGCTAGATACAGAGCGCTACGCTGCAATGGCGTAGCGCTGTCATTACTTGCACCGATTTCCCTTGAAAATCCCCCTGCCTTGGCACATCCGTGTTTGCGGACCTTTCATTTAACCTTCATCGCAATCGCCAAAACCTGTAACCAAATCGTTACGTGATGCACGGATGATCCTCGGATTCCTGAGCAGGTGGTCAGGAAGATTGGCGGCGCTGTTCACCCGGCCGAAATCGCCAATACCTCCCCCATAACAACAGATAGATGCATGTAAGGGATCTACTCGTGACCTACAACAAACTCTATGCCCTGCTTTTAGCATCGGGCCTGGGCGGCTTTGCGCCGCTGGTTTTGGCAGACGACTCCCAGGACGTCGGTTCGGTGCACGTCGCCGGCGAACGTACCCTGGGTACCGGCCACATGATTCAGGAAGAAAGTGCCAAGGCCCGGTCCACCGTGACCAAGGAAGCCATGGACGAAATGTCCCCGACGGCCAACGCCATCGACAAGCTCAAATACACGCCGGGCATCAACGTTTCCAACGATGACGCCAGCGGCATGAGCGGCACCAGCTTCACCATGCGTGGCATGAACTCCGACCAGGTCGGGGTTTCCATGGACGGCGTACCGATCAACGACTCCGGCAGTTATGGCGTGTACGCCAACCAGTTGGGCGACCCGGAAAACGTCGGCGAAGTGTTTGTCACCCAGGGCTCCTCTGAAGCGGACGGCCCGCACATCGGTTCCAGCGGCGGCAACATCGGCATGGTCACGATCCGGCCGACCAAAGAGCCAGGGTTATTCGTCAAGCAGTCCATGGGCTCGAACAACCTGACAAAGTCTTTCGCCCGTATCAACACCGGCGACCTGGGCGGCTTCAAGACCTGGGTGTCGGCCTCTCACACCGAGGGCGACAAGTGGCGCGGCAAGGGCACCCTGCGCGGCGACAAGGTGGAGTGGAGCACGCTGTTCGAAGACGACAACGGCAACACCAGCAACTTCACCATGAAGTACAACACCCAGGAAAACTACAACTACAACACCCTGAGCAAGAGCCAGTTCCAGCAACAGGGTCGCCGTCTGGATTACGCGGAAACGCCGGTCTACAAGAACGGCTTGCTGTCGTCCTCCTACAAGCTCAACCGCAACCCGTTCGAAAGTGTCATGACCACCTTCACCCAGCGCTGGCGCCTGCGTGATGACCTGGCCCTGACGGTTGCGCCTTACTACTACTGGGGCAACGGCGGCAGCTTCAGCGGCCAGACCGCGACCAACCTGGGGCCGAAGTCCGACAAGGCCGGCAACTACGACCTGAGCAACCTCAAGTCGGCCAACTACTATCGCCCTTCATGGACCGAGACCTGGCGCCCTGGCGTCACCGTCAAAATGAAATGGGACATCAACGAGGAGCACAGCCTGGACTACGGCTACTGGTACGAGCGCGCTCGCCAGCGCCAGACCCAGCCGTATATCGGGATCAACAGCGAGGGGGCACCGGACGACGTCTGGGGCGATTACAACAGCGGCGGCCAGGTGGTCGACAAGAACGGCAAGACTGTCCAGGGTCGTCATCAATACACCGTCACCCCGGCCCAGAAACTGTGGGTGCAGGACAGCTGGCAAGCCACGCCAGACCTGAGCTTTGTCGGCGGCCTGGCGTACCAGTACGTCGAGCGTGACGGCGACAACCTCGGCAGCCTGTACGACGCGCCGGAAAAACGTAACGCCCGCTACCATCAGTTCCTGCCGAACTTCAGTGCCAAGTACCAGGTCGACGAGAGCAACCAGGCGTTCTACAACGTCACCCGCAACATGCGTACCCCGCAGAACTACGTGCTGTACAACAAGGGTGACTCCCTCAACCTCAACCCCGAGTTGAGCTGGAACCAGGAGCTGGGCTGGCGCTACACCGAAGAGAAAATGGCCCTGAGCGCCACCCTGTTCTACATCACCTTCAAGGACCGTCAGCTGTCGACCACCGACTTGAACGGTGACTACGTGATGGCCAACGTGGGTGACGTGACCAACAAAGGCCTGGAGCTGGAGTGGAGCGGCCTGCTGCCGTACAACTTCAACTACTACGCGTCGTACACCTACACCAAGTCCGAGCAGCAAGACGACTTTGTCAGCAAGAACGTACTGTTGCCGACCAAGGGCAACCAGTTGGCCAACGTCCCGGAGAACATGTTGAACCTGGTGTTCGGGTATGACGACAAGCGCTACTACGGCAACATTGCCGGCAAGTACGTCGGTGCGTTCTACGGCGACTTGACCAACAACGAGAAAATCTCCGGGCGCACGGTGTTTGACCTCAACGCCGGTATTTACCTGCCGGTGGACAAAAAGGTCTTCAAGTCGGCCGCGCTGCGGTTCTCGATGCTCAACGTGTTCGACAAGGAATACCTGAGCTCGGCGCGTACCGTGTCGTTCAACTCGGCGCCGGTGAATGGCCTGGCGGCCAGTTCGGCGTACTACAACGTGGGTGAAGAACGTACGGCGATGGTTTCCCTGGAGGCCAATTTCTAAGCCACACACCTTCCTGGGTGGGAATGGGCTTGTGTGGGAGCCGGGCTTGCCCGCGATGCAGGCGCCTCGGTCAGTCAGTTGCACCGAGGTGATGCTATCGCAGGCAAGCCAGCTCCCACACAAGCCTGTTCCCACACTGGGTGGGGCTGGATTACTTCAAGGCCGCCATGATCGCTTCCGGGTTGTAGTCCCGAATCAGCGTGCCGTTCACGTCCACAAACGGAATTCCGCCACCCCCCAACGCCTCGTACGCCTTGCGCGCCTGGGCGTCCTTCTCGATATCAAACGCCTGGTAGGGAATCCCTTTGGAATCCAGAAAGCGCCGGATCTGTTTGCAGTAGCCGCACCACTCGGTGGAATACAGCACCACGCGCGCCGCTGCGCGTGTCTGCTCCGGCACTACCTGCGAGGGGTTGAACAACCGCTCGATCTTGCCCCAGTTCTGGAAAACCACCACCACCAGCAATACCAGCAGGACTTTCTTCAGAACCCCGCCCAGCATCAGTTGCGACGCTTGAGCTGGTCGGTCAACTGGGTCGGCAGGCCCTTGATGATCAAGGTGCCGGCGGCTTCGTCGTATTCGATCTTGTCGCCCAGCAGGTGCGCTTCAAAGCTGATGGACAGGCCTTCGGCGCGCCCGGTGAAGCGGCGGAACTGGTTCAGGGTGCGTTTATCCGCCGGGATTTCCGGCGACAGGCCGTAATCCTTGTTGCGGATGTGGTCGTAGAAGGCTTTTGGCCGCTCTTCGTCGATCAGCCCCGACAGCTCTTCCAGGCCCATTGGCTCGCCGAGCTTGGCCTGGCTGCTGGCGTAGTCCACCAGGGTCTTGGTTTTTTCGCGGGCGGACTCGTCCGGCAGGTCTTCGCTTTCCACAAAGTCGCTGAAGGCCTTGAGCAGGGTGCGGGTCTCGCCCGGGCCGTCGACGCCTTCCTGGCAGCCGATAAAGTCACGGAAGTACTCCGAGACCTTCTTGCCGTTCTTGCCCTTGATAAACGAGATGTACTGCTTGGACTGCTTGTTGTTCTGCCACTCGGAGACGTTGATCCGCGCGGCGAGGTGCAACTGGCCCAGGTCCAGGTGGCGCGACGGGGTCACGTCCAGCTGGTCGGTCACCGCCACGCCTTCGCTGTGGTGCAGCAGGGCGATCGCCAGGTAATCGGTCATGCCCTGTTGGTAGTGGGCAAACAGCACGTGGCCGCCGGTGGAGAGGTTGGACTCTTCCATCAGCTTTTGCAGGTGTTCCACCGCGATGCGGCTGAAGGCGGTGAAATCCTTGCCGCCGTCGAAATATTCCTTCAACCAGCCGCTGAACGGGTGCGCGCCGGACTCGGCATGGAAAAAGCCCCAGGCCTTGCCTTGTTTGGCGTTATAGCTCTCGTTGAGGTCGGCAAGCATGTTCTCGATCGCAGCCGACTCGGCAAGCTCGGAGTCGCGGGCGTGGAGAACTGCGGGTGTGCCGTCGGGTTTTTTGTCGATCAGGTGGACGATGCAATGACGGATCGGCATGGGCTTCTCGGCTGGTTGAAGGGGAGTGGTGAGGCTCCCGGAAAAAGTCGCCAGTGTACCGCACCCGCTGGGGATGGCGCTGTTCGGAGGGCATTTTGGGCACCCTCCGACGGTCCATATGCCTTTTTTTCACGGTTTAGAGCGATAAAGCTGACCAAATGGGTATGTTGAGGCGGATATTTCCCCGTCTCTGTGCTAGTTTTGCCCCGTCTTACGCGCAGTCTGGGCGTTAAGCGTGCATTCAGCATTTGTCAGGTCGAACCAAACCCGGTTTCAGGTATCTATAACCCCGATCTTCGTGGTTATAGCCCTTGGGTGCCAGGCCTTGATGGCAGGGCTCGATGGCTGACACTGCACTCTGCAATCCAAATGAATTTGATAGGGAAGGAACACCACAATGGCTATTACTAAAGACCAACTGATCGCTGATCTGGCTGAAGCTGTAGACGCACCGAAAACCACCGTGCGCGCTCTGCTGGACCAACTGAGCCAGATCGTTGCTGATCAGCTGGAAAATGGCGGCGAAATCACTCTGCCAGGCGTTGGCAAACTGAAAGTGACCGAGCGTCCTGCCCGTACTGGCCGTAACCCTTCGACTGGCGCTGCCATCGAAATCGCTGCCAAGAAAGTTATCAAGCTGGTTGTGGCCAAAGGCCTGACCGACGCTGTTAACAAGTAAGACGCAGCAAAAAAACCGCGCTCCGGAGTGATCCGGGCGCGGTTTTTTGTTGCCTGCGATTTATCAGTCTTTACGCGCCCAACGCTGGCGCCACACCTGTTGCTCGCTCGGGGTCTGGAAGGTCCAGGCGACGAAGCGGCTTTGCTTCTGGCCCTGGGACATCTCCACTACCTGGCTCTCCAGCACACCGGCTTTTTTCAGCGCAGTCTGGATCGCCGGCAGGTTCGACGCCTTTGACACCAGGGTGCTGAACCACAGCACTTTATGCTGGAAATGCGCGCTTTCAGCGATCAGCTGGGTCACAAACCGCGCTTCACCGCCTTCACACCACAATTCGGCCGACTGGCCACCGAAGTTCAGCACTGGCAACTTGCGTTTCGGATCAGCCTTGCCCAATGCACGCCATTTGCGCTCGCTGCCCTTGGTCGCTTCATCCATGGAGGCGTGGAAGGGCGGGTTGCACATGGTCAGGTCAAATCGCTCGCCCGGCTCCAGCAGTCCCAGCAGGATCTGCTTGGGGTTGGTTTGCTGGCGTAACTGGATGGCCTTGTTCAGCCCGTTGGACTGCACGATCGCCTTGGCGGCGGCCACGGCCGTCGGGTCGACTTCCGACCCGAGGAAGTGCCAGCGGTATTCGCTGTAGCCAATCAACGGGTAGACGCAGTTGGCGCCCATGCCGATGTCCAGCACCTTCACCGGCGCACCACGAGGGATCACGCCTTCGTTGACGCTGGCCAGCAGGTCGGCGAGGAAGTGCACGTAGTCGGCACGGCCCGGGACCGGTGGGCACAGGTAGTCAGCCGGGATGTCCCAGTGATTGATGCCATAGAACGCCTTGAGCAACGCCCGGTTGAACACCCGTACCGCGTCGGGGCTGGCGAAGTCGATGCTTTCCTTGCCGTACGGGTTGATGATCACGAATTGCGCCAGTTCCGGCGTGGTCTTGATCAGCGCCGGGAAGTCGTAACGGCCCTGGTGGCGGTTACGCGGGTGCAAGGTGGCCTCTTTCCGCGGAACGACGGGCTTGGCCGGGGTCGTGGATTTTGGCTTCTTGCGCGGTGCTTTGGGTGTGCTGGGGGCGGTCATGGGCTGCGTCGATTCTGGGGTTGTTTCAAAAGTGGCGGGTATTGTCACACATTCCTTGGTCGAACTCGGCCAAATGTGGGGGCTGGCTTGCCTGCGATGCAGGCGACGCGGTGTACCTGTCGGACCGAGGCGACGCCATCGCAGGCAAGCCAGCTCCCACAATGATCGGGTTTCCAAAGAGAAATAGCAGTGTTCTGCGGGCAAAAAAGAGACCCGAAGGTCTCTTTTTCACACGGGTTGCCCCTTACAGGCTGGAAATCCGTGCGTGTTGCTCGGCCAGCTTGCCCAAAGCCTGTTCGGCTTCGGCCAGTTTGGCGCGTTCCTTGTCGATGACTTCAGCCGGGGCCTTGTCGACGAACGCCGCGTTGGACAGCTTACCGCCCACCCGCTGCACTTCGCCTTGCAGACGCAGGATTTCCTTGTCCAGGCGCGCCAGTTCGGCACCTTTGTCGATCAGGCCCGCCATCGGCACCAGCACTTCCATCTCGCCCACCAGAGCGGTGGCGGACAGTGGTGCTTCGGCGTCTGCGGCCAATACAGTGATCGACTCCAGCTTCGCCAGCTTCTTGAGCAGCGCATCGTTCTCGGTGAGACGGCGCTGGTCTTCGCTGCTGGCGTTCTTCACGAACACCGCCAGTGGCTTGCCCGGACCGATGTTCATCTCGGCGCGGATGTTGCGCGTGCCGAGCATCAGGGTCTTGAGCCATTCGATGTCGCTTTCGGCGGCCTCATCAATGCGTGCTTCGTTGGCCACTGGCCAAGGCTGCAGCATGATGGTCTTGCCGTCTTTGCCGGCCAGCGGCGCGAGGCGCTGCCAGATTTCTTCGGTAATGAACGGCATGAACGGGTGCGCCAGGCGCAGGGCCACTTCCAGCACGCGGACCAGGGTGTGACGGGTGCCGCGCTGACGTTCGATCGGCGCGTTTTCGTCCCACAGCACCGGCTTGGACAGTTCCAGGTACCAGTCGCAATACTGGTTCCAGATGAACTCGTACAGGGCCTGTGCTGCCAGGTCGAAGCGGAACTGGTCGAGTTGACGGGTCACTTCGGCTTCGGTGCGCTGCAACTGGGAGATGATCCAGCGGTCCGCCAGGGACAGCTCGATGGCCTCGCCGTTCTGGCCGCAGTCTTCGCCTTTATCCAGCACGTAGCGCGCGGCGTTCCAGATCTTGTTGCAGAAGTTGCGATAGCCTTCGACGCGGCCCATGTCGAACTTGATGTCGCGACCGGTGGACGCCAGCGAGCAGAAGGTGAAGCGCAGGGCGTCGGTGCCGTAGCTGGCGATGCCGTCGGCAAACTCGTCGCGGGTCTGCTTCTCGATCTTCTTCGCCAGTTTCGGCTGCATCAGGCCCGAGGTGCGTTTCTGCACCAGGGTTTCCAGGTCGATGCCGTCGATGATGTCCAGCGGGTCCAGGACGTTGCCTTTGGACTTGGACATCTTCTGGCCCTGGCCATCACGTACCAGGCCGTGCACGTACACGGTCTTGAATGGTACCTGTGGGGTGCCGTCGTCGTTTTTCACCAAATGCATGGTGAGCATGATCATCCGGGCAACCCAGAAGAAAATGATGTCGAAGCCGGTCACCAGCACGTCAGTCGGGTGGAATTTCTCGAGGAACTCGGTTTTTTCCGGCCAGCCCAAGGTGGAGAACGTCCACAGGCCCGAGCTGAACCAGGTGTCCAGTACGTCGTTATCCTGTTGCAGCGCCACGTCCGGCCCGAGGTTGTGCTTGGCACGCACTTCGGCTTCATCGCGGCCAACGTAGACCTTGCCCGACTCGTCGTACCAGGCCGGGATCCGGTGGCCCCACCACAGCTGACGGCTGATGCACCAATCCTGGATGTCGCGCATCCACGAGAAGTACATGTTTTCGTACTGCTTCGGCACGAACGCGATGCGGCCGTCTTCCACGGCAGCAATCGCCGGCTCGGCCAGAGGTTTGGTGGACACGTACCACTGGTCGGTCAGCCAAGGCTCGATGACGGTGCCGGAGCGGTCGCCTTTCGGTACTTTCAGGCCGTGGTCGTCAACGCTCACCAGCAGGCCGGCAGCGTCGAAGGCAGCAACGATCTGCTTGCGCGCTTCAAAGCGGTCGAGGCCGGCGTATTCGGCCGGGATCTTGCCGTCGATGCTGTCGTTCAGCGTGCCGTCGAGGTTGAACACCTGGCAGGCCGGCAGAACGGCGGCGTTCTTGTCGAAAATGTTCAGCAGCGGCAGGTTGTGGCGCTTGCCGACTTCATAGTCGTTGAAATCGTGGGCCGGGGTGATCTTCACGCAGCCGGTGCCGAATTCAGGGTCGCAGTAGTCGTCTGCAATGATCGGGATGCGGCGGCCGACCAGCGGCAGCTCAACGAACTTGCCGATCAGCGCCTGGTAGCGCTCATCGTTCGGGTTAACCGCGACAGCGGCGTCGCCGAGCATGGTTTCCGGACGGGTGGTGGCGACGATCAGGTAGTCATTGCCTTCGGCGGTCTTGGCGCCATCAGCGAGCGGGTATTTCAGGTTCCACAGGAAACCTTTCTCGTCGTGGTTTTCCACTTCAAGGTCGGAAATCGCCGTGTGCAGCTTGGTGTCCCAGTTGACCAGGCGCTTGCCGCGGTAGATCAGGCCGTCTTCATGCAGGCGCACGAAGGCTTCTTTCACGGCTTCCGACAGGCCGTCGTCCATGGTGAAGCGCTCGCGGCTCCAGTCGACGGACGAACCCAGGCGGCGGATCTGACGGCTGATGTTGCCGCCGGACTGATCCTTCCATTCCCAGATTTTCTCGAGGAATTTCTCGCGACCCAGGTCGTGACGGTTCTGGCCGGTGGCTTCCAGTTGGCGTTCCACCAGCATCTGGGTGGCGATACCGGCGTGGTCGGTGCCTGGCTGCCACAGGGTGTTGCGACCCTGCATGCGGCGGAAACGAATCAGGGCATCCATGATCGCATTGTTGAAGCCATGGCCCATGTGCAGGCTGCCAGTGACGTTCGGTGGCGGAATCATGATGGTGTAGGAATCGCCCGCGCCTTGCGGAGCGAAATAATTCTCGGACTCCCAGGTCTGGTACCAGGAAGTTTCAATAGCGTGCGGCTGGTAGGTCTTATCCATGCGCGGCGGGACCCTAGTTGGCATTAATTCAGGAAAGCCGGCAAGTATAGCGGGGGAGGGAGCGCAGGGGTAGGAGCGAGAAAGCCCGCTCCTTTATGGAAGCTCAGTTCTGGTACTGGCTCAACAACCGCTCCATGCGCGCATCCAGCCGGCGCTTGATCTCGGTTTCGATATGCGGGGCAAAATCGTCGATCACGTCTTGCATGATCAGTTGCGCGGCGGCGCGCAGTTCGTTGTCCAAGTGCAGCAGCAGGGCGTCGGGGGCTTTTTCGGCGGCAGGTACGGCAACAGCCGCAGCGGGCACAGCTTGTACCGCGGGCGTTTCGAGAGGTTGCGGCGCAACGGGCTTGCCACCGACCATGTCGAACAGCAAAGGAATTTGTACGTCACCGTTGACCGCATCGGTCAGCAGCGGCGGTTGCAGCTCATCATCACCGAGCAGCTTGCGGATCGACTCGAGGTCATCCAGCAGGTGGTCAGAGTCTTTTAGCGGGTTTGGAGTATCCATCATATGCTCAAAGTCGTTGTAGCCGGTGATCTTGCAGAGAATAGCCCTGTTCGCGGTAGAAACGGAAACTCTCCCGCGCGGCCTGACGAATAGCCGGATCTTCCACCACCACTTCCGCCACGCGGGCGAAACCTTTGGCGAAGGCCGGTACTTTCAGGTCGAGGTTGACCAGCAGGTCGGTGTGATCGCCACAGCTGTCGCCCAAACCCAACACCACCAGGCCTTCCGGCTCTGATTCGGCGGGGCCGTGTGGCACGAAGCTTTCGCCCTTGAAGCGCCACAGGCGGGCGTCGAGGTCGTCACGCTGGGCGGCGTCGCTGCAATGCAGGTAGATGCGATGGCCCATGCGCCAGGCTTTTTCGGTGAGCTTGCAGGCAAAGTCCAGGCGCGCGGAAGGATCGGCGCTGGGCAAGATATAGAAGTCGACTTGGGTCATTGCGGTTCCTGAGCCTGGGACGGCGTTGAAATCGCCGCCCCGGGATCGTCATTTTCAGGCTTTGGCGCGGTCCAGCAGGTACTGGGTCAGCAACGGAACCGGACGGCCAGTGGCGCCCTTGTCCTTGCCGCCGCTGGTCCAGGCAGTGCCGGCGATGTCCAAGTGCGCCCAGTTGAAGTTCTTGGCAAAACGCGACAGGAAGCAGGCTGCGGTGATGGTGCCGGCTTTCGGGCCGCCAATGTTGGCGATGTCGGCGAACGGGCTGTCCAGCTGTTCCTGGTACTCATCGAACAGCGGCAGTTGCCAGGCGCGATCGTCAGCCGCCTGGCCGGCGCTGAGCAGTTGGCCGATCAGTTCGTCGTTGTTGCCCAGCAGGCCCGACGTGTGGGCGCCCAGGGCGACCACGCAGGCACCGGTCAGGGTGGCGATGTCGATCACGGCTTGCGGCTTGAAACGTTCGGCGTAGGTCAGGGCGTCGCACAGCACCAGGCGGCCTTCGGCGTCGGTGTTGAGGATTTCCACGGTCTGGCCGCTGAGGGTGGTCACGATGTCGCCCGGACGGGTCGCGCCGCCGCTTGGCATGTTCTCGGCGCAGGCCAGGATGCACACCAGGTTGATCGGCAGCTTGAGTTCCAGCACGGCACGCAGGGTACCGAAGACACTGGCGGCACCGCCCATGTCGTACTTCATCTCGTCCATGCCCAGGCCCGGCTTGAGGCTGATGCCGCCGGTGTCGAAGGTGATGCCTTTGCCGACCAGGGCAAAGGGCTTCTCGGACTTCTTGCCGCCGTTGTATTGCATCACGATCAGGCGTGGTGGCTGGTCGCTGCCCTGGCCCACGGCATAGAACGAGCCCATGCCCAGTTCCTTGATCTTCTTCTCATCCAGGACTTCGACTTTCAGGCCCTTGAATTCCTTGCCCAGCGCCTTGGCTTGCTCGCCCAGGTAGGTAGGGTGGCAGATGTTCGGTGGCAGGTTGCCCAAATCACGGGTGAACGCCATGCCGCCGGCGATGGCCTGGGCGTGGGTCACGGCGCGTTCGACTTCAGCCTGGGCGGCCTTGATGGTCAGCAGGGTGACTTTCTTCAGGGCGCGGGGTTCGGCTTTGGTGCTCTTGAACTGGTCGAAGACGTATTCGCCGTCCAGCAGGCTTTCGGCCAGCAGGCGGGTCTTGCCGTAGCTGTCGCGGCCTTTTACTACGATTTCATCCAGCGCCAGGGCTGCATCAGTGCCGCCCAGGCCCTTGAGGGTATTGAGGATGCCGCTGATGATCTTGCGGAACGGGCGGTCGCCCAGTTCGGCGTCCTTGCCCACGCCCACCAGCAATACGCGGTCGGCTTTAAGGTTAGGCAGGCTTTGCAGCAGCAGGCTCTGGCCCACTTTGCCGGCCAGGTCGCCGCGCTTGAGGACCGCGCTGATGGCGCCGCCGCTCAGTTCGTCCAGTTGCTTGGCGGCAACGCCCAGCTTGCGGCCTTCGCCGACAGCGACCACGAGGGTGGCGGTTTTCAACGTTTCGGGGCTAACGCTTTTTACAACCAGTTCCATTTTCGGGTCCCTTATAAAGGTCAGTGAGCCAGGAGTCTGTACTCCGGCTTGTAAGCTTGGCAGCCTGTAGGCCGCCCGCGACAAAGGCCGCAGTTTGAACCTCGCCGGCCGAGCCTGACAACCCTTGCGGACAGCTTTGTGCACGCGTATGAGCAAGCTCCGTGACAGGTGCGGTCAATCACAGGATAATGCGGCATCTTTTTAGCCGGCCTGCAGCAATGGGTCGACTCGATATGCTTGCTTGTTTGGCCGCCTTAGCCTGACAACCCTGGAGTGTCTGGTTTGATCGTCTTCCGTTATCTGTCCCGCGAAGTCCTGTTGACCCTGAGTGCCGTGAGTGCGGTATTGCTGGTCATCATCATGAGTGGTCGCTTCGTCAAATATCTCGCCCAGGCTGCCTCGGGCGCCCTGGATCCGGGCTCGCTGTTCCTGATCATGGGCTTTCGCCTGCCAGGTTTCTTGCAACTGATCCTGCCATTGGGCCTGTTTCTCGGGATCCTGCTGGCTTATGGTCGCTTGTACCTTGAAAGCGAAATGACCGTACTGTCGGCCACCGGCATGAGCCAGCAACGTTTGCTGGCCATGACCATGGTTCCTGCCACCGGTATCGCGCTGGTCGTGGCCTGGTTGAGCTTGAGCCTGGCACCCCAGGGAGCCTTGCAGTTCCAGTTGGTGCTCAATAAACAGGACGCCATGACCGAATTCGACACCCTGGAGCCGGGCCGCTTTCAAGCGCTCAACGACGGCACCCGGGTGACCTACACCGAACAACTGTCGGATGACCGTGCCAACCTGGGCGGCGTGTTCATCTCCCAGAAAAACCTCGGCCAGAACCAGAAAGACCGTGGCATTTCGATCTTGGTGGCCGACAGCGGCCGGCAGGAAGTGCGTCCGGACGGCAGCCGTTACCTGATCCTGGAAAACGGCTATCGCTATGACGGCAGCCCCGGGCAGGCCGATTACCGCGCAATCAAATACGACACCTATGGCGTGATGCTGGCCCGGCCGGATGTCAGCGACGAAGTCACCGACCGTGACGCGATCCCGACGCCAGACCTGATCGGCAGCAAGGAACTGCGCTCGATTGCCGAGCTGCAATGGCGGATTTCCCTGCCGCTGCTGGTGTTTATCGTGACCTTGATGGCCGTGCCGCTGTCCCGGGTCAACCCGCGCCAGGGCCGCTTCCTCAAGCTGTTGCCGGCGATCCTGCTGTATATGGCTTACCTGACCATCCTGATTTCCGCCCGCGGCTCCCTGGAGAAGGGCAAGCTGCCGCCCGCCCTTGGGCTGTGGTGGGTCCACGGGATCTTCCTGGCGATTGGCCTGGGCCTGCTTTATTGGGAACCGTTGCGCTTGAAGATGCAGAGTCGTCGCAGCATGAAGGAGATGGCTCGTGGTTAAGCTCGACCGCTACATTGGTAGCAGCGTTCTGGTCGCAATCCTTGCGGTATTGGGCATTATTCTGGGTTTGGCCTCGTTGTTCGCCTTCATTGACGAGGTCGGCAACGTCAGCGATACCTACACCGTCACCGACGTTCTGAGCTACGTGGCGCTGACCGCGCCCCGTCGTCTCTACGACATGATGCCGATGGCTGCGCTGATCGGCTGCCTGATCGGCCTGGGCAGCCTGGCCAGCAACAGCGAACTGACCATCATGCGTGCGGCGGGTGTTTCCATCGGCCGCATCGTGTGGGCGGTCATGAAGCCCATGCTGTTGCTGATGGTGGTCAGCGTGCTGATCGGCGAATACGTGGCGCCTCCGGCCGAATCCACGGCCCAGGCCAATCGTGCCCTGGCCCAGGGCTCGGGTGATGCCCAGAGCTCCAAGCATGGCCTGTGGCACCGCCAGGGTGAGGAGTTCATCCACATCAACGCCGTGCAACCGGGCGGCCTGTTGGTCGGTGTCACGCGCTACCACTTCGATAAAGAACGTCACCTTCTGTCGTCCAGCTTCGCCAAACGTGCGCAGTACGCCGACGAAAAGTGGCAACTGAGCGAGGTGAGCACCACCTATTTCCGCGATATCGGCAAGGGCGCGGCGTCGAGCACCGAAGTGATCAATGTGCCGACGGAGCAGTGGGATATTTCCCTCAAGCCTGAATTGCTGAACACCGTGGTGATGATCCCCGAAAGCCTGCCGATCTCCGGCCTTTGGGGTTATATCCACTACCTCAAGGACCAGGGCTTGAACAACGGTCGTTACTGGCTGGCGTTTTGGGTCAAGGTGTTGCAGCCGGTGGTGACCGCTGCGCTGGTACTGATGGCGATCTCGTTCATCTTCGGCCCGCTGCGCTCGGTAACCCTCGGTCAGCGCGTGTTTACCGGCGTATTGGTGGGGTTCACCTTCCGTATTGCCCAGGACCTGCTGGGGCCATCCAGTCTGGTATTCGGCTTCTCGCCGCTGTTTGCGGTGCTGGTGCCGACCGCGATCTGCGCCGTGGCCGGCTTCTGGCTGTTGCGCCGGGCCGGTTGAGCCCGCGCTTATGAACAAAAAATGCCCCGCTCGAACGATCGGGGCATTTTTGTTCTTGGTCACCATGGATGACGTCTGGTCTGCGCATCAGGTACAATTCCCGGCTATTTTTCAGCGGGCAGTCTGCCTGCAGCCTTTTTGAGTGTTGATCCGTGAGTGATTTGAGTCATATCCGCAATTTCTCCATCATCGCCCACATTGACCATGGCAAGTCGACGCTGGCCGATCGATTCATCCAGATGTGCGGCGGCCTTGCCGAGCGTGAAATGGAAGCCCAGGTGCTGGACTCCATGGACCTCGAGCGCGAGCGCGGGATCACCATCAAGGCCCACAGCGTTACTCTGTATTACACCGCCAAAGACGGTATCAAGTACCAGCTCAACTTCATTGACACCCCGGGCCACGTCGACTTCACCTATGAAGTCAGCCGTTCGCTTGCGGCCTGTGAAGGTGCGTTGCTGGTGGTGGACGCGGGCCAGGGTGTTGAAGCCCAATCCGTAGCCAACTGCTACACCGCCATCGAGCAAGGCCTGGAAGTGATGCCGGTGCTGAACAAGATCGACCTGCCACAGGCCGATCCGGACCGCGTCAAGGAAGAGATCGAGAAGATCATCGGCATTGACGCCACCGACGCCGTCGAGTGCAGTGCCAAGACCGGCCTGGGCGTCGACGAAGTGCTCGAGCGCCTGGTCAAGACCATTCCAGCCCCCACCGGCAACTACGAAGATCCGCTGCAAGCGTTGATCATCGACTCCTGGTTCGACAACTACCTGGGCGTTGTTTCCCTGGTACGCGTGCGCCACGGCCGTGTGAAGAAGGGCGACAAGATCCTGGTCAAATCCACCGGCAAGATCCACCTGGTGGACAGCGTCGGTGTTTTCAACCCGAAGCACACCGCAACCGCTGATCTGAAAGCCGGTGAAGTGGGCTTCATCATCGCCGGTATCAAGGACATCCACGGTGCACCGGTAGGTGACACCCTGACCTTGAGCTCCACCCCTGACGTCGACGTGCTGCCGGGCTTCAAACGCATCCAGCCGCAGGTTTACGCCGGTCTGTTCCCGGTCAGCTCAGACGACTTCGAGGATTTCCGCGAAGCCCTGCAGAAGCTGACCCTCAACGACTCGTCGTTGCAGTACACCCCGGAAAGCTCCGACGCCCTGGGCTTCGGCTTCCGCTGTGGTTTCCTGGGCATGCTGCACATGGAAATCATCCAGGAGCGCCTCGAGCGCGAATACGACCTGGACCTGATCACCACCGCGCCGACGGTTATTTTTGAGCTGGCGCTGAAAACCGGTGAAACGATTTACGTCGACAACCCGTCCAAGCTTCCGGATCTGTCTTCCATCGAGGACATGCGCGAACCGATCGTGCGGGCCAATATTCTTGTGCCGCAAGAGCACCTGGGCAACGTCATTACCCTGTGTATTGAAAAGCGTGGCGTACAACACGACATGCTCTTCCTCGGTACCCAGGTGCAAGTGACCTACGATTTGCCGATGAACGAAGTGGTCCTCGACTTCTTTGACCGTCTCAAATCCACCAGCCGCGGCTATGCTTCGCTGGATTACCATTTTGATCGTTACCAATCAGCTAATCTGGTGAAGCTGGATGTGCTGATCAACGGCGACAAGGTGGATGCCCTGGCGCTGATCGTGCACAAGGACAACGCGCACTACAAAGGTCGCCAGTTGACCGAAAAGATGAAAGAACTGATTCCGCGCCAGATGTTCGACGTCGCGATCCAGGCCGCCATTGGCGGGCAGATCATTGCACGGACCTCCGTCAAGGCACTCAGAAAGAACGTACTGGCCAAATGCTATGGCGGCGACGTCAGCCGTAAGCGCAAGCTGCTCGAGAAGCAAAAGGCCGGTAAAAAACGCATGAAGCAAGTGGGCAACGTGGAAATTCCACAAGAAGCCTTCCTTGCGGTGCTCAGGTTGGATAGTTAGGTCCTATGTCACTAAATTTCCCGCTGTTGCTGGTCATCGCCGTTGCCGTTTGCGGTCTATTGGCGTTGCTCGATCTGGTGTTCTTCGCCCCGCGTCGCCGGGCAGCCATCGCGTCCTATCAGGGCAGCGTCAGCCAGCCCGATGTGGCGGTGATCGAGAAACTGAACAAAGAGCCAATGCTGGTTGAATACGGCAAGTCGTTCTTCCCGGTGTTGTTCATCGTGCTGGTGTTGCGTTCGTTCCTGGTGGAGCCGTTTCAGATCCCTTCGGGCTCGATGAAACCTACCCTGGACGTGGGCGACTTCATCCTGGTGAACAAGTTTTCTTACGGGATCCGCTTGCCGGTGATCGACAAGAAAGTGATCGAGATCGGTGACCCGCAGCGCGGCGATGTGATGGTGTTTCGCTACCCAAGCGACCCGAACGTCAACTACATCAAGCGTGTAGTGGGCCTGCCGGGCGACGTGATTCGCTACACCAGCGACAAGCGCCTGTTCGTCAACGGCGAGTCGGTGGCAGAAAAACTGATCGGTTCCGAGCCAAACACCCTGGGCAGCGCCGAGCTGTACCAGGAGAAACTCGGAGCGGTAGAGCACGAAATCCGCAAGGAAATGAGCCGCTACCGTTCGCCGCCTGACAACCAGTGGACAGTGCCTGCCGGGCACTACTTCATGATGGGCGACAACCGCGACAACTCCAACGACAGCCGTTACTGGGATGATCCCAATATTCCCAAGGACCTGCTGGGCATGGTCCCCGACCAGAATATCGTCGGCAAGGCCTTCGCGGTCTGGATGAGTTGGCCGGAACCCAAGCTCAGCCACCTGCCGAACTTCTCGCGGGTCGGGCTGATCAAGTAATCCATGCGGCGCTGTGAACACAGCGCCGAATGCTTTTCTGGGGCTTGGACAAAGTCCGGCTCCATGCAGCAACCACCAGGATTTGAATTTGAACACAGCGTTAATCGTCGCAGGCCACCGGTGCCTCGAACTGAATGTGGGTAAACCGTGAGCGTTTCTCTAAGCCGTCTCGAGCGTCAGCTCGGCTACACCTTCAAGGATCAGGAATTGATGATCCTTGCCCTTACACACCGCAGTTTTGCCGGGCGTAACAACGAGCGCCTGGAATTCCTCGGTGATGCCATCCTCAATTTCGTCGCCGGTGAAGCCCTGTTCAATCGCTTCCCCCTGGCCCGCGAAGGCCAGTTGTCGCGCTTGCGTGCGCGCCTGGTGAAAGGTGAGACCCTGGCCGTACTGGCCCGTGGTTTCGACCTGGGTGATTACCTGCGCCTGGGCTCCGGCGAGCTGAAGAGCGGCGGTTTCCGTCGCGAGTCGATCCTGGCCGACGCCCTTGAAGCGCTGATCGGCGCGATCTACCTCGATGCGGGCATGGAAGCGGCCAAAGAGCGCGTCGTCGCCTGGCTGTCGACCGAGATCGAAAGCCTGACGCTGGTAGACACCAACAAAGACCCCAAGACCCGCCTGCAGGAATTCCTGCAGTCCCGTGGTTGCGACCTGCCGCGTTACGAAGTGGTGGATATCCAGGGTGAGCCGCATTGCCGAGTCTTCTTCGTCGAATGTGAAATCACCTTACTGAATGAAAAAAGCCGAGGTCAGGGTGTGAGCCGTCGTATTGCCGAACAGGTAGCGGCCGCTGCAGCACTGATTGCCCTGGGCGTGGAGAATGGCCATGACTGATTCAACCGCAACTCGCTGTGGCTATGTTGCCATCGTCGGCCGTCCGAACGTGGGCAAGTCCACGTTGCTGAACCACATCCTGGGACAGAAGCTGGCGATCACTTCGCGCAAGCCTCAGACCACCCGCCACAACATGCTGGGCATCAAGACCGAAGGCGCCGTCCAGGCGGTGTACGTTGATACCCCGGGCATGCACAAAGGCGGCGAAAAGGCCCTTAACCGCTACATGAACAAAACCGCTTCGGCGGCGTTGAAAGACGTCGACGTGGTGATCTTCGTGGTCGACCGCACCAAGTGGACCGACGAAGACCAGATGGTTCTGGAACGCGTGCAGTACGTCACCGGCCCGTTGATCGTCGCGTTGAACAAGACCGACCGTATCGAAGACAAAGCCGAGCTGATGCCGCACCTGAGCTGGCTGCAGGAACAACTGCCGAACGCCCAGATCATGCCGATCTCGGCCCAGCACGGGCACAACCTCGAAGCCCTGGAGCGCGTGATCGCCGGTTACCTGCCGGAGAACGAGCACTTCTTCCCGGAAGACCAGATCACCGACCGCAGCAGCCGTTTCCTCGCCGCCGAACTGGTACGCGAGAAAATCATGCGCCAGATGGGTGCCGAGCTGCCGTACCAGATCACCGTCGAAATCGAAGAGTTCAAGCAGCAGGGCAAGACCTTGCACATCCACGCGCTGATCCTCGTTGAACGTGACGGCCAGAAGAAAATCATCATTGGCGACAAGGGCGAGCGCATCAAGCGCATCGGCACCGAAGCGCGCAAGGACATGGAATTGCTGTTTGATTCCAAGATCATGCTCAACCTGTGGGTGAAGGTTAAGGGTGGCTGGTCTGATGATGAGCGTGCGTTGCGTTCGTTGGGTTACGGCGACCTGTAAGCCCTGACCGGATTTGTGGGTGAGGGGCTTGTTGTGGCGAGGGGGCTTGTCCCCCGTTGGGCTGCGAAGCAGCCCTAAAAGCAAACAATAAGGTCTTTCTGAAAGACTGCAGCTACTTTGTTTGGGGCTGCTGCGCAGCCCAACGGGGGACAAGCCCCCTCGCCACAGGAAAAGCTCCCGTCTCATGTCCTCCACCCCACCCACCGGCCAACCCGCCTACGTCTTGCACAGCCGCGCCTACCGCGAGACCAGCGCCCTGGTGGACTTCCTCACACCCCAAGGACGTCTGCGCGCTGTCTTGCGCAGTGCGCGCGGCAAGGCCGGCACCCTGGCGCGGCCCTTTGTGGCCCTGGAAGTGGAGTTTCGCGGACGCGGTGAGCTGAAGAACGTCGGCCGCATGGAGGCCGCCGGTGCCTCCAACTGGCTCAACGGTGAGGCGCTGTTCAGCGGCCTCTACCTCAACGAATTGCTGATTCGCCTGCTCCCCGCCGAAGACCCGCACCCCGGCGTCTTCGATCATTATGCCGCCACCTTGCTCGCCCTCGCCGAAGGCCGCCCTTTGGAGCCGCTGCTGCGCGCGTTCGAATGGCGCCTGTTGGACGACCTTGGCTACGGCTTCGAATTGAGCAGCGACTTGCACGGCGACCCCATCGCCGCCGACGGCATGTACCGCCTGCAAGTCGACGCGGGCCTGGAGCGTGTCTACCTGCTGCAACCCGGCCTGTTCCAGGGCACCGAGTTGCTGGCCATGAGCGAAGCCGACTGGACCGCCCCCGGCGCGTTGTCCGCCGCCAAGCGCCTGATGCGCCAGGCCCTGGCCGTGCATTTGGGCGGTCGGCCATTGGTCAGTCGCGAGTTGTTTCGAAAGCCCTGACATCCCCGTGTATGCTGTGCAGCGATTCCTTCCCTCTTCAGGAGCGCTTTTCGTGACCACCAGCAATCGCATTCTTCTCGGCGTGAACATCGACCACGTAGCCACCCTGCGCCAGGCCCGGGGCACCCGTTACCCGGACCCGGTCAAGGCCGCGCTGGACGCCGAAGAAGCGGGTGCCGACGGCATCACCGTGCACCTGCGCGAAGACCGCCGCCACATCCAGGAACGCGACGTACTGCTGCTCAAGGACGTGCTGCAAACCCGCATGAACTTCGAAATGGGCGTCACCGAAGAAATGATGGCATTCGCCGAGCGCATCCGCCCGGCGCATATCTGCCTGGTGCCGGAAACCCGCCAGGAACTGACCACCGAAGGCGGCCTCGATGTGGCCGGCCAGGAAGCGCGGATCAAGGCCGCCGTGGAACGCCTGTCGAAGATCGGCAGTGAAGTCTCGCTGTTCATCGACGCCGACGAGCGCCAGATCGAAGCCTCGCGCCGTGTCGGTGCCCCGGCCATCGAACTGCACACTGGCCGTTACGCCGACGCCACCACGCCGACCGAAGTCGCTGATGAATTGCAGCGCATCATCGACGGCGTCAAATGCGGCCTGGGCGAAGGCCTGATCGTCAACGCCGGCCACGGCCTGCACTACCATAACGTCGAAGCCGTGGCTGCGATCAAGGGCATCAACGAGCTGAACATCGGCCATGCGCTGGTGGCCCATGCGCTGTTCGTCGGATTCAAAGGCGCCGTCGCCGAGATGAAAGCCTTGATTCTGGCTGCTGCCAAACATTAAAAAATCGCTGAAGATCCAATGTGGGAGCGGGCTGTGGTGAGGGGGCTTGTCCCCCGTCGGGTTCACCACAGATTGATGGGGCTGCTTCGCAGCCCAACGCGGGGCAAGCCCGCTCACCACAGCAAGCCCGCTCCTACATGTGGCAATGCGAACCCTTACTGTTTAGGTGATGCCGGTGTATGGTATCTGCCCTTTGCGGGTCTCGGACCCGCGGCAGATACGTGAGGTTGTTGTGTCCCAATCGTTTTCCCGTCGACAAATCCTGGGTGGTCTTGCCGGTCTTGCCGTGGTGGGCGTCGGTGCCGGTGGCGCCTACCGCTATTGGCTGGGCAAAGTCGCCGAGGCCGAGGCGGGGCACGATTACGAGTTGATCGCCGCACCGCTGGACGTGGAATTGGTGCCGGGGCACAAGACCCAAGCCTGGGCCTTCGGCCCTTCGGCGCCGGGCACCGAGTTGCGAGTGCGCCAGGGTGAATGGCTGCGGGTGCGGTTTATCAACCACCTGCCGGTGGCCACTACCATCCATTGGCACGGCATTCGCCTGCCGCTGGAAATGGACGGCGTGCCGTACGTCTCGCAACTGCCGGTGCTGCCGGGCGAATACTTCGACTACAAATTCCGCGTGCCCGATGCCGGCAGCTACTGGTATCACCCCCACGTGAACAGCAGCGAAGAGCTGGGCCGTGGCCTGGTGGGCCCGCTGATCATCGAAGAGCGCGAACCCACCGGTTTCAAACACGAACGCACCCTGAGCCTGAAAAGCTGGCACGTGGACGAAGAGGGCGCCTTTGTCGCCTTCAGCATTCCCCGCGAAGCAGCCCGGGGCGGCACCGCCGGGCGCCTGTCGACCATCAATGGCGTGTCCCAGGCGGTGATCGATTTGCCGGCCGGGCAGATCACCCGGGTGCGCCTGCTCAACCTCGATAACACCCTGACCTATCGCATCAACATCCCCGACGTTGAAGCGCAGATCTATGCCCTGGACGGCAATCCCGTCGAACCGCGCCCGTTGGGCAAGGAATACTGGCTGGGCCCGGGCATGCGCATTTGCCTGGCGATCAAGGCGCCTCCCGCCGGTGAAGAATTGTCGATCCGCAACGGGCCGGTGCGCCTGGGCACCTTCCGCTCGGTGGCCAGCACCGACGCGCCCACCGAGTGGCCGCCCGCGCTGCCCGCCAACCCGATTGCCGAGCCGGACCTGGCCAATGCCGAGAAACTCAACTTCAATTTCGAATGGGTTGGATCGGTCTCGGTGAACGTGGACAATGGCAAGCCACCGAGCCTGTGGCAGATCAACGGCCAGGCCTGGGACATCACCGACAAGACCTGCGCCGACCGCCCGATCGCCAAGCTTGAAAAGGGCAAGAGCTACATTTTCGAATTGAAGAACATGACCCAGTACCAACACCCGATCCACCTGCACGGCATGAGTTTCAAGGTCATCGCCTCGAACCGCCACAAGGTGATTCCGTACTTCACCGACACCTACCTGCTGGGCAAGAACGAACGTGCCCGCGTAGCGCTGGTGGCGGATAACCCGGGTGTCTGGATGTTCCACTGCCATGTGATCGACCACATGGAAACCGGCCTGATGGCCGCCATCGAGGTGGCGTAATGCGCCAGTTTCGCCCCACGGCGATTATCGACCGCAGTCGCGATCAGGACTTCATGCGTGAAGCGCTGGCCCTGGCTGCCCAAGGCGCGGCATTGGGTGAAGTGCCGGTGGGCGCGGTACTGGTTCAGGATGGGGAAATCATCGGGCGCGGCTTTAACTGCCCCATCAGTGGCAACGACCCCAGTGCGCATGCCGAGATGGTCGCGATCCGCGCGGCCGCCCAGGCCGTGAGCAATTACCGGCTGCCGGGCAGTACGCTGTACGTCACGCTGGAACCGTGCAGCATGTGCGCCGGGCTGATCGTGCATTCACGGATTGCCCGGGTGGTGTACGGCGCGCTGGAGCCAAAGGCGGGGATCGTGCAAAGCCAGGGGCAGTTTTTTACCCAGGGCTTTCTCAATCATCGGGTGCTGTATGAGGGCGGGGTGTTGGCCGAAGAGTGCGGGACGGTGTTGAGCGAGTTTTTCAAGGCACGTCGCGCCAAAGGCTGACGCGATACCCTGTGGCGAGGGAGCTTGCTCCCGTTGGGCTGCGTAGCGGCCCCAAAATCTGGGGAGCGCTGCGCACTCCAGCGGGAGCAAGCTCCCTCGCCACAACAGCAGTCTTATTTCTTCAACACAACAGTAGTCTTATTTCTTCGCGACTATCACCGCACGCATCGGTGCCGGCAGCCCTTCGACGGTCTTGCTGTGATCCTCAGGGTCCAGGAAGTCGCTGAGGGACTGGTACTTCATCCACTCCGTGCCGCGCTGTTCCTCGATCGTGGTCACGCTCACATCCACACAACGCACATCGCTGAAGCCGGCACGGCGCAGCCACAGCATCAGCGCCGGCACCGACGGCAGGAACCACACGTTGCGCATCTGCGCGTAGCGGTCTTCCGGCACCAGCACTTGTTGCTGATCGCCCTCAACCACCAACGTTTCCAACACCAGTTCGCCACCCTTTACCAGGCAATCCTTCAGCGCCAGCAAATGCTCGATGGGCGAACGACGGTGATAAAACACGCCCATGGAAAACACCGTGTCGAAGCCTTCCATATTCGGCGGCAGGTCTTCAAACGGGAACGGCAGGTGCCAGGCCTTCGGTGCTGACAGGTAGCGTTGCACCGCCTGGAACTGGCAGAAGAACAGCCAGTTCGGGTCGACGCCAATCACGCTGTCGGCCCCGGCGCCGAGCATGCGCCACATGTAGTAACCGTTGCCGCAACCCACATCGAGAATGCGCTTGCCCTTGAGGTCCAGGTGCGGCGCGACCCGCGACCATTTCCAGTCCGAACGCCATTCGGTATCGACGTGCACGCCGAACAGATCGAACGGGCCCTTGCGCCACGGGCACAGGCCCATCAGCGCGGTACGCATTTGCGCGCGGGTGTCGTCGTCGCAATCGGTGTCGAGCACCAGGCCGTTCAGCAGGTCGATTTCGCTGGGCATGATCTTCGGCAGCGCGTCCAGCGCGCTTTGCCAGCGTTCCAGGTCGCCGTGACCCTTTTCCATCTTTGCATCGAGTTGCGCTTGCAGGCCCTGGGCCCATACGGCCAGGGGAGTGCCGACCAGATGGCGGGCGAGGGGAGACAGATCAATCATGGCAAGGCAATCAACGAGGCAAAGTTAAGACACTGGAACCACGGCACGACTTTCGAGAACCCGGCCGCCAGCAGGCGCTCGCGGTGTTCTTCGAGGCTGTCGGGCTTCATGACGTTTTCGATGGCGCTGCGCTTCTGGGCGATTTCCAGTTCGCTGTAGCCGTTGGCGCGTTTGAAGGCGATGTGCAAATCGGTGAGCAGTGCGTGTTCTTCCGAATCATTGAAGCGCAGCTTTTCCGAAAGGATCAACGCGCCGCCCGGCAGCAACGATTGGCGAATCCGCCCCAGCAGCGCCAGGCGTTGTTCGGGGGCGATAAATTGCAGGGTGAAGTTCAGCGCCACCACCGAAGCCGGCTGGAATTGCAGGGCGAGGATATCGCCCTCGATGACGTCCACCGGCAGCAACTCCTGGAACATCGAGTCCTGGCCGTTGAGGTATTCGCGGCAACGCTCGACCATCGCCGCCGAGTTATCCACCGCGATCACCCGGCAACCGTCGGTGCGCACGTGACGGCGCAAGGCCTGGGTCACGGCGCCGAGGGACGAACCGAGGTCGTAGAGCACGCTATTGGGCTGGGCAAACTGCGCCGCGAGCACGCCGAGGTTTTCGACGATGGTCGGGTAACCGGGCACCGAGCGCTTGATCATGTCCGGGAAAACCCGCACCACGTCTTCGTTGAAGGCGAAGTCCGGCACCTGGGGCAGGGGCTGGGCGAATAGGCGATCGGGTTCTTTGCTCACGGCTGTTCCGGCGACGAGGGGGAAAAGGCCGGCATTTTAGCCAAATTGGCCTTCGGATGCGCGGGTTGTCTGATGGAACGCCGATGCGGTAATGCCCCACTGCCCCAGCCAATAGCTGACGATCAGCAAATACGGCGCCGCTTCAAACGCCACCACAAACCGATTGATCCCGATCAGCGTGTCGGAAAACACAAACGACACCGCGCCTGCCGCCGCCAGGTACGCCGAGCGCTTGGGCACTGCGCTGCCCAACCGTGCCAGCGCTCGCCACAGCATCGCGCTGATCACCAGCGCATACACCACCACCGGCACCAGCAGCGGGCCCAGGCCGTGGGAAATCAGGATGCTCAGCAAGACCGCGCCCACCACCAGCGCCAGTACCAGCGGCAAAATCGCCGGGCGGCGGCAGTCGCTCAAGTAGGCTTTCAGGTACGCCAGGTGCGCGAACAAAAACGCCCCGAGGCCGAAGATGAACAGGTCGCCGGGCCAGGCCAGCAGCACGTCGCCCACCAGGGAAAAAATCAGCCCCAGGCTGATCCAGCGTCGATAGTCGGTGGGCGGCGCATCATGCAGCCACCCCAGCAACGCCAGCACCGGCAATGGCTTTACCAACAGGCAGAGCAGGGTGGCGTGGGTGCTCAGGCCGTAGATAAAGGTCACCGCCCCCATCAACGCAAGGATCATCCATGGCATATCAGTTCACCGTAATGGCGCAGTCGAAGGTTTCGGCCGGTTCTGCTTCCGGCTCCCAGGGTTGTTGTGAGGTGAGGCGCAGCCGGCCCTGGCCCGCATTGAAGGCCTGGAAACGCCAGGTGGATTGACCGCCACTGCCGACCACGCCGGTGTCTTCGGTGTTGCTGTAGACCTCGGGGCTCAGGCTGCGCAGCACGCCGCCGGCCGAGTCCTGGATGGCCCAGCGGTAACCGGTGGTGGGGTTGCTGGGCAGGGTCAGGATCAGGTTTTGCCCGGTTTTGAGTTGCAGGGGGCAAGCGCTCTGTTTTTCCACGGTGACGTTTTGCTTCGGCGCACTGGCACAGGCGGCGAGCAGGCAAAGGCTCAGGGGGAGAAGCAGGCGGGCAGCGGTCATGGGGGCTCCGTTGTTTGGCGACGAAGGGCGAGCATAACCGAAGATGAGACAAGGTGTGACAGGAAGGCAAACACCACTTAATAGTGGTGAGTGAGTTTATTGTGGTGAGCGGGCTTGCTTGTGGTGAGCGGGGCAAGCCCGCTCACCACAGGGGCCAGCTCAGACACTACATAACGGTCAGAACAACACCTTCGCCACATCCGCAAAGCGCTTGGCAAAGTGCACCGTCATGCCTTCCTTCAGGTACTCCGGCAATTCCTCAAAACTCCCGCGATTGGGCTCCGGCAAGATCAACTCGTGAATCTTCTGGCGCCGCGCTGCGATCACCTTCTCGCGCACCCCGCCAATCGGCAGTACATGCCCGGTCAACGTCAGTTCGCCGGTCATGGCCACGCCTTTTTTCGGCGGCTGGTTACGCGCCAGCGACAGCAGCGCACTGGCCATGGTCACGCCCGCGCTCGGGCCGTCTTTCGGTGTGGCGCCTTCCGGCACGTGCAGGTGCACGAAGGCTTCGTCGAAGAACTTCGGGTCACCGCCAAACGACTTCAGGTTCGAGCTGATGTAGCTGTAGGCAATCTCGGCCGACTCCTTCATCACGTCGCCCAGTTGCCCGGTGAGCTTGAAGCCCCGGTTGAGCGTGTGAATGCGCGTCGCCTCGATCGGCAAGGTCGCGCCACCCATGCTGGTCCAGGCCAGGCCAGTAATCACGCCGGTGCCCGACAGTACCTGTTCGTTACGGAACACCGGCATGCCCAGGGACGCTTCCAGGTCCTTGTTGCCGATCTTGATCACCGAGTCCGGCTCATCCAGCAGCTTGACCACGGCCTTGCGCACCAGTTTGCCCAGCTGTTTTTCCAACTGGCGCACACCGGCTTCGCGAGCGTAACCATCGATCAGGGCGCGCAGGGCTCCGTCGCTGATGGACAGACTATTTTTCGACACGCCGGCTTTTTCCAACTGCTTGGGCCACAGGTGGCGCTTGGCGATGGCGACTTTTTCTTCGGTGATATAGCCCGACAGGCGAATCACTTCCATCCGGTCCAGCAACGGGCCGGGGATTGAGTCCAGGGTGTTGGCGGTGCACACGAACAGCACTTTGGACAGGTCCAGGCGCAGGTCCAGATAGTGGTCGAGGAATTCGACGTTCTGTTCCGGGTCCAGGGTTTCGAGCAGGGCCGAAGCCGGGTCGCCCTGGTAGCTCTGGCCCATCTTGTCGATCTCGTCGAGCATGATCACCGGGTTCATCACTTCGACGTCTTTGAGCGCTTGCACCAGCTTGCCCGGCATGGCACCGATGTAGGTGCGGCGATGGCCCTTGATCTCGGCCTCGTCACGCATGCCGCCGACGCTGAAGCGGTAGAACGGCCGGCCGAGGGACTCGGCAATCGATTTGCCCACGCTGGTCTTGCCCACGCCCGGCGGGCCTACCAGCAACACGATGGAGCCGGCGACTTCGCCTTTATAGGCGCCCACCGCGAGGAATTCGAGGATGCGACTCTTGATGTCGTCCAGGCCGGCGTGGTGTTTATCGAGCACCTTGCGGGCGTGCTTGAGGTCGAGCTTGTCCTCGCCATACACGCCCCACGGCACCGAGGTGGCCCAGTCCAGGTAGTTGCGGGTGACCGCGTACTCCGGCGAACCCGTCTCCAGGATCGACAGCTTGTTCATTTCTTCGGTGATGCGTTTCTGCGCCTGGGTCGGCAGAACCTTGTCCACCAGGCGTTGTTCGAACTGCTCGACGTCGGCGCTGCGGTCGTCCTTGGTCAGCCCCAGCTCTTGCTGGATGACCTTGAGTTGTTCCTTGAGGAAGAACTCGCGCTGGTGCTCGCCGATCTTGCGGTTCACCTCGGCGGATATTTCTTTTTGCAGGCGCGCGACTTCGACTTCCTTGCGCAGCATCGGCAGGACTTTTTCCATGCGCTTGAGCATGGGCACGCAGTCCAGCACTTGCTGCAGCTCGGTGCCGGTGGCCGAGGTGAGGGCGGCGGCAAAGTCGGTCAGCGGCGACGGGTCGTTGGGGCTGAAGCGGTTGAGGTAGTTCTTCAGCTCTTCGCTGTACAGCGGGTTGAGCGGCAGCAGTTCCTTGATCGCATTGATCAGCGCCATGCCGTAGGCCTTGACCTCGTCGGTCGGCTGGGTCGGCTGGTGCGGGTATTCGACCTCCACCAGATACGGTGGGCGGTGGTGCTTGAGCCAGGTTTTGATCCGCACGCGGGTCAGGCCCTGGGCGACGAATTGCAGCTTGCCGTTTTCACGGCTGGCGTGATGCACCTTCACCAGGGTGCCGTACAGCGGCAGGCTGGAGGTGTCGAAGTGGCGCGGGTCTTCAGGTGGCGTTTCCATGAAGAACAGGGCAAGGGAGTGGTGCTCGGATTTGCTCACCAGTTCCAGGGTTTCGGCCCACGGCTCTTCATTGACGATCACCGGCAACACTTGCGCCGGGAAGAAAGGCCGGTTGTGGATCGGGATGATGTAGACCTTGTCGGGCAGGTTTTGCCCAGGCAGCGCCAAGCCAGTGTTGGCGGAAGTGTGTTCAGCGTTTTCCGGGTCGGCGTAGTCGTCGAGGTCGATGTCCGGGAATTCTTGCTGGTCGCTCATGGGGCACCTGCATAAGGAAGTATGCAGGTTAGATGGGGCGGGTCGGCAGTGGTTTCAATGGGCGAGGGTAGTTAGCAACAAATTGCACACTATTTTCGAAACGCTGCTGGACCAATGTGGGAGCGTTTCGTCAGCTGAGTTTGTGCAGGTAGGCCGGCAACGGCTGTTCGGGCAGCACCGACAGCACCTTCAACCGTTGCAACATGCGCTGCCGGGCCCGTTGCAGGTGCTCGCGCAGGTTCAGCGCGGCGGCGTCGAAGGCGCCGTGCAGCAGCAGCTCAAGGATCAGCCGGTGCTCGGCCAGCATCGCCGGATCGGCGCCGATACCCAGCAGCCGGTAGAAAATCCGGCTGATGATCATCGGGCTCTGCCCCTGGCGGATCAGCGCGGCGATCTTGCGGTTTTGCAGCCCCGCGAGGCAGTGCTGGTGCAGGTCTTCCTCGATCTGCTCGATCTCTTCCAGGCTGCAATGGGCGCTGTTCTGCGCGTCGAGCACGCGCTGCAACATGGCTTGCAGCAGGTCGCGGTCGAGGTTCGGCGCGCTCTGGCGCAGGGCTTCGGGCTCCAGGCAGGCGCGCAGTTCGTAGTCTTCGGTGACTTCCCGGGCGGTCAGCGGCCCGGCCAGCCATTGGGAATAGGGTTCTTTTTCCACCAGGCCACGGTCCCGCAGGCGCATCAGGGCTTCACGCACCACTGCGCGGCTGACGTTGTAGTGCTCGGCGGCGGACTGTTCGTCGAGGCGGTAATGGCCGAAAGCGATGCAGGTCGACAGCGCTGCGCCGATTTCCTCGACGATGCGCTCCCCCAGTGGCCGGGTGTCCACCAGCTCATCTTCACCGTTGAGGCCCAGGTGCGCGTGGCTCAAGGGCAGTCGCAGCGGTTCCAGGTCCAGGCCTTCGGGGTTGATCAGGTAGCCCCGGCCATCGAAGCGGCAAATCAGGCCTTCGTCATGCAACAGGTTCAGGGCCTTGCGCACCGGCACCCGGCTGGTGCCGAACAGCTCGGCCAGCGGCGCTTCCAGCAACACCAGGCCATGACGGGCAGTGCCGTGGGTGATGGCGTCGCGCAAAACCTGGTGAATCATCGCGTAACGGGAAGCCGAGGCTGACACTGCTTTCATCGGGTTCTCTGGAGCAAACGGGTCGGTGGCCGGGGATTCTCTCATAGTTGCGCCTGTCACTCTGCGCCACGTCGGTGGCACTTTTTTGGGGCCTTCAGAGGGTGGTTGTTACTTTTTTGCACCAAAATGTATTTATTAATAAAAGATACATTATTTCATTGTGGGCGAGTATTGAGCGCCGCCGAATATTTCTTTTGATGTCAACAACCCATCTATCCCGTGGGTCTGACCCAAAGTGCCAGATGCTTCAAACATCACCCCTGAGAGACTGGCACGAAAGCTGCCTTTGTAAAATGTACATTTTATTAATATGTACGTTTTCAGAAGGTCATTCCCATGTCAGACGCCACTTCACTGGCCGAGGATTTCGCCAGCGGTCGCAGCGACCCGGTGCACGCCCTCGAACAGGCACTCGCTCGCGCGAGCCAGGCCCCCAGCGTATTCATCTCCCTGACCGCCGAGCGCGCCCGGCGTGAGGCCGAAGCGTCGGCTGCCCGCTGGCGTGCCGGCCAGCCTTTGAGCGTGTTCGATGGCGTGCCCCTGGCCTGGAAAGACCTGTTTGATGTGGCCGGCAGCATTACCACGGCAGGCGCGGCCCATCGTCGCGACGCGCCGGCGGCTTTGCTGGACGCGCCGAGTGTAGGCCTGTTGTGCCGCGCCGGGATGGTCAGCGTGGGCAAGACCAACCTCAGCGAGCTGGCGTACTCCGGCCTAGGCCTTAACCCGCACTTCGGCACCCCGCACAATCCGCGCGGCATCGATCAACCGCGGATCCCCGGTGGCTCGTCGTCGGGCTCGGCGGTCGCCGTGGCGGCCGATATCGTGCCGATCGCCATGGGCACCGACACCGCGGGCTCCATCCGTATTCCTGCGGCACTGAATGGCGTGGTGGGTTATCGCAGCAGTTGCCGGCGCTACAGCCGCGACGGTGTTTTCCCGCTGGCCCATACCCTCGACAGCCTCGGCCCGCTCACCCGCAGCGTGCGCGATGCGCTGGCCATTGATGATTTGCTCAACGGTCGCGACCAGCGCCAGCCACGCCAGGCCCGCAGCCTCAATGGCCAGCGTTTTTGGGTTGAACAAAGTGTGCTGGAAGACGCTCGCGTCGAGCCCGGCGTACGCAACAACCTGTTGTATTGCGTGGACCGATTGAAAGCCGAAGGCGCGCTGATTGATGTGCGTCCCTTGAAGACCTTCCAGGCCACCCTTGACCTGATCCAGCACCAGGGCTGGCTCGGCTCCTTCGAAGCCTTCGCGCTCCACGAAGCCCTGCTCGACAGCCCCGACGCCAGCCAGCTCGACCCTCGCGTACGCCGTCGCCTTGAAGCGGCCCGCACGCTGCCGGCCAGCCAACTGCTGGCGTTGTACGAAGCGCGCCGGCGCCTGCAACAGCAGCTTGTCGACGAGCTCGACGGCGCGATTCTCATCACTCCCACCGTGGCCCACGTGGCCCCGGCCCTGGCGCCACTGGAAGCCGACGATCAACTGTTCGTCAGCACCAACCTCGCCACCCTGCGCCTGACCATGCCCGGCAGCTTGCTGGACATGCCCGGCGTCAGCCTGCCCAGCGGCCGCGATGCCCTGGGCCTGCCCACCGGCCTGCTGCTCAGCGCCCCCAGCGGTGAAGACGCGCGCCTGCTTCGGGCTGCCCTGTCAGCCGAAACAGCACTCATTTTTTAAGGAGACACATCATGGCTAAAGACATCCTCTGTGCATTTGGCGTCGACGTTGACGCGGTCGCCGGCTGGCTCGGTTCCTATGGCGGCGAAGACTCCCCGGACGACATTTCCCGTGGCCTGTTCGCCGGTGAAATCGGTGCGCCACGCCTGCTCAAACTGTTCGAGCGCTATGGCCTGCGCACCACCTGGTTTATCCCCGGCCACTCGATGGAAACCTTCCCCGAGCAAATGAAGGCGGTCGCCGACGCCGGCCACGAAATCGGTGTGCACGGCTACAGCCACGAAAACCCGATTGCGATGACGGCCGAGCAGGAAGAAATCGTCCTCGACAAGTCCATCGAACTGATCACCAACGTCACCGGCAAACGCCCCACCGGCTACGTCGCGCCATGGTGGGAATTCAGCAAGGTCACCAACGAGCTGCTGCTGAAAAAAGGCATCAAGTACGACCATAGCCTGATGCACAACGACTTCCACCCCTACTACGTACGCAAGGGCGACAGCTGGACCAAGATCGACTACAGCCAGCACCCCGACACCTGGATGAAACCCTTGGTGCGCGGCGAAGAAACCGACCTGGTGGAGATCCCGGCCAACTGGTACCTCGACGACCTGCCGCCGATGATGTTCATCAAGAAAGCCCCCAACAGCCACGGCTTCGTCAACCCGCGTCACCTGGAAGAAATGTGGCGCGACCAGTTCGACTGGGTCTACCGCGAGCACGAGCACGCGGTGTTCACCATGACCATCCACCCCGACGTGTCCGGCCGCCCGCAAGTGCTGCTGATGCTTGAGCGCCTGATCGAACACATCCAGAGCCATGCCGGCGTGCGCTTCGTCACCTTCGACGAAATCGCCGATGACTTTATCCGCCGCCAACCGCGTACCTGATACCTGTAACCAACCCCTGGCCAACCTCCCGAGGCGCGATTCATGTCTATCTACAACAAGCTTGATCTGACTGGCTGGAAACCCCGGCAACTGACGCCCAAGGAAGTGCGTTTCGCCACCTGGATCGCGTTTTTCGCCTGGGTGTTTGCGGTGTATGACTTCATTCTTTTCGGCACCTTGCTGCCGGAAATCGGGCGGCACTTTAACTGGGGTGAAGTGGAGCAAGCGGAGATTGCGACATGGGTGGCGGTAGGCACCGCCGTGGTCGCGTTGGCCATCGGTCCGATCGTGGACAAACTGGGCCGGCGCAAAGGGATTATTTTCACCGTGGCCGGTTCGGCGATCTGCTCGGCGCTGACCGCCATTGGCGGCGCGTGGGGCAAGTCGTCGCTGATCCTGATCCGTTCGCTGGGCGGCCTGGGGTATGCCGAGGAAACCGTCAACGCAACCTATCTGAGCGAGCTGTACGCCGCCTCCGATGACCCGAAACTGGCCAAGCGTCGCGGCTTTATCTACAGCCTGGTGCAGGGCGGCTGGCCGGTGGGCGCGCTGATTGCGGCGGGGTTGACCGCGCTGTTGCTGCCGGTGATTGGCTGGCAGGGCTGCTTTGTGTTTGCGGCGATCCCGGCGATTGTCATCGCGGTCATGGCGCGCAAGCTCAAGGAGAGCCCGCAGTTCCAGATTCACCAGCGCATCAGCGAGCTGCGCAAAAGCGGCTCGGTGAAAGAAGCGCAGAACGTCGCCGTGACCTACGGCGTGGACTATGACGAACACAGCAAGGCCGGCCTCAAGGCCGCGTTCCGTGGCCCGGCCCGCCGTGCAACCCTGGTGATTGGTGCGGCGCTGCTGCTCAACTGGGCGGCGATCCAGGTGTTCAGCGTGCTGGGTACTTCGGTGATCGTCAGCGTGCACCACATCTCGTTCGAGAACTCGCTGATCATCCTCGTGCTGTCGAACCTGGTGGGTTACTGCGGTTACCTCAGCCACGGCTGGATGGGCGACAAGATTGGTCGGCGCAACGTGATCGGCCTGGGCTGGATGCTCGGCGGGCTGTCGTTTGCCGGGATGCTGTTTGGCCCGAGCAACATGGCGATGGTGGTCGGGCTCTACAGCCTGGGCCTGTTCTTCCTGATCGGGCCGTACTCGGCGGCGCTGTTTTTCATCAGCGAAAGTTTTCCCACCAGCATCCGTGCCACCGGCGGCGCGATCATTCATGCCATGGGGCCGATTGGTGCGGTGGTCGCCGGGTTTGGCGCGACCCAAGTGTTGTCGGCCGGCAGTGACTGGCAGACCGCCGCACTGTGGTTTGGCGCAGTGCCGTGCTTTTTGTCCGGTGCACTGATGTTTGCCGCACGCCATGTGCGTCCGGAAACCGTCCAGTAAGGAGTCAGTTGATGAGTCGTAAAGTTGCGTTGATTACCGGTGCCGCCAGCGGCATCGGCCAGGCCCTGGCGGTGGCGTATGCCCGCAGCGGCGTGGCGGTGGTGGGCGGCTATTACCCGGCCGATCCTCACGACCCGCACCACACCGTTGCGCTGGTGGAAGAAGCCGGCGGTGAATGCCTGATGCTGCCGCTGGACGTGGGCGACACCGCCTCTGTGGATAACCTGGCCGCGCAGGCGATCCAGCATTTTGGCCGCCTCGATTACGCGGTGGCCAACGCAGGATTGTTGCGGCGTGCGCCGTTGCTGGAGATGACCGACGAGCTGTGGAACGAGATGCTCAACGTCGACCTGACCGGGGTGATGCGCACCTTCCGGGCGGCGACCCGGCACATGCAGGAAGGCGGCGCGCTGGTGGCTATTTCGTCGATTGCCGGTGGCGTGTATGGCTGGCAGGACCACGCGCACTACGCAGCGGCCAAGGCCGGAGTGCCGGGCTTGTGCCGGTCGCTGGCGGTGGAATTGGCGCCGCTGGGGATTCGCTGCAATGCGGTGATTCCGGGGCTGATCGAGACGCCGCAGTCGCTGGATGCGAAGAACTCACTCGGCCCGCAAGGGCTGGCGAAAGCCGCGCGGGCGATTCCGCTGGGCCGGGTAGGGCGGGCGGATGAAGTGGCGTCCCTGGTGCGGTTCTTGACCAGTGAGGAATCGAGTTACCTGACCGGGCAGAGCATTGTGATTGATGGTGGGTTGACCGTGCGCTGGCCGGACTAACCCACGCAGCGTGGAAATGAAGGCTTAAGCAGTGAGGGCTTGTTGTGGCGAGGGGGCTTGACCCCCGTTGGAGTGCGCAGCGCTCCCGCTTTTTTGGGGCTGCTGCGCAGCCCAACGGGGGACAAGCCCCCTCACCACAGGTCCAGTGTTGTCATCAGGAGTTTTTTGTATGTCCCAACTGCATAACCGCCGCGCCGTGATCACCGGCGCCGGCAGCGGCATCGGCGCCGCCATCGCCCGCGCCTACGCCGTCGAAGGCGCGCGCCTGTTATTGGCCGACCGCGACGCCGCAACCCTCGCCGAAACCGCCATCACCTGCCGCAACCTCGGCGCCGAAGTCCTCGAATGCGTGGCCGACGTCGGCACCGTCGACGGTGCCCGGGCCAGCGTCGATGCCTGCGTCGCCCACTACGGCGGCATCGATATCCTGGTCAACAACGCCGGCATGCTGACCCAGGCCCGTTGTGTCGACCTGACCATGGACATGTGGAACGACATGCTGCGCATCGACCTCACCAGCGTCTTCGTCGCCAGCCAGCGTGCGTTGCCCCACATGATCGCCCAGCGCTGGGGCCGGATCATCAACGTCGCCTCGCAACTGGGCATCAAGGGCGGTGCCGAGCTGACGCACTATGCGGCGGCCAAGGCCGGCGTCATCGGCTTCACAAAATCCCTGGCGCTGGAGGTAGCCAAGGACAACGTGCTGGTCAACGCCATTGCGCCCGGGCCGATTGAGACGCCGTTGGTAGGCGGCATCAGCGACACCTGGAAACGCGCCAAGGCCGCCGAGTTGCCCCTGGGCCGTTTCGGCCTGGCAGACGAAGTGGCGCCCACCGCCGTGCTGTTGGCCAGTGAGCCCGGCGGCAATCTGTTCGTTGGCCAGACCCTGGGCCCGAACTCCGGCGATGTCATGCCATGAGCGGGCACTAAGCATGTGCGGACTCTGCGGCCTGCTGGGTGAAGACCTGCACTGGAGCGATCCGCTGGGCGATGAACTGCCGCGCCGGCGCGAACGCCTGCGCCGAATCGCGGCGATCAATCAGGTGCTGGCGGTGTTCCGGCTCAAGGTCGAAGACTTCCAGGGCGCGTCCTATCTGCTGATGGGCGCCACGGGCAAACAGGAACTGGCCAGCGGCCTGGATCAACTGTGGCGGGCGGCGGAGGCCATGCTCGGTCGGCCGCTGGACCCGTTGGACCCGCGCCTGCTGGATCATCTGGAACTGTAGAGCCCGGCTTGCCGGCGATGGCGTCCTTCATATCGCCATCGCCGGCAAGCCGGGCTCCTACAGGGGCATCATTGAGGTAGAAATATGAGCATCGCTCTAAACGTCATCACCGGGTTCCTCGGCAGCGGCAAGACCACCTTGCTCAAGCGCCTGCTGCAAGGCGAAAGCCTCGGCGATACGGCGTTGCTGATCAACGAATTCGGCGATGTTGGCATCGACCATCTGTTGGTGGAAGAAGTGGCGCCGGACACGGTGCTGCTGCCCAGCGGTTGCGTCTGCTGTTCGATTCGCGGCGAGTTGAAAGACGCCTTGCTCGGCCTGTTGCAGCGCCGCGAGCGCGGCGAGATTCCCGCCTTCAAGCGGGTGATCCTGGAAACCACCGGCCTGGCCGACCCGGCGCCGATCCTCGCCACCTTGAACAACGACGTTCAACTGCGCGGGCGCTTTCATATCGGCCTGGTGGTGACACTGGTAGACGCCAGTCACGCTGCCTTGCAAGAACGCCTGCACCCGGAATGGCTGGCGCAGGTGGCCGCCGCCGATCGCCTGCTGTTGAGCAAGACCGACCTGGTCGAAGACTGCGACTCGCTGCGCGCGCACTTGCAGGCACTGAACGCCGGTACGCCGATCCTCAATACCTGCGATATCGACAGCGGTGAACAACTGCTGCTCGGCGAAGGCCTGCGCAGCGCCGAACCGGCGGCGGAAGTCAGCCGCTGGAAACTCCATCAAACCACCGCCGCCCACCATGGCGCGGCGCAGGTCTGTTGCCTGACCTTCGATCGGCCGCTGGATTGGGTCGGCTTCGGGGTCTGGTTATCGATGCTGTTAAGATGCCACGGCGAACGTATTCTTCGCGTCAAAGGACTGCTCAACGTGAACGCAAGTTTGGCTCCCATCGTTATCCATGGCGTGCAGCATTGCCTGCATGCACCGGTTCACCTGCCCGCCTGGCCGGGTACCGACCGGCAATCGCGCCTGGTGTTTATCCTGCGTGGCCTCGACCCGGCGTTGCTGCGCCGCTCCTTTGAAGTGTTCTCCAGAAGGTTCGCCGCATGATCACGCTTCGCGTCCTCGGCACGTCGGTGACCTTGCTGGAAACCTTCCGTGTGCGCGCCGAACAGGAGTTGGGCATTCGCCTGGTGTACCAGGTGCACGACGTCGAGCAGGCCCAGCGCATCGCGGTGATGCAGCCTGACAGCTACGACCTCTACGACCAGTGGTTTCACAACGTCGACTTCGTGTGGCCGGCGCGGGCGATCCAGCCGATCGACACCCGGCGCATTGCGCTGTGGCACGAGATCAACGACCTGCCCAAGCGCGGCCGCCTGTCTGCCAACGACCGCCTGGGCAGCGGCAGTGTGCCCAGCGAGCGCTTGTTCGTGCAGCACGACGGCAGCCTCGGCAGCACCGTCACCGAACGCATCAGCATGCTGCCCCTGACCCACAACGCCGACAGTTTTGCCTACCGTCCCGAGCGCCTGCCTGAGGGATTCAACCGCGCCAATGAGAGCTGGGGCTGGCTGCTGGACCCGGCCTGGGGCGCGCGTACCGCACTGCAAAGTGACGCCGCCATCGGCGCCCTCGATGCCGCGCTGGCGGTGCAGGGCGCGGGGCTGGCGAGCTTCAAGGACATCGGCAACATGAGCATCGAAGAGATCGATGTGCTGGCCGATATCCTGGTGCGCAAGCAGAAGGAAGGGCACTTCGCGGCGTTCTGGTCCGACGACGAAGAAGCGGCGCAACTGATGCTCAGCCCGAGCATCGACATCCAGAGTTTGTGGTCTCCGACCTTGATGCGCCTGCACCGGGCCGGGGTCAAATACCGCCTGGCGGTGCCTCGTGAAGGCTATCGCGCCTGGTTCGGCGGGTTGTCATTGTCGCGCCATGCCAAGGGCCCGGTGCTGGACGCGGCCTATGCCTACCTCAACTGGTGGCTGTCCGGCTGGCCCGGCGCGGTGATGGCGCGCCAGGGTTATTACATTGGCAACCCGGCCCGCAGCCGCGATCACCTGAGCAGTGCCGAATGGGACTACTGGTACGCCGGCCTGCCTGCGCGGGAGGAGCTGTTGGGCAGCGATGGCTTGCCGCTGATCGATGTGGGCGAAGTGCGTGACGGCGGCTCCTATGAACAGCGCATGGGGCATATCGCGGTGTGGAACTCGGTGATGGACGAGCACAACTACCTCGTGCGGCGCTGGGGCGACTTCATGCGGGCGCGAACGTAAGTACAGCGCTATGTCGCCAAATTAATGGCACTGAAGTTCCCGTATTTATTGGGTGCACTTCTGCTCTTGCACAGCTAATCTGGATAATTCAAATATCCCTTCAAAAAGGATATTTATTTGACGCCGGTCAGCTATCGCGAGGGACGCGCATGACGAAGGGACGTTTCGGCTGGAGGGGGCAGGCGCTGCCAGAGGGCAACAAAATGAGGTGGCGCCATACGTTTCAAACCCGGATCGCCGGGGTACTGGCGCTGCTGTTGCTGGTGGTCGTGGCCGCGGTGTATTTCGCGGTGAAGACCGCGACCAACCGCGCCGTGGAAAACCAGGCCCAGGTGCAACTGGAAACCGGCAGCCAGGTGTTCGAACGTTTGCTCGACCTGCGGGGCCGGCGCCTGCAATATGGTTTGAACTGGCTCACCGCTGACTTGCCCTTCCGCCAGTCGATCACCGAGGGCGAGCCCGCCGCGATTCTCGCTGCCCTGCGCCGGCACGGCACCGGCCTGACATCCAGTGAAGTGTTTGTGCTGGGCCTCGACGGCCAGGTGATGATCAGCACGTTACAGGCGCTGACGCCGGGCCAGGCCTTTCCCTACAACGATGCCTTGCGCCAGGCCCGGCGCAGTGGCCTGCAAATGTTGATCGTGGCCCTCGATGGCCGGCCTTTTCTGCTGGTGCAGCAGGAAGTGGTCGATCTGGCACCGATTGCCCGTGTCGCCATGGGCTTTCCCATGGACGAAGTGTTTGCCAGTGAATTGCGCTCCATGAGCAACCTGGAAGTCTCGTTCATCAGTGTGCAGCAGGGCCAGCCCGGCGAGTTGTTCAGTACCCAGCCCGACGCGTTCCAGGCCTCGATCGCCAGCGACTTGCAGGCGCCGTACATCAACCCGGTGCCGCAACTGAACCTGTTTCACGGCCAGCGTTATCTCAGCCAGGTACTGCCCTTGGGCAACACCGCAGACGGCGGTGAAGTGCGGGTGCTGCTGCAAAGTCCGCTGGACCACGCCCTCGAATCCTTCGCGCCGCTGGACCGGCAGTTTCTCGCGATCGCCCTGGTGGTGCTGCTGGTGTCACTGGCGGGTGCGTTGTTTCTGGCACGGCGGGTTTCGCGCCCGCTCAATGCGCTGGTCGAGGCGGCCGAACGTATCGGCGCCGGTGACTACCGCACCCCGGTGCGGGTTCGCAGCCATGATGAGTTCGGCCTGCTGGCCCAGGCCTTCAACGCCATGCAAACCGGGATCGCCGTGCGCGAGCGGCAACTGGCCCACAACGCCCTGCACGACCCGCTTACCGGCCTGCCCAACCGGGCGCTGGCCATGGAGCGCCTGGGCAGCGCCATCAGCGCGGGCCGGCCCGTGGTGTTGCTGTACCTGGGCATTGAAAACTACCGGGTGATCAACGAAGGCTATGGGCCGGAAGGCGTGGAAGAGATGCTCCGCGAGGCCAGCCGCTGCCTGCTGTCGAGCCTGTCGGCCAGCGACACCGCCGCACGCATCACCGGCAGCGAGTTCTTGCTGCTGCTGGAAAACACCGAGATCGACCGCGTCGTGGCCCTGGCTGACCGCTTGTATGGGCTGCTGACCGAGCCCCAGCGCATCGGCGGCGATGAACTGCGCCACGAAGTGAGCATCGGCATCGCCGCTTACCCGGCCGACGGCCAGCAGGTTGAAGAACTGATCAGCCGCGCCGCCATTGCCCGTCACGATGCAGCGGCGTTGCCGGGCTATTTGCAGATCTACCAACAGGACCGCGACCTCGCTCACCAACGCCAGATCAGCCTGATCCGCGACCTGCGCCGGGCGGCGGCGGAGGGCGAGTTGTACCTGTGTTATCAGCCCAAGCTCGACCTGACCCACGGCCATGTGCGCCAGGCCGAAGCGCTGCTGCGTTGGCAGCATCCGACCCTCGGGCTGGTGTCGCCCGCCGAATTCATTCCCCTGGCCGAGCGCACTGGCAGCATGGGCAGCCTGACCCACTGGGTGATCGAAGAAGCCATTCGGCAACTGGCCGAGTGGGAGGTGCGTGGATTGCAGGTGCAGTTGTCGGTGAACATCTCGGTGGACGACCTGGCCGATGACGGCCTGGCCCTGCGGGTGACCGAGTTGTTGGCGCACTACCACGTATCGGCCCGGCAACTGATTTTCGAAATCACCGAAAGCGCGATCATGCACAACCCGGCCCAGGCCCTCAGCGTGCTCGAGCAACTGCGCGGCTGTGGCATCAGCCTGTCGGTGGACGACTTCGGCACCGGCTATTCATCGCTGGCGCAACTGCAACGCCTGCCGGTGCAGGAGCTGAAGATCGACCAGTCGTTCGTGCGCAACCTCGACAGCACCTCCGGCGACGGCGTTATCGTGCGTTCGACCATCGAGATGAGCCACAACCTGGGGCTCAAGGTGGTGGCCGAAGGCGTGGAGTTCGAGCCGAGCCTCAAGCTGCTCAAGCTCTGGAAGTGCGACACGGCCCAGGGTTATCTGATCAGCCGGCCATTGAATGCCATGGCGTTTGAAATGTGGATGCGCCGCGAGCGGGTGCCGGTTTAGAGCGTCGGCGGTTACACCGACGCAGGTGCTGTCAACGCTAGGCCGTTTCATCGACCAGGGTTTGCAACAGTTCCCACAAGCCTTCGATGTGGTGGCGCTCCGTCCCCAGCGCGCCGATGGACACGCGTACCATCCAGCGCTCGCCCAGAATGGCGGGGGTGACGTAGGCTTTGCCTGATTGATTGAGTTTTTCCGCCCAGGCGCGGGTGTGGTTGTCCAGCGCCTCACCACCAAGGCCTGGCGGCTCGTGCCGGATGCACAGCGTTTGCAGGGCGACGGCGGCCACCAGTTTCCAGTGCTTGCTGCCTTCAATCTGTTCTGCCAGCCAGCGGGCATTGGCGAGGTCACGTCGCAGCCGGGCCTGCAGGCCGCTGACGCCTTGCTCGCGGATCAGGAACCACAGCTTCAGGGCGCGGAAGCGGCTGCCCAGGGAGATTCGCCAGTCGCGGTAGTTTCTGACCTGGCCATCAGCCTTGGACTGTAGATAGCTGGGGTTGGTGGTCATGATGCGAATCAGGTGCTCGGGGTCGCGTACGAAGTACACCGAGCAATCAAACGCTGCCCCTAGCCATTTGTGAGGGTTGAGGACCAGCGAGTCGGCTTTCTCGATGCCGTTCCACAGCACGCGGCATTCCGGGAGGATCATCGCGGCACCGGCCATGGCCGAGTCGACATGCAGCCAGAGGCCGTGACGCTGAGTCAGGGCGCCGATGGCTTCCAGAGGGTCGATGGCCATGGCTGCCGTTGTGCCGGTGGTCGCAATCACCACACAGGGTCTGTTCCCGGCAGCCAGGTCTTGTTCGATGGCCTGCTCCAATGCCTGCGGTGACATCGCATTGTGTTCGTCGGTGGCCACGGTACGGATATTGTTCTGGCCGAACCCGGCCAGGATGGCGGCTTTGTTCACTGAACTATGGGCGTGGGCCGAGGTGTAGACGATGAGTGGTGCGCCGCTGTTTTGCAGGCCATCGTGCATCAGCGCGTAGTTGGAACTGCGTTCGCGAGCGCTGATCAGCGCCACCAGGGTGGAGGTCGAGGCCGAATCCTGGATCACTCCGCTCCAGTTGGCGCTCAGGCCGATCATGTCGCGCAGCCAATCGGTGGTGACTTCCTCGATTTCGGTCAGGGCCGGGCTCGATTGCCACGACAATCCCACCACGCCCAGGCCGGTACTCAAGCAATCGCCGAGGACGGAGGACAGTTCCACATTGGACGGGAAAAAACCGAAGAAGCTCGGATGCTGCCAGTGCAACAGACCGGGCATGATCAGTTTTTCGACGTCGCCCATGATCTGTTCGAACGGTTCGGCTGTTTCAGGCGGGCTGGCCGGCAAGGCGGATTTGATTTCGCCGGGGGTCGTGGTGGGTTGCACACCGCGCTGCTCGATGTTTTGTCGATAGTCTGCAATCAGGTCGATCATGGCGTGGCCATGTTGGCGGAATTCGTCAGGTGTCATATAAGAGTGTCCATCAGGAAAAGAAATAAGGGCGTTAGCACCAGAAGTAAAACGGCTCACCAGTGGTATAGCCGATAAACGATTGGATACTGATGCGTTTGCCTGAGTCGAATCCGCAAATGGCGTGAGGACGGCGGGTATTGATGATGATCAGTTCGTTTTTTCGCGGCTGGATGTGCAGTGGCTTTTGCAAACGGTCTTCGGGAAGTAGTGCGCCTTCAAAGCGCTCGACGTCTTCGTAGGCAAACGCTTCGGTATCCCAGATGATCAACTCTCCTCCCGAAGGTGGAGTATCAATGTAAATGTTGGCGCTGAATTGATGTTCCAGTTTGGCAATGGAAATAGGCAGGCAATCAACATGGGGCACGGTTTCCGAGAGGTGAGCTGTCTCCGGGAACATGGCGCGGATAATACCGCAGAACATAGGCTGGCCCTGGAATGCGGCGGTGGTCGCACCTTCTGGCCAAACCTGCTGCAGGTGCTCCATCAGCAGGTGGATGGGCGGCTTCTGCGGGGCGCATAGGCTGTCGATCAAGCCGCGCATATGGGCTGCGTCGGCATAGTATTGCTGTTGGGCGTCACTGCCTGCGCTCTTGCCGTAGGTAGAGTTGAACGGTGTTCCCCAGCGATGGACACCATAGAATTGCTGGACAACTTTCCCGCTCTCATAGATTTCGTGGTTGTACTCCTGAAGAATCGCCGTTTCGTCTATATATTTATTTAATACTGCGCTGGTTTGTTCATTCGCAAAATCAGCTATTCGAATGGCGAGTACTTCACCCGTGATGAGTCTTTTTAAGCTGGCTGCGTCGAGTTGTGTGAGCTCTAAGATGGCAGGTGTTTTGATTTGCAATGCGGCGGGCGTTAGTTCGCTGTTGTTCAGGTCCGTCATAATGAATAACTCCATGTTGAATATTGCGGGTAACGTTTAATTTAACGGGATTTGCCCGGTACTAAAGTAGAGTGAAATATTTGGAGGGTGGTATAGGACTTTTCTTAGTGTTTATTTAAGTGCATAGGCCGTCTCGCTTTACTTTATTACCCACATAAAAAAAGGCGGCTACCCATGAGGTAGCCGCCTTTTTCTTACCGCCGGTTTTACTTAATCCGGCAGTTTGAACGCCATCACATAGTCACCCTGCTTGGTGCCCAGGGAACCATGACCGCCAGCCATGACCAGCACGTACTGCTTGCCGTCCTTGCCGGTGTAGGTCATCGGTGTGGTTTGCGCGCCTGCTGGAAGGCGGCCTTCCCACAACTGCTTGCCGTTTTTCACGTCGTAGGCACGCAGGTACTGGTCAAGGGTACCGCTGAGGAAGGACACGCCACCGGCGGTGGTGAAGGTCCCGCCCAGGCTTGGTACGCCCATGGTCAGTGGAATCGGAACCGGCGAGCTGTCACGCACGGTACCGTTTTTGTGCATCCAGATGGTCTGGTGGTTGGTCAGGTCGACCGCGGCCACATAACCCCACGCCGGCGCCTGGCACGGCAGGCCCAGTGGCGACAGCATGGCTTCGAGGATCACACCGTATGGCGCGCCTTTGTTTGGCTGCACGCCTTCGGTTTCGCTGACACGCGGACCTTGCTTGGCAATATCGGCGGCCGGGATCAGTTTCGATTTGAACGCCATGTAGCTCGGGTTCACGAAGGCAATCTGGCGAACCGGGTCGACGGAGATGCCGCCCCAGTCGAACACACCGAAGTTACCCGGGTAAACGATCGAACCTTGCAGCGATGGCGGAGTGAACGGACCGTCGTAGCGCATGGATTTGAAGTCAATCCGGCACAGCATCTGGTCGAACGGCGTCACGCCCCACATGTCACGCTCCTTGAGGGGCGGTGGCATGAAGTTCAGGTCGGATTTCGGTTGGGTCGGTGCGGTGTGATCGCCGGCCACTGCGCCTTGCGGTACAGGGATTTCATTGATCGGCACTACAGGCTGACCGTTCGAACGGTCGATCACATAGATGCTGCCCTGCTTGGTCGACGCCATTACCGCTTGTTTCACGCCTTCAGCGGTCTTGATGTCGACCAGCGAAGGCTGGCCGCCCACGTCCATGTCCCACAGGTCATGGTGAGTGAACTGGAAGGTCCACTTCACGTGGCCGCTGTCGATGTCCAGGGCGGTGAGGCCGGCGCTGTACTTCTCGGAGTCCGGAGTCCGGTCGCCGCCGTACTGGTCGGGCATCTGGTTACCCATCGGCAGGTAGAGCATGCCGAGTTTTTCGTCGACCGCGAACATCGACCACATGTTTGGCGAGTTGCGGGTGTAGGTCTTGCCCTCGGCCAACGGGGTGGTGTCGTCCGGGTTGCCGCTGTCCCAGTTCCACACCAGCTTGCCGGTGTGCACGTCGAACGCGCGGATCACGCCGCTAGGCTCGTCGGTGGAGACGTTGTCGGTGACGTGACCGCCGATCACCACCAGGTTCTTGGTGACGGCCGGTGGCGAGGTGGAGTAGTAACCGCCCGGGGCGAAGGTGCCGATGTTGGCACGCAGGTCGATCTGGCCTTTGTCACCGAAGTCTTCGCACATCTTGCCGGTGTCGGCATTCAGGGCGATCAGACGGGTGTCGGCGGTCGGTACGAAGATGCGTTTCGGGCAGGCATTCGGCGCGGCAGCCGGGCTGGCGCTGCCAGTTGGGCTCTGCTCGGAAGCGTAGACCGCGTCATCGTGATACGACACGCCACGGCAGGTCATGTGCGCCCAACCCTTGAAGTTGGCAGCCCCTTCGCTGCTGATCTTCGGGTCGAAACGCCAGATTTCCTTGCCGGTGTCCGGGTCCAGGGCAATCACCTGGCTGTGCGGGGTACACACGTAGAGCATGCCGTTGACTTTCAGCGGGGTGTTTTCCGCGGTGGTTTCACCGGGATCGCCTGGGCCAGGAATGTCGCCCGTACGGTACGTCCAGGCGGGCACCAGCTTGTGGGCGTTTTCCGGGGTGATCTGCGCCAGAGGCGAGTAGCGATCACCAAAGGCCGAACGGCCATAGGAGTTCCAGTCACCATCAGCCTGGGCGGGAGCAGCGCTCGCCATGCCCGGTACCGCGTCGCGGTCCAGTTGGCCTTTCTTGACCAGTGCACCCGGGTCGGTGAATTGGCTGGCCAAGGCAGCGGCGCCTGCCAGCACGACAGCAACGCTCAGGGCGCCAGTGCCCAGCGGCGCGGCTTGGCCACGCAGCAAAGGACGGCGGAACCACGGGAGCAGCATGACGATGCCGAGGGCGAACAGCAGGGCCAGGCGCGGCACCAGTTGCCACCAGTCCAGGCCGACTTCCCACAGCGCCCAGACGGTGCTGGCAAACAGCACCAGTGCGTACAAGCCCAGCGCCGCGCGGCGTGTCGCCAGCAGCAACAGGCCTGTAACGGTGATGCCGAGACCGGCCAGCAGGTAATACAGCGACCCGCCGAGCATGCTCAGCTTGATCCCCCCGGCCAACAAGGCCAGGCCCATTATCAGCAGCAAGATCCCCAGCAGCCTGGGCAGCAGGCGACTTGGACTTGAAGCACCATCAGTGCTCATAGTGTGGTTCTCCGTTACGTTTTGAATTGATTGCGCACAGTTCACTGTAGATGACGTTCCGGCGCAGGCATGGTTCAGGGCAAATAAGGTTTATTCAGAAATCAGAAGGAACTTTGCAGCTTGATCCCGCCGATCAGCGCGTCATCCACCTGGGCCACGGCCCCGGGATGACGGATGTATTGCAGGTTCGGGCGCACCGTCAGCCAGTTCGTGACGTGCACGCCGTAATAGAGTTCGGCGCTGTATTCGGTGTGTTGCAGGGGCAGGTAGGCCGGGTCATCGAAGTCGAAGACGGCGCGGGCCTGGTTGCTGGCCTCGGCGTTCTTGCGATAGGCCGGGTTGACGTGCACCCGGGCCACGGCAAAGCCGATATCGTCCTTCGCGCGGGCGTCGAACAGGCCCTTGTAGACCACGCCGGCCTGCACGTAGTTATCCACAGCGTTGGTTTTCTTGTCGTGCATCGTGCCGTTGGCGAACACGCTCAGGCCCCGCGAGTGGTCGCTGGCCAGGCTGGTGACTTGCTGCTGCACGCCCAGCCACACCCCGTGCTTGCTGGAGGCGCTGCGGTAGGCTTCGCCGCTGAGGGCCGCCGGCTGGTCGTTGCGGTCTTTATAGACATCGCTGGCCTTGGCGCTGCTGTAGTAGTAACCGGCGCGGTATTCGCCGGGCAGCCCGTTGAGCGTGGGGGTCCACACCAGTTCAACCGGGAGCAGGGTGCCCTGGGTGCCGCTGCCACTGAGCTTGAAGCCATTGCCGCGATCCAGGTTGGACGGGTTCTGTTCATAGGCGCCGACCTGGGCGTAAAGCTCGGGCGTCAGGTGATATTTGACCCGCAGTGCCCACTGGCTCACCGGCCAGTTGTACCAGATGCTGCCCACCCAGTTGCCGACCTGCGAGCCGCAGAACGCCAGGTTCTGGAAGTCGCAGGGGAAGCTGTTGAAGTCTTCGCCTTCGCCAAAACGGCCGGCCTTGATGTCGAGCTTCTGGTCGAAGAATTTCTGCTGGTACCACATCTGCGTCAGGCGCCAGGTCTGGCCGCGGCCCCAGACTTCCTGGGACGAGGTGAACCCGCCCACACGTGGATCGTTGACCCGGTCATTGGTGATGTTGTTGCCGCTGCGCTCGGTCACCGTCAACTGGAATTCGGCGTCGTGCCAGCCGAGGATTTTCTGCAGGTCCAGGTGCGTGCCCAGGCCGAACTGATCGCTGTAGCGTGCGGTGCGGTCATGGTTTGAGCCGCCGTGCAGGTTGCTGCCCATCTCGCCGGTGTAGTCAAACTTGAAGTCGTAGCCCTGTTGAGACAGCGCTGTCCGAGTGCCGCCGAAATCACCCAGCATCCACGGTGATTCAGCGTCAAAGGCAGGTGCAGCCTGGGCACAGGTGGCCAGACTGAAAGGCAGCAGCGCAGCGCACAGGCGCAGATTTTGGAAAGCAGGCATAGGCAAAATGGGGTCTTAATATTTTATGGTTTTGAAACGCAAACAGCGGCCTGGCGCGTTCGCACAAAGGCGCTGGACGCGGGCAGTCGATGGTTGGATGAAAATGATGAAACGTTTCAGTTTGTTACTGACAAGGATAATGCCCTGACGCGGGGAGAGAAAGGGCTAAACGGAAGATGGATTCTTTCGGATTTGGTAATAGTGGGCTGGGTCGTTGGATTTGGTATCAAACTGTTCATCGGCTCGCGTTTGAAGCCCGGCTCCCTGCCGGGCTTTTTGGTTGCTAAGCCAACTTCACCAAACAACTCTCAAGAATATCCAGCCCTTCCTCCAGCACTGCCGCCTCAATGGTCAACGGCGCCAGCAGCCGAATGATGTGCCGCGATTTGCCACTGGGCATCAGCAGCAAACCCGCGTCGCGAGCGAGGGCCAGCAGTTGGGTGAGTTGTTGTGGCGCCGGGCTGCCGTCGGCATTGGCCAGCTCGATGCCGCGCATGGCACCGACACCCGTCAATCGACCGAGATACGGGGAGAGTTTTTTCGAACGCCACGCTTCATATCGGCTGACGATGGCTTCTTCCTGTTGCGCGCCCCAATTTTGCAGGTGCTCGTCAGTCATTTCATCCAGGGTGGCCAACGCCGCCGCGCAGGCGATCGGGTTGCCGGAGTAGGTGCCGCCCAGGCCGCCTTTGGGCAGGTTGTCGAGCAACGATTTGCGCCCGACCACCGCGCCCAGCGGTACGCCGCCAGCGATGCTTTTGCCCAACAGGATCAGGTCCGGCTCGATGCCCAGGCGAGAGAAGGCAAAACGCTCGCCGGTACGGCCGAAGCCGGACTGGATTTCATCGGCAATCAGCAGGATGTTTTTTTCGTCGCAGAAGCGTCGCAGGGCCTGGGCGAATTCCACGTCCAGGGTCAGGAAGCCGCCTTCACCCTGCACCGGCTCGATAATGAAACACGCCACATCGTTGACGTCGATTTCGACGCTGAACAGCCGGTCCATCGCCTTGAGTGCTTCGCTGCAGGTCACGCCGTTGTCGCGGCTGGGGTAGGGCAGATGGAACACCGGCCCCGGTAGCACGCCGACTTTCTGCTTGTAGGGCGCGACCTTGCCATTGAGGTTCAAGGTGGCCAGTGTGCGCCCGTGAAACGCACCGTCAAACGCAATCACAGCGGTGCGGCCCGTGGCGCCCCGAACGATTTTCAAGGCGTTTTCCGCGGCTTCCGCACCACTGTTGGTGAGCATGCCGCTGACCGGGTAATCCACCGGGATGAAGGCAGTGAGGCGGTCCATCAGTTCGATGTACGGCGCGTGAGGCACAGCGTTGAAGGCGTAGTGGGTGAGCTTTGTCGCCTGCTCGAGAATCGCCTCGACCACACGCGGGTTGCAGTGGCCCAGGTTGAGCACGCCGATGCCGCCGATGAAATCGATGAAGCGCTTGCCGGTGGTGTCCCAGACTTCGGCGTTCTTGCCATGGCTGAGGCTGATGGGGTGGACGATGGAAATCGACTGGCTGATGGTTTCGCGGCTCATGGATCCGGGACTCAAGAAGGGGATGCGTCCTTTTATCTAAGCCGTGAGCCGCCTCGCCCCGCAAACGAAATAAAGTCGCCGGGTCATTATTAAAAGTCGGGATGTGCTGTGGCGTACTCCACCATCCAGTTCAAAAACGCCTTCACTTTCGGGATCTCCCCGGCATGTTCGGCGTGGGCGATAAAGTGCGCACCGGCACTGGGCATCGTGTAGTCCCAGGGGATCATCAGGCTGCCGTTCGCCAATTCCTCGGCCACCAGGTACTGCGGCACCAGCGCCACGCCATACCCTGATTGCGCCGCGCGGATGCACATGTAGAACGTGTCAAAACGCGGCCCGTGGTAACTGTTTTGCGAGTGCAGGCCCTGTTCCAGAAACCATGCGTGCCAGGCCTCGGGACGCGAGGTGCATTGCAGCAACGTGTGGCGGGAGGAGGCGTCGCTGCCGGCGGCGACAAACCCGGGTGCGCACACCGGCACCACGGCTTCGCGAAACAACTCGATGCAGGTCGCCCCCGGCCACGATCCCTGGCCGAAGAAAAACGCGATATCCGCCTTGGCCTGCAACACGTCGAAGGGCTCCAGTTCGTTGCGCACGTCCAGGTGGATAGTGGGATGGCGCGCAGCAAAGTCCTTGAGCTTGGGCACCAGCCAGCGGTCACCGAAGGTCGGCTGGGTGGCGATCCGCAGCACTTCGGTCTCGCCACCGTAGGTCAGGATGTAGCGGCTGGAAATATCCACCTGGTTGAGGATCTTGCGCACTTCTTCCAGGTACAGCGAGCCCGCCGGCGACAGGTACAAACGCTGGCGAACCCGCTGGAACAGCGGATGGCAGAGCATCTCTTCCAGCTGCGCCACCTGCTTGCTCACCGCACTCTGGGTCAGGTGCAGTTCTTCGGCGGCGCGGGTGAAACTCAGGTGGCGGGCGGCGGCTTCGAAGCACTGCAGGGCCGTCATCGAAGGGGTCAAGCGTTTGGATATCACGGGATCGCAGATCCTTTTAAATAGCCGAGTTCATTCCAAATCGGAAGGAGCCTAAGCCTAAACGTCGTTTGTGGCCAAGGTGTAAAGCCGTTGATACTGACCGGCAACACTATAAACCGGCGCGGGTTTTTGGCGCCGAATAATAAAGATCGACAGGGAGTGCCTTGAATGAAGAACGTGAAATCCACTTTGGCGGCATTCACCGCCGCCGCCGTATTGGGCCTGGCCGGGACCGCTCACGCAGGGGCGACCCTGGACGCGATCCAGAAGAAAGGGTTTATCCAGTGCGGCGTCAGCGACGGCTTGCCGGGCTTCGGCGTGCCGGACGCCAATGGCAAGATGACCGGCATCGATGTGGATGTGTGCCACGCCGTCGCCGCCGCGCTGTTCGGTGATGCGTCGAAAGTGAAGTTCAGCCAGTTGACCGCCAAGGAGCGTTTCACCGCGTTGCAGTCCGGCGAGATCGACCTGATTTCCCGCAACACCACCTGGACCAGTTCCCGCGACGCCGGCATGGGCATGGTGTTCACCGGCGTAACCTACTACGACGGCATCGGGTTTCTGGTGAACACCAAACTCGGCGTGAAGAGTGCCAAGGACCTGGACGGCGCGACCATCTGCATCCAGGCCGGTACCACCACCGAGCTGAACGTCTCGGACTACTTCCGCTCCAACGGCCTGAAGTACACGCCGATCACCTTCGACACCGCCGACGAAAGCGCCAAGGGCCTCGAAGCCGGCCGCTGCGACGTGCTCACCACCGACCAGTCGGGCCTGTATGCCCAGCGGATCAAGATGGCTCACCCGGATGAGTTCGTCGTATTGCCGGAAGTCATTTCCAAGGAGCCCCTGGGGCCACTGGTACGTAAAGGCGATGACGAGTGGTTCAGCATCGTCAAGTGGACCCTGTTCGCCATGCTCAATGCCGAGGAAATGGGCATCACCTCGCAGAACGTCGAGGAGCAGGCCAAGTCCAGCAAGAACCCGGACGTCGCCCGCCTGCTGGGTGCAGACGGTGACTACGGCAAGGACCTGAAACTGCGCAAGGACTGGGTGGTGCAGATCGTCAAGCAAGTGGGCAACTACAGCGAAGTGTTCGAGCGCAATATCGGCCAGGGCAGCGTGCTGAAGATCAAGCGTGGTCTGAACGCCTTGTGGAGCAACGGCGGGATCCAGTACGCGCCGCCGGTTCGTTGAGGCGTCACGAAGACACAGTGTCCTTACCCGCCGCCTTGGAGCGATACAACGCCTGATCGGCCCTGGCCATCAGGCTTGTGGGTGACTCATCGGTGCGCCGTTCCACCACGCCCTGGCTCAACGTCACCTTGAAACCGCCCACGGCGGGCAGCGCCTTGAGTGCCGTGCGCAACTGCTCGGCCAGTTCCCGGGCAGTTTCCAGCGTGCTTTTGGGGGCGATCACCATAAACTCATCGCCTCCCCAGCGTGCCAGCAAGTCGCCGGGACGCAGGCAGGCTTCGAGGCATTCCACCACATGCACCAGGGCTTCATCGCCGACGGCATGGCCGTGCTGATCGTTGATGGGTTTGAAGTCATCAATGTCCATGGCGATCAGCGACAGCGGCAGGCGAAACCGTTGGGCCCGATCGCATTCTTCCACCAGGGCCCGCTCCAGGCGGTAACGATTGGCCACACGGGTCAGGGCGTCGCGTTCGGCCAGGGAGCGGTTTTCATCCAGTTGCAACTGCAGTTGTTGATTGACCCGCGACAGCTCGCGCGTGCGCTCGGCCACCAGGGCTTCCAGGGATTGGTTACGTCGCTCCAGCTGTTCGATGGACTGCTTGCGTGCCTGGATGCTGCGGTGGGCGCCGAGCATACGGGCCACCGAGCCATCATCGTTACGTGCAATCACGTAGCCCCGGTCTTCTATCCACAGGTAGGAGCCGTCTTTCTTGCGGCAGCGATATTCGGCTTGATAGTGAGTGGTGCGGCGGTTGATGTAGTCATCAAACAGCACCATCACATTCGGATAGTCCTCGGGGTGAATCACGTTTTCCCAGGTAAACACGCTGTTTTCCAGGGAATGATGGGCGTAGCCGAGCATTTCGTACCAGCCGGGGTTGCGGTAGACGAACCCGGTGTTGGCGTTCCAGTCCCAGATCCCGTCGCTGACCAGCTCCATGATCGCGTGCAGCATGTCGGCGTTAAGGTCGCAAAAGTCCTTCCTTGACGGTTCGCTGGCGGATGTATCGTCCATTGCGCACTCCCTGCGTGGACTGGCCCCCATGGCCAGCCTAAGTTGACGCCGATACTCCGTGGCTGGCGGTACTGTACAACGGCGCTTTGGCGCTTAGAAGGGGGGCTTTGGTCTAGGCTGGAAGGTGGCTATGAGCCACTACCTTCCAGGGCTCGGACTTTTATTGGGTGCCACCATCCTCGTCCGTGGCGCCCCATTCGCATTGTGCTGATAAATCGCCTCAGGCTGCCCTTGCTGATTAAAAAACACCTGCCCGATACCGGCAGAATTCCACAACCGCTCACCCGCTTCGGCGTGTTCCGGAATATGCGGCACCACCTGCATGGGACGGCGTCGAGTCAGCCAGTTCAGGGGGGAGCGCGGCGAATAGAGCCAGCGATTGAGGCGATCGAACCATTCCAGCAGGCGCGGAGGGAATTCGTTCTTGATGCCGCTGCTGGTGATCTGCCAGATCTTCGGGCCCGCGTTGCGGTGGCGGATCAGCACTTCGTAGACGAACGAGTAGTGCACGTCCCCCGACAGGATCACGTAGTTACCCGGGGTGCGGGAGTGGCGAAAGATGTTGAGGATCACCTGTGCCGCGCCGCGGTGGGCCATCCAGTTTTCCGCGTCCACCAGCAGCGGGTAGCCGCACCAGCTGAAGGCTTTCTGTACGGTCTCGATCAGCTTGACGCCGAAGATCGGTGCCGGCGACACGATGATTGCCGATGGGTGATCCAGCAGTTCCTGTTGCAGTTCGCTCAAGCCTTCCCAGTCCAGCAGGCCGGACGGTTGCTTGAGGGTGAATTCACTGCGCCAGCGTCGGGTGCGGGTGTCGATCACCACCAGCGCGGGTGTGGTGGGCAGCACGTAATGCCAGTGCTGGAACTTCAGCAGTTCATCCACCAGTTCATCCTGGGCCACGGCATCCAGAGAGTTGCCATGGGCTTGCGTAGTCAGCGCCAGGGTGTCGCCCAACACGGTGCCAAACGCATCCGGGTTGTTGCCCCAGCCCTGGCAGAGCATGTAGGCCAGCAGGGCGTTGCCGATGATGCGCTTGGAGAACGGGTGGCCATAGGCGGTTTCTTCCCACTGGGCGCTGAGGTTCCAGTCGTCGGTGATGTCGTGATCATCGAATATCATCAGGCAGGAAAGGTGAGCGAACACCCGGGCCACGCCGCCCAGGCCGTCACGAAACTTGTCGATCTGCACCTGCTCGTGTGCATAGCGTACGTGCTCTTCGGCACGCAGTTGCGGTGCTTGCGGGGTGATCAGTTGCCACGGTGTGGGTGACCAGGCCAGCAGGTACATCGCCATGACTTCGGCGAAGGTCACCAGGTGGTTGTCGGCGCTGCTGCTGGTAAAAATCGGCTTCTTCACGCCGCCAAAAAAACGCTCGCGCAGGGTCTCGTTGCTTTCCAGGGCGGGCAACAGATCGGCCCGATGGTAGTAGCTGGCGGCGTGCTCGTAGAGTGCTGCACTGTTGTCGACGACGGCACCGTCGAGGTGTTCGTCGAACAGGCCGAGGCGGCTGATCAACGCATGAATGGCCCTCAGCATCGGCCCCGCGACATCGTCGGCGTAGACCTGGTCGCCGCTCATCATCAACAGGGCCGGGCGGTCTTCGACCGTGGTCGACTCGGCCAGCAGCCGGTCGACACACAACAACCCTTCGTCGGCGCTGTGGTGGGGTTTGCGACACGAACCGTGTACCAACTGGTGGATGCGGCTGTGCAGGACAACGTTCGGGCCTTGGGCGCCGGGGTACAGCAGATGGGGCGCCCACTCGGCGATACCGGCACTCTCGACCAGCAGGTCGTAGCCGATGCTCACATCCTGGGGCAGGGCGTGCGCCAGTTCAACGTCGATCAGGTGGATAAACGCCTGGCGCCCGACGGGCACGACCTGGCAGCGGCTGGCGTCCAGTTCGATGTCGAACGCCTCGCCGTGGGCGGGTTGCAGCCTCAGGGTCAATGCCAGGGCGCGACTTCCCACCAGCCACATCACCAGGCGCCGGGGTTCCAGGCGTCGCAGCAACGGGCCGGCGAGTACAGCGGGAAGTGTGTCGGGGTGCGGCATCAAGGCAACGGCTCTGGGCAGGGTTGGGCCGAAAAGGTAACGCATTGAATGTCAGCGTTTTGTTAAGGCGCGATACCCGGGCGAGCCGCAAATTACCCGGCACCTGCGAGCCCGGGCTATAAACCTTTCATCTCAAATCATGACCGGCTGGCTGTGGTTTCACCTTCAGCGATCATCCAGCGCAGTACTTCGCCCAGCGCCACGCTGTGCTGCCGCTCAACCCAGCGCACGCCCTGCGGGCTGTACTGTTCGACGTAGCGTCTGAGTACCAGGCGGCCCTGTTCCGACGACAGGCTCAGGCGGGTTTCCCGGCAGAGCAGGGCGTGGGCCCCACGCTTACGCACCTGATGTTGCAAAACCAGTGAGCCTGACTCAGAAATCATCGCCGGCTCCCTGTGCGCAACTATCGGCCTGGGGCGACGTCGCTCCCTGCTTGCCTTCCAGTACAAAGGCCGCACGGTGTTCGGCCACCACATTACGCAGGGCGCTGTAGTAGTCCGGCAACTTTTGCAGGCTGTCGGTCAGTGGCAGCAACGACGCCCGGGTATCGACGGTACCGCCCACCAGGCTGATGGTGCCCAGGGTCTGCACGGTGTCGCTGTCGCCCAGCGGCGCCACCAGGAAGTTCAGGACTTTGCCTGCCGCATCGCGGCTGTTGCCGGTGCCCAGCAACGGCAGCTCGACAATCGGCCCGTTGCCAATCCCCCACACGCCAAAGGTCTGGCCGAAGTCGGCGGTGTGGCGAGGGATGCCCAGCGGGTCCGAGACATCGATCAGCCCGACAATCCCCACAGTGGTGTTCACCGCAAAGCGCCCCAGGGTATTGATCGAACGCCGTGGGTTGCCTTGCAGCAGGTCGTTGATAAATACCTTGGGCTCGCTGAAGTTGCTGGCGAAGTTATGCACACCCTGCTGGAAAAAATCCGGCAGGTATCGGTAACCACGAGCCACAGGCGCCAGGGCATAGTCATCGACGGCGCGGTTGAAGGCGAACACGCCCCGGTTGACCGGCTCGGCGGGGTCATACACCGGGTAGGAAACCTGTGCGCAGCGTGTCGTACTCGTCACGTTGGCCGGGCTCGCGCAGCCTGTGAGGTAAGACACGGTCAGCAGCAACACGGCCTGGCGAGCCAGGTGCTGGGGATACGTCAGCGAGCGCATAGGGTCAGTCTCCGGGAAAAGGAGGCCGATGCTGGCAGCCGCAGCTTGCGCAAAGATGTCTGCTTTATTGCGCCGTTGACGCTTTATTGCACGATTGAAATATATGACGGGCCGCGTCGAATGGTTTTAGATGGCGCATCGACAAGACCAAGTGATGCCCGCCGGTGAGCCATCTTTTAATCGTGGACGATGACCTTGAGGTCCTCGCCCTGCTGAAGAAATTTTTTCTGCAACATGGCTACACGGTCGAGACCGCCGCCAATGGCACCGAACTGTGGGCGGCCATGGAGCGTACGCCTGCCGACCTGATCATCCTCGACCTGATGCTGCCGGGGGATAACGGCCTGTTGCTGTGCCAACGCCTGCGCCAGCAATACGCAACGCCGGTGATCATGCTGACCGCCATGGGCGAGTTGAGTGATCGCGTGGTGGGCCTGGAAATGGGCGCCGACGATTACTTGAGCAAGCCCTTCGACGCCCGTGAGTTACTCGCCCGGGTGCGCGCAGTACTGCGCCGGGCCGGAGAAAACCGGCCAACCCTGGGTGACGCTTCGCGCCCGCTGATCCGCTTTGCCGGCTGGCAACTGGACCTGACGCGCCGGGAGCTGCGCTCGCCGGATCAGGTGATGATCCCGTTGTCGTCCGGGGAGTTTGACCTGTTGCTGGTGTTCGTCGAGCACCCGCAACGGGTGCTGACCCGCGAGCAATTGCTCAACCTGGCGCGGGGTCATAGCCATGACGCGTTCGACCGCAGCATCGACGTGCAAGTCAGCCGCCTGCGACGCAAGCTGGAGTTTGACACCAAGCGCCCGGCGATGATTCGCACGGTGCGCAACGGTGGTTACCAGTTCACCGTCGCCGTGACCCGCTCATGAGTCGCTTCAAACCCCGGGACACCGTGGCCCGCTGGATCGCCCTGACCATCCTGATTGCGATGCTCACGGCGCTGGCCTTCAACGCGCTGTTTGTGCAACTGGCGGGCGTTTGGGCCAGGCCGCCGCTGGGTGAGACCGGCCTGCTGGAAAAAGTGGCGGTGATCGTGCGGATGATTGAGGCGGCAGAGCCATCACAGCGAGCACAGCTGACGCAGGCCGTGGGCGATGACAGTTTCAGTGTGAGTTGGTCGGCCACCCGTGGGGGCATTGATGTGCCGATTCTGGAAGACCCGGGTTTTCATTCCGATCAGGTGTTCAAACAACTGCTCAAGGGACCGGAACGGCGAATGGAAGCCTACGAACCGTCCGACTGGCCAGGCCCCGGCGGGCACTATGCGCTGGTGGTGCAACTGGTTGACCAGTCCTGGCTGATGTTCAGTGCACCGTCGCGCAGTTGGGGCCTGGCGGAAGGCCCGCGAAGCCTGGTGGTGCTGATGCTGGTGCTGGTCTCCACTGCGTTGGTCACGCTGATCGCCACCCGGCGCCTGGCTCGGCCGCTTCAACATTTCGCCCAGGGTGTGCGGCGCTTCGGCGCCGACTTTCGTGCGCCGCCCATCGAACCGGTCGGCCCCCACGAAATCCGCCAGGCGATCCTCGCGTTCAACGGCATGCAGGCGCAGTTGCAGCACTTCATCCAGGACCGTACCCAGATGCTTGCCGCGATTTCCCATGACCTGCGGGCGCCGCTGACCCGCCTGCGCCTGCGGGGAGAATTCGTCGAGGATGCCGACCAGCAGCACCGCCTGTTCCGGGATGTCGATGAGATGCAGGCGATGATCAACACCGCGCTGGAATTCTTCCGCGACGATGCACGCCTGGAGCAGGCCACCCAACTGGACCTCGCCGAGTTGCTGCAAACCTTGATTGATGACTACCGTGACCAGTCCATCGACATCACCTTCAACGGCCCGCCGCGACTGGTTTATTTCGGCCGACCGCTGGGGCTCAAACGGGTGATGACCAACCTTGTGGACAACGCGATTCACTATGGGCTGGCGCCGGAAGTTGAACTGCAACAGAGTCCTGGAAGGGTGACGGTGCGGGTGCTGGACCGTGGGCCCGGCATCCCGGTGGAGCAGCACGAACAGGTGTTCCTGCCGTTCTTCCGGTTGGAGGGCTCACGCAATAAAAGTACGGGCGGTGTCGGTTTGGGGCTCTCCACGGCACGGGCGATTGTGCTGGAACACGGTGGGACGCTGACCTTGGAAAATCGCCCGTGCGGCGGGTTGGCCGCCGTGGTGGTGTTGCCGGTTTAGGAGGCTTAAACCTTCATGTCAACTCGCGTCCCAGGCCGCTCAGAGAGCCGCCGTTCGACTGGGCGTTTTGTTGATTGGCGCCGCTATGCGAGGGTTCCTCCTTGGGTTTGGACGCAGGTTGAACAGGCTGGACGGGTTGAAGTGCCTGGATCAGGTTTTGAGTATGAAAAACGCTGCCGATCATCATGGATGTACCTCTCGATCAATAGGAAGTTTGCCGTGCGCATCAACTCCCTTTGAGTGCGTCCTGATCAGTGGCTTTGGCCCGGTCCAGCGTTCCGGACCATTGGGTTTCCATTTGCTTCGCCGTCTGAACAGGGCCGGTTTCAAGCCGGCTTGGGCACCGTAAACCGAAACTCGCTGCCCCGGCCCAACTCACTTTCAGCCTCGATCCGCCCGCCATGGGCCTGCACGATGCCTTGGGTGATGTACAGCCCGAGGCCGCTGCCGGTGGGGTTGTTTTCGGTCTGGGTCCAGTAGCGATCAAACACATGGGGCAATTGTTCAGGCGCAATCCCTTCGCCGGAGTCCCGCACCGAAAACACAATATCTTCGCCGGTACTCATCGCGCTGATGCCGATATTGCCCTGGCGTGGCGTGAACTTGATGGCGTTGCCGATCAGGTTCGACAACACCTGGAACAGCCGCTCCGGGTCCGCATTGATTTGCAGCCCGGGTTCGGCGTTGAACGACAAATCGATGCCCTTTTCCATCGCCAGGGGCGCCAGTAATGAATAGGCCTCCTCGAACATCTGGCTCACGTCCAGGGCTACCGGCTTGACGGTGTAGCGCCCGGCTTCGATCTTCGAGGTGTCGAGCAAATCCTCCAGCAGCACATTCATGCGCCCGGCGGCTTGTTGCATGGTGTCGATGGCCGAGGAAATCCGCCGCGAGGTGTGCGGGCCGTCGGAGCTGAAGGCCTTTTGCATCATGCCGCAGAGCATCGAGATGACCGTCATCGGGTTGCGCAGGTCGTGGGAAACCACCGCCACCAGTTCATCCCGGGCGCGCACCGCTTGTTGCTCACGCAGCACCTGGCGGGCCAGGTCATTTTCCAGGGCCGAGCGACGCAGGTCGTTGGCGGCAAAGCGGTCGCCATGGCTCCACTTGGTGGAAATGCCGGCCATTTCGACCTTCCAGATTTCAAACGAGGTACGTGGGCGCAGGCGCAGGCCTGCGTCGGAAGTTTCCAGGTTCAGGGGTTTATTGGGATCGCCGCTCCAGTTGATGTTTTCCTTGGCCTCGGGGCGAAACCACAGCACGCCGTTATCCACCGGCTTGGGCAAGTTCATGGCCAGCACGCCACTGGCTACGTGCTGGTACTCCGCCGCCGGCGGGTACACCGACGCCAGGTGATGGCTGGCAAACACCGGCTGCCCGGTCTCTTGCAGCCACTTGTGCAAGGCACGGATCTGCCCGGGTTCCGGGCAGTTGCCATAGCGGTGCAGTTGCTTGTCTTCGATGATCGCCACACCGCAGGCCTGGGTCAGGTCCATCAGCAGTTGCGGACGTTGCGCCAGGCCGTCGAAGACATTGGCGGGCGAGGCCTGCATGGCCTGGCTGAGGAGGGCCAGGGCCTCGACCTTTTCTTCACGCTGGCGGCTCAGGTCCAGGGCCTCCATGGCGCTGATCTGCAACGACAACACCTGGCCGATGGTCTGGCAGGCCGTGCGCAACTCATTGGGCACCATCAGCGGCTGACGGTTGCCGCAACTGATCAGGCCCCAGAGTTTGTCGCCGGCCATCAGGGAAATGCTCATGGACGACAGCACGCCCATGTTCTGCATGTACTGGCAGTGAATCGGCGACACGCTGCGCAGTGTGGCGAAGCTCAGGTCCAGGGGCTGGCCGGTGTCCGGGCGCAACCTGGGCACCAGTGGTACCGGCTCATAGTTGGCGTTGGGGATGATCCGCAGCCAGTTGGTGCGATACAGCTCCCGGGCCTGTTCGGGGATGTCGGAGGCGGGGAAGAACAGGCCGTTGAACAGTTCCATCGACGGCGCGGACGCTTCGGCGATCACCTGGCCGTGGCCTTCTTCCTCGAAGCGATAAATCAGCACGCGGTCGTAGCCGGTCATGGCCTGGATTTCGTTGACGCTGATTTCATACAAGGCCTGCAGGGTTTTCGCCGCTTGCAGACGTTGCAGCATCTTGCCCAGGTTGCTGGTCCGGCCATTGAGCGCCTTGGGCTGGAAATCCTTGAGGCGCGGCTCGAACTCCAGCACCAGCACACCCTGATGGCGGTGCAGCAACCCTTCGAACTCGGCGCCGTTGAGCGTCACGTGCAAGGGTGGGGCGTCGAAAAAACTATTGTGCGTGACCATGGCCTGGACGGCATCCGCATGTTCCGTACCGATCAATGTATGCAGTGGCTGGCCCAGCAGGGACTCGGGCGCGTGATTGAACAGCCCGGCCACGTTGGCGCTGACCTGCACGATATGCAGGCTTGGCTCAGACAAGGTCAGCAGCGCGCCGTGGGGCTGGATGGCCCCCGGGAAGCGGATGGGCTCGTCCGCACAGTTGGCAAGCAGTTCTTCAAAATCATCGGGTTTCATAGCAGTACCTCCTGGCTGTCGAGCCATTGCTCAAAGCAGCTGAATGTCGAGCGGGCCGCGTTTACAGCGCGCAGTTTGGCGTGCGCGTCGAGGGGCACATGGCTCAGGTAATCGAGAAAGTCTTTCCAGCGCCGGCCGGTTTCGGCGCCATACACGTTGAGAAACGCAGCGCCGTTGTCGGCGTCCAGACCCAGGCGCTGCGCCATTTCCCGGCGCAGGATCTGCCCGCCCAAGGTGGCGCCTTCCAGCACGTACAGCGCACCCAGGCAGGCGGCAGGTGTGTCGAGGGGCGGTAGCGAGGTGCAGCGGGGAAGGGCGGCAATGGCAGGGTCGTCCAGGCCCAGGGCGTGGAGGTCCGTCAGCAAGGTAGGCGTTTTCAGACGCAGTGCCTGATCGAATCCCACCGGGATCAAGCCGCTGTCGTTCAGCGTTGCTTCCAGAGGGTCGTAGAACCCGTAGTAGGCCTGGAGCAGGCGTCGGTACCCGTCGTGATCCAGCTGCGGGGAGAAAAACGGCAAGCGTTTTTCCAGGGCGACGTGCAGTAAAGCGGTACCTGAGCGCAGGGCTTCAAGTACGGGGGGCGCACCAACGTCATGGGCCTGTGAATGCATTCAGTAAACTCGAACTGGGGGCCTGCTGGCCATGTAGGGTTGCCTGATCATTGACCGCAGGAGCTGTCGCGAAGTTCGCTGCAGCTGATATCGCTACGCTATCAATGCATGGGCGGGCCCTGTACCAGCGCCGATTGCACGCAATCGAGCAAGCGCTCGGCGCTCCACGGTTTGGGCAAGAAGCGCACCGTGCCGCCCAGTTGCGACGCCATTGCGGTATTGCCCGAGGTCAGCAGCACCGGCAGCGACGGCCAGCGATGGGCGACTACCTTGCTCAAGTCGTAGCCATTGAGCAGGCCGGGCATCTGGATATCGCTGACAATCAGGTCCACCGGATCACTGGCCCGTTCAAGAAAAATCATCCCTTCGTCTGCGGAGGGAAACGAGGTCACCACCGCACCGAAATCCTCCAGTACATCCACCATCAACGCGCGAATGATTTCGTCGTCTTCCAGTACCAATATCGATGGCTGAGCCATGATCACCACTCCACCATCCGGGATAAGTAAGGTGGAGTGAACGGCGGTTGATTAGGTTCGATTGGATGTTTTTTTGCGATGGGTGGTCATTTGGTGGGTGTGCTTGCGAGTAACGGGCGGGATACGTCACGATGCCGTCCCCCACGCTATGGAAGGCAATCCAGTGTCGAGTACGATTGATATCGGCGGCCGTATGATCAAGGTCGACCATGCTGGCGAACATGGCGCGATCTGCATCTACAGCGGCCAACTGTTCATGGCACGCCTGGTTGCCCCTGGTTTGGTAGAAGAACTCAGGGAGCTGCGTTCCCACGAGTTGCGCCATCGCGCAGTGTTCCAGTCCGAATTGCAGCGCCGTGGCCGGCGGCGTTGCCGCAGCTACTGGCTATGCGGCCTCGGCGGCCTGGTGTTGGGGTTGGTGACCGGGCTTTGCGGGCGCAAGGCGATCCTGGCCACCACCGTCGCGGTCGAAAGCGTGGTGCTTAAGCACCTTGCCCATCAACTTCACGTTTTACGCGACAGCGACCCGCAGGCAGTGGTGGCGATTGCCTCGATTGTGGAAGAAGAGCAGCAGCACCATGACCAGTCGGCCGCGCAGATCGACCCGCGCGATCCGTGGAGCCGGGCGTTGAACCCGGTGGTGACGGCCTGGACAGAGGCGGTGATCTGGATGGGCATGCGTTCGTGAGTGGCTGCAGTCTCATCTCTGTCGTTATTAGGACCGCTATCTCTGAGGATGCAGCGTTTTTGCCTGCGATAGAAGCATCTGCGGCCCAATCCTTCCGCACCATCGAATCGTTGGGCTGGCTTGCCGATGCCGAGCTCATGAGTGTTGGGCGCCATCTGCAGGTCATCGCGTTGGGTACGTGTTGGGTGGCGGTGGATGCTACTGGCCAACTCCAGGGGTTCCTCAGTGCAGAGGTATTTGATAACGACCTGCACATCCATGAACTGTCAGTGACGCAGCTCATGCAAGGCCGTGGCGCAGGGCGGCAATTGCTTGAAACCGTGATGAATGAAGCACGCTCGCGCCAGTTGCGGGCCGTCACCCTTACCACGTTTTGTGATGTGCCCTGGAATGCCCCGTTTTACCAGCGGCTGGGATTTCGGCAAGAGCACTCCCTGGTGCCGGATCATCGTTTGGCAGAGGCTTTGCGTGAGGAGTATCGTCACGGTTTTGCGCCGGGCAGTCGTTGCGCCATGTCGTGGCAAGTTACCACCTGAACCGGCACACCGGATGGAATGCTATTTATGAAGCCTGTTGTTTTACTCACCCTTGCCTTGATGTCCGGTTTTGTCAGTGCCCAGGCAATGGCGGAAGGCGACGCCGAAGCCGGTGGGAAGCTATTCAGCAAAACCTGCGGCGGTTGCCATAGCGTCGGCGAAAACGCCCGGGGCGGTTTCGGGCCGCAGCTCAACGGCATCATTGGCCGCCCGGCCGGGACCACCACTGACTATCAGTATTCAGATGCAATGAAGAATTCAGGCGTGGTCTGGACGCGGGACAAACTGGCCGCCTATATCGAGGCGCCGAAAAAGGTGGTGAGCGGCACCCGGATGATTTTCTGGGGGATCAGTGACCAGGAGAAGATCGATAACTTGTTGGCGTATCTTGCGACGTTTCAGGCGCAGTAATTCAGGTTGATTGACGGCACGCCTGCCGATAATGCCTCGGTGCCTTCCCAGTCACTCGCTTGAAGGCATTGCTGAGCGCGCTTTCAGACCCGTACCCCAGTGACTGCGCCAAGACCCCAACGGAAAGATTCCCCTCGCGCAACGCCCGTTGCGCAAGGCGCATGCGCCATTCGGTCAAGTACGTCAGCGGTGGCACGCCGGCGACGTTCTTGAAGTATTGCGAAAAGGTGGTGCGCGACATTGCAGCGGCTGCAGCCAAGGCTTCCAGCGACCAGGCATTCCCCGGCTCGCTGTGCATCAAGCGCAGCGCGGGCGCCAGGCGCTTGTCGCTGACCGTGCGCAGCCAGCCTTCGGGTAATGCGCCCGAGGTTTCGACGTAAGCCCGCAGGATCTGGATAAACATCAACTGCGCCAGCTGCGCCGATGCCAGGCTCGCCCCCAGCAAACGGGATTCGCCCTCATGCGCCAACTGGCCAAGCAGCCATTGCACGATTGCCGCTTGCGGCGCCGTGGCCCGCACGTGGATCAGGGGTGGGAGTGCATTGGCCAACAGCCCGCCACTTTCCGGGTCCAGGCGCACGTAGCCGCCGATTTGCACACAGCCTTGGCCGTCACCGATTTGCGGGAAGCGGCCGGCGTCAGCGAATAATTGCCGCGCTTCCAAAGGCGCTACCGACACATCGCCTGCAAGCACAAACGAGCGTTGCGCACTCAGCAGGAACACATCTCCCGCTTCAATCAATACCGGCGCTGGCTCGTCCTCGAGCCACAACCAGCACTGTCCTTTCACCACACCGAAAAACTTGATCTTGTCTGGCGCCGGAAAACGCAGGGCCCAGGCGCCGCCCGCGCTGAAACCGCCAGTCATCACCGATTGGGCGTTCACGAAGGTGAGCATCTCGGAAAACGGATCGCTGTGCATATTCGTACTTTCACGCAGGTAAACGGGATGTTCGAGTATTCAGAGTACGGCTTTCGGGGCGTAGCGTGTTAACCACACGTCTAATGGAGACTCTGTCATGCCCACTGCACAAAAACCCATCCATAGCGACTACGGCGCGGCGACTACCGCCGCCGAAGTGATCCGAGGTGCCGACCTTTCCGGCAAGGTTGCGATTGTCACGGGCGGTTACTCCGGCATTGGCCTGGTCACCGCCCGCACCCTGGCTGCCGCCGGCGCCCACGTGATCGTCCCGGCCCGTGACCCGGCCAAGGCTCGCGCTGCACTCAACGCTTATCCACAGCTGCAACTTGAATCCCTGGACCTGATGGATGCCGGTTCCATCGACCAGTTTGCCGAGCGCGTTCTGGCGACAGGCCGCCCGTTGCACCTGCTGATCAACAACGCGGGCATCATGGCGCCACCGCTGAGCCGCAATGCACAGGGTTACGAGTCCCAGTTCGTCACTAATCACCTCGGGCATTTTCAGCTTACCCAGCGCCTGTGGCCAGCCCTGCAACGTGCCGACGGTGCGCGGGTGGTGGCGTTGTCTTCACGGGGCCACGTACACGGCGCTGTCGATTTTGATGACTGGAACTTCGAGCGTCAGGCCTACGATCCATGGAAGGCCTACGGTCAGTCAAAAACCGCTAACGCGCTGTTCGCCGTGCATCTGGACACACTCGGCGCAGCCAGCGGTGTGAGGGCTTTTGCGGTTCATCCCGGCGGAATCATTACCGACCTGGTGCGCCACATGAAGGCAGAAGTCTTGCAGGCATCAGGCTATGTAGACGAGCACCGGCAACCGGTGATCGACCCTGAGAGGAACATGAAAACCCCGGAGCAAGGCGCAGCCACCACGGTGTGGTGTGCGGTGAGCGAGCAGTTGGCGGGAATGGGCGGGGTGTACTGCGAGAACTGTGATGTGGCAGTTGCGGTGAGCGCGAATTCGGAAGAACAGCTGGGTGTCAGGCCGTGGGCGGTGGATGCCGAGTTGGCGCAACGGTTGTGGACGTTAAGCGAACAATTGATCGGCGGACACTAGGCCGCAGTGTGGGGTCAGCTCACTGACCCCATCGGCCCATCAAGAACCCTGCGGTGTTTCCCCGCGCGCCAGACGCGCATTGATGTCTTCGATCACCGCCGGCAGTTCGACGATGGTGTCGATCAGGTAATGTGGCCGGGAGCCTTCGAACATCTGGGCGATACGCGCACGCTCCAGCGCCAACTCAGCAGCGGGCAGCGCTTTGTATTGCTCGTAGGTCAAGCCCAGGGCGTTGCCCGAACAGGTCAACGCCACCGTCCACATGCCAGCGCTGCGGCCTTCCAGAATCCCGGGCCAGGTGTCGTCGACCTTCACGCAGGCGGCCACATCACTGATGCCCAGCGCAATCACGTTGGCCAGTGCCTGCGCCGGATGCGGACGCCCGTTGGGCACTTCGTCAGTCGCCACCACATGGTCGGCGACGTAGCCGTTGTGGCGCGCCAGTTCGACCACCTTGGCCATCACCACCGCCGGATAGCCCGAGCAGGAGCCAATCTTCAAGCCTTGGCCACGCAGGGTTTTGATTGCCTCAAGGGCGCCGGGAATGACCGCTGAATGCAGTGCGATTTTCTCGATCTGCAACGGCATGAAGCGTTCGTAGAGGGCCGTGACGTCCTCGTCGGTGGGCAGTCGATCAAACACCGCCCGATAACGCTCGGCAATCTGCGGCAGGTTGCACAAGGTGCGGATGTGATCCCACTTGCCCATGCCCATCGGGCCGCGTGCTTCCTCCAGGGACACGGCAACGCCGAACTCGCCGAACGCCTCGACAAAAATCTGCGTGGGGGCGAAGGAGCCGAAGTCGACAACGGTGCCGGCCCAATCCAGGACCACAGCTTGCAGCTTGGAAGGTTGTTGGTAGTGCATGGCAAGTCTCCATTTTCAGGTGTGAGCAGGCCGTCCCTCTGCCGAAGAAGAGGTAAGCGCCTGGTGAGGGTTTAAACGGGTAAGGCGATCAGGTGGCCGGGATCGGACTGGCCTCGAACAGCTCCGCGATCATCGGTCGGTTGCGCCGGATGCCCAGGCAACACAAGTGGTAGTCGATGAAAAACGGATGGTCGACGAAGGTGATCGGCGTGGTGCCCGGGGTTTCGGCGTATTCCACGGCGGACACAAAGCCGATGCCAATGCCCTTGGTTATGGCGTGCACGATGGCTTCACGACTGTTCAACTGCATCACGCAGTTCACGGCAACTCCCTGGCGCTTGCAGCTTTCTTCCACCAGTTGCCGGGTGCGTGAGCTTTTCTCGCGCATCACCCACTTTTCGCGGCTGATCTGTTCCACGTGCACCTCTTTCTGTTGCGCCCATGGGTGGTCATCGCGCACCACCGCAATAATCGGATAGCGCCGGTACAGCTGGGTATCGAAGCGCTGGTCGAATTCCGAGAGGGCCAGGATTGCCACGTCGATATCGAAGTTGAAGAGCCGGTCCAGGGTTTCCTTTTCCGGGGAAAACGAGGTTTCCAGTTCGATGTCCGGGTGGCGCTGCATCAGTTCGTAAGTCAGGTTCATCGCAATCGGCGGCGACACCGCGCCCAGGCGCAACAACCCTGTCTTGCGCTGCTTGAAACTCTGCAACAGTTGCATGGCTTCATCCTCCTGGCCGAACAGCCCCTGGGTGATCCCGTAAAGGGCGTGCCCGGCCGCACTCATCTCGATAAACCGCCCGCGACGGTGGAACAACTCCACCGAGAACTGCTTCTCCAAACCGTTGACCTGCTCGCTGACCGTCGGCTGGCCGACGCTCAGGTACTCGGCGGCGAGGGTGAAACTGCCGGTCTTCGCCACCGCATGAAACGAGCGCAGCCACTTGTGGTACTGGTACATAAAGAGTCCTGTTCCTGAGGTCCGCCGGGCCGGTCATCAACGTCGGATAAACAACGCCACCGCCGCGCTGCACAGGCAGGCCGAGGTCACGACGATGAAGATCAGCGAGGTATTGCCGGTACTGTCGAGCATACTGCCGATCAGCGGTTCCGCCAGGCCGGCGAACAGATAGGATGAGAAGTTCATCACGCCGGTGGCCGTACCCGCACGCTTGGCGCCGACCAGGTCCGGGCACAGCGCCCAGAAACTCGATGCCGGGCCGTACACAAAGAACCCGCACAGGAACAGCGCCACCAGGCCGATTGCGCTGTGGGGCGGCAGGCTCCACATCCACAGGCTGGTGGCGGCGCCGAGGAACATGTAGAGCATGATCGCCAGGTAGCGTTTGGAGCCGAACAGCTTGTCCGAGACCCAACCATTGCTCAGGGCGCCGATGGCCATGCCCACCGGCAGGGCCACGGTGATCCACTTCGGATCGATCATGCTGTCGCCGCTTTTCCAGTTGGCGCCCAGGAAGTGCACCGGCACCCAGACGATCAGCCCGTAGCGGGCAGCGTTCTGGAAGCCCAGGGAGAGGGCGGCGATGATCAGGCGCGGGTTTTTCAGGACAGCCTTGTAGCGCTGTGCCGAGGTTTCGACTTCGCCGTGGGCCACTTCATGATTCTTGTCTTCGGCGTTGGCCACGCCGGTATCGGCCAGGGGTTCGAAGCCCAGGTCCTGAGGCCGTTCCCGGGCTACCAGATAGAAGATGATGCCGCCTGCCAGCATCAAGAGTACCGGCAGGCGGAAGATCCAGCGCCACTCCAGTTGAAACACTTCCAGCACCACGATCGAGGTCACATACGACAGGACCGAGGCGCAGCCGGCGGCGAACACATAAAAGCCGTACACCTTGCCGCGCTCACCGGCGCTCCACCAATTGGAAATCAGCCGGCTGCCGGGCGCCCAACCGAGGGCCTGGAAGTACCCGTTGATGCCCCACGGCAGGATCAGCCCGGCAAAGCCGCTGGCGAAACTGGTGACCCAATTGGCCCCGCAGGACAGCACCGCGCCCAGGGTCATGATGCGCCGCCCGCCGAACTTGTCGGCGAGGTTGCCGTTGATGGCCTGTCCAATCGCATAGGCCCAGAGCATGGCGGCCGAGGCCCAGCCGAGGGTTTCCTTGGTCAGGCCGAACTCGGCCTGGATCCCGGGGATGGCAAAACCGAAGGTCTGGCGACCGGTATAGAAAAACAGATAACAAAACATCGCCGCCAGCAGCATGCGCCACTGGGCAACACGGAAAGACGAGGTACGGACGGCAGGAACAGGCAGCACGTGTGCACGATTCATGATGTTTTCCTTATTGTTATTCGCCCCGGCGACCGCAGCCGCAGGGGGGCACTCTTGATAGGTGCAACAGGAAACGACCGAATTACGGTGAGTCTAGGCCGCTTGCGCGCCGATGAAGTTCTTGCCGCGTGCGCCTTGCAGGGCGAAGCGGATCATCGCGTCGGCTTCGCTGGCATTCACGCCGTAGTCGGCAAATTCGGTCTTCACGTCCAGGCTGTGGAGGAAGTCGCGCAACTGCGCCTGGGCCTGGTGCAGGTCGGTGCCGAATACCCGCTGCAGGGTGCGGTCCCGCGCGGCGTCATGCCCCCACGCCAGGCCCAGCACCAGCGGCAAGGTGAAGGAACAGGCGATGCCGTGGGGCAGGCCGTGGTGCAGGGTCATCTCGTAGGAGATGGAGTGGGCGAGGGCGGTCTTGGTATTGGAAAAGGCCAGGCCGGCTTTCAGTGCCGCCAACGCCATCCGTGAGCGTAATTCCTGATTGCCGAGATCACGCCGCAAGCGCGGCAGGCATTCCAGGATGTCTTCGATGGCGGAGATGGCGAAGGTGTCCGAGACCGGGTTGGCGTTGATATTCCAGATCGACTCCAGTGCATGGGACAAGGCATCCAGGCCGGTAGAGACGGTGACGCCACCCGGTACCGTCAGCATCAACTGCGGGTCGATGATTGCCACTTTGGGCCAGGTGCAGTCCAGGTGCAGCGAGTATTTCTTGAGGCTGGCGGAATCCCAGATCGTCGCCCATGGCGTGACTTCGCTGCCGGTGCCGGCGGTGGTCGGTGCGGCAATCAATTGCTTGTGGCGGGCCGGCACGAAAGGTTTGCCGGTGGCCAGTAGCGCCAGCAATTCGTCGAAATCCCCCGACTCGGTGCCGACGATCAGCGCCTTGGCCGTATCGATCGCACTGCCGCCGCCAACGGCGACCACCACCTGACAATCACCGGCCTGCTGCCAGAAGCGCTCGTAGGTGTCGCGCAGTTGGGCCACGTCGGGGTTGGGCTGCACATCTTCGATCACATACACGAGGCGGTCACCCAGCAGGGTCTGGATGCGGTCTACCAAACCGAGCCCACGGGCTTCGGGGAAGGTCACGAGAGCGACGCGCTGGCCTTCGGTGAGGGCGGCAAGTTCTTGCAGGCAGCCCCAGCCGAAGCGGGTGTCTACCGGGTTGTGGAATCGGGCAGTCATGGCGGGTTCCTGGTTTTTGTTATTGGAAGTGGCGCCATAGTCGGGGAGGGTGAGATAGACCTCAAATCGATAGATTGGGGGGTTGGATTGGCTGGGCCGATAGTAAGGCCCAGCCGCGGGGTACCTTTAACGAACGTTTCTGAACAACATCAACCGTGCACTTTCATGCAGGCCCCGAGTCAGCCCCTGCAACCGCTGAAACTCCTCGGGATACTGCTGGGCTACATCGTCCCTCGGCGTTTGCGACGCCAGGTCGTGCAGGGTCGGCGAACTGCCGTCGTGTTCCATCTGCAGCAGGAAGTCTTTGGTCACGCCGCCGATCAGCGGGAACGTGCCCTCGCGCAGTACCAGCGGCACCACCCGCTCGCCTTCCGGCGCAGGCTGCTGGATATCGCGGCCCATGGCGCCATTGCGGAACGGAACGCCCGCCATGCCGGCGACCGTGGGCAGCAAGTCCGCCAGGCCGACCGCTTCTTCGATCACCCGGGGTTCCAGGCCGGGTGCATGGATCATCATCGGTACGTTGTTGCTTTCCAAGCCAAGCTGTTCGAACGCTGGCGCCATGTGAGGGATCTGGCTGATGCGGGTGTTGTGGTCGCCGAAGAACACGAAGATGGTGTTGTCGTAGTAACCCCCGGCCTTGGCGATTTCCATCAGGCGGCCGATGTTGAAATCCAGCAGGCGCACGGCGTTGTATTGCTCGACGCTGCGGCTGCCTGCGGCCTGGACTTGCTCAACGGTGAGGTCATGCACCACGAAGCCGTCGTTGCTCTTGGGGATGGTGAACGGGCGGTGGTTGCCGGAGGTTTGCAGGTAGGCGAAAAACGGCTGGTCCTTGGGAATGGCGCGCAGGAGCTCGTCGCCTTCCTTGAACAGGTCCAGGTCGGACACGCCCCACACGTCCACCCGTGGCGAGCGCCAGTGGCTTTCGTCGTAGAGTTTCACGCCGTCGATGCTCTGGCGGATCAGCGCGTTGATGTTCGCCCAGCCGGCATTGCCGCCGATCATGTAGAGCTTCTGATAATTCTCGAAGGCGTTGATCAGCGTGTGTTGCCGGGTGATCAGCGGGTTGCGGGTGGCGGTCTCCCGGCGGGTGACGTCGGGCACGCCGGTGATGCTCGCCCACACGGTCTTGGCGGTGCCGGTGACGGGCACGTAGAAGTGTTTGAAGAACCAGCTTTCTTGCGCCAGCTTGTCGAGGTTCGGCGTGGGGTTCAGCGGGTTGCCGTAGGCGCCTACGGCGCTGGTGCCGAGGGATTCGAGCATCACGAAGATCACGTTTGGCGGGCGATCGCCTTTAAGCCGGTAAGGCTGCACGGCTTGTTCACGGGCGAAGCTCAGTTGCTCGGGATCGGGTTGGCTGACCCCCAGGTAATTCGCGACTTGCGGGTAATGCTCACGCACCTTGCCTTCATCGAACTGCGACTGGCCGACCTTGAGGGTGTCGTACAAAAACAGCACCGGGTTGAGGCCCACGGCCGCGATCTGGTTGTTGCCGGAAAAGAACGCGTCGCTCCAGCGCAGCGGCACCGGGTTTTCGAGATTGAGGTTGGCCACGCGGCCGAGCAGGGCGAGCAAGACCACAATCACACCGACAGTGGCCACCGAGGCCAGGGCCAACTTGCCGAAGGGTTTGTGTTCGCCGTCCAGGGTGATGCGTTCGAGGCGAACCAGGGCGTAGGTCCACAGGCTGACGGCCGTAAGCCAACTCAAGGTTATCCACAGCACCGGGTAGGTTTCCCACACCATCTGTTGGGAAATCTGCGCATCCTCCAGGTAACGCAGCACCGTGGCGTTGATGCGCACACCGAGGTAGGCGTAGTGGCCGAAGTCGATGATGTACACCAGCCCGACGACGGCCAGCGCCACCAGCAGATAACCCCGCGCGAGCCAGCGCAAGGCGGGGACGGTCAGCAGGTTCCAGCGCGGTAGCCAGGCGAGCAGGGCCAGTGGCAACAGGAGCAGCACCGCCAGGCGCAGGTCGAAACGCAGGCCGATCCCGAAGGTTTCCAGCAGTGCGGGTTCCTTGAGGTCGACCCCGGAAAACCCGAGTACAAACACCAGCCGCAGTGCCGCCAGCAACGCAAATACCAAACCGATCGCGCCCACGCCGTAGCGCAGGCGGCGCGAGTGCAGCCATCCCATCATTGACCTCTGTGCAGTTTTATAAGAGGGCGCCAGGCGGCCATCGCCAGCATCCATAACCCGGCCACCAGGCAGTAGCCTGTCAGCAGTGGGTCGATCAGATAGTCCCAGTAGTTTTCCGAGGCCTTGAGCCGCAGCGCGAACGCCAGGGTGCCCGCCGCGAGCATCCACACGACCAAGGTATTACGCAGCCAGAGCATCAGCAGTGCGGCGATGCCTATCAGCACAATCATCGGCCGAGGGTTGAAACCCCAGCGGTAGGGGTCGAAATACGTCAGGCCCATCGTCGCCGGGTAAAGCACCAGGCTCAGGGCACCAAACATCAGCAACACCTGGAGCTTCTGCGGGTGCTGGAGTGGCTGCACCACGCCCAGGCGGCACAGGCTGACCCACGCCAACAGCACCAGGGTGCTGATGGCCAGGTCATCAGTGAAGCTGCGCACATAGGCCGCCAACGGCAGTTCGTTGACCGGGATAAAACTCACCACCACCAACACCGGCAGCAGCCATGGGCGCCAGGGTGTTGTGATGCGCAACAGGCTGAGCAGCACGAAACCCAACAGCACAAAACTCAAATGCGCTTGCCATTCAGAAACCATCACATGCGCTCCGACAGCCAGGCTTCGTTGAAGCTGACGTGTTTGATGAACGTGTTATTCCACGAGTACACCAGGTGGTACATGCCGTCCGGGCTGCGGCTGAAGTACGGGTACTCGTATTCGAAATCGCAGCCTCGGGGTTTGCATACCCGGTAATCCAGGCTGCTGAGGAAGCGTTGCTCCAGCGGCAGACGGCGGGCGCCGCTGGATTCGCGGAAGCCTTCGCCGATGATTTCCTTGTAGGCCTCGGGGGAGAACGGTTGGCCCAGCGGGTCGGGGGACTGGTCCAGCTCGACCACGGTGCGCCACTGGTTGAGGTTGGCATCGGTGCCGTACAGGCTCAGCTTGAAGCGCCCGTCCTGCAGGTCGTTGAGTGCCACCAGCAAACCGTCGCCCTCAGTGCTGACGGCCGCCAACGAGGAGTTGGGGTTGGACGGCTCCAGCGGGTAAGGCTCGCTCCAGGTTTGGCCGGCGTCTTCGGTGCGGCTGGCGAGCACGCGGTGATGCGTTTCGCCGGCGTAACGCAGCATGGCGATGGCGCGCTGGCCGTCCTGCGGGACGATGGTCGGTTGCAGCGAATTTTTCCCACGGCTGATACGGAATTTGTCGACCACCGCACCGTCGGCGCTCAAGTACAGGTACTCGGCGAATTTGCCCATGAACTCGTGGTACACCGGCAGGCCGATGGAACCGTCGGCATGGAACACCGGCGCAGCGCGCACCAGGGTGCTGATGTTGAAAAATGGCGAAGTGATCAGTTGCCGAGGCGCCGACCAGTTGGCGCCGAGGTCGTCCGAGACCATCACATTGATCGCACTGGTGGCCCAGCCGCCTACCGACACCGAGACGTAAAACATCCACAGGCGGTTGTCCGGCGCCAGGGCGATCACCGGGTTGCCCAGTTTGCGGATGTAACGGTGGGTGCCGTCGCGCGTGCTTTCGCGGGTGGCGAGTACTTGCTCCGGGCCCCATTCGGCGCTTTTCGCGTCAAAGCGCGCGGTGCGCACCTGCACATCGGCGGCGCCTTCGCGGGAGCCGGCAAACCACACGGCCATCAGGTCGCCGCCGGGCAGGGCGGTGACCGAGGAGGAGTGCACGAAGTCATTGAGCTGCGAGGAGACAAAGCGGCTGCTGTATTGCGGGGTGGCCGCTGCCTGGGACGTGTCCTTGGCGGGCAGGGCAAACGGCGCCAACACGTGGGGCGGATGACTTTGCCAGGCGGCGAAAAATACCACTAGCAGGCTGCAGATCATGAATAGCGGGCGCATAGAGAACCTGTCGGGAAAAGGATTACTGCGCACGGTCATCCGGCAGGCGCCTCCTGCGGCCGGTGAGCATGGATAACGGCAGGTTGTCCCGCACCTGGATACTTTCAAACACCGCCGCCAGCACATGCACGCCAACCAGACCCGCCAGCACATTGGCGGCGGTTTCGTGCAACAGCAGCGGCCAATCGGCGCCCCACAGGGCATCGACTTCCTGCATCAAAAAGCCGCTGACGCCGATCGTCAGCAGCGCCAGCAACATCAGAATCATCACCAGCGCACCAATGGGCGAGTGGCCCAGGCGGTGCTGCGGTCGGCGGTTGAGCAATGAACGCACATGGCTTTTGAGTCGTTCCGGCGTCGGCCAAAAATCTGCCCAGCGTGCGCTGCGCGGCCCTGCAAATCCCCACACCAACCGCACCAGCAACCAGGCCATGGCGTAATAGCCCAGCCACACATGCCAGTCGTCGCCTGCTTCGTTGAAGAAGTAATTGGCCACAAAGACGCCGGCGATGGAGAGGTGAAACACCCTGACCACCGGGTCCCAGAGGCGCAGGGAGGTTGCTGGCATCAGCCCTTGATCTCAGTCTTCACGGCCTTGCCGGTGACTGGATCGTGGTAGATCTCGACCTTGCGTTTGTCCTTGTCAAAGCCGTAGATCTCGTAGCAGTTGCCATCGGTGACCTTGAACTTGCTGATCTCGTAGCCCTGGGCTTTGAGTTGGTCCTGAAAGGCCTTCTGGTCCTGCCATTGCGAGCGCTCGGCAGTGGTGCATTGCGGGCCGGCAATGGCCAGGGGGCTGGCGATAATCAGCGACAGCAGGAGAATTTTACGCATGGAAACGCTCTCAGCAGATGTGGGAGATTTCACTGTGCAAAACCAACCTTAGCGAAAGCTTAGTTGGCAACGGCCCGTAACATCTTTCCCGGAATAGACATCCGCAGAACCCTGCATGATGCCGCCGTTTCCAACAGAGAATCTCTCATGCGCTTGCTGCTGGTAGAAGATGATCGCGCCCTCGCCCAAGGGATTCGCGTGGCCCTGGGTGCCGAAGGCTACACCCTGGACTGGTTGCAGGATGGCGTCAGCGCCTTGCACGCGTTGCGTACCGAGAGCTTCGACCTGCTGCTGCTCGACCTCGGCGTGCCGCGCCTCGACGGCCTGACACTCCTGCAAACCCTGCGCGCCGAGCAATACGACCTGCCAGTGCTGATCCTCACCGCCCGCGACGGCACCGCCGAACGCATCGCCGGCCTGGACGCTGGCGCCGACGACTACCTGGTCAAACCCTTCGATGTCGAAGAGTTCAAGGCCCGCGTACGCGCGCTGTTGCGCCGCAGCCAGGGCCGCGCGCAGCCAATGCTGGAGCATGCGGGCGTGAGCCTCGACCCGGCGACCCAACAAGTCAGTTATCAGGGCCAGGACATCGTGGTGACGCCGATGGAATACCAACTGCTCCATCAACTGATGGTGCGCCCCGGCAAAGTCGTCACCCGCGAACGCCTGTCCCGCGCGCTTTACGGCTGGCAGGACCGCGTCGAAAGCAACACCCTTGAAGTCCTTATCCACAACCTGCGCAAAAAGCTCTCCACCGATCTGATCCGCACCGTGCGCGGCGTGGGCTACGTGGTGGAGCTCAAGTCATGAACTCGGTGCGCGCGCGCATCCTCATCCCGGTGCTGGTGCTGATCCTGCTGGGTGATGGACTGATCAGCTGGCTCGTGCTGCGGGACAGCCACCACGAAATAGAAGAAGTCTACGACGCCCAACTCGCCCAAAGCGCCCGTTTGCTACAAGGCGTACTGCGCCAGCGCGACCCCGGCGATGCCGACTGGGACCGCCTCTATCAGGCCTTCGACCAGGCCATGAGCCGCGTCGGCGAAGACGGCGCCGCGCACCCTTATGAGACCCGCCTGACCTTTCAGGTATGGCGCCCCGATGGCCAACTGCTCGTGCGTTCCACTGACGCACCGATCCTCAACACACCGCCCACCACACTCGGGCCCCACGACCTGATGGAAAACGGCAACGACTGGTGCGCGTTCATGCTTGCCGACATGCAACAAGGCCTGCTCATTTGGGTGGGCGAGCGCGACGACATTCGCCAGGACGTGATCCAGCGCATCATCCGCCATACCCTCTGGCCCATCCTGATTGGCGTACCGCTGCTGGCGTTGTTGATCTGGCTGACCATCGGCTGGGGCCTCAAACCCCTGCGCGCCATGGCCCAGGCCATTCGCGGGCGGGACAGCAATACGTTGCGACCGCTGCAGCTTGAGCCATTGCCCACGGACCTGGAACCGATGCAAACCGCGCTGAACCGCCTGCTGGTACAGGTGGATGACCTGCTGGAGCGGGAGCGTCGGTTTATTGCGGACGCAGCGCATGAGTTGCGCACGCCGTTGGCGATATTGCGCATTCACGCGCAGAACGCCCAGAGCGCGGAAACCGAGGAACAGCGGCGAGAGGCGTTGGACTTCCTGGTCAATGGCGTGGACCGGGCGACGCGTATTGGCAGCCAACTGCTGACCATGGCGCGCATCGAGCCGCAGTTGAACAACACCGTTCGCGTGCGCGTGCCGCTGACGGAGTTGGTGCGCGAAGAGCTTGCGGAACTGACGCCCCTGGCGATGGAGAAAGACGTTGAGTTGGTGCTGGAAGGAGATGAGGAATGCTGGATTGAAACGGACCCGATAGCGTTGGCGATTGCGCTGCAGAACCTGGTGACCAATGCGCTGAATTTCTCGCCGGCGGGGAGTGAGGTGAGGGTGATGGTGCGGGGGACGGATTCGGGTGTGGTGCAGCTGTGTGTGGAGGATGCGGGGCCGGGGATTGATGAAGGGGAGATTGGACGGTTGTTCGAGCGGTTTTATAGTCGTGGGAATGCGAATGGGGCGGGGTTGGGGCTGGCGATTGTGCAGATGATCGTGGGGAGGATTGGGGGGCGGTTGGAGTTGTATAACCGGGACGTGGGTGGGTTGTGTGCGCGGTTGAGTTTTAGCTCCTGCGTGCTGAAACCGGTGGGAATACCACACCGTTGAAGGTGTGGGTGCAGCAGTTGCAAAACGGCTTCATGAACGCGGGTGTCAATTGCGGGTTGACCTTTTGTAGCAAGCCCGCATCGTCGACGAATAAGCCGCTGTAATAGGTGGACTCGCCGATGCGCACGTACTCGTTTTTGTCGCTTTCACACACGGCAACCATCCAGAACACAGGTTCCGGGCGATCCAGGCGGGCATTGGCCTCGCTGAAAACTTCATCCCACCGATGGCCGACCTTGGACAGGAGAAACCGGAATAATGGCGTGTAATCGAAGCCGTGCCGGTGATGGCTGTGCATCGAGCCACGGCTTAGCGTGGAGTTCTTTTCGCTTTTGCTATGGCGTTGTTGCCTATAGGTGCGGCAACTTCCGTGATGCACGTTGTACGTGCGGGTGTTGACTGAACGGTAGAGAGGGGGCTTTTTCATTAGGGTCCTTTATGGCTGCCTGGACGCTTGAGGTGGCCATGTACCTTGGTAACTGAAAGAGATTTGGTAATCGAAAAGCGTTGGATTGATCACCTGCTTGAAGTGGGGCTGGAGGGTCCCAATCCAACTTGGGAGAATGTCGAAGCCTCCGGCATAAATTTGGGGCTCTTCGTCTAAACCGAGTGCGATAAGGATGCTTTTGTCGTCCTCGAAATTTATCGAGTACTCATCGGCTTCCAGGTTTTCGGTTCGCTTGTCGTACCATGCCAATCTGATTTTCATAACCATAAAATATCTCCACTTATTTGTTTGTGCGGCGCTTATCTTTTGCTTCGCCCCTACGATCGCCGGTATAGGGGTCAAAAGAACCTAGGTGGCTTAGGTCATTGCTGCGGTAGGTTTCCAGTTCGCCCTTCTCGTAATCCCATTCGTAAATTGTTCTTCCCTTGGCGTCTTTCCAACGTTTACGGAGACCACCTCCGCCTCGTCTTTGAGTTTTCCCCTTTTGTTCTATCAAGCCAGGGAAACCGGTGATGTCTTCAGTTCTAGGAGCAGGAAAATAATCATGATCTGAGTTTCTCAAACCCTTCCTGGGCTCGTTAACCACCACATACAGCGGCCGAACCCCCGACTCCACCGGAAACACCAGAATAAAATCCCGATACTCCGGCGGATAAATCGGGTTCACCAGAATTTGTTTGGCCGCCTCCGTCGGCGGATAAATCCACATCACCGGCGCTTGTGGCGCAGCCTCCAATGCCGGAATGGCAAGGGTGTCGCCAGGATCAATGGCCGGCGTCCAAATCAGCTCCACACCCTCGCCAAGATCCGCCACAAACTGGCTGTCACGACTCTGAAACTGCACCACATCGATCATCTGCCAGTCAGCGTTTTTTCCGGTATAAAACCCATACCCCTTCAGCGTCCCGTCGGCGCGTTGCTCGATATGCAACCGCATCCGCGAGCGGGCTTTTTGCAGGTGACGAAGCTGCTCTTCGCTATAGAGCGCACTGTCGCCAAGCTCCGACGGCCAGGCCAGCGCCACCAGCCCTGCAAGCAAACTCCCGGCTGCGGCACCGACCGCCGTAGCCGCGGACTCCAATACCGCTGTACGCAGCACAAGCTTGCCAAGCCCCACGGGTAGGGCACTACCACTGATTTTCTTTAGGGCCACACCGCCGTGGCTATCCACCTCGTGCCCGCCTAACAGCGTGAAGTGGCCGTAGTCCTTGATCAGCTCAAGCGGCACATAGCCGGTGGGGTTGTTGTAGCTGATGATCCCGACGGGTAGTTGGCAGGACTTGGCGAACACATGGCCTGGAATCCTTGCAGGTTCAGGCGATGGAACAGGAGGCGATTCATACAAATCAATGAACGGTGAATACGGAATCTGCTTAGGCTGCGGCGTCAGAATTCGCCGCTTCAGCTGCTCTTCTTCGGTAATCGGATACGCGCGCTCTGTCATGACGACTCACTTCCCTGTGCAAGGAAGCGAGCGTATGAGAGCGGAGACGAACCTGAAATTCTCGTTGTTCGATGGGAGGTGTGGGAAATGTCACTTTATCAATCGCTACATTGAGCCAAGTACACTTACTCTCCTTGAGAGCGCTGTATCTCCGTGCTCAATTGAGCAGCTTTGTTGCGTAACTCGTCCAACCGGTCGTTTAACTCTTTGTATCCCGGCTTCCAGGAAAAAACGCCGCCTTCGCTGCTTTGTCCAAGAACGAGGTCATTGAACGAACCCATTCCGCCGTATGCAGAGCGCAAATAGGTGATTCCGGAGTAATCGGATGCTTGCAATAAGGTTTTGGCCTTACGCATCCAGCGGCTCCAGTGATTGTCCCCGTCGCTTTCCAGCAGGGTGGCAAGATCCCCAAGCACATCGATTAGCTCTGCGGTTTTCGGGCCCATAGTGGGAAGTCCTTACAAGCGGAGTTTTCGTATTGGTTCAGAGCACATGCTTGGAAATCACCCTCGATATCTCCACAATCGACGTCTTCCCCGTAAACTCAAACTTCACTTTCCCCACCGCCGAAAAGTAAATCTCCAGCTCCGAATCCAGGTCAAACGTCCCGGACGTTTCCACCGAATACGCGACGATGTTTTTGTACGGCAGGGACGTGAAGTCTTTCTTGCTGCCGGTAATCCCTTGCACGTTCACCGCGATGATGCGCTTGGTGGTGAACACCACGCCGTCGCGCATGGCCTTGTAGGAATCGATCACCTGCTCGTCGTCCAGCAGCAGGGACGAGACGCGTTCGGCGTATTCGTTGTTTTGCTTGAGCTTGAAGAAGCCTTTGTTGTTGAAGTCGATCATTTGCCTTTCCTTGGGTGAGTGGTGCGGTAAACGCCTATGCCGGTGTATGACGTTTTACTCGTGGATCTGTATCTAACGGCCTCTCTTTTATCGCCCTACCATGGCGCCAACAACCCGCCAAACACTACAAAGCTTTACGTCGTCAAGGAGCTACCCCATGCCCGAACTGTCCAGCCTGCTTGCCTATGGCCTGATCTCGCTCGGGATGGTGCTGACGCCCGGTCCGAATATGATTTACCTCATTTCGCGGTCGATCTGCCAGGGGCGAGTGGCCGGGCTGATTTCCTTGGGCGGCGTTGCGCTGGGGTTTGTCGTCTATATGTTCTGCGCGGCATTGGGTATCACCGCGTTGGTGATGGCAGTTCCCTATGCCTACGACGCGCTGCGGCTCGGCGGGGCGTTGTATCTGGTGTACCTCGCCTGGCAGGCGGTCAAGCCGGGTGGTCGCTCGCCGTTTCAGTTGCGGGATTTGCCAAAGGACAGCCCACGCAAGCTGTTCATGATGGGCTTTGTCACCAACCTGCTGAATCCCAAAGTGGCGGTGATGTATTTGTCGTTGCTGCCCCAGTTCATTGACCCTAACGGCCACGCCAGCGTGCTCTCGCAATCCCTGGTGCTGGGCTTTACGCAGATCATGATCAGTGTGAGCGTCAACGGGCTGATCGCTCTTATGGCGGGCTCGATCGCGGGATTTTTCATCCGCAAACCGGTCTGGCAAACCGTACAGCGCTGGCTGATGGGCTCGGTGCTGATGGGCCTGGCCGTACGCATGGCGGTCGAAGGCAGGCGTTAAAGGATCGCCTTCAGGTAATCCTTGAGTGCGTTGAGCGGGGCATTGAGTGCTTCGAGTGTCGTCGCTTGGCGCACATCCACCGCGAGCCGTTGCAGCTCGCGGCCCATCACGGTGTGTGCGCCGCCCAGGGATTCGAGGGCCAACGCCAGGCACTCGTCGATTTTTTGCTGGATGGCATTCACATCGCCCTGGCGCACCAGCAAGCCAAACACTTCCCGCTCATAGCCGTCCATGACCAGGTCGTCCCGAAGAATCGGGCTCGCGCCTTCTGTCTCATACACCAACTTGAGAGCAAAAAGCGCTACAGCTTCCAGCGTCAGTTCCACGGTCAGGGTTCCTCTTTTCTCGCGTTCGCCCGCTCATCATCACTTTCCTGCAGGCGAAAAAAAAGACCTTGAATTTCAAGGTCTTTTTTTAAGATGGTGCCCCGAGGGAGACTCGAACTCCCACTCCTTTCGAAAACGGATTTTGAATCCGCCGCGTCTACCAATTCCGCCATCAGGGCTCAATGGCGGCGAAGTATAGAGATGAGATTACCGTTGGTCAATCACGTTTCATGGTCAATTTTCACTATTTCCGCTAGACTTCCCGGCCCTGCTAGACGAACCCCATCATGCGCGTTGCTGACTTTACTTTTGAGCTCCCTGATTCGCTGATCGCTCGCCATCCTTTGGCCGAGCGTCGCGCCAGTCGACTGCTGACCCTGGACGGGGTCAGTGGTGCCCTCGCACACCGTCAATTCACTGATTTGCTTGAGCATTTACGCCCGGGCGACTTGATGGTGTTTAACAATACCCGGGTGATTCCGGCTCGCCTTTTTGGCCAGAAAGCCTCCGGCGGCAAGCTGGAAATTCTGGTGGAGCGGGTGCTGGACAGCCATCGCGTGCTGGCCCATGTGCGCTCCAGCAAGTCGCCGAAACCGGGTTCGAAGATTCTCATTGATGGCGGTGGCGAAGCTGAAATGCTCGCCCGTCACGATGCGTTGTTCGAGTTGGGCTTTGCCGAGGAAGTGTTGCCGCTGCTGGAGCGCGTCGGCCACATGCCGTTGCCTCCTTATATAGACCGCCCGGACGAAGACTCGGACCGCGAGCGCTACCAGACGGTGTATTCCGAGCGCCTGGGCGCCGTGGCTGCACCGACGGCGGGGCTGCATTTCGATCAGCCGCTGCTGGAAGCGATTGCCGCCAAGGGTATCGAGTCGGCCTTTGTGACCCTGCACGTGGGGGCCGGCACGTTTCAGCCGGTGCGTGTGGATAACATCGAAGACCATCACATGCACAGCGAATGGCTGGAAGTCAGCCAGGAAGTGGTGGATGCGGTCAATGCGTGCAAGGCGCGCGGCGGGCGTGTGGTGGCGGTCGGCACCACCAGCGTGCGTTCGCTGGAAAGCGCGGCGCGCGATGGCGTGCTCAAGCCGTTCAGTGGCGACACCGATATCTTTATCTACCCGGGCCGGCCGTTCCATGTGGTCGATTGCCTGGTCACCAATTTCCATTTGCCGGAATCCACGCTGTTGATGCTGGTGTCGGCGTTCGCAGGTTATCCCGAAGCCATGGCCGCCTATAAAGCCGCCATCGAGCATGGATACCGTTTTTTCAGCTACGGTGATGCGATGTTTATCACCCGTAATCCGGCGCCGCGCGGCCCAGAGGAACAATCATGAGTCGTATGTCGTTTGAATTGCTGGCCACGGATGGTAAAGCTCGCCGCGGCCGTTTGACTTTCCCTCGCGGTACCGTCGAGACCCCGGCCTTTATGCCGGTCGGCACCTACGGCACCGTAAAAGGCATGCTGCCGCGTGACATCGTCGCCACTGGCGCGGAGATCATCCTGGGCAACACCTTCCACCTGTGGCTGCGCCCGGGCACGGAAGTGATCAAGAAGCACGGCGACCTGCACGACTTCATGCAGTGGAAAGGCCCGATCCTGACCGACTCCGGTGGTTTCCAGGTGTTCAGCCTGGGCGCCATGCGCAAGATCAAGGAGGAGGGCGTGACCTTCGCCTCCCCGGTCGACGGCGCCAAAGTGTTCATGGGCCCGGAAGAGTCGATGCAGGTCCAGCGCGACCTGGGCTCCGACATCGTGATGATTTTCGACGAATGCACGCCATATCCTGCCGATGAAGACGTGGCACGGGTGTCGATGGAGCTGTCGTTGCGTTGGGCCCAGCGTTCGAAGAATGCCCATGGCGATAACACCGCTGCACTGTTCGGTATCGTGCAGGGCGGCATGCATGAAAGCTTGCGCAAGCGCTCGCTGGAAGGTCTGGACAAGATCGGCTTCGACGGCCTGGCCATCGGCGGTTTGTCGGTGGGCGAGCCCAAGCACGAGATGATCAAGGTGCTGGACTACCTGCCGGGCCTGATGCCGGCTGACAAACCTCGTTACCTTATGGGCGTTGGCAAACCGGAAGATCTCGTAGAGGGTGTGCGCCGCGGTGTGGACATGTTCGATTGCGTGATGCCAACCCGTAATGCCCGCAATGGGCATCTGTTCATCGATACAGGCGTGCTGAAGATCCGTAACGCGTTCCATCGCCATGATGATTCGCCGCTGGATCCCACCTGTGACTGCTACACCTGCCAGAACTTCTCGCGCGCTTATCTGCATCATCTGGACAAGTGCGGGGAAATGCTGGGTAGCATGTTGAATACCATCCACAATTTGCGTCACTACCAAGTCCTGATGGCTGGTTTGCGCGAGGCTATTCAACAGGGTACATTGGCCGCCTTCGTCGATGCCTTCTATGCCAAGCGCGGGCTGCCTGTGCCGCCCTTGGACTGAGTTTTCCGACCCTAAGATTCACTATTTGCAACTGGAGTGCTAAATGAGCTTTTTTATCTCTAATGCCATGGCTGATGCCGCTGCACCGGCCGCTGCCGGTCCTATGGGCGGTGGTTTTGAGTGGATTTTCCTGGTCGGCTTCCTGGTCATCTTCTACCTGATGATCTGGCGTCCACAGGCCAAGCGCGCCAAAGAGCAGAAGAACCTGCTGGGCAGCTTGCAGAAAGGCGACGAAGTCGTGACCACTGGCGGCATCGCCGGCAAGATCACTAAAGTGTCCGACGCTTTCGTGGTTCTGGAAGTCTCCGACACCGTAGAAATGAAGTTCCAGAAGGGCGCCATCGCCGCCACGCTGCCAAAAGGCACGCTCAAAGCGATCTGAGTAACAACCTTTACCAATCGACGGGGCGCGCAAGGCGCCCCGCGTTATAAGCGGGCGGCGTGATGCTGAACAAATACCCTCTGTGGAAATACGTACTGATCCTGGCGGTGCTGGCGATCGGTTTTATTTATTCCGCTCCCAATCTCTATCCTGATGACCCGGCGATCCAGATCACTGGTGCCAGCACTGCGCTGCAGGTCAATCAGGCTGATCTGGACCGTGCGAGCAAAGCGCTCACCGACGCGGGTATCCAGGTTAAAGCGGCAAGTTTGGCTGCTGATGCGAAGGGCGGCTTGTTGCGCCTGACCAAGCAAGAAGACCAATTGCCGGCCAAAGACGTTGTGCGCAAGGTCATGGGTGATGACTACGTCGTCGCGCTGAACCTGGCACAGACCACGCCAAAATGGCTGCGCGCGATTGGCGCACACCCGATGAAGCTGGGTCTGGACCTGTCCGGTGGTGTGCACTTCCTGCTGGAAGTGGACATGGACAAGGCCCTCGACGCTCGCCTGAAAGTCTACGAAGGCGATGTGAAGAGCCTGCTGCGTAAAGAGCGCCTGCGTTATCGCAGCCTGCCGCAGCTCAACGGTGCCATCCAGTTGGGTTTTGCTGACGAAGCAACCCGCGAACAGGCCCGTGCACTGATCCGCAAGAACTTCAACGATTTCGACATTGTTCCGGCCGACCTCAATGGTCAGGCGGTACTGCGTCTGGCGATGACCCCGGCCAAGCTGGCGGAAATCCGTGAATACTCCATCAAGCAGAACTTGACCACGGTACGTAACCGCGTCAACGAGCTGGGTGTGGCCGAGCCGATCGTTCAGCGCCAGGGTGCCAACCGCATCGTGGTCGAGCTGCCGGGCGTGCAGGACACCGCTGAAGCCAAGCGTATCCTGGGTAAAACAGCCAACCTGGAGTTCCGTCTGGCGGCTGAGCCGGGTGCTACTCGCGCCACTGCCGAGGAGTTCGAGTTCCGTGAAGGCAACCGTCCGCCTGCACTGATCGAGCGTGGCTTGATCATCACCGGTGACCAGGTGACCGACGCCAAGGCCGGTTTCGGCGAGCACGGTACGCCTGAAGTGAACATCCGCCTGGATGGCCACGGCGGCGAACTGATGAGCCGCGCAACCCGCAGCAACGTCGGGCGCAGCATGGCGGTGATCTTCATCGAACAACGTCCGGTCACCACCTACACCAAGCAAGTGGTCGACGGCGTCGAGAAAGACGTTCCGGTACAAACCTTTAAAGAAGAGAAGAAGATCATCAGCCTGGCGACTATCCAGTCGCCGCTGGGTGCTCAATTCCGCATCACTGGCCTGAACGGCCAGGGTGAGTCGTCCGAACTGGCACTGCTGCTGCGTGCCGGTGGCCTGGCGGCCCCGATGTACTTCGCTGAAGAGCGCACCATCGGCCCGAGCCTGGGTGCTGACAACATCACCAAGGGTATCGACGCTGCACTGTGGGGCATGCTGTTCGTTTCCCTGTTCATCATCGCCATCTACCGCTTCTTCGGCATCATCGCTACCGTCGCGCTGGCGGGCAACATGGTGATGCTGCTGGCCCTGATGTCGCTGCTGGGTGCAACGCTGACCCTGCCAGGTATCGCGGGTATCGTACTCACCATGGGTATGGCGGTGGACGCCAACGTACTGATCTTCTCGCGGATTCGTGAAGAGATCGCTGCGGGCATGACCGTGCAGCGGGCAATCAACGAAGGCTTCGGCCGGGCATTTACCGCGATTCTCGACTCCAACCTGACCACTCTGTTGGTCGGCGGGATTCTCTTTGCCATGGGCACCGGCCCGGTCAAAGGTTTTGCGGTGACCATGTCCCTCGGTATCTTTACCTCGATGTTCACGGCCATCATGGTGACCCGCGCAATGGTCAACCTGATCTTTGGCGGACGTGACTTCAAGAAGTTGTGGATTTAAGGGGCTGCCATGTTACGTACAATCAACTTCATGGGCGTTCGCAACGTTGCGTTCGGCTTCACCATGCTCCTTACCGTTCTGGCGTTGTTCAGCTGGTTCCATAAGGGCCTGAACTACGGTCTGGACTTCACTGGCGGTACGCTCATCGAGCTGACCTACGAGAAGCCGGCCGACGTTAGCCTGGTGCGCAACGAGCTGGTCAAGGCCGGCTATCACGAAGCCATCGTGCAGAGCTTTGGTGCAACCACCGACCTGCTGGTGCGGATGCCGGGCGAAGACCCGCAACTGGGTCACCAGGTAGCCGAGGCCTTGCAGAAGGTCGGCGGTGACAACCCGGCGTCGGTCAAGCGCGTCGAGTTCGTGGGCCCGCAAGTAGGGGAAGAGCTGCGCGACCAGGGCGGCCTCGGCATGCTGATGGCGCTGGTTGGCATCATGATCTACCTGGCTTTCCGCTTTCAGTGGAAGTTCGGTGTCGGCGCCATTGTGTCGCTGATCCACGACGTGATCGTGACCGTGGGCATCCTGGCCTACTTCCAGATCACCTTCGACCTGACGGTATTGGCGGCGGTGCTGGCGATCATTGGTTACTCCCTCAACGACACCATCGTGGTATTCGACCGGGTTCGTGAGAACTTCCGGGTACTGCGCAAGGCGACGTTGATCGAGAACATCAATATCTCCACCACCCAGACCCTGCTGCGTACCATGGCGACCTCGATCTCCACCTTGCTGGCGATTGCCGCGCTGATGGTGTTCGGTGGCGATAACCTGTGGGGCTTCTCGCTGTCGCTGTTCATCGGCGTACTGGCGGGTACCTACTCGTCGATCTACATCGCCAACGTGGTACTGATCTGGCTGAACCTCAACAGCGAAGACCTGATCCCTCCTGCCAGCACCGGCAAGGAGGTCGACGACCGCCCTTGATGGGTGTTTGTTGATCTGCTGTTACAAAGAAGGCGCGAGTATTGAACTCGCGCCTTTTTTTTTGCTCCAAGGCTGGGTATAGCGCGGATCGTTCGGTCCGTTTGTGATGGTCAGGAGGTTCACGTGAACAAGTCGTTACTGGTTGGTGCGGTATTGGGTGCTGTCGGTGTGACTGCCGGGGGTGCTGTTGCCACCTACAGCCTGGTAAAAAGCGGCCCTGAGTATGCGCAAGTGCTGGCGGTGCAGCCGGTGAAAACCCAGATTAAAACCCCGCGTGAAGTCTGCAAGGACGTTGCCGTAACCCGGCAGAAGCCTGTGCAGGATCAGCATCAGATCGTCGGTACGGTGGTCGGTGCGCTGGCGGGCGGCCTGTTGGGTAATCAGGTCGGCGGCGGTAATGGCAAGAAGCTGGCCACGGTGGCCGGTGCGGTCGGCGGCGGTTATGCCGGTAACAAGGTTCAGGAAGGTATGCAGAACCGCGATACCTACACCACCACGCAAACCCGCTGTAACACCGTTAACGACATCAGCGACAAGGTTGTCGGGTACGACGTGCGTTACACCCTGGACGGCAAGGAAGGCTCTGTGCGCATGGATCGCGATCCAGGCAACCAGATCCCGGTCGACAAGGAAGGGCGTCTGGTTATCGGTCAGAACCAGCCGCAGCAGTAATTTCAGGTATAAAAAAAGCACCCCTATGGGTGCTTTTTTGTGCTCGCTCGCTTAGCGCTTCAGCGAAGCCGGCAGGTGCGGCTGGATCGCCGTCAGTACTGCCTTGAAGCATTTGGTGTTGCCGGCAACCACGTGGCCTTTCTCAAGGAAGTCGTGACCACCGGTGAAGTCGCTCACCAGGCCGCCGGCTTCTTGAATCAGCAGTGCGCCTGCTGCCATGTCCCACTCGGACAGGCCCGACTCCCAGAACGCATCAAAGCGACCGGCAGCGACATAAGCCAGGTCCAGGCTGGCTGCGCCGGCGCGACGGATGCCGGCGGTCTGGCCAACCAGGGCGCGGAACATGCCCAGGTAGTTTTCCAGGTTGTCCATCTGGTCGTCACGGAACGGGAAGCCGGTACCCAGCAGGGCACCGTCGAGGCTGGTGCGACCGCTGACGCGCAGGCGGCGACCGTTCAGTTGGGCGCCACGGCCACGGCTGGCGGTGAATTCTTCCTGGCGAACCGGGTCCAGGACAACAGCGTGTTCCAGGCGGCCACGGTATTTGCAGGCAATGCTCACGGCAAAGTGCGGGATGCCGCGCAGGAAGTTGGTGGTGCCATCCAGTGGGTCGATGATCCACAGGTAGTCTTCGCCTTCGCCGCTACCTTTGTGCAGGCCGGTTTCTTCACCGAGGATGCCGTGGGTAGGGTAGGCCTTGCGCAGCGCGTCGATGATTTTCTGCTCGGCGGCGCGATCCACCTCGGATACGTAATCCTTGGCGTCTTTTTCGTCGACCTTGATGGTATCCAGGCGCTCGATGGAGCGGAAGATCAATTCACTGGCGCTGCGGGCGGCGCGCAGCGCGATATTCAGCATGGGCTGCATGGATGTGTCACCTAAGGTTGTTAAAGAAAGCCGAGCATTCTAGCAGAAACTTTCTTCAGGTGAAGGACGACGTTACCTTTCATGGCATAACCTTAGGCTGTTCTGTAAGATTTGCTCCCCTTTCCCGTGTCCGAGAGCGCCTCCCTTGCTGCAAAACATCCGTGTCGTCCTCGTCAATACCAGTCATCCCGGCAACATCGGCGGGGTGGCGCGAGCCATGAAGAACATGGGGCTGACGCGCCTGGTGCTGGTGGAGCCGCGTGTGTTTCCGCACCACGAGGCCGATGCCCGCGCGTCCGGCGCCAATGACATTCTCGAAAAAGCCCAGGTCGTCGCCACTCTGGAAGACGCTCTGGTCGGCTGCAACCTGGTGCTCGGCACCAGCGCTCGCGACCGTCGCATCCCCTGGCCGCTGCTGGATCCCCGCGAATGCGGGACCAAAGTCGTGGAAGAGGCCGCTGGCGGTGCTGAAATCGCTTTGGTGTTCGGCCGTGAAGACTCCGGCCTGACCAATGACGAGCTGCAGCGATGTCATTATCACGTGCACATCCCATCAGACCCTGAGTTCAGCTCGCTGAACCTCGGGGCAGCGGTGCAGGTGTTGAGTTATGAAGTGCGCATGGCCTGGCTGGCTGCAGAAGGCCAGCCCAGCAAGGTGGAGAAAGACGAGGTTGCATCGACCAAGAGTGGCGAATTGGCCACCATGGACGAGCTGGAACGATTCTATGAGCACCTGGAGCAGACCCTGGTGGCCATCGAATTCCTCGATCCGGAAAAACCGCGGCACTTGATGGCGCGCCTGCGCCGGTTATACGGACGCAGCTCGGTCAGCCGGGCAGAAATGAATATATTGCGTGGCATCCTCACGGAAACCCAGAAAGCGGCCCGTGGCGAGCTTCTTAAGCGGAAGGATTAAAAATGTTCGAGCGTTTGCGAGAAGATATCCAGAGTGTTTTCCACCGTGACCCGGCGGCGCGCAACGCCTTTGAAGTGCTGACCTGCTACCCGGGCATGCACGCGATCTGGATCCATCGCCTGTCTGGCGCCTTGTGGAATATGGGCTGGAAATGGCTGGCGCGGTTGGTGTCGAACTTTGGTCGCTGGCTGACCGGGATCGAGATCCATCCGGGCGCCAAGGTCGGTCGCCGCTTCTTTATCGACCACGGCATGGGCATCGTTATTGGTGAAACTGCCGAGATTGGTGATGACGTGACCCTGTATCAGGGTGTGACCCTGGGCGGTACCACCTGGAACAAGGGTAAGCGCCATCCAACACTGGAAGATGGCGTTGTAGTGGGGGCGGGTGCCAAGGTGCTCGGTCCGTTTACCGTGGGTGCGGGTGCCAAGGTCGGCTCCAACGCCGTGGTGACCAAGGCTGTGCCGCCTGGGGCAACCGTTGTCGGCATTCCGGGGCGGATCATCGTCAAGCCGGAAGTCGGTGATGAGCAGGAGGCCAAACGCAAGGCCATGGCCGAAAAGATTGGCTTCGATGCCTATGGCGTCAGCGAAGACATGCCCGACCCGGTGGCACGTGCCATCGGCCAGTTGCTCGACCACCTGCAGGCGGTGGATGGCAAGCTGGACGGCATGTGTGGCGCCTTGAAAGACCTGGGCAGCAGCTACTGCGCCAAGGACCTGCCTGAGCTGCGCACGGAAGACTTCGCCGAGATCAAGGACGAAAGCGCTACCAAAGCCGGCTGACTCTTGAGCCGGTCGCGATCCCTGTGGGAGCTGGCTTGCCTGCGATGGCGGCGAGTCAGTGCCGGATAGGCTGGCTGGCAAACCGCTATCGCAGGCAAGCCAGCTCCCACATTTGATCTCCATTGGTCTTGAGGTTGGGGGCTTGACCCTGTTCCCGCTGTTCCATCCGCCCCCGTCCTGCTATTATTCGCGCGCCCTTTTTGCGGGTATTCCTGACTAAAGTACTAGGTCTTATAGTTGACTTAAATACTCGGGAATCGCATACTTGCTCCCATTCTGAAACACCTTGGTACTTGTCCATGAGACTGACTACAAAAGGCCGATACGCGGTGACCGCCATGCTTGATCTGGCCTTGCACGCGCAAAATGGGCCGGTGTCCCTGGCCGATATCTCCGAGCGCCAAGGCATTTCCCTGTCCTACCTCGAGCAGTTGTTCGCCAAATTGCGCCGCAGCAATCTGGTTTCCAGCGTTCGTGGTCCAGGCGGCGGCTATCAACTGTCCCGCGACATGCAGGGCATCCAGGTAGCCCAGGTGATCGACGCGGTGAACGAATCCGTCGATGCCACCAAATGCCAGGGCCTGGGTGATTGCCACGCCGGCGACACCTGCCTGACGCACCACTTGTGGTGTGACCTGAGCCTGCAGATCCATGAGTTTTTGAGTGGTATCAGCTTGGCTGATCTTGTGACTCGCCGTGAGGTGCAAGAAGTAGCCCAGCGTCAGGACCAGCGCCGTTGCAACACCAAGGCGCCGCGTCTGGACAAGATTGAAGCGTCCGCCGTCGAGTGACAGCCGAAGAGCTAACGGCACGCCAGCCAGCCTGATTTAGGAGAAAGTCCATGAAATTGCCGATTTACCTTGATTACTCAGCGACCACCCCGGTTGATCCGCGTGTCGCGCAAAAGATGAGCGAGTGCCTGCTGGTTGACGGAAACTTCGGCAACCCGGCGTCCCGTTCCCACGTGTTCGGCTGGAAAGCTGAAGAAGCCGTGGAAAACGCTCGTCGCCAGGTCGCTGACCTGGTGAATGCCGACCCGCGCGAAATCGTCTGGACCTCCGGTGCCACCGAGTCCGACAACCTGGCAATCAAGGGTGCGGCGCATTTCTATGCGACCAAGGGCAAGCACCTGATCACCACCAAGATTGAGCACAAGGCTGTCCTCGACACCATGCGCCAACTGGAGCGTGAAGGGTTTGAGGTCACCTACCTCGAACCAACCACCGACGGTATCGTGACCCCTGCGATGATCGAAGCGGCGATGCGTGAAGACACCATCCTGGTTTCCGTCATCCACGTGAACAACGAAATCGGCACCATCAACGACATCGCCGCCATCGGCGAGCTGACGCGCTCCAAGGGCGTGTTGCTGCACGTCGATGCGGCTCAGTCCACCGGCAAGGTCGACATCGACCTGTCGAAGCTGAAAGTCGACCTGATGTCGTTCTCTGCCCACAAGACCTACGGTCCTAAAGGCATTGGCGCACTCTACGTGAGCCGCAAGCCTCGCGTGCGTATCGAAGCCACCATGCACGGTGGCGGTCACGAACGCGGCATGCGTTCGGGTACCCTGGCGACCCACCAGATCGTCGGCATCGGCGAAGCATTCCGTGTGGCCAAGGAAGACATGGCTGCCGAAAACGTGCGCATCAAGGCCCTGAGCGATCGCTTCTACAAGCAGGTCGAGCACCTTGAAGAGCTGTACATCAACGGCAGCATGACCGCCCGTGTACCGCACAACCTGAATTTGAGCTTCAACTACGTCGAAGGCGAGTCGCTGATCATGGCGCTCAAGGATCTGGCGGTTTCGTCCGGTTCGGCCTGCACCTCGGCTTCCCTTGAGCCGTCCTACGTCCTGCGCGCCCTGGGCCGCAACGACGAACTGGCTCACAGCTCGATCCGCTTTACGTTCGGCCGTTTCACCACCGAAGAAGAAGTCGACTACGCCGCGCAGAAAGTCTGCGAGGCCGTCACCAAGCTGCGTACCTTGTCCCCGCTGTGGGACATGTACAAGGACGGTGTCGACATTTCCAAGATCGAGTGGGCGGCACACTAAATATAGAAGCCGCCACCCAAAAGGCTCTGTAAAGACGTGGCGGAAAACGCAGGCGTGTTTACAGGGTTCCAGAGCGGCCCTGATGAGTGAGGATTCAGTACCATGGCTTACAGCGAAAAGGTCATCGACCACTACGAAAACCCGCGCAACGTCGGCAAGATGAACGCGGAAGACCCTGATGTCGGCACCGGCATGGTCGGCGCTCCGGCGTGCGGCGACGTTATGCGCCTGCAGATCAAGGTCAACGACGCTGGCGTTATCGAAGACGCCAAGTTCAAGACTTACGGTTGCGGTTCGGCCATCGCCTCCAGCTCCCTGGCGACCGAATGGATGAAAGGCAAGACCCTGGATGAGGCTGTGACTATCAGCAACACCCAGCTGGCCGAAGAACTGGCCTTGCCGCCAGTGAAAATCCACTGCTCGGTACTCGCAGAAGACGCCATCAAGGCGGCCGTTCGCGACTACAAGCAGAAGAAAGGCTTGATCTAAGCAATTTGGCGACGAGTAAGGAGTCACGATGGCTATCAGCATGACAGAAGCGGCTGCGCAGCACATTCGCCGCTCCCTGAATGGGCGCGGTAAAGGTGAGGGGATTCGTCTGGGTGTTCGCACCACGGGCTGTTCCGGCCTTGCCTACGTGCTGGAGTTTGTCGACGAGGTGGTCGAGGAAGATCAGGTGTTCGAAAGTCACGGCGAAAAAGTGATCATCGACCCGAAAAGCCTGACTTACCTGGACGGCACCGAACTCGATTTCGTCAAGGAAGGGTTGAACGAAGGCTTCAAGTTCAACAACCCCAACGTACGCGGTGAATGTGGCTGCGGCGAAAGCTTCAACATCTGAGGCTGATTGTGGGTACTCCTTGTCATTTCGCTTTGTTCGAGCTGCAGCCGAGTTTTCGACTGGACCTTGAACAGCTTGCCACGCGCTACCGTGAACTGGCGCGTGGGGTGCATCCGGACCGCTTCGCTGACGCTTCCGAGCGTGAGCAACGCCTGGCGCTGGAGCAATCAGCCAGCCTCAACGAAGCCTATCAGACGCTCAAGAACCCTCCCAAACGCGCGCGCTACCTGCTCGCCATGGGCGGTCGCGAGCTGCCGCTTGAAGTCACGGTCCAGGACCCTGATTTCCTGATGCAGCAGATGCAATGGCGCGAAGAACTCGAAGAACTGCAGGACGAAGCCGATCTGGCCGGAATCGCAGTCTTCAAGCGCCGTCTGAAAGTGGCCCAGGATGAACTCAACGAAAGCTTCGCAGCCTGTTGGGATGATGCAGCGCAGCGTGAGCAGGCCGAGCGCCTGATGCGGCGCATGCAGTTCCTCGACAAGCTCACCTACGAAGTGCGCCAGTTAGAAGAGCGCCTCGACGATTAACCCAGTGCCGCCCAGGTTGCACGCCTGATATACAGATAAGTCCTGATTACCATGGCCCTACTGCAGATCGCCGAACCCGGTCAAAGTCCTCAACCGCACCAGCGTCGTCTGGCGGTCGGGATTGACTTGGGCACTACCAATTCGCTGGTCGCTGCGTTGCGCAGCGGCCTTTCCGAGCCGCTGCCCGACGCGGATGGCCAAGTCATTCTGCCGTCTGCCGTGCGCTATCACGCCGACCGCACCGAAGTGGGCGAGTCGGCCAAGCTGGCGGCGTCTACCGACCCCCTGAACACCGTGCTGTCGGTCAAGCGCTTGATGGGTCGTGGTCTGTCCGACGTCAAGCAACTGGGCGACCAGCTGCCGTACCGCTTTGTCGGCGGCGAATCCCATATGCCGTTCATCGACACCATCCAGGGCCCGAAAAGCCCGGTGGAAGTGTCGGCCGATATCCTCAAGGTGCTGCGTCAGCGCGCAGAAACCACCCTGGGCGGCGAACTGGTGGGGGCGGTGATTACTGTTCCTGCGTATTTCGATGACGCTCAGCGCCAGGCCACCAAGGATGCGGCGAAACTGGCTGGCCTGAACGTGCTGCGCCTGCTCAACGAGCCGACCGCGGCCGCTGTGGCTTATGGCCTGGATCAGCACGCCGAAGGCCTGGTCGCTATTTACGACCTGGGCGGCGGCACCTTTGATATTTCGATCCTGCGCCTGACCGGCGGTGTCTTCGAAGTGCTGGCTACCGGTGGCGACACCGCCCTGGGTGGCGATGACTTCGATCACGCCATTGCTGGCTGGATCATCACCAGTGCCGGCTTGTCTGCCGACCTGGATCCGGGCGCGCAACGTAACCTGCTGCAAACCGCCTGCGCCGCTAAAGAGGCTCTGACTGATGCTGCATCGGTTGAGGTTTCCTACGGTAGTTGGTCTGCTCAACTGACCCGCGAAGCCTTTGATTCGTTGATCGAGCCGATGGTCGCGCGCAGCCTGAAAGCCTGCCGTCGCGCGGTGCGTGACTCGGGTGTCGAGCTGGAAGACGTGGCTGCCGTGGTCATGGTGGGTGGTTCGACCCGCGTGCCACGTGTCCGCGAAGCTGTTGCTGAAGCCTTTGGTCGCCAACCGTTGACCGAAATCGACCCGGATCAAGTGGTGGCCATTGGTGCCGCGATCCAGGCCGATACCCTCGCCGGTAACAAACGCGATGGTGGCGAACTGCTTCTTCTCGACGTGATTCCGTTGTCCCTGGGGTTGGAAACCATGGGCGGCCTGATGGAGAAGGTGATTCCACGCAACACCACCATCCCCGTTGCTCGCGCCCAGGACTTCACCACCTACAAAGACGGCCAGACGGCCATGATGATTCATGTGCTGCAAGGCGAGCGTGAACTGATCAGCGACTGCCGTTCCCTGGCGCGCTTTGAGTTGCGCGGTATTCCAGCGATGGTGGCCGGTGCGGCGAAGATTCGCGTGACCTTCCAGGTCGACGCCGACGGTTTGCTCAGCGTTGCTGCGCGCGAATTGGCCTCCGGCGTCGAAGCCAGCATCCAGGTCAAGCCGTCCTACGGCCTGACCGACGGCGAAATCGCCAAGATGCTCAAGGATTCGTTCCAGTACGCCGGTGACGACAAGGTCGCCCGCGTGTTGCGTGAGCAGCAAGTTGACGCCCAGCGCCTGCTTGAAGCGGTGCAGGGCGCCCTTGATGCCGACGGTGAGCGTCTTCTGGATGCCGAAGAGCGCATGGTCATCGACCTGCAAATGCAGGAACTGGCTGAATTGATGAAAGGCACCGATGGTTACGCCATCGAGCAACAGACCAAGCGCCTGTCGCAAGTGACCGATGCCTTTGCCGCCCGTCGTATGGACCAGACGGTGAAAGCCGCCCTGGCGGGCCGCAACTTGAACGAACTTGAGGATTAACTGATGCCGCAGATCATTTTTCTGCCACACGCCGAGCATTGCCCGGACGGTATGGTTGTGGAGGCTGAGACCGGCAAGTCCATTCTCGAAGTCGCTCACGACAACCACATCGAGATCGAAAGCGCCTGCGGCGGCGTCAACGCCTGTACCACCTGCCACTGCATCGTCCGCGAAGGTTTCAACAGCCTCGAAGAGGCTGATGAGCTGGAAGAGGACTATCTTGATAGGGCGTGGGGCCTGGAGCCTACATCGCGCTTGAGCTGTCAGGCAAAAGTGGGAACAGAAGACCTTACCGTCGAGATCCCGAAATACTCGCTCAACCATGCCGCCGAAGCGCCGCACTGATTCAAGGAAGCGTCATGAGTCTTAAATGGGTTGAAGTGCAAGAAATTGCTATTCAGTTGGCGGACAAATACCCGGATACGGATCCCTATTCGGTGAACTTCGTCAAATTGCGTCAGATGGTCATGGAACTGCCCGAATTCGATGATATTCCTGATCGAGGCGGCGAGAAGGTGCTGGAAGCTATCCAGACAGCCTGGAACGATGAGCGGGACTAGGACCATTTTACGCAGTTAGGCAATACCCAAGAACCCGCGTATAATTCGCGGGTTTAATTTTTCGCAAATTACCGTTTCTGGAGTTACACCATGGCTGTTCAACGTACTTTCTCCATCATCAAGCCTGACGCTGTTGCAAAAAACGTCATCGGCGAGATCACCACCCGTTTCGAAAAAGCCGGCCTGAAGGTTGTAGCTTCGAAACTCAAGCAACTGTCCAAGGCTGAAGCTGAAGGCTTCTACGCTGAGCACAGCGCTCGTGGTTTCTTCGGCGACCTGGTTGCCTTCATGATCTCCGGTCCGGTTGTTGTTCAGGTTCTGGAAGGCGAAAACGCTATCGCTCTGAACCGTGAGCTGATGGGCGCTACCAACCCTAAAGAAGCGGCTGCCGGCACCATCCGTGCTGACTTCGCTGAATCGATCGACGCCAACGCCGTTCACGGTTCGGACTCCGAAGCCGCTGCTGCCCGCGAAATCTCGTACTTTTTCGCTGCTACTGAAGTAACCGCTCGCTAAGCATTGGCTTAAAAGAGCGAAGGTGAATCCATGACTACATTGACTGCAAAAACCAACCTGCTGGGTCTGACTCAACAGGAAATGGAAAAATTCTTCGACTCAATCGGGGAGAAGCGTTTTCGTGCCGCTCAGGTAATGAAGTGGATTCACCATCTTGGCGTCGATGATTTCGACGCCATGACGAACGTCAGCAAGGCCCTGCGCGACAAGCTCAAGGCCATTGCCGAAGTTCGCGGCCCCGAAGTGGTCAGCGAGGACATTTCCACCGACGGCACCCGTAAGTGGGTGGTGCGCGTGGCGTCCGGCAGCTGCGTCGAGACCGTGTACATTCCCCAGGGCAAACGCGGCACGCTGTGCGTTTCGTCCCAGGCAGGCTGTGCCCTGGATTGCAGTTTCTGCTCCACCGGCAAGCAAGGTTTCAACAGCAACCTCACCGCCGCCGAAGTCATCGGCCAGGTGTGGATTGCCAATAAATCGTTCGGCAGCATCCCGGCAACCGCCGACCGTGCCATCACCAACGTGGTGATGATGGGCATGGGCGAGCCGCTGCTGAACTTCGACAACGTGGTTGCGGCCATGCACCTGATGATGGACGACCTGGGCTACGGCATCTCCAAGCGCCGTGTGACCCTGTCGACCTCCGGCGTGGTACCGATGATCGATGAGCTGGCCAAGCACATCGACGTCTCCCTGGCGTTGTCGCTGCACGCACCGAATGACGCATTGCGTAACCAATTGGTGCCGATCAACAAGAAGTATCCGCTTAAGATGCTGCTCGAATCTTGCCAGCGCTATATGGCGACCTTGGGCGAAAAACGTGTGTTGACCATTGAGTACACCATGCTCAAGGACATCAACGACAAGGTCGAGCACGCGGTCGAGATGATCGAACTGCTCAAGAATGTACCGTGCAAGATCAACCTGATTCCGTTTAACCCGTTTCCCCATTCTGGCTACGAGCGGCCGAGCAACAACGCCATCCGCCGTTTCCAGGATCAACTGCACCATGCAGGCTTCAACGTCACCGTGCGCACCACCCGCGGCGAAGACATCGATGCAGCATGTGGCCAATTGGTAGGACAGGTGCTGGATCGCACCCGTCGCAGCGAACGTTATATCGCCGTGCGTGAATTGAGTGCCGCCGACGATATGCCGCAAAGTGCCGCGACTCGAACCTGAGAGAGGATCTCTATGCCCTTGCGCCTTGCGCTGCTTTTGCTTGTTGCCAGCCTCTCGGCTGGCTGTGTTTCATCGGGTCATGACAGCCCGTTGCAAACCGGCAAGGGCCGTGACGAAGCGCGTGCTGCCTATGTGCAGCTGGGCTTGGGGTACTTGCAGCAAGGGATGGCCGAACAGGCCAAGCTGCCGCTGAAGAAGGCCCTTGAACTGGACGCCAGCGACGCTGACGCCAATGCTGCATTGGCCTTGGTGTTCCAGGCCCAGGCCGAGCCCGAACTGGCCGATCAATATTTCCACAAGGCCTTGGCCATTCGTCCTGGCGACCCGAGACTGCTGAACAATTACGGCAGTTTTTTGTTTGCGCAGAAACGTTATGACCAGGCGTCCGAATATTTCCAGCAGGCTGCGGCCGATACCCTCTATCCTGAGCGCTCGCGGGTTTTCGAGAACCTTGGGGTGACCTCAATGCTTCTTGGCCAGCGCGACACCGCCCGCCAGCAACTGGAAAAAGCCCTGCACCTGAACCAGCGCCAGCCACGAGCATTGCTCGAAATGGCTGAGTTGTCCTTCGAAGACAGGCATTATGTGCCGGCACGTGACTATTACGAGCGTTTTAGCCTGCTGAGCGGGCAAAATGCACGTAGTCTATTGCTCGGTGTGCGCCTGGCGACGGTTCATGAAGAACGCGACAAGGCCGCACGTTTTGGCCAGCAACTCGAACGACTCTATCCCGGTACGCCGGAATATCAGCAATACCTGTCGGAGCAATGATGAAAGCGGCGCACCCGGAAGTTGTAGCAGCTAATCGTGGAAACCCAGGCGAGACCTTGCGTCAGGCCCGCGAAAGCAATGGTTGGTCGCTGGCAGAAGTGGCCCTCAAGCTCAATTTGACCACGACTTCATTGGGCAACCTTGAAGCTGGCGCGTTCGACAAGCTGCCAGGGCATACCTTTGCCCGCGGCTATATCCGCGCCTACGCCAAGTTGCTCGGTATCGACCAGGCCGCATTGGTCCAGGAATTCGACCAGATCACCGGCACCGATTCCCAGGGCAGCAATGTCCACGGCCTGGGCCGCATAGAAGAGCCTGTGCGGGTTTCCCACACTATTTTGCGAATTGTCAGCCTGCTGCTGCTGATCGCCGTGATCGGCGGTGGCTTTGTATGGTGGCAGGACCAGACCTCCCAGCGCGGCAAGGACTTGTCCAGCAACGCCATGGAGCACGTCGAAGTCGAAAGCGCCGACGGCACCACCCAGATTCATCCGCTGGACGAGCCGGAAGATCAGGCTGTAGCCCAGGGCCAGGCGGCGCCTGAGGCAGAGCCTGGCGCCGAGCAACCTGCGCCGGAGGCCGGGGCTGTCCCTGCCGCTCCTGCGGTCGCACCCGCTCCAGCGGTTGCAACGACGCCTGTTGCTCCGGCTCACACGCCAGCCGCTCCGGCCCATGCCCCGGCTGTGCCTGCACCGGCGACAACGGCTCCGGTCACCCCGGCAGCCCCGGCGATTTCCGCGCCAACCACGCCGGTGCTTATCGCCGGTGATGGCCGAGTACAAATTACCTACGTCGCTGACTGCTGGACGCAAGTCTCCGATGGCAGCGGCAAGGTGCTGTTCAGTGGTCTGAAGCGTAAGGGAGATACACTTGACCAGGGCGGCAAGCCTCCTTTGACGCTGCGTCTGGGCTTCGCCCGTGGCGCGCAAGTGGCCTACAACGGCCAGCCTGTGGACGTGGCGCCGTTCACCAGTGGCGAGACTGCTCGCCTCAAGTTGGGACAATAAAGTCATGCACGGCGAATCTCCAATCAAACGTCGCGTATCGCGCAAGATCTGGGTCGGCTCGGTGCCGGTGGGCGGCGATGCCCCCATCGCTGTACAGAGCATGACCAACAGCGACACCAATGATGTGGCGGCCACCGTTGCCCAGATCAATCGTCTGGAAGCGGCTGGCGTCGACATCGTGCGGGTGTCCGTGCCGGACATGGACGCTGCAGAAGCCTTTGGCCGCATCAAGCAACTGGTCAAGGTGCCGCTGGTCGCCGATATCCACTTCGACTACAAGATCGCGTTGCGCGTGGCCGAACTGGGCGTCGATTGCCTGCGGATCAACCCGGGCAACATCGGACGTGAAGACCGGGTTCGCGCCGTGGTGGATGCTGCCCGTGATCGCGGGATTCCAATCCGCATCGGCGTCAATGCCGGCTCCCTGGAAAAAGACCTGCAAAAGAAATACGGCGAGCCGACTCCGGCAGCATTGGTCGAGTCCGCGTTGCGCCATGTTGAACACCTTGAGCGCCTGAATTTCCAGGACTTCAAGGTCAGCGTAAAGGCTTCCGACGTGTTCATGGCGGTGGAAGCGTACCGCCTGCTGGCCAAGGAAATCGTCCAGCCATTGCACCTGGGTATCACCGAAGCCGGCGGTTTACGCTCAGGCACAGTGAAATCTGCGGTGGGTCTCGGTATGCTGCTGGCCGACGGGATTGGCGATACTATTCGCATCTCCCTCGCGGCAGACCCGGTAGAGGAAGTGAAAGTCGGCTACGACATTCTCAAATCCCTGCATTTGCGTTCCCGTGGCATCAACTTCATTGCCTGCCCAAGCTGCTCGCGGCAGAACTTCGACGTGGTGAAAACCATGAACGAACTGGAAGTACGCCTCGAGGACCTGCTGGTGCCGCTGGATGTTGCGGTGATTGGCTGTGTGGTCAACGGGCCGGGTGAGGCCAAAGAGGCCCATGTGGGCCTGACCGGTGGTACGCCAAACCTGATTTACATCGACGGCAAGCCGTCGCAGAAACTGACGAATGACAATCTGGTGGATGAGCTGGAACGGCTGATCCGCCAGAAAGCGGCCGAAAAGGTCGAAGCTGACGCAGCGGTTATCGCGCGCGGCTGATCGAACGAATTTAAGGATTTGATGTGAGCAAGTCTCTGCAAGCCATTCGTGGCATGAACGACATCCTGCCTGAGCAGACGCCCCTGTGGCGCTACTTCGAGGGCACTGTCGCGCGCCTGCTGGATAACTACGGTTACAAGCAGATCCGCATGCCGATCGTCGAGTTCACCGAGCTGTTCAAGCGCTCCATCGGTGAAGTGACCGACATCGTCGAAAAAGAGATGTACACCTTCGAAGACCGTAACGGCGACTCCCTGACCCTGCGTCCGGAAGGTACTGCCGCCTGCGTGCGTGCGGTGCTGGAACATGGCCTGACCGGCGGTGGCCAGCCGCAGAAGCTTTGGTACATCGGCCCGATGTTCCGCCACGAACGTCCGCAAAAAGGCCGTTATCGCCAGTTCCACCAGATCGGCCTGGAAGTGTTCAACCTCGACGGTCCGGACATCGACGCCGAGCTGATCGTACTGACCTGGCGCCTGTGGGGCATGCTGGGCATCCGTGACGCAGTGAAGCTTGAGCTCAACAGCCTGGGCACCAGCGAATCCCGGGGTCGCTACCGCGAAGCCCTGGTCGAATTCCTGTCGGCTCACCTGGACAAGCTGGACGAAGACAGCCAGCGCCGTCTGAAAACCAACCCGCTGCGGGTACTGGACACCAAGAACGCCGAGACCCAGGCCGTACTCGTGGACGCGCCAAAAATGGCCGACTACCTGGACGACGAATCCCGTATCCACTTCGAGGGCCTCAAGGCTCGCCTGGATGCGGCCGGTATTCCTTACGTCATCAATCCCAAACTGGTGCGTGGCCTCGATTACTACAGCAAGACCGTGTTCGAGTGGGTCACCGACAAGCTCGGCGCCCAGGGCACCGTGTGTGCCGGTGGCCGTTACGACGGCCTGGTCGAGCAGATGGGCGGCAAGCCGACCACCGGTGTCGGTTTCGCCATGGGCATCGAGCGGCTGATCCTGCTGCTGGAAACCCTGGAGCAGGTTCCCGAAGAAATCTCCCGTCAGGTGGACGTGTACTTCTGTGCCTTTGGCGAGGCGGCCGAACTGGCTGCCCTGGCCCTGAGCGAGAAGCTGCGCGACCAACTGCCGAACCTGCGCCTGCAGGTCAATGCCGGCGCCGGCAGCTTCAAAAGCCAGTTCAAGAAAGCCGACAAGAGCGGTGCGCTGTATGCACTGATCCTGGGTGATGATGAGTTGGCCCAGCAAGTGGTAAGTTTCAAACCCCTGCGTGGTCAGGGTGAACAACAAAGCATTGCCTTTGATGCGCTTGCAGCGCACCTGGCCACCTGCATCGTGCAGGGTTGAAGCTGTCAAACAGCCGATTTAGCGATTAAGGAGTATTGGGGTGTCGAGTACTGATGATGACCAGCTGGCCGAGTTCAAAGACTGGTGGCAGCGCAACGGCAAGCCCCTGGTCACTGGCGGTTTGCTGGCTTTAGTAGTGGTGTTCGGCTGGCAAGCCTGGCACAAGTATCAGGCTAACCAGTCGCAAGGCGCCTCGATTATCTATCAGCAATTGCTGGAAACCACGCTGACGCCAAACGGCAAGCCGGACCTCGCCCAAGTGGCGGACCTGGCCGGCAAGCTGAAGAGCGAATTCGGCGGTAGCACCTACGCGCAATACGGCAGCCTGTTCGTCGCAAAAGTTGCGGTCGACAACGGCAAGCTGGATGACGCAGCCTCCGAGCTGAAAGCCATCACCGACAAGCCGGCCAACCCGACACTGGGTGAAATCGCACGTCAGCGTCTGGCTCAGGTACTGGCGGCACAGAACAAGGCCGACGACGCACTGAAACTGCTCGACGGCGATGCTGACAAGGCATTCCTGGCTACTCGTGAAGAGCTCAAGGGCGACCTGCTGGTCCAATTGGGTCGTACCGACGAAGCCAATGCTGCGTACCAAAAAGCCAAGGCGGCGCTGTCTGATGAAGCGGCGGTCGGTGGCTTACAAATCAAGCTCGACGACTTGGCCAAAGGGGATGCGTGACGTGATCCGTTGGAAACATGCAGCATTGCTGGCTCTGGCCGTTTTGGCCGCGGGTTGCAGCAGCAACAGCAAAAAAGAACTGCCTCCGGCCGAGCTGACCAGCTTCAAGGAAGAAGTGGTCCTGCAAAAGCAGTGGAGCCGCTCCATTGGTGACGGTCAGGGCGATCTTTACAACCTGATGGTCCCGGCGATCGACGGTGACACCATCTTCGCCGCTGACTCCACCGGCGTTGTGGTCTCCATGGATCGCATGAACGGCGACGTCAAGTGGAAGAAAGACCTCGAATTGCCTGTGTCCGGCGCCGTTGGCGTGGGTTCTGGCATGGTGATGCTCGGCACGCTGAAAGGCGACGTCGTGGCGCTGGATTCGAGCACCGGTGAAGAGAAATGGCGCGCTCGCGTGACCAGTGAAGTGCTCTCGCCACCGGCTACCAACGGTGACGTCGTTGTCGTCCAGACCCAGGATGACCGTGTGATCGGCCTCGACGCCGCCACCGGTAACCAGCGCTGGTTGTACGACAGCACGCCGGCGGTGTTGACCTTGCGCGGTACCAGCGGTCCGGTTGTGACCAGCAACCTGGCACTGGCAGGCCTGTCGACCGGTAAAGTGGTCGCCCTGGACACCCAGAACGGCGTGCCGGCCTGGGAAACCCGGGTCGCGATCCCTCAAGGTCGTTCGGAACTGGACCGCGTAGTGGACATCGACGGTGGCTTGCTGCTGTCGGGTGATACCCTCTACGTCGCCACTTATCAGGGTCGTGTTGCGGCACTGGACGTGCAAAGCGGCCGGATCAACTGGCAGCGTGATGCTTCCAGCTACGCCGGTGTCGCCCAAGGGTTTGGCAGCGTCTACGTAAGCCTGGCGTCCGGCACGGTTGAAAGTGTCGACGAGCGTTCCACCACTGCATTGTGGAGCAACGACTCCCTGGCCCGCCGTCAACTGTCGGCACCGGAAGTGTTCTCCAGCTACGTAGCGGTAGGTGACTTTGAAGGTTACCTGCACCTGCTGAGCCAGGTAGACGGTCGCTTCGTCGGTCGCGAACGCATCGACAGCGACGGCCTGCGTGCCCGTCCGCTGGTGGTAGGTAACATGCTTTACGTGTATGGCAACAGCGGCAAACTGGAAGCGCTGACCATCAAGTAATGGTTTGACTATGCTTGGGGTAATTCCCAGGCGGCCCTGCTTCGGCAGGGCATGCGGCGCTTCCGAGCGCTGCCCCGAGCACCAGCCGCTGCCTTGCAGCGGCTTTTGTATTTTCTGAAATAACGAAGTGGAGAGCCGCATGGTTCCCGTAATCGCCCTGGTGGGCCGACCGAACGTCGGCAAGTCCACCTTGTTCAACCGCCTGACCAGGACTCGCGACGCCATCGTCGGCGACTTGTCCGGTCTGACCCGTGATCGCCAATACGGTGAGGCAAAGTGGCAAGGGCGCTCCTACATTATTGTCGACACCGGTGGTATCTCCGGTGACGAGCATGGCATGGACGAAAAGATGGCCGAGCAGTCGCTGCTGGCCATTGAAGAAGCCGATGTCGTGTTGTTCCTGGTGGACGCCCGCGCGGGCTACACCGCCGCTGACCAAATGATTGGCGAGCACCTGCGCAAGCGCAACAAGCGTTCCTACGTGGTGGCCAACAAGATCGACAACATCGATCCTGAAATGGCCCGCGCCGAATTCAGCCCGATGGGCCTGGGCGACGCGATCCCGATCGCCGGTGCTCACGGTCGCGGCATCACCCAGATGCTGGAAATCGCCCTGCGCGACTTCCCGCGTGATGACGTGGATGAAGTCGAAGGCGAAGAAGAGATCGTTGCCGAAGGCGAGGAAGCCAAGCGCATTCCTGGCCCAAGCGAAAAAGACGGTATCAAGATCGCGATCATCGGACGCCCGAACGTCGGCAAGTCGACCCTGGTCAACCGTATGCTCGGTGAAGACCGGGTCATCGTCTATGACGAGCCCGGCACCACCCGCGACAGTATCTACATCCCGTTCGAGCGTAACGACGAGAAGTACACGCTGATCGACACCGCCGGTGTGCGCAAGCGCGGCAAGATCCACGAGGAAGTTGAAAAGTTCTCCGTGGTGAAAACCCTGCAGGCGATCAAAGACGCCAACGTGGTGATCTTCGTCATGGACGCCCGCGAAGGCGTGGTAGACCACGACCTGAACTTGCTGGGCTTTGCCCTGGAAGCCGGTCGCGCCCTGGTGATTGCGATCAACAAGTGGGACGGCATGACGCCAAGCGAGCGCGACTACGTCAAGGTCGAGCTGCAGCGTCGTCTGTTCTTCGTCGAGTTCGCCGATATTCACTTTATCTCGGCACTGCACGGTACCGGCGTGGGCAACCTCTACGCGTCGGTGCAGAACTCGTTCAAGTCCGCGGTCACCCGCTGGCCGACCAACCGCCTGACCCAGATTCTTGAAGATGCGGTCAGCGAGCACGCGCCACCGATGGTCAACAACCGTCGGATCAAGCTGCGCTACGCCCACTTGGGTGGTGCCAACCCGCCGATTATCGTGATCCACGGTAACCAGCTGGAGAAAGTGCCGAAGTCCTACGTGCGTTACCTGGAAAACACCTATCGCCGTGTCTTGAAACTGGTCGGTACGCCGATCCGTATCGAGTTCAAGGGTGGCGAGAACCCGTACGAAGGTAACAAGAACAGCCTCACCGACCGCCAGGTAAACAAAAAGCGCCGGATGATGACGCACCACAAGAAAGCCGACAAAAAGCGCCGCGACAAGCGCTGATCCTGATCGGTTAAAAAAGGGCTCTTTCAGAGCCCTTTTTTGTGCCTGGCGGTTGACCCTACGCGGCATGCAGCTTAAAACTTGGGGCTCACCGCAAGGGGCGCACCGATGATCACCAGCAAGCTGCCGAATGTCGGCACCACCATCTTCACCACCATGTCGCAACTCGCCGCCGAAACCGGTGCGCTCAACCTGTCTCAAGGTTTTCCCGACTTCAACGGGCCGCAAGGTTTGCTCGATGCGGTGGGCAAGCACATTGCCCTCGGCCATAACCAATACGCGCCCATGACCGGCCTGCCGGTGCTGCGCCAGCAAGTGGCGGCCAAGATCGCCCGCAGCTATGGCGCCACGGTGAATGCCGACAGCGAAGTGACCATCACCCCTGGCGCCACCGAGGCGATCTTCTGTGCGATCCAGGCGGTGATTCGCAGCGGTGATGAAGTCATCGTGTTCGATCCTGCCTACGACAGCTACGAGCCGTCGGTAGAACTGGCAGGCGGTCGCTGCGTGCATGTGCAACTGGGCCTGGCTGACTTCGCCCTGGACTTCGAGCGACTGCGTGCCGCGCTGTCACCGCGCACCCGCATGATCATCCTCAACAGCCCCCACAACCCCACCGGCGCCCTGATCAGCCGTGCCGAGCTGGACCAGTTGGCCGAGTTGATCCGCGACCGGGATATCTACCTGGTCAGCGACGAGGTCTACGAGCACCTGGTATTTGACGGTGTGCCCCACGTCAGCGTGCTGGCCCACGAAGAGCTGTACCAGCGTGCCTTCGTGGTCAGCTCCTTCGGCAAGACCTACCACGTCACCGGCTGGAAAACCGGCTACGTGATCGCGCCCCCGGCCCTTAGCGCCGAACTGCGCAAGGTGCATCAATATGTCAACTTTTGCGGTGTGACCCCGTTGCAGTACGCTTTGGCAGACTTCATGGCCGAACACCCGGAACACGTCGAGGAACTGCCGGCGTTTTATCAAGCCAAGCGCGACCTGTTCTGCGACCTGCTGGAACCGTCGCGTTTCAGCTTTACCCGGGTGGCCGGTACTTACTTTCAACTGGTGGATTACTCACAGATTCGCCCGGACCTGGATGACGTCGCCATGTCACTGTGGATGACCCGCGAACATGGCGTGGCCACCATCCCGGTCTCGGTGTTCTACCAGAACCCACCGCAAAGCCAGCGCCTGGTGCGACTGTGCTTTGCCAAACGCGAGGAGACGCTGCGTCAAGCAGCCGAGAAACTATGCGTGATCTGAGTGCACTGCCCAACCTGAACATTGCTTTGGTGCAAACCACCCTGGCCTGGCACGACCGCCAGGCCAACCTGGAGCATTTCGAGCTGCTGCTGGAGCAGGCAAGCGGCGCCGACCTGATCGTGCTGCCGGAGATGTTCACCACCGGTTTCTCGATGGAGTCGCAAACCCTCGCCGAACCTGAAAACGGTCCCACCCATCAATGGCTGCAGGCTCAGGCGAAGAAGTACAACGCCGTGATCACCGGCAGCGTGATCATCCAGGCCGCCGATCGCAGCCACCGCAACCGCCTGCTGTGGGCGCGCCCGGATGGCGAGGTGTTGCACTACGACAAGCGGCACCTGTTCCGCATGGCCGGTGAGCACGACCACTACACCCCCGGCGAGCGCCAGGTGCAGTTCGAACTCAAGGGCTGGCGGATTCGTCCGCTGATCTGCTACGACCTGCGCTTCCCGGTATGGAGCCGTGATGCCGAGGACACGGACCTGCTGCTGTACACCGCCAACTGGCCGGGCGCACGACGCCAGCACTGGAACCGCCTGCTGCCGGCCCGGGCCATCGAAAACCTGTGCTACGTGGCGGCGGTGAATCGAGTGGGCACCGACGGTAAGGGCTTTGCCTACACCGGTGACAGCCAGGTCGTGGACTTCCAGGGAGAAAGCCTGCTGAGTGCAGGGGAGGCGGACGGGGTGTTCCAGGTGTGCCTGGATGCAGCGGAATTGGCAGCGTACCGCACACGCTTCCCGGCGAACCTGGATGCGGACAGCTTTGAGTTCACCTGAAGGACCTCCATCGCGTGGGAGATCGCTATCGCGGGCAAGCCCGGCTCCCACAGTTGATCTGAGTTGTCTGGAGGAATGCATTCCCCTGTGGGAGCCGGGCTTGCCCGAGAAGAGGCCCTGACAGTCACCACAAATTTCGAACTCCACAAAAAAGGCCCCTGGATTCTCATCCCGGGGCCTTTTGTATGTCAGCGTTGAGTGCTTACGCCGCTTTCGCTTCCAGCTGGCTCAACGAACGGTTCAGCGCGCTGAACACGGCTTTGAAGCTCGCCGTGGTGATGTTTTCATCAATACCCACGCCGTGCACCGGACGCTCACCGTTCACTCGCAGCTCGATGTAGGCCGCTGCCTTGGCATGGGTGCCCGCGCCAATCGCGTGTTCGTTGTAGTCCATGATCTCCACGCCAATCGGCAGCCCGGCCACCAGCGCTTCCAGGGCGCCGTTGCCTTTACCGTGCCAGCGCAGGTTGGTTTCGCCCTGGCCCTTGCCGGAGACTTCAACTTCCACCGAGCTGTTGCCGTTCTCTTCCTGCAGGCGATGGCTCACCAGCGCGTACGGCGTGTTGGCTTGCAGGTATTCACGCTGCAACAAGCTGTAGATCTGCGCGGCAGTCATCTCCAGGCCCACACGGTCGGTTTCGGCCTGTACCACCTGGCTGAACTCGATCTGCATGCGGCGCGGCAAGCTGATGCCGTATTCCTGCTCCAGCAGATAGGCGATGCCGCCTTTGCCCGACTGGCTGTTGACGCGGATCACCGCCTCGTAGCTGCGGCCGATGTCGGCCGGGTCGATCGGCAAGTACGGCACCTCCCACAGGGCGTCGTCTTTCTGCTGGGTGAAGCCCTTGCGGATCGCGTCCTGGTGGGAGCCGGAGAAGGCGGTGTGAACCAGGTCGCCAACATACGGGTGACGCGGGTGCACCGGGATCTGGTTGCACTCTTCGACGACCTTGCGGATGCCGTCGATGTCGGAGAAGTCCAGCTGCGGGTCGAGGCCTTGGGTGTACATGTTCAACGCCACCGTCACCAGGTCGACGTTACCGGTACGCTCGCCGTTGCCGAACAGGCAGCCTTCGACGCGATCAGCGCCAGCCATCAGGCCCAGCTCGGTGGCGGCGACGCCAGTGCCACGGTCGTTGTGGGTGTGCAGGCTGATGATCACGCTGTCACGACGGTTGATATGGCGACCGAACCACTCGATCTGGTCGGCATAGATGTTCGGGGTGGCACATTCCACAGTAGCGGGCAGGTTGAGGATCACCTTGTGCTCGGGCGTCGGGTTCCAGACCTCGATCACCGCGTCACAGACTTCCTTGGCGAACTCCAGCTCAGTGGCGCTGAAGGTCTCTGGCGAGTACTCGAACGTCCACTGGGTTTCCGGCTGCTGGGCGGCGTATTTGACGAACAGTTTGGCCGCGTTGACCGCGATGGCCTTGATGCCGTCCTTGTCCTGGTTGAACACGATGCGGCGGAACGACGGCGAGGTGGCGTTGTACAAGTGAACGATGGCTTTCTTCGCGCCGCGCAGGGATTCGAACGTGCGTGCGATCAAGTCTTCACGGCCCTGGGTCAGCACCTGGATGGTGGTGTCCGCGGGGATGTGGTTGTCTTCGATCAGGGTGCGCACGAAGTCGAAGTCGGTTTGCGAGGCGGCCGGGAAGGAGGCTTCGATTTCTTTTACACCGACGGCGACCAGGGTCTTCCAGAAACGCAGCTTTTTCACCGCGTCCATCGGTTCGATCAGCGACTGGTTGCCGTCGCGCAAGTCGGAACTGCACCAGATCGGCGCGGCGGTGATGGTCTTCGACGGCCAGGTGCGGTCCGGGATATCAATGGTCGGGAACGCGCGGTACTTCGAAGACGGGTCTTTGAGCATGCTCATCGGGAAATCCTTTGTTTAAGGGCCGAGAAAAGGCGGCCTGCCGTAAAACTGTTATTGGGGATAAAGCAAAAGACGAGGCAGATCGATTCAGCCTGGCAGTCGTGCGCTGACGAGGCACAGGCTGCGGTGCTGGCGGAGCTGAATGAGGGTGTGAGAGGTTTTCATAGGTCCAACCCTAACCGTGAGGCGTTAAGATGGCAAGCCGTGAAAAAAATTGAGATAATTTCCAAGTTATTCGGGTTTTTCAATTTTTTATTGTTTCTTTTATTAATATTCTTTGTTTTTATTGCTGTTCATTTTGCTGGTGCGCAATCTTGAATGGTGGGTTGCGCCGCTATGGGCGGCGCGACCCTGGTTGGCTATACGGTAAGGAACCTACAAGGTGATCTTGTCAATGTTGTAGTCAATATGAATGTCACCGATTGGCTCAGGGATGCTGGTGCCGTGCAGCAGCTTGAGCGGGGGTGGAGGGGTATGGGGCGGCTGGCTGACGATAGTCGACACACCTTTTGGTGTTGGGCTGATCGAGACGCTTACGCCTGCGGTTAACTCCGAGATACCGGGAATATTGTCATAGGTATTCATGTGCGCCTTGCCGACAACCGCGACGTATTTCTCACCTGCCGGGGTCTGATTGATAAGCTGGGTAGCGGCATAATTGAACTCTTGCAAGCGGTCATCGTAGAAGCGTGAATTGCTTATTCTGCTAATCCAGTTATCGCTGTGCATTGTCAGCTCTCTATGCTCGAGGCCTATGACCTTGATACCGTTTTTTTCTGCCGCCTCAATAACATCCGACACTATTGGGCTCGTTGGTGAGTAGGCTCCATCGTAGACTCTTGGCGATGCATAAACGGCATCTGATGGTGTATAGGCGCCTGCGCCAAACCCCGGCCCTTTCTGAAGAAAGAGCGTGTTTTCCATGTAAAGAACGGTCACTCCACTGTTTTTGAATGTCTGCATTTGGTCAATCAGGAGTTGAAACGTGGCAGGTTCGTAGTGCACCTCTCCGAATACCAACCCCCTAACATCCGGCTGTGCCAGGGCACTTTGAACGGCGCTCTTGGGCGTGGCATTAATGTCTATCGGCGCTAGCTGAGGGCGAACAGGCATCTGCCCGTTGGCCATGCTGGTGTAGAAGTCTTGCATGTCCCGTTTGAACCAGCGCCTGATGTGCCCAATCGTTGCACCGCTGGCATCAGTAAAGTCATTCGCACCCTTTCCGGTAATGATCCGGTCCATATAGTCATCAGGCGGCGGCGTGGGTCTTCCCCGGTGGCGACGGCCTCTCGGCAATTCGCTCAGGCGCCATTCCCCGTTACCGGCAGACTCCAGGGAAGCCTTGATGCGGCTGCTTTTCGGGGCGCTCAGCGGTGCATTGGGATCGACGATATTGACCTGCCCGTTACGCGCATGGAACGCTGAGTCGATCTGATAAACATCGTGGGTCCCTCTGCTGTCGGTATAGCGAATGTACCAATTGTCGCCAACGTTATAGGTACCGTCCGTTCTTAAGGGGTGATCCTTGATCGTGCTGTCGGGGACGGTGTAAGCGCCGAGGTCGCGGCTCGGTAGCTTGGGTAAGGAGGGTGCGGGCGTGCCGGTTGAAGTACCTGCGGGCAATGAGCCTGGCGCTGGCGTCAAGGCTCGCTGCGCAAAGGGTATTTTACTGCTTCCAGCGATTGCCATCGAAGCCTTGTTTACCGGCCGCAGCGGCGCGCTGCGAAACAGCGGGATGCCCGCCGCGGAGGTTGTAAAATCAGCGTAGATCGCACGTCCCAGGCCAGGCTTCTTGAGCAGCCCTGGCAGTACCTTGGCGTTGGCCCGCAGGGCCGTCACGCCTGCTTTGCCTAGTCGCAGGCCCGTCGACAGGCCTTTACCAACTACCGGCAACAGATCCAGGAATATAGAGGCTACCTCAATGCCGAATTGAATCTTGTTGGTTGTTGATTGTGTCGCGACTTCCGCGCTGCTGACGGACTGATAATCCGCCTTGTCTATCAGCATTTGGACCTGCTGTTTGTACAGCTCATCCTGCACGTTTCCGGTGATGGGGTGGAGTGTGGCGCCGCCCTTGAGCTTCGCAGCGCCGATCAAGAGCTCCAGGGAGGACAAAGGGTTAGTCAGTAGGTTGAGCGGATTCGATTTTATTTTTTGTGTGTATTTATCGATGTCGCTCTTCTCGACTGGCGACTTCCGGCCAGCGGTGTAGAGTTTCCATTGTGGCTTTTCGAGCAAGGTGCTCAGTGCATTCTGGTCCGCCACTTCGCGAAAGGCCACGCCGTCTGGCGCGTTCGGGGTGTACAACACCAGCGAAGCGTCGATCTGGTTGCTGATGACCATGACGCCTTGCACCGTTAAGCCATGCTGGACGAGCGTGTTGGTGATGATGGCCTTTCCATCCACCGTGGGGCGGTTTGCCGGCTCGGGATGATCAAGTACCGCGCGAACCCACTGTGCGCCACGTTTGGTAGTGGTCTCGGTAGTGGCGTTGGCGGTATAGGCATCGGGGTTGAGGTCTGCGAGAAACGCCTCTTTTTCCATCACGTCGGCCAGGGTGGCTTTCCAGGTGTTGCGTACCACGCCCGCAGGCCCTGAGTCTGCATCTGTGGCTAGCTGTTGTTTGAGCAGCTTGGTGTATTCGCCACCGACATCGGCGGTATTGACCAGTGTTTTTAGCTGGTCCGTGTCCAGAACCACCGGTTTGCCGGCAGCGTCCAGAATCGGTCTGCCTTGGGTATCGTTCAAGGGCAGCGTGAAAGTGATCTGGGTATGGGTTGCGCTCTCGCCGGCTGGAAACTCAGTAGGGTTCTTCAACCCCAGGTCAGTCAGTGATAGCTGCGCGTTGTTTACTGAGCGTGACTCGTGACCGCTGGGACGGCCTGTATGAGTGCTGGTTTTGCTTTGCACCTGAACCCTCAATTGGTCAGCATTCACCTGAGCGGTTGGGTACAGTTTTCTGATCGCCTCATTCATCTTGTCCCGGGAAAACTCGGTCAATGAGGGAATGCTTTCCAGAAGTGGAGTCAACCTGTCCTGGCTTTTTTCCTCGGCATGTTCCAACTTTTTGAACAGTTCGTAGTGAACCGGCTGCAAGTTTCTCAGCCATTCAGGTTGCAGTTTGTCGGCCAGTTTCTGGTTGCGTGCCTGCATGGCATTGCTGCCATCAAGCAGGTATGACCAGTCGGCAGCCTCATCAATGGCTTGGTGTAATGGCGTGGTGGATTGGGGGGATATATTGGCAAAGCCCGTGTTGATTTCGGCCTGCTGGCGCTTGAGCATCTCAGGCAAGCCTTCGGCCAGCACCTCCCCGGCCAGAGGCTCGGCGCTGAGCATCAGGTCGTCCCCGGTGGGTGGGTTCGACCGGTTTTGCAACGATAGCGGTAGCGTCTGTAACAGCAGCTCGGCGCCTGTTCCGCCTTGATCCAGGCGTTGCGCCAACGTTTCGCGTGCCTGGGCGGAGGTTGCGAACTCTTCGAATCCCTCGCCGGGTGTATAGAGTACGACCGGGCCATTGGCATCGTTGAGCGCCAGGGATCTGCCTTTGGGCCAGGCCGGCGGAGTGGCGAAGGACCCGTCAGTCTGAGTGATGAGAAAGGTGCCTGCGAGTAAAGCACCACGCTCGGTGCCGTCATCCAGGGTGAGCGGATACACACCCGGACGGGCGCCATCGGCAAAGACTTTCTCCCGTTCGACGAGAGTGGGGTATTGCAGCGCGGCGTCGATCAGTTGTTTGCCTGCCGGGCTCAGGGTGCCGTCGCTTGCGCGCAGTGCCGCCAGTGTCGACAGTTGGCGCTTGTGCAGGGTCAACAGTTCGTCCTGCGGCGTCTTCAGTACCGGCGGGTTTGTTTTCGACGGGCGCGGTGTTGTCCAGAAGGCGAGTGACGCCTCGGGATATTGTGTGGTGATGCGTTGGGCGATGGTGTTTAACGAGTGCGTTGTGTCGATGAGTGCCGGCGGTTGGCTGGCTGTGCCTTGGCTGAATACGCCCGACTGCACGCCGGTGCCTTCGTCAGTATTCCTCCCAGGCTGGCTCGACAGTTCTGCAATCTTTTTATCCAGTGCCTTCAGAAGAGGTTGCTCAGAGAGCGTTCTGATACTGCCATCGCTCTGCCTGATCCAGCGCCTGAAGGTCAGCTCTGCTGGATTGAGATGGGGTTGGTCGGCAAGCATCGTTGTCACTTGCTGCAACAGGAAATCCTTGAAGTTCGGCTGCTGGCTCTGCAGCCGTTGCATCGCGTGCGTGAGGGTGTCGTGTTGAGTGATGAAGGCTTGCTGATCGCTCACGTTGAAATGGTCTGCGAGTGCTGAGCGTTGCTCCGGAGGTATTCCTGGCGAGTCGGGCAACAGGCCAGGTGGGCTGGTGTTGACGACGGGGGTTGGGGGGACGGTAGGTAGGGCGGGGAGGTGGATCGAGGTACGCTGCATCGACGTTTGAGCGAGAGCAAACATAGGGAAACCTCACAGTATTTGAATGTTGTTACGCTCCTTGTAAGTCGTCAGGTAGGTGAGTATTCACGGTGGGTTGGTTCCTGCAGGAAATGTAAGCAAACTGCGCTGCACCGGCGTCGATGCAGCGCAGAACTCAGGGCTGAAACGCCCCGATAAAAATCGCCGGGTCCACCCGTGCATCGTTCAGGCTGATGTTCCAGTGCATGTGTGGCCCGGTCGCCCGGCCGGTGGAACCGACCTTGCCCACCACGGCACCGCGTGCCAGTTGCTGGCCCACGCTCACATCAATCTTCGACATATGGCAGAACATGCTGATAAAGCCTTGGCCATGGTCGACAAACACGGTGTTGCCGTTGAAGAAGTAGTTACCGGTGAGAATCACCTTGCCCGCCGCCGGGGTCTTGATCGGCGTACCGGCGCCCACGGCAAAATCCAGGCCCGAATGCGGATTACGCTCCTCACCATTGAAGAAACGTCGTACGCCGAACTTACTCGACAGCGGCCCGTTCACCGGCTTGTCCAGCAACAGGTTGCTCGGCGTGTTCGGGCTGAAGCTGCGGTACGCCTTGAGCTGGACCGCCAACTCGCCTTCGATGCGTTTGAGTTGCGCCGGGTCGGGGTTCACCTGGCTTTTGTTCTTCAAGGTGATGTGCTGTTCGGGGTACTTCTTGAAGCCCACGATAAACGGCAGGTTCTGGCTGCCGCTGGTGATGCGCTGGGTGCCGGGTTTGACCGTCAGCGGGATGCCGACAATCGCCAGCCAGTTGTTCTGCTCCTTCACCACCAATACCGGCCTGTTCAGGTAAGTGGCCTTGGGCGCCGTGGCAGAAGTGCCGAGGTCGATCACCGCGACGCCACCGGGCACCGGCTTGTTCAGCAGCCGGGTGATGTAGCTGTCGGCGTGGGCATTGAAGGTCAGGCACAGCAACATCAACACACTTAAAAAACGTGGCATCAATCAATCCAGTAACGAGAGGGTGACGGGCGTCAGGTGGTTGTCTTCCACCCGCACCTGCAATTGGCCTTCACCGAGGCGCGCGGTTAGGCGCTGGCCGGTATGGGTTTGTGCGGCGTTGCGAATTGCCTGGCCGCGCTCGTCGAGCAAGATGCTGTAGCCGCGGCCGAGGGTGGCCAGCGGGCTGACCACGTGCAGTGTCTGCACCTGGCTTTGCAGTTGCAGGCGGCGTGCCTTGAGGCCTTCGCGCATGGCACGGGGCAGGCGTTCGGCGAGGCTGTCCAGGCGCTGGCGCAGCAAGGCCAATTGGCGGCCGGGGTGTTGGCCGGCGAGGCGGGTTTCGAGGCGGATCAGGCGTTCACGACGGGTATTCAGGCTGCGCTCGAAGGCCCGGCGCAGGCGCATGTCCAGGTCGTCGAGGCGCTGGGCTTGCTGGCGCAGGCGTTCGCCCGGGTGACGCAGGCGACGGGCCATGCCTTCCAGGCGCAGGCGGGCGTGGCTCAGGCGGTTGCGCATCAGCATCACCAGGCGGCGGTGCAGGTTCTCTACTTGGCGAGTCAGGTGACTGGAATCCGGCGCTAACAGCTCGGCAGCGGCGGAAGGGGTAGGCGCACGCACGTCGGCGACAAAGTCACTGATGGACACATCGGTCTCGTGGCCGACCGCACTGACGATGGGCGTCACGCAGGCGTCCACCGCACGCGCTACGGCTTCTTCGTTGAAACACCAGAGGTCTTCCAGCGAGCCGCCGCCACGGGCCAGGATCAACGCGTCAAAGCCGCGGGCATCGGCCAGCTTCAGGGCGCGGACGATTTGCGCCACGGCCTCACGGCCTTGCACGGCCGTCGGGATCAACGTCAGTTCGACGTTGGGCGCCCGGCGGCGGAATACGCTGATGATGTCACGAATCACCGCGCCGGTAGGCGAGCTGATAATCCCGATGCGCCTTGGGTGGGCGGGCAGCGGCACCTTGCGCTCGGCACTGAACAAGCCTTCGGCGCTGAGTTTTTCCTTCAGCGCGTCGAAGGCCAGGCGCAACGCGCCATCACCGGCCGGCTCCACCGTGTCGAGAATCAACTGATAGTCGCCACGGCCTTCAAACAGCGAGACCTTGCCCCGTACCTTTACCGCCAGGCCGTCTTTCAACGCCTGGCGCACCCGTGCGGCGTTCTGCCGGAACAGCGCGCAACGCACCTGGGCGCCGCTGTCCTTGAGGGTGAAATACACGTGGCCGGAGGCCGGGCGGGCGAGGTTGGAGATCTCGCCTTCGACCCAGATATTGGTGAACACGTCTTCCAGCAACACCCGCGCGCGGCCGTTGAGCTGGCTGACAGTCAGGACTTCACGGTCCAGGCCCAGACGGGCAAAGGGATCTTTAATCATGGGTGGCAGTTTATAGGCATTCGTGCAGGGTTTGACAGAACTGCTCCACCAGCGCACTCGGCGTTTGCTGGCAGGCGAGGGCGACGGTGCTTTGGCAATCGGGATCGGCCAGAGGCAAAAAATGAATATTGGCCGGTGCGATGTCTTGCATCGACTCCGGCAGCAGGGCAATCCCGAATCCGGCCTGAATCAGCTGCAATTGCGTGGTCTTGCGCGACATTACCCGGGCGGCCTTGGGGAAAAATCCCGCACGCATACACAACTCGGCTGACAGGTAACTCAGCCCTCCGCGCTGGGGGTGAGGGATCGAAATAAACGCTTCGTTTTTCAGTTGGGCCAAATCGATACCGGATGTGTGCCCGGCCAACCGATGATTCGGCGGCACCGCCAATAACAAACGCTCGCTGTATAAAGGCACGGTGCGCACGCCTTCACGCTGGCGCAACACCGGCAGGCGCAACAGCCCGACGTCCAGCCGACCGTCGGCGATTTCTTCCAACTGCGCTTCGGAGGACAGTTTGGCGATGTCCATCGACACGCCCGGGCACTGTTCCAGCCAGGCACCGATGCCCCGCAGCAGGCGGCCACTCATCGGCACCGTGCTTGAATGGCTCATACGCAACGTGCCGAGCTGGCCATTGCCCACTTGCGTCGCCATTTCACCGGCCTTGAGCAGTTCGCCCAGCAGGTTGCGTGCCCGTGGATAAAACGCCTCACCCGCAGCCGTCAGCCTTGGCTGGCGTGCGGTGCGCTCAAACAGTGGCGTTTGCAGCAGGTTTTCCAGCTCCTTGATCTGCCGGCTCAGGGCGGATTGCGCCACAAACAGCCGTTCGGCTGCCGCGCTGAAGCTGCCGCTGTCGGCGATTTCGACGAAGTAACGCAATTGCCGGGTGGAAATCACAAGTCATGCCTTTTCGAGATGAGTGACGGGCTTTGAAGATATTAGTCGCAACGCTCGCCAATGGCTAAAGTGATGGCCATCTCCAATAAGGAATACTTCATGAGCCCGGTCGAACTGTTGAGTCACTGGTCGTTTGGCGGTGTGGACTGGCTGGTGATCGGCGTGGCGATTGCCCTGGCCTATATCGTGTTCGGCATTGCGGGTTTTGGTACCGCACTGGTGGCGGGGCCGATCCTGATTCTGTTCATCCCGCTGTCGAAAATCATCCCGCTGCTGGTGCTGCTGGACTTTGTCGCGGCCTTCGGCAACCTCCTGCAGTCGCGACGGGATGTGGTGAAACCGGAATTGCTGCGGCTGCTGCCGTGCATGGCAATTGGCTGCACCCTTGGGGTGATCTTCCTGCTTAACCTGCACTCTGATTTATTGCTGCTGTTGATGGGGCTGTTTATCAGCGCCTATGCGATCTACAGCCTGGCGGTGAAGGCCAAGCCCACACAGATGGCGGCGGGTTGGGCGATTCCCATGGGGGTTGTCGGCGGGCTTTTTGGGGCGTTGTTCGGCAGTGGCGGCTTTTTATATGCGATCTACCTCAACAGCCGCTTGCCCAAGGAGGGCGCGCGGGCGACCCAAAGCGCGTTGATCAGTTGCAGCACGGTGGTGCGCCTGAGCCTGTTTTTGATCGCGGGCGTGTATGCCGAGCTACCCTTGTTGATGTTGGCGGTGTGCCTGTTGCCGGCCATGGCGCTCGGGTTGTGGGCGGGGCGGCGGCTGACCCTTCGCATGTCCCGTGAGGCGTTCGTGCGGTTGGTGACCTGGCTGGTGCTGGCCAGCGGCATTGCCTTGATTGCCCGGTACTTGAGTACTTGACCTGATTGTTTCAGGGATTAAGCTGCCAGCCTTCAGGGCCTCTTCGCGAGCAAGCCCGCTCCCACATTTGGAACGCATTCCCCCTGTGGGAGCGGGCTTGCTCGCGAAGGCGCCAGTAGCCACGCCGCAGGACTCCCATGAATTCCCAAAGCATCCTTGTCCCGAAAATCTCCACGCTCCCTGTCCACGAACCCCGCGCCCGGGCGATCGTGCGCTGGCTGGTGCGCAAGAACATCGTCAAGGAAGAACTCACCACCTGCGGGCGCACCGGCAATCGCATGGGTTACGCACTGGCCGACGGTGCCCGCGCCGTGGTGCTGCACCCCGACGCACTGCCGTTCAACGAGCCGATCAACGGGCTGGAGATCATCTACAAGCGCTGCATCTACACCCCGGCCAAGGGTTTCCTCGAAGAAGCCGGCTGCCCCGAGTGCCTCAAGGAAGTCGGCGAAGCGCTATTCGAAAGCCTGGAAGACTGGATGCCCGGCCATACCGACAACTTCACCTGCCCGCTGTGTGGGCATGAAGACGACATCAACGGCTTTCTGTTCCTGCAGGAATGCGGCTTCTCCAACCTGGGATTCATCTTCAATAACTGGGCAGAGGCGGGGTTCAAGCAGAGTTTTATCGACGAATTTGCCGACTGGCTTGACCAGAAGATGAGTTGGGTCAAAGTCGAGCTTTAACCCGATGTGGTCGTTCCCACGCTCCCGCGTGGGAGCGATCAGTGCTGAAAGAATCATCCTTCTATCAGTATTACCAAGTTTGTCAGAGTTTTACATTGAACCCGAAGGGGTGTCTGACTATAATGGCGCGCTTCCATTTTCCCGCTCGGGAGCCCCCGCGATGCTGCGTATCAGCCAAGAAGCTCTGACATTCGACGACATTCTCCTCGTGCCCGGTTATTCCGAGGTGCTTCCTAACGAAGTCAGTCTCAAGACCCGCCTAACCCGTGGCATCGAGCTGAATATTCCTCTGGTTTCCGCTGCCATGGACACCGTCACCGAAGCCCGTTTGGCAATCGCCATGGCTCAGGAAGGCGGCATCGGCATCATCCACAAGAACATGACCATCGAGCAGCAAGCTGCCGAAGTTCGCAAGGTCAAGCGTTACGAAGCCGGTGTGGTCAAGGACCCGATCACCATCGAGGCCGATGCCACCGTTCGTGACCTGTTCGACCTGACCCGCCTGCACAACATCTCCGGCGTTCCGGTACTGCACGATGGCGACCTGGTCGGCATCGTCACTTCCCGTGACGTGCGTTTCGAGAACCGTCTTGAAGTCACCGTCCGTGAAGTGATGACGCCTAAAGAGCGCCTCGTGACTGTCAAGGAAGGCGCCGACAAGAACGACGTTCGCGAGCTGTTGCACAAGCACCGCATCGAACGCGTACTGATCGTCGACGACAAATTCGCCCTCAAAGGCATGATGACCGTCAACGACATCGAAAAAGCCAAGGCTTACCCGCTGGCGAGCAAGGACGACCAAGGTCGCCTGCGCGTTGGCGCTGCGGTCGGCACCGGCAAGGACACCGGCGAGCGCGTCTCGGCCCTGGTAGCGGCCGGCGTTGACGTGGTGGTGGTCGACACTGCCCACGGTCACTCCAAAGGTGTGATCGACCGCGTGCGTTGGGTCAAAGAGAATTTCCCTGAAGTGCAAGTGATCGGCGGCAACATTGCCACCGGCGCTGCCGCCAAGGCCCTGGTTGCCGCGGGCGCAGACGCGGTCAAGGTCGGTATCGGCCCTGGCTCGATCTGCACCACCCGTATCGTTGCCGGTGTAGGCGTGCCGCAAATCAGCGCCATCGCCAATGTCGCCGCTGCCCTTGAAGGCACTGGCGTACCGTTGATCGCCGACGGCGGCATCCGTTTCTCGGGTGACCTGTCCAAGGCCATCGTGGCCGGTGCTTCCTGCGTGATGATGGGCTCGATGTTCGCCGGTACTGAAGAAGCGCCAGGCGAGATCGAACTGTTTCAGGGGCGTTCGTACAAGGCTTACCGTGGCATGGGTTCCCTGGGCGCCATGTCCCAGGCTCAAGGTTCTTCCGACCGGTACTTCCAGGACTCCTCCGCGGGCGCCGAGAAGCTGGTACCGGAAGGCATTGAAGGGCGTGTTCCGTACAAGGGCACCCTGAGCGCCATCATCCATCAACTGATGGGCGGCCTGCGTTCCTCGATGGGCTACACCGGCAGCGCCGACATCGAAGAAATGCGCACCAAGCCTGAGTTCGTGCGGATCACTGGTGCCGGCATGGCCGAATCCCACGTCCACGACGTACAGATCACCAAGGAAGCGCCAAACTACCGCGTAGGTTGATGCTTCCAGCAAAACGTTAAGTAACCGGGGCTGTTCTTCAGCCCCGAGTTGTTTCTGAATTACATAGACGAGACTGACTCCATGGCCCTCGACATTCACGCCCACCGCATCCTGATCCTCGACTTCGGTTCCCAGTACACCCAGCTGATCGCCCGCCGCGTGCGTGAAATCGGCGTGTACTGCGAACTGCATCCGTTCGACATGGACGACGAAGCGATTCGCGAATTCGCTCCAAAAGGCGTCATTCTCGCCGGCGGCCCCGAGTCCGTGCACGAAGCCAACAGCCCGCGTTGCCCGCAGGCAGTGTTTGACCTGGGCGTGCCGGTCTTCGGTATCTGCTACGGCATGCAGACCATGGCCGAGCAACTGGGCGGCAAGGTTGAAGGTTCCGAGCTGCGTGAATTCGGTTACGCCCGTGTCGACGTAGTCGGCAAGAGCCGCCTGCTGGACGGCATCGAAGACCACATCGACGCCGACGGCCTGTTCGGCCTCGACGTATGGATGAGCCACGGTGACAAGGTCACCCGGATGCCGGAAGACTTCCACATCCTGGCCAGCACCCCGAGCTGCCCGATTGCCGGCATGTTCAACGACGAGCGCGGCTACTACGGCGTGCAGTTCCACCCGGAAGTGACCCACACCAAGCAAGGCGGTCGCATCCTGTCGCGCTTCATCCTCGACATCTGCCAGTGCGAAGCGCTGTGGACCCCGTCGAAGATCGCTGAAGACGCCATCGCCAACGTGCGAGCCCAGGTCGGCACCGACAACGTCCTGCTGGGCCTGTCCGGCGGTGTTGACTCCTCCGTGGTCGCGGCCCTGCTGCACAAGGCCATCGGCGACCAACTGACCTGCGTCTTCGTCGACAACGGCCTGCTGCGCCTGCACGAAGGCGAGCAAGTGATGGCCATGTTCGCCGAGAACATGGGCGTCAAGGTGATCCGCGCCAACGCTGAAGACCAGTTCCTGAACAACCTGGCCGGCGAGTCCGACCCGGAGAAGAAGCGCAAGATCATCGGCCGCACCTTCATCGACGTATTCGATGCCCAGTCCAACAAACTGGACAACATCAAGTACCTCGCCCAGGGCACCATCTACCCGGACGTGATCGAGTCCGCTGGCGCCAAGAGCGGCAAGGCTCACGTGATCAAGTCCCACCACAACGTGGGTGGCCTGCCTGAGGAAATGAACCTCAAGCTGGTAGAACCGCTGCGTGAACTGTTCAAGGACGAAGTGCGTCGCCTGGGCCTGGAACTCGGCCTGCCGTACGACATGGTCTACCGCCACCCATTCCCGGGCCCGGGCCTGGGCGTGCGGATCCTCGGTGAAGTGAAGAAGGAATACGCCGACCTGCTGCGTCGCGCCGACCACATCTTCATCGAAGAACTGCGCAAGGCCGACTGGTACCACAAAGTCAGCCAGGCGTTCGTGGTGTTCCAGCCAGTCAAGTCGGTGGGTGTTGTAGGCGATGGCCGTCGTTACGCCTGGGTTGTTGCCCTGCGTGCGGTGGAAACCATCGACTTCATGACCGCCCGTTGGGCACACCTGCCGTACGAACTGCTGGAAACCGTCAGCGGTCGTATCATCAATGAGATCGAAGGTATTTCGCGCGTGACGTATGACGTGTCGAGCAAGCCGCCGGCGACGATTGAGTGGGAGTAACAGGGCGCCCGGCACTGACTAGAGTGCGGCGCTAGATTCGGAGTAGCGCAGGAAGGGATTTAGCCTATGCCAGTCAGTTATGCTGACTGGCATTTTTGTTTTTGGGTACAACGCTCTGAAGCCAGAGCTGTCGCTTGCAATGAGCGGCAAAGGCTGGCGCAGGTATTAGAGAAACTGTGATCGAATTAAATCCGTATCGAACGGTGTTACCCCTTGATCAGGAGCAAACACCGCCTCTGCCTGCTGCGGTGTGGCTACTCGTTCTCCCCTTGCTCGAACATGTAAATCGAACAGGGTCTCCAAATCCGGCCTTGGTGTATGTACCAAGGCTCGCAGCATCAGCGATACGCCACTGAGGTTGGTCTGGACGTTGTTCCAGCGCGGAGATGACGTCAGCCCCAGATCAGCCCAAATCATGCGTCGTTCCTGCAAGTCCATCACGAATGGCAGACAGATTCCTGTGTCGGATGCGATATCGATACGGTCGAATACGGAGCGCGGCTCGAATACTTCACCCGACGCCGCGTCGGCGCGGGCCATCCAGCCAGCGAAGCATTCTGGAAGGTCACAGTACGGCTGTTCGGTGAATGAGTTGATAGACGTGACGACATAGCGGATACCCTTCTCGACGAGGACATTGAGGTCAAGGTCGATGAACTCCGAAGCCCCTTCGGGCGCGTCGACGATGTCGCCACTGTGGTAGCCGCCGAAGCCCTTCAAGTTGTAGTACGCGACCGTTTGTTTGAATACGAAGTTGGCGTCGAAAAAAGCTGCGGACAAGTCGATATCAGTGCGTTCACGACCGTTCTTCCACCACAGGAACAGGCGAATGAAACGTGTGTCAGGCATAGGTAACCGACTGCCCCGCACCAGCGTGCGTAGCGATTTCGATGAGGCACGCTGCGCCAACGGCACCTTGTATTCGCGTAATGCTGGGTCGACGAAGCAGCGACCGAGTGGTGGTAGCGACGAAAAACGCGTTACGAGAGCGCCCTCGCAGATTCTGGCCGCACGAGCCAACACGTCGGGGGCAATAGGTTCGCGTCGATCCTTGATGCCATAGATTTTGGCAAATGCACCTTTAGGTGTGAAGGCTCGCAGGGGGAGGGGGCGCGGCGCACGTACCTGGGCCAGCAACTGCAGCAGGACAGGTGAGGACACCTGCGTCGCAACCGTTTCGAACGCGTCGAGAACCGACTCTGGTTCCGTCGAGCGCCTCAGGGTCGCGTCCAGCCGTCGTGCGAGCTCACCAGGACGGCTCTGTAGTATGGGCATAAGCGTGGAGATGTGACGCTGGGCAAGCAATGTTTCGACACGTGATCCGAATGACTCTGGTGCTTCGTTGCGACGTGCAGCCGTTATGGCGGCTAGTGCTCGTGGGTACTTATCGGCGTAGTCGCCCGGATGCAGTACTTCGGCCAGGCGCTTCCATCGCTCAGCATGTCGCATCACGTCTTCTGCAGCGTTAGGTATTTGGTCGAGATGGCGCAAAAGCAGACGGCGCATTGAGCGCTTCATCGCTTTGAAACGTGTCGAAGCTGTCGTCAGTGACACGTCTCCTCCACTCAGCGCGACCGCGAGTCGTAGTACATCAGTCGCCGTTTCGACGTTTCGTTCCAGGAATTCGTCTACCCGTGCATCACCGGCGACATGCAGGATAAGTGCGCCGCCAACCTGTGCACGGATCTCCCGGAACGGAACGGTCTCTGGTAGCAGACGGAACACATCGCTTTTGTACTTTCGGATAAACCAGACGACATCGGCAGTTTCCTCTTCGGAGAGCGAGGTGCGCGATGAAACCAGCGGCTCAAGCAGTGACTCGAATTCAGAGACGCTTCCCGGTTCGATAACGCGGGACATGAAATTGCCTTCAAGCATCGCAGGTCGATGGTGTTCAGTCGGGGGTAAACGCCAACGCGTGAGGTAGTGTATGACGGCGTTAAGGTACAACTCCGCCTCTGAGGCCGCCAGAACCTGCTCTGGAAAGTCTGGATAAAATGGCCTGTGGTGTACATGAGCGCCATTTTTCCGCCGAAGGACTCCGACAATTTCGCGCAGCCAGTGCTTTAGCTCTGTGGCTGACAACATGCCGATTTGCTCAATCAGAGGCTCTGATAGTACGCATCGGAACGCCGCGACTTCCCGGACAGCCGACGCGACCTGAGCGCGAGTGGCACCGCCAGTGCCCATCGGGACGTGAACTTTGCTACGGCGACGCAGGAACAGCTCCTGATTCATGCTTGATTTTCTCCCTTGGCCGCCGTCGTGGACGAGCTGCAGCATTGTTCTGCAACTGATGTAAAAACGCCTGCAAGAAGCAGGCGCGGTGTGGAGAGCGGAACCCCTAGGTCATCAGAGGTTAGAAGGAAGGTGTTCCATAGCCACGAAGGCATTCTACGAAAGGTTTTATCTGTTTGTCAGGTCGCTGCGTATCTCAACGGTAACAAGCTGCTTCGCCAGAATAATAGGGCGGTTAAGCGACCATACGAGTGGCGGTACGATTGAGTAAGTGTGCCTTCAAGGTCGGTGGAGTTCCCACAAGCTCAGTCAGGCGTTTGTGGAGTTCCAGTCGGTAAAATCGGTTGACGTGCTGGGTGATTGCCGTCGCCACGCGTGGGGCATGGCCCTGCTTGCGATGGAAACCATCGACTTCACGTGTTTCCGGAATGCGAATGTTTAAGCGAGAGCTGCAGCTGGTCGTTTACCCAAATAAAGGACTATTCAGGATTTGCTACATCGTATACGGTGCATATGTTAATTTATATCTATTAATGCATTGTATAGGATGCAGATAAGTGGGCGATTTAGGAATCCTGATCAAGAATCTCCGCAAAGCCGCAGGCCTGTCACAAAGCCAGCTCGCGCAACGGCACGGCATGAGTCGCGCAACCATTTCGGGGATTGAGAACAACACCGTCCCTGAAATCGGTATTCGCAAGGTGGCTGCGATCCTTGAGGGTTTGGGATACGAACTGACCGCCATCCCCATGCGTCGGCGTAAAACCCTCGATGAACTGAAATCAGGAAACGTCCATGACTAGTCAACGTGAGCGGCTGTACATCGGCGCAGGTGGCGTACCTGCCGGAACGCTGGGGCGGCGTGAAGAAAATCGGCGTGATTCGGTCTTTTCCTATAACGAGGGAGTCGCCGACGAGAACGCTGTTTCCCTGACCATGCCGGTGCGCCTGGAAAGCTACAACTGGGAGTATGGGATTCACCCGCTGTTCGAGATGCACATCCCCGAGGGGCATCTCAAGGACGAACTGGTGCGACGTTTCAGCAAGTCAGTGCGCGGCTTTGACGACTTCGCCTTGCTGGGCATTGTGGGGCCGCACCAACTGGGTCGCATCAGCGTTGCCCATGAAGCCGGAGATGGGGCGTTGCCTCAGGTCAAGCTTGCCGAGCTGTTGGTTTATGACGGGACGCAAGATCTATTCAATGACCTTCTGAGCACCTACGCGGCCTACTCGGGGGTATCGGGCGTTCAACCGAAGGTGCTGGTGCGCGACGTTGACGATGGGGCCGCCGACATTGAGCGTCTCACCCATCGGGGCGCCACGCACCTGGTGAAGGCGTTCAACGAGGCAGAGTTTCCGCAACTGGCGGCCAATGAGTTCTTCTGCATGCGGGCCGCGTTGCATTGCGGTCTTGAGGTGCCTGAGTTCCAGCTCAGTCATCAAGGGAAGCTCCTGGTGGTGAAGCGGTTCGACATCGGTGAAAGCGCCTACCTCGGGTTTGAGGACATGTGCGTTCTGTCGGGGTGGGGAACCGCGAAGAAGTACGACGGCAGTTACCAGGGATGCGCAAAGCTGATCCGGTCTTTTGTCACGCCAAGCCGTATAACCAGAACGCTGGAAGACTTCTTCATGATGGTGGCGCTGTCTGCCGGTATCCAGAACGGTGACGGGCACTTGAAGAACTTCGGCCTGCTTTATGAAAACTGTGCCGAGGATGCTGACGTTTGGCTCGCCCCTGCTTACGACCTGGTGACCACCACTGTGTACAGCGGCAACGACATCATGGGACTGTTGCTCGGCGGTTCGAAAGCCTGGCCAAAGCGCAAGATGCTGGTTCAGTTCGGGCGTAGTTCCTGTGGTTTGACAGAGGCCCGCTGCAACGAATTGCTCTCCAGGGTGCGTGATGGAATGAGCCTCGCCATGGAAGAGCTTTCCGAGTATCGAAGCACCCATCCAGCGTTCGACACAGTGGGGGAAAAGATGACCGCTGCCTGGGCGGCAGGGTTGGCGAGGAGTATTGCTGTGTAATAAGAAGCCCGGTTTTTTTTGCCGGGCGCTGGGTGACTCGCTAGCGGCTTTGTTCCCTCACCGCCGCGCAATATCCGAAAAGTAAAACTTATCCAGCGTATGCCGCGACTCGGTGTACTCGAACTGCCGTCCATCCTGCAAAAACGTCTGGTTGCTCACCACGATCACATGGCTTTGCCCATCCAGGTCCAGGTGCAGTTGATCGTCCTTGCCCCGGGGCAGCGCTTCGATGGTGCGCTGGGCATAGCTGATCTGCAGCTGCAGCGTCTGCTCGATAAACGCATAGATCGACTGCTCGGCAATCTCTCGATCGAGCCCCGGAATCAGGTCGGCGACGAAGTGGTTGATGTCGAGGATCACCCGTTTGCCCGCGATGCGCCGTACCCGTTTGACTCGGGTAATCAGGCTGCCGGCTTCGGCTTCGATATGTTGCAGCAGCGAGCCTTCCAGCGGGAACTGGCTGAACTCCACCACCTCGGTGCTGACATCGTCTCCCAGCGCGGCATGGGTTTCGCGAAAGCTGACAATCCCGCCCAGCTGGAACTCGATGGGGTTGGGTGAGAGCACGAAGGTGCCCTTGCCATGGATCTTTTGCGCGAAGCCGCGCTCCTGCAATTGCTCGATCGCCCGGCGCACCGTGCCACGGCTGGCCTGGTAGGCGTCCATCAGTTCTGTTTCGGAGGGCAGGCGCGTGCCGCGTTGCAGGCGTTCGGTGGTGATGCTGGCAAGCAGATCGGTATAGATCTGGTTGTATTTGCTCATGGAGGAGGGCTCTGTGCCGCGATTGCATTCAAGGCACGAACCTTAGTGGCAGAGGTCAGGTTTGTCCATTCGACGGAATGTGTAAATCAGCGACGCCTGACTCGAAAATCAGAAAAATAGACAATTTGTAACTCGTACAGACGAGTTGTTGCTTTAACTCGTACAGACGAGTACTTTTGCCCTCGGCGTGCTGCCTCTGACCGCCCCCAATAAAAAAAACCAAGTGGATACCAAGCATGAGCCACGACTATCCGAATATTGCCCGCGAGATTCTCGAGAACCTCGGTGGCAGCGACAACCTTGAGCAAGCTGCCCACTGCGTGACGCGTCTGCGCCTGGCCCTCAAGGACCCGAGCCTGGCCAACAGCGGCGCGTTGAACCAGGTCGACCTGGTCAAGGGCTCGTTCTTCACCGGCGGCCTGTTCCAGATCGTGATCGGCCCCGGCGAAGTGGAAAAGGTCTACGCCGCCCTGCGCGAACAGACCGGCCTCGCCGCGTCGACCATCGCGGACGTGAAACAGAAAAGCGTCGAAAAAATAAACCCCATGCAGCGCCTGGTGCGGGTGTTCTCCGACGTGTTCATGCCGATTCTGCCGGCGCTGATCATTGCCGGTTTGCTCATGGGGGTGAACAACCTGATGGGCGCCAAGGGCATGTTCATCGAGGGCAAGACCCTGCTCGATGCCTATCCGAACCTGGATGGTGTGTGGAGCCTGATCAACCTGATGGCCAACACCTCGTTTGTGTTCCTGCCGGCGCTGGTGGGCTGGTCGGCGGCCAAACGGTTTGGTGGCAGTGAAATCCTCGGCATCGTCCTCGGCCTGATGCTGGTGCACCCCGACTTGCTCAACGCCTGGAACTACGGCAAGGCAGTCGCCGGCCTCGACGGCCAGAGCCTGCCGTACTTCGATATTTTCGGCTGGTTCAAGATCGAGAAGGTCGGCTACCAGGGGCAAATCCTGCCGATCCTGCTGGCCGCCTACGTGATGAGCGTGATTGAAAAATGGCTGCGGGCGCGGGTGCCGAATGCGATTCAATTGCTGGTGGTGCCGATCACCACCATCGTCGTCACCGGCGTGCTGGCGCTGGCGATCATCGGCCCGGTGACCCGTCATCTCGGCATCCTGATCACCGAAGGCGTGGTCACCCTGTTTGACCTGGCGCCCATGGTCGGCGGCGCGATTTTCGGGCTGCTGTATGCGCCACTGGTGATCACCGGCATGCACCACATGTTCCTTGCGGTGGACCTGCAACTGATCTCTACCCAGGGCGGCACCTTTATCTGGCCGATGATCGTCATGTCCAACCTGGCCCAGGGCAGCGCGGCGCTCGGTGTGTTCTACATGAGCCGCAATGCGCGGGACAAAAGCATGGCGTCCACTTCGGCGATTTCCGCCTACTTCGGCATCACTGAACCGGCGATGTTCGGGGTCAACCTGCGCTTCAAGTTTCCGTTCTACGCCGCCCTGACCGGCTCGGCCCTGGGCAGCATTTTCCTGTCGCTGAACAAGGTCCAGGCCTCGGCCATTGGCGTCGGTGGCTTGCCCGGATTCATCTCGATCATCCCGCAGTACATCCCAAGCTTTGTCATCGGCATGGCCGTCGCGATTGTCGTGCCGTTTGTTTTGACCTGTGCACTGAGCATGAAGATTGTCCGGCCAGGATACAGGGTCGCCTGATCTGGCGTCATCGCAGGCAAGCCAGCTCCCACAGTTGATCGCATTTCAAATTGAAGGAAACCACCATGCAAGACTGGCAACACTCGGTGATCTACCAGATCTACCCCAAAAGCTTCCACAGCCACGCGGGTAACGCCACCGGTGACCTGCTGGGCATCGTGGACAAGCTCGATTACCTGAAGTGGCTGGGCGTCGACTGCCTGTGGATCACCCCGTTCCTGCGTTCACCCCAGCGCGACAATGGCTACGACATCAGTGACTACTACGCCATCGACCCAAGCTACGGGACCATGGCCGATTGCGACCTGCTGATCAGCGAAGCGGCCAAGCGGGGCATCACGCTGATGCTCGACATCGTGGTCAACCACACCTCGATCGAGCACGAGTGGTTCCAGCAGGCGCGCAGCAGCCTTGATAACCCGTATCGCGACTTCTACATCTGGCGCGACCAGCCGAACAACTGGGAGTCCAAGTTCGGCGGTTCGGCCTGGGAGTACGAGGCGCAAACCGGCCAGTACTTTCTGCACCTGTTCGACCACACCCAGGCCGACCTGAATTGGGACAACCCCAAGGTGCGCGCCGAAGTGTTCAAGCTGATGCGCTTCTGGCGCGACAAAGGCGTGGGCGGCTTTCGCCTGGACGTGATCAACCTGATCTCCAAGCCGGCGGATTTCCCGGAAGACAACACCGACGGTCGGCGCTTCTACACCGACGGCCCGAACGTGCATGAGTACCTGCAGGAAATGCACCGCGAAGTGTTCGAGGGGCAAGACCTGATCAACGTCGGCGAGATGTCGTCCACCAGCCTTGAACACTGCATTCGTTATTCGAATCCGCAGTCGAAAGAGCTGTCGATGACCTTCAACTTTCACCACCTGAAAGTCGATTACCCGAACCTGCAAAAGTGGGTCGCGGCCGACTTCGACTTCCTGCAACTCAAGCAGATTTTGTCTGACTGGCAACTCGGCATGCAGGCCGGTGGCGGCTGGAATGCGTTGTTCTGGTGTAACCACGACCAGCCGCGGGTGGTCTCGCGTTTTGGGGATGACGGCGAGCACCGTGTGGTCTCGGCGAAGATGCTCGCCACTGCGTTGCACTTCCTCCAGGGCACGCCGTTTGTGTACCAGGGCGAAGAGCTGGGCATGACCAATCCGGGCTTCGACACCATCGACCAATACCGGGATGTCGAGACCCTGAACATCTACCGGCTCAAGCGCGAGGCCGGTGAGTCCGAGGCGTCGAGCATGGCCGCGATCATGCAGAAATCCCGCGATAACGGGCGCACGCCGATGCAATGGGATGCCGATAAAAATGCCGGCTTCAGCAGCGGTGAACCGTGGATCGGCATCCCGGCCAACGCGGCGCAGATCAACGTGCAAAGCCAGCTGGATGACCCGCAATCGGTGCTGCATCACTACCGCGCCCTGATCGAACTGCGTCGGCACGAGCCGCTGATTCAGGAAGGCGTTTACCGCCAACTGCTGCCACAGCACACCCAGGTGTGGGCGTACCTGCGGGAGGGGCAGGGCGAGCGCCTGCTGGTGCTGAACAACTTTTACGGCACGCCCTGCGAAATCGAATTGCCCGATGGCCTGCTGACTGAGGCGCACGAGCAACGCCTGCTGATCAGCAACTACGACGACTGCCCACCGCGTTCGAGCCAGGTCTTGTTGCGCCCGTATGAATCGTTTGTGCTGCACCTCAAGGACTGAGAACCCCGCTTTACCCCCGGTGTGGGAGCGCCGGGGTGCTTTAAAAAAACATAATAAAAATATCGGAGTGCTTCATGAAAACAACAATAAAGCTGGGCCTCGTTGCATCCTGTCTGACCTTGCCGATGGCCGCCCAGGCATTGGAATTTGCCGGGTATTTGCGCAGCGGCGCGGGAACTTCAACCGGCAGCGGCAAGCAGCAGTGCTTCCAGTTGCCGGGTGCACAATCGAAGTACCGCCTGGGCAACGAATGCGAGCAGTACGCCGAACTCGAGTTGCGCCAGGACCTGCTGACCCTCGACGACGGTTCGGTATTCAGCGTCGACGCCATGGCCTCGCTGTACAACAAGTACGACCGGGCGCTGAAGTTCCAGGGTGAAGACAACGGCTCGGCGCGCATGCCGCAGATGTATGCACAGTGGTCGAACCTGCCCAGCCTCAACGGCGGTTCGCTGTGGGCCGGCCGGCGTTACTACAAACGAAACGACATCCATATCTCCGACTTCTACTACTGGAACCAGAGCGCCACGGGCGGCGGTATCGAGGACGTGAAAATCGGCGACCTGAAATACAGCTATGCGCTTTCCCGCAAGGACAACCTGTACCAGAAGGAATACGCCACCCGTCACGACTTCAACGTGGCAGGCTTCAAGACCAACCCCGGCGGCGAGCTGGAGCTGGGCTTGAGCTACATCGAAAAAGCCGGTGGCCGCGACACCAACAGCGGCTGGGCCATTACCGCCCAGCACGTGCAGAAACCCTTCCTCGGCGGGCGCAACAAGTTCGCCTTGCAGTACGGTGAAGGCCCCGGCACCGGCCTCGGCTACACCGGCGATACGTTCCTCGATAAAAGCAGCAAGAGCTACCGCGCGGTGGAGTTCTTCGACTGGCAAGTGACCCCGCGTTTTGGCGGGCAGATCGAGGCCGTGTACCAGAAAGACATTCGGCCGGGCAGCCAGGATCAAACCTGGATGTCGGTGGGCGTACGCCCGGCCTATGCGATCTCTGAACAATTCAAACTGGTCACCGAACTCGGTCATGATCAGGTCGAGGCCACCGGTGGCACGCGCAAGCTGAGCAAATTTACCTTCGCCCCGACCTGGTCGCCCAAAGGCCCGGATTTCTGGGCGCGGCCGGAAGTGCGCTTGTATTACACCTACGCGACCTGGAACGAAGCGGCCAAGCGTGCAGCCAATGAACTGGCGGCAGGTTCGGCGTTGTCCGACACCGGCAGCTACGGCAGTGCGTTGCATGGTTCCAACGTTGGTGTGCAGGTTGAGTATTGGTGGAAATAAGCCGCCGGTGCCCAATGATTTTTACAGAACAAAACAGCAGGTGAAGTCATGACCACAACCCAACCCCTGGAATTGCTGGCGCCATTGTCCGGGGTGCTGCTCGCCCTGGACCAAGTGCCTGATCCGGTGTTCTCCAGTCGCCTGATCGGCGATGGCCTGTGCATCGATCCGACCTCGCAGACCCTCTGCGCGCCGCTGGCCGGGGTGATCAGCAATATCCAGGACAGTGGTCATGCGGTGAGCGTCACCGATGACAACGGCGTCCAGGTGCTGATGCACATTGGCCTGGACACCGTGAATCTGGCGGGCCAGGGGTTCACCCGATTGGTCGAGGAAGGCCAGCGGGTGGACGCCGGGCAGCCGCTGATCGAATTCGATGCCGACTACGTGGCGCTCAACGCCCGTAGCTTGCTGACCCTGATGCTGGTGGTCAGTGGCGAGCCCTTCAAGCTGCTGACCCCGGAGCAGGGCCTGGTGGACGTGGGGCAACCGCTGCTGCAGGTAACGCCTGAGGCGGGCGCGGCCGAGGTCGAGGAAGAGCAGGGCGAGGCACTGTTTTCCAAGCCGCTGACGTTGCCCAATGCCAACGGCCTGCACGCTCGCCCGGCGGCGGTGTTTGCCCAGGCAGCCAAGGGTTTCAAGGCGAGCATTTACCTGCACAAGCAAACCCAGAGCGCCAACGCCAAATCCCTGGTGGCGATCATGGCGTTGCAGACGGTGCAGGGCGATACCGTGCAGGTGAGTGCGGCGGGCGACGATGCCGAGGCAGCGATCACGGCCCTGGTTGCCTTGCTGGCAGACGGCTGCGGAGAGACGGTGGCGGCGCAGGTCGAGGTCGTTGAGCCGGCGGCGCCGGTGTCATCGGCAAGCCTGCTGCGCGGTGTGTGTGCTTCGCCGGGTTCGGCGTTCGGCCAAGTGGTTCAGGTGGCCGAGCCGGATCTGAATATCACTGAAGCCGGTGCCGGTGAAGCGGTCGAGCGTGCGACGCTGGAACGTGGCCTGCGCGAAGCGACCGAGGCACTGCAAGCCTTGCAGGCCACGGCGGTCGGCGGTGCCCAGGCGGAGATTTTCCGCGCTCATCAAGAGTTGCTGGAAGACCCGACGCTGCTGGAGCAGGCCCATGAATCACTGGCCCAGGGCAAGAGTGCAGCGTTTGCCTGGAACAGTGCGACCGTCGCCACCGCCACGCTGTTCCAGGGCTTGGGCAACGCCTTGCTCGCCGAGCGCGCGGCGGACCTGGCCGACGTCGGCCAACGGGTGCTGAAGCTGATCCTCGGGATCAAGGACAGCGCCTGGGACTTGCCGGAGCAGGCGATCCTGATTGCCGAACAACTCACCCCTTCGCAAACCGCCAGCCTCGATACACGCAAGGTGTTGGGTTTCGTCACGGTGGGCGGCGGTGCTACCAGCCACGTTGCGATCCTGGCGCGGGCCCTGGGCTTGCCCGCGATCTGCGGCGTGCCCGTGCAGGTGCTGGACCTGGCCAACGGCAAGCAAGTGCTGCTGGATGCCGACAAGGGCGAGTTGCACCTGGAGCCGGACCTGGCCGAGATCGAGCAACTGCAAGCCACCCGCCAACAACACGTACTGCGCCGCCAGCGCGAAGTGGAGCAGGCGTCATTGCCCGCTACCACCCGCGACGGTCACCACGTCGAGGTGACGGCCAACGTCGCATCCCTGCAAGAAGTGGAACAAGCGCTGTCCCTGGGCGGCGAAGGCGTCGGTTTGCTGCGTTCCGAATTCCTCTACCTGGACCGCAACCGCGCACCGAGTCCCGAAGAACAGGCGGGCACCTACAGCGCCATTGCCCGTGCGTTGGGCCCCGAGCGCAATCTGGTGGTGCGCACCCTGGACGTCGGTGGCGATAAGCCGCTGGCCTATGTGCCGATGGACGCAGAGACCAATCCGTTCCTCGGCCTGCGTGGAATTCGCCTGTGCCTGGAACGCCCGGAACTGCTGCGCGAACAGTTCCGCGCGATTCTCGCCAGTGCCGGTTTCGCCCGTCTGCACATCATGTTGCCGATGGTCAGCCTGCTCTCGGAACTGCGCTTGGCGCGGCAGATTCTTGAAGAGGAAGCGCTGGCCCTGGGGCTGATGGAATTGCCGAAGCTGGGAATCATGATCGAAGTGCCGTCGGCGGCGCTGATGGCGGATGTGTTTGCGCCGGAGGTGGATTTCTTCTCCATCGGCACCAACGACCTGACCCAATACACCCTGGCCATGGACCGCGATCACCCGCGCCTCGCCAGCCAGGCCGACAGCTTCCACCCGGCAGTGCTGCGCCTGATCGCCACCACCGTCAAGGCCGCCCATGCCCATGGCAAGTGGGTGGGTGTGTGCGGCGCCCTGGCGTCTGAAGCGCTGGCGGTGCCGGTGTTGATCGGGCTGGGGGTGGATGAGTTGTCGGTCAGCGTGCCGCTGATCCCGACCATCAAGGCCACCGTGCGCGAGCTGGACCTGACGGACTGCCAATCCATCGCCCGCCAGGTGCTGGGCCTGGAAGAGGCGTCACAGGTGCGCGAAGCGTTGCGCCTGTATCACGCGGCTACCGTTGAAACCTCATTGGTTGTGGAGAACTGACATGTTCGAGAAATTTCAGCGGGCATTCTGGAAGGCCCTGACCCCGGATTTGATTCTTGAGACGCCGCAGGCGGCTCCGGTGAGCGAATCACTATTGGCGCCGGCGGTGTTGAATGCGTTGGGTGGCGCGGAGAATCTCAAGTCGCAGCAGCGGCTGGCACTGACCCGGGTGCGGGTGCAGTTGAAGGAGGCGGGGCGGCTGGATGAGAAGGCGTTGAAGGCGGCGGGTGTGCCGGGTGTGATGGTGTTGGCGGGTGGGGTGGTGCACCTGATTACCGGCCTGAACACCGCTTTATAAATCAAAGAAGATCAAATGTGGGAGCGGCGGTGCGACGATTCGACTTGCCCGCGATGGTGGTGTGTCAGCGATATATAGGCTGGCTGATACTCCGCCATCGCGGGCAAGCCCGGCTTCTACAGTATTTTGTGGTGTTTGGAGGATCGGGGAGTTACAGCTTCGGGGTTTCTTCCGTCGGCTTGGTCTTGTCCACGCCCGGCACATGCAGGTTGCCTTCCACTACCTGGTTGCCTTCCAGCTGGGGCTGCGTCACCCACGTCAGGATGTCGTAGTAGCGCCGGATGTTCGCCACAAAGTGCACCGGCTCACCGCCGCGGGCATAGCCATAACGCGTCTTGCTGTACCACTGCTTCTGAGCCAGGCGCGGCAGCATCTTCTTCACGTCCAGCCACTTGTTCGGGTTCAGGCCTTCTTTCTCGGCCAGCTTGCGCGCGTCATCCAGATGGCCGGTGCCGACGTTGTACGCCGCCAGGGCAAACCAGGTGCGGTCCGGCTCGGCAATCTTGTCGTCCAGTTCATCCTTGATCTTGGCCAGGTACTTGGCGCCGCCCATGATGCTTTGCTTGGCATCCAGGCGGTTGGACACGCCCATGGCCTGCGCGGTGTTCTGGGTCAGCATCATCAGGCCGCGCACGCCGGTCTTGGAGGTAACCGCCGGCTGCCACAGTGATTCCTGATAACCGATGGCCGCCAACAGGCGCCAGTCGACCTTTTCTTCCTTGGCGTAGGCCCGGAAGTGTTTCTCGTATTTGGGCAGGCGCTGCTGCAGATGCTGGGCGAAGGTGTAGGCGCCGACATAGCCGAGTACATCGACGTGCCCGTAATAACGGTCTTTCAAGCGTTGCAGGGTGCCGTTCTTTTCAACCTTGTCGAGGTAGTTGTTGACCTCGTTGAGCAGGCTGTTGTCATCGCCCGCCGCCACGGCCCAGGCCTGGTTACTGGCGTCGCCGAGGTCAAAGGCTACCCGCACGTTGGGGAAGTACACCTGGTTCATCGCCACTTCGTTGGAGTCGACGAGGGTCAGGTCGATCTGGCCTTCGTCCACCATGCGCAGCAGGTCGACCACCTCAACGGCGTCGGACTCTTCGTATTCAATCCCGGGAAACTGTTTTTTCAGCGCTGCCAGTTGCTCGGCGTGGGTGCTGCCCTTGAGCACCATAATCTTCTTGCCCACCAGGTCGGCCGCGGTAGTGGGGCGGGACTGGCCGTTGCGGTAGATGATCTGCGGGGTGACTTCCAGGTACGGATGGGAGAAGCGCACCTCTTGGCGCCGCTGCTCGCTGCTCACCAGGCCGGCGGCGGCCAGGACCGGGCCGTTGGGTTTGCCGATCTGGGAAAACAGGTCGTCAAGGTTGTCGGCGGTCTGGATCTCCAGCTTTACACCCAGGTCGTCGGCAAAGCGCTTGACCAGTTCGTATTCGAAACCGGTTTCACCGTTTCGGTCCTGGAAATACGTGGCCGGGCTGTTTCGGGTGACCACCCGCAATACGCCATCCTCCTTGATTCGCTCGAGCGTGTTGGGTTTATCCACACAGGCGCTGAGCAGCAGGAAGAGTCCGGTGACGAGGAGCCATTTGGCGCCTCGCGGGCGTAAAGCAGTAGGGGAGAACATCTGCGCAGTATACGCAAAGGACCCTCGGCGCCATATCTCGACAGCGGGGCACTTGTCTGCTAGCGCCCGTAAACCTTGGCTGCAGCCCGCAGAAACGGGGCTTGGCAGCCGATTGTGACGGTTAAAATAACTGCCCGGAACAGCGGGTATGGCCATCTGATATCGTGCGATTTATGCCAACTGACGTCCGGCTGCGGCCACTGGTGCCGTTTCGGGTGCCGTTGGCGACGGTTTACGCTAGAATGCACGGCCTCAAAGCACACCCCCTTCCCGAGGCTGTCCCGAAGATGTTGATCCTGCGCGGCGCTCCTGCCCTTTCTGCCTTTCGCCACAGCAAACTCCTTGAGCAACTGAGCCAGAAGGTACCTTCTGTCAGTGGCTTGTATGCTGAATTTGCTCACTTCGCCGACGTTAACGGCGTTTTGACCGCCGACGAACAGCAAGTGCTGGCGCGCCTTCTGAAGTACGGTCCCAGCGTTCCTGTTCAAGAGCCTAACGGCCGCTTGTTCCTGGTCCTGCCACGGTTCGGCACCATCTCGCCCTGGTCGAGCAAGGCCAGCGACATCGCCCGCAACTGCGGCCTGGAAAAAATCAAGCGTCTGGAGCGCGGGATCGCCTTCTATGTAGCAGGCCAGTTCAGCGACGCCGAGGCCGAGCTGATCGCCAGCAGCCTGCACGACCGCATGACTCAGATCATCAAAGGCCAGCTGGAACAGGCCGCCGGTCTGTTCAGCCACGCCGAGCCAAAGCCGCTGACCGCGATTGACGTGCTCGGTGGTGGTCGCGCCGCGCTGGAAACGGCCAACACCGAACTGGGCCTGGCCCTCGCCGAAGACGAAATTGACTACCTGGTCAACGCCTTCATCGGCCTGAAGCGCAACCCGCACGACATCGAACTGATGATGTTCGCCCAGGCGAACTCCGAGCACTGCCGTCACAAGATCTTCAACGCCAGTTGGGACATCGACGGCCAGAGCCAGGAAAAAAGCCTGTTCGGCATGATCAAGAACACCTACGTGATGCACAGCGAAGGCGTTCTGTCGGCTTATAAAGACAACGCCTCGGTGATCGTCGGCAGCGTGGCTGGCCGCTTCTTCCCGGACCCTGAAACCCGCCAGTACGGCGCGGTGCAGGAGCCGGTGCACATCCTGATGAAAGTCGAGACTCACAACCACCCGACCGCGATTGCTCCGTTCCCGGGCGCAGCCACCGGTTCCGGCGGCGAGATTCGCGACGAAGGTGCAACCGGTCGTGGCGCCAAGCCAAAGGCCGGCCTCACTGGCTTCACCGTATCCAACCTGCAGATCCCGGGCTTCGAACAGCCGTGGGAAGTGCCGTACGGCAAGCCTGAGCGCATCGTCACCGCGCTGGACATCATGATCGAAGGCCCGCTGGGCGGCGCTGCGTTCAACAACGAATTCGGGCGTCCGGCCCTGACCGGTTACTTCCGTACCTTCGAACAATCCATCACCACCCCGCGTGGCGATGAAGTGCGCGGTTACCACAAGCCGATCATGTTGGCCGGCGGCATGGGCAACATCCGCGCCGAACACGTACAGAAAGGCGAGATTCTGGTCGGCTCCAAGCTGATCGTCCTCGGCGGCCCGGCCATGTTGATCGGCCTGGGCGGCGGCGCCGCTTCCTCCATGGCCACCGGCACCAGTTCGGCAGACCTGGACTTCGCGTCCGTACAGCGTGAAAACCCTGAAATGGAGCGCCGTTGCCAGGAAGTCATCGACCGTTGCTGGCAGTTGGGTGACAAGAACCCGATCAGCTTCATCCACGACGTGGGCGCGGGCGGTCTGTCCAACGCCTTCCCTGAGCTGGTCAACGATGGCGACCGTGGCGGCCGCTTCGAACTGCGCAACATTCCAAACGACGAGCCGGGCATGGCCCCGCACGAAATCTGGAGCAACGAATCCCAGGAACGCTATGTGTTGGCGGTGGGTCCTGCGGACTTCGAACGCTTCCAGGCGATCTGCGAACGCGAGCGCTGCCCGTTTGCCGTGGTCGGCGAAGCCACTGCCGAGCCGCAACTGACGGTCACCGACAGCCACTTCGGCAACAGCCCGGTAGACATGCCGCTGGAAGTGCTGCTGGGCAAGGCCCCACGCATGCACCGTTCGGCCGTGCGTGAAAACGAACTGGGCGACGATTTCGATCCGTCCACCCTGGCCATCGCCGACTGCGTGGAGCGCGTCCTGCACCACCCGGCCGTTGCCAGCAAAAGCTTCCTGATCACCATTGGCGACCGCACCATTACCGGTCTGGTTGCCCGTGATCAAATGGTCGGCCCGTGGCAGGTTCCGGTGGCAGACGTTGCCGTCACCGCCACCAGCTTCGACGTCTACACCGGTGAAGCCATGGCCATGGGCGAGCGCACTCCGCTGGCCCTGCTGGACGCTCCGGCGTCGGGCCGCATGGCTATTGGCGAAACCCTGACCAACATCGCCGCGTCGCGCATCGCCAAGATCTCCGACATCAAGCTGTCGGCCAACTGGATGTCCGCTGCCGGCCACCCGGGTGAAGATGCGCGCCTGTACGACACCGTGAAAGCAGTCGGCATGGAGCTGTGCCCTGAGCTGGGCATCACCATTCCGGTGGGCAAGGACTCCATGTCCATGGCCACGCGCTGGAACGATGAAGGCGTGGACAAGAGCGTTACCTCGCCGCTGTCGCTGATCGTTACCGGCTTTGCGCCAGTGACCGACATTCGCCAGACCCTGACCCCGCAACTGCGCATGGACAAGGGCACCACCGACCTGATCCTGATCGACCTCGGTCGCGGCCAGAACCGCATGGGCGCCTCGATCCTCGCCCAGGTGCACGGCAAGCTCGGCAAGCAGGCTCCGGACGTCGACGACGCCGAAGACCTGAAAGCCTTCTTCGCGGTGATCCAGGGCCTGAACGCCGACGGTCACCTGTTGGCGTACCACGACCGTTCCGACGGTGGTTTGCTGACCAGCGCCGTGGAAATGGCCTTCGCCGGTCACTGCGGCCTGAGCCTGAACCTCGATGGCCTGGCGGAAACCTCTGCCGACATCGCCGCGATCCTGTTCAACGAAGAACTGGGCGCCGTGATCCAGGTTCGCCAGGACGCAACGCCGGACGTACTCGCACAATTCAGCGCCGCTGGCCTGGGCGACTGCGTGGCCGTAGTGGGCCAGCCGATCAACAACGGTGAAATCAACATCGTCTTCAACGGCGAAACCGTGTTTGAAGGCCAGCGCCGCTTGCTGCAACGCCAGTGGGCCGAGACCAGCTACCAGATCCAGCGCCTGCGTGACAACGCCGACTGCGCCGAGCAGGAGTTCGACGTGATCCTGGAAGAAGACAACCCGGGCCTGAGCACCAAGCTCAGCTTCGACGTCAACCAGGACATCGCCGCGTCTTACATCAAGAAAGGCATCCGCCCACAAGTGGCGGTGCTGCGTGAGCAGGGCGTCAACGGTCAGGTGGAAATGGCGGCAGCGTTCGATCGTGCCGGCTTCAATGCGATCGACGTGCACATGAGCGACATCCTCGCCGGTCGCGTTGACCTCAATGAGTTCAAAGGCCTGGTTGCCTGCGGCGGTTTCTCCTACGGCGACGTATTGGGTGCCGGTGAAGGCTGGGCCAAATCGGCCCTGTTCAACAGCCGTGCCCGCGACGCGTTCCAGGGCTTCTTCGAGCGTAACGACAGCTTCACCCTGGGTGTGTGCAACGGTTGCCAGATGATGTCCAACCTCAGCGAACTGATCCCGGGCAGCGAGTTCTGGCCGCACTTCGTGCGTAACCGTTCCGAGCAGTTCGAAGCCCGTGTGGCGATGGTGCAGGTGCAGGAATCCAACTCGATCTTCCTGCAGGGCATGGCCGGTTCGCGCATGCCGATCGCCATTGCCCACGGTGAAGGCCATGCCGAGTTCTCCAGCGAAGAAGCACTGCTGGAAGCCGACCTGTCCGGTACCGTGGCCCTGCGTTTCGTCGACAACCACGGCAAGGTCACCGAAGGCTACCCGGCCAACCCGAACGGCTCGCCGCGCGGGATCACCGGCCTCACCAGCCGCGACGGTCGCGTCACCATCATGATGCCGCACCCGGAGCGCGTATTCCGCGCCGTGCAGAACTCGTGGCGCCCGGAAGAGTGGAACGAAGACGGCGCGTGGATGCGCATGTTCCGTAACGCTCGCGTGTGGGTGAACTAAGACGGTGTACAAACTCGCCTTCTTTGTGCCCGACAGCCATGTGGAGACGGTGAAAACTGCGGTCTTCGCAGCCGGCGGCGGGCGCATCGGCCACTACGACAGCTGCGCCTGGCAAGTGCTGGGCCAGGGCCAATTCCGCGCGATGGACGGCAGCCAGCCGTTTATCGGGCAGGTGGGCCAGGTTGAAGTGGTTGAGGAATGGAAGGTTGAGCTGGTGGTGGCGGATGAGTTGATCGTGGCTGTGGTGGCTGCGTTGAAACTGAGCCATCCGTACGAGACACCGGCTTATGAGGTGTGGCAGTTGGCGGATTTTTGATTCGTCGGCTGCAAAACAGGAAACCCGCTGGGCCAGTTTGGTCAGCGGGTTTTTTGTTGGCTGTGAGGGCCCTATCGCGGGCAAGCCCGGCTCCCACATTTGACTGCGCGGCTGGCCAACGCCTCTCAGGATTTGGCCTCCGTGCAGGCGCTGACGGTTCATCTGGCGTTTGAAGTCGACGGTTCTCACCGTGATGTGGCGCTGGGGATTTGTCGGGTGCTGGAGGGATTCAGTTGATGGTGGATCGGACGCTGGACTTGTATGAGTTGCCTGAACAGGCGGACCCAGCTTAGAAACATTTCTTCCCTATAGGCAGTAACCCTGTGGTGAGCGGGCTTGCCCCGCGCTGGGCTGCGCAGCGGCCCTGAAACCTGCCACAGGGTTCTATCTGAAAAAATGCGGCGTTCTTATTGGGGCTGCTGCGCAGCCCAGCGCGGGGCAAGCCCGCTCACCACAAGCAAGCCCGCTCACTACAATTTTGCTAAGCGCCGGTTACGGCTTCGCGGCCACTGACCAGCCGTTCCAGTGCCTCACCCAACCCCGACGCCTTGTCACCAATCAGCAAGTGCCACACACCGCTCTCAAGTTGACTCACGCTCTGGCAACCCAGTGCCGTCAGTTGGGACTCGGACAGCACCGAACCATCCCCCAATTCCACCCGAACAGGCGGATCCGGTTTAGAAACATTTCTTCCCTATAGGCAATCACCCTGTGGTGAGCGGGCTTGCCCCGCGCTGGGCTGCGCAGCGGCCCTGAAACCTGCCACAGGGTTCTATCTGAAAAAATGCGGCGTTCTTATTGGGGCTGCTGCGCAGCCCAGCGCGGGGCAAGCCCGCTCACCACAAGCAAGCTCGCTCACCACACGCAAGCCCGCTCACCACAATTTTGCTAGGCGCCGGTTACGGCTTCGCGGCCGCTGACCAACCGTTCCAGTGCCTCACCCAAGCCCGACGCCTTGTCACCAATCAGCAAGTGCCACACACCGCTCTCAAGTTGACTCACGCCCTGGCAACCCAGTGCCGTCAGTTGGGACTCGGACAGCACCGAACCATCCCCCAACTCCACCCGAACAGGCGGATCCGGTTTAGAAACATTTCTTCCCTATAGGCAGTAACCCTGTGGTGAGCGGGCTTGCCCCGCGCTGGGCTGCGCAGCGGCCCTAAAACCTGCCGCAGGGTTCTATCTGAAAAAATGCGGCGTTCTTATTGGGGCTGCTGCGCAGCCCAGCGCGGGGCAAGCCCGCTCACCACAAGCAAGCCCGCTCACTACAATTTTGCTAGGCGCCGGTTACGGCTTCGCGGCCACTGACCAACCGTTCCAGTGCCTCACCCAACCCCGACGCCTTGTCACCAATCAGCAAGTGCCAAACACCGCTCTCAAGTTGACTCACGCCCTGGCAACCCAGCGCCGTCAGTTGGGCTTCCGACAAAACCGAACCATCCCCCAATTCCACCCGCAACCGCGTCATCGCCACCGCGTCCAGTTGCAGCACATTGGCCCGACCGCCCAGCGCGCTCAGCCATTTCTCGGCCTCGTGCACATTCACCGGCGTGCTCTTCTCAACCGGCGCAGCAGCGACCGGCGTTACCCCAACATACGAAGGCATCGCCAACCGAATCTCATCGGCAATGCTGTCCGCCATCGGCCCGACCACCACCTGCAAACTCCCGCCATTACCCGGCCGAACCACAGCCATGGCGCCCAGCGCTTTCAAATCGGCATCCACCGCCTTGTTGCGGTCCACCATGTCCAACCGCAGGCGCGTCGTGCAGGCACCCACACTGAGCAAATTCTCCGCACCACCCAGCGCCCGAATATAAGCCCCGGCCCGCTGGTTATCGGTCATGGCCTCAGCCTGTACGACCTGAATATCCTCACGCCCCGGCGTCTTCAAATTGAAGCGGCGGATGCAGTAATTGAACACGCTGTAGTAGATCACCGCGTACGCGAGCCCAACCGGGAATACCAGCCAGCCGTTGGTTGACTTGCCCCAACCCAGCACCATGTCGATAAACCCGCCGGAGAAGGTAAAGCCCAGGTGGATGTTGAGCATGTTGGTGATCGCCATCGACAACCCGGTCAACAGCGCATGTACCAGGTACAGGAACGGCGCGAGGAACATGAACGCGAATTCGATCGGCTCGGTCACGCCGGTGAGGAACGAGGTCAGCGCCATCGACAGGAAAATCCCGCCCATGATCTTGCGCCGTTCCGGCAGTGCGTTGCGATACATCGCCAGGCAGGCGGCGGGCAGGCCGAACAGCATGACCGGGAACATGCCGGTCATGAACTGGCCGCCTTTGGGGTCGCCGGCAAAGTAGCGGGTCAGGTCGCCGGTCACCACCGCGCCTGTCGTCGGGTCGGTAAAGGTACCGAACACAAACCACGCCATGTTGTTGAGGATATGGTGCAAGCCGGTGACGATCAGCAGGCGGTTGAACACGCCGAACACGAACGCGCCGAAGCTGCCGCTTTCCATCAGCAGCACGCCGAAGCTGTTGATTCCTTGCTGCACCGGTGGCCAGATCAAACCAAAGATCACCCCCAGCGCGACTGCCGAAAACCCGGTGACGATCGGCACAAACCGTCGCCCCCCAAAGAACGCCAGGTACTCCGGCAGCTTGATGTCCTTGAAGCGGTTATACAGCGCGCCGGCCATCAAGCCGCTGGCGATGCCCGCGAGCATGCCCATGTTGATGCTGGCGTCCATCACCTTGAGGGTGGAGACCATCACCAGGTAACCAATGGCCCCCGCCAGGCCCGCCGTGCCGTTGTTGTCGCGGGCAAAACCCACGGCAATCCCGATGGCGAAGATCAGCGCCAGGTTGGCGAAGATCGCCTGCCCGGCGTCGTGCATCACCGCGATGTTCAGCAAGTCGGTGTCGCCCAGTCGCAGCAGGAGGCCGGCGATCGGCAAAATCGCGATCGGCAGCATCAGCGCACGGCCCAGGCGTTGCAGCCCTTCGATAAAATATTGGTACACGGCGTGTCTCCCTATTCTTGTTGTTTTCAGCTCAGCGGCCAGTGGTGTTGACAGGCTTGGCGAACGGCTTTGGCGCTGCTCAGGTTAAGCAGGCTTTGGCTCAGTTGCCGGCATTGGGCTGCGTCCAGGTGGCGGACACGGTCCTTGATTTCTCCGATTTGCGGCGGGCTCACGGACAGCTCGCTGATGCCCAGGCCGATCAGCACCGGCGTGGCCAGCGGGTCGGACGCAAGCGCACCGCAAACACCGACCCAGCGGCCATGTTTGGCGGCGCCGGTGCAGGTCTGGGCGATCAGCCGCAGCAGCGCCGGGTGCAGGGCGTCGACCCGGGCGGCGAGGCCGGCGTGGTCGCGGTCCATGGCCAGGGTGTATTGGGACAGGTCATTGGTGCCGATGGACAAGAAGTCCGCGTGCTCGGCCAGTTGTTCGGCCATCAGCGCGGCGGCGGGCACTTCGATCATCACGCCCAGCTCCGGGCGTTGGGTCAGTTCCAGCTCGGTGCACAACTCATCGAGGCGCTGGCGGATCTGCAGCAGTTCGTCGACTTCGCTGACCATTGGCAGCAGGATCCGGCAACGCTCCAGTGGCGAGACTTGCAGCAGGGCGCGCAGTTGCTGGTCCAGCAGTTCCGGGCGCACCTGGGCCATGCGAATGCCCCGCAGGCCCAGCACCGGATTGGTCTCGAACGGCAGCGGCAGGTAGTCGAGCTGCTTGTCGCCGCCCACATCGATGGTGCGGATGATTACGGACTTGTCGCCCATGGCGTCCAGCACGGCTTGATAGGCCTGACGTTGCTCTTGCTCGTCGGGCGCAGTGCGGCGATCGACGAAGAGGAATTCAGTGCGCAGCAGGCCGACGCCATCGGCGCCGTTCTCAAAGGCCAATTGGGCTTCGGCGCTGGAGGCAACGTTCGCGGCCACTTCAATCCGCACGCCATCCTGGGTGCTGGCGGTGCCTTGGGCGTTGGCGTGTTGCTGCTGGCGGCGCAGTTTTTGTGCGTCGCGCAACTGGTGGACCTGGGCATGGCGCGCGTCATCCGGCGTCAGTTCCAGCCGGCCATTGGCGGCATCCAGCACCACACGCTGGCCTTGAGGCACATCAAGCAATTCAGTGCCCAGCGCAACCACACACGGCAAGCCTTTGCCTCGCGCCAGAATCGCCACGTGAGAGGTTGCACCGCCTTCAGCCATGCAGATACCCGCCGCGTGTTGTTGGCTCAGTTGCAGCAGATCCGAGGGGGTCAATTCATGGGCCGAGACGATCGCGCCGGCCGGTAATTCGAAATGCCAGGCCTCGCCCAACAGCGCCCGCAGCACGCGTTGTTGCAAGTCCCGCAGGTCGTTGGCGCGTTCGGCGAACAGCGGTTTGCCGAGGGCCAGCAGCACCGCGCACTGGGCCTGGATCGCGTCGCGCCAGGCGTGAGTGGCAGCGCTGCCGTGTTCGATGGCGGCGGTGGCGGCCTCCAGCAGCGTCGGGTCTTCCAGCAGCGCCAGGTGGGCAGCGAAGATTTCTTCTTCCTCCACATCCTTGCGCTGGCGGGCCTGGTCCAGGGTGTGGCGGATTTCACCGCGCACGTGTTCCAGGGCGGTGTCCAGGTGCTGCAGTTGCTCATCCGGGACGTTATTGCCCAAGTCTGCCGGCAGCTCGATTCCGTTCAGACGGAACAGCGGGCCGCAGACCAGGCCGGGCGCGGCGCAGACGCCTTGCAGTACACCGGCTTCGGTATTTGCACGGCGCGGGGCAATGACCACTGGCGCGTGATGTTCTTCGCCAACTGCCACCGACAGCGCGGCGACCAGTGCTTGCAGCGCCGCTTCACAATCCTTGCCCCGGCAGGTGACCTGCACCTCGTCCTGCTCGCCAATCCCCAATCCCATCAAGCCGATCAAACTGTCGCACGAGGCCGTCTTGCCGGCGAAGTGCAGCTGCGACTGGCTGCTGAATGCCTGCGCCGTCTTGCGGACCAAGGCAGCAGGGCGCGCATGCAGGCCGCCACGGTGGGTGATGCGAATCGTCGCGCTGGCTTCGGTGACCGACTCATCAATTACCTTCGCCGCCCCGGCCAACCGCGCAACCACGTGCAGCAGCGGCTCGCCGACCTTTACCGTCTTCAAGGTGATCGGCCGCAGCTCAAACAACTCGCTGTTGGTCAGGATGATCAGGCTGACCAGGCTTTTGCACTGGCGCGCGATCAGGTCCAGGTCAAACTGCACCAGCGCCTGGCCCTTGCTGACCCGCGCGCCTTGCTTGACCAGCAGCGCAAACCCTTCGCCATTCAGTTCCACCGTGTCGATGCCCACGTGCATCAGCAACTCAGCGCCGTTATCCGCACGAATGGTCAGCGCATGCCCGGTGCGGGCGACATGGATGATCACCCCATCGCACGGCGCATGCAGGCAATCGTTGAGCGGGTCGATGGCAATGCCGTCGCCCATGGCGCCACTGGCGAACACTTCGTCGGGAACGTTGCCCAGGGTCAGCACCGGCCCACTGAGGGGAGCGCTGAGGGTGAGGTCTTTATTGTTGTTGGACATGGGCACGGTACTCATCAGGAAAACGCTGCAATCAACTCAGTGGGTACGGGTCACTTTGCTCAAGTGACGCGGTTGGTCCGGGTCCATGCCTCGGGCCTCTGCCAAACCGGCTGCCATCACATAGAAGCTCTGGATCGCCAGGATCGGGTCCAATGCCGGGTGTTCGGCGCGGCTCAGGGTCAGGTCGCGTTCGGCGATGTCGTCGGGGGCGGCCAGCAGCACGCGGGCACCGCGCTGGCGCATGTCGGCGGCCAGGCTCAGCAGGCCGGCTTGTTCAGCACCGCGCGGGGCAAAGACCAGCAGCGGGTAGTTGTCATCGATCAGGGCCATCGGCCCGTGGCGCACTTCGGCGCTGCTGAAGGCTTCGGCCTGGATCGCCGAGGTTTCCTTGAGCTTGAGCGCCGCTTCCTGGGCGATGGCAAAACCGGCACCGCGGCCGATCACCATCAGTTGCTGGCAGTCGCGCAGGGCGTTGATGGCCACGCTCCAGTCTTGTTTGGCGGCTTCACGCAAACCGTCGGGCAAGGCCTTGCAGGCCTGGAGCAACTCGTCTTCCTGGTTCCAGTGGCCGATCAATTGGGCGCTGGCACTCAGGGTGGCGATAAAGCTTTTGGTGGCGGCAACGCTGCGTTCCGGCCCGGCGCACAGCGGCACGTGGAATTCGCAGGCGGCTTCCAGCGGTGAGTCTTCGGCGTTGACCATCGAGATGCTCAAGGCGCCACGTTTGCGCAACAGGCGCAGGCTGTTGACCAGGTCCGGGCTTTGCCCCGACTGTGAGAAGCCGAACGCCACTTGCCCGCTGACTTTGAGCGGCGATTGCAGCATGGTCACCACCGACATCGGCAACGACGCCACCGGAATCCCCAGGTGCTGCATGGTCAGGTAGGCGAAGTAGCTGGCGGCGTGGTCCGAGCTGCCGCGGGCGATGGTCATCACTACTTGCGGCGGCTGGCGTCGCAGGCGGCCGGCGACTTCCACCAGCAACGGGTCCAGGCGCTGCAGTTGAGCCTCGACGGCCTCACAGGAGGCCAGGGCCTCTTCAAGCATTTTTGAAGTCAATGGTTTCTCCTTCGACCATTACGTCGGTGAGGTTCAGGGAGCGGTCCAGGCGCACGCAGTCGGCAAAGCTGCCGGGTTGCAGGCGACCGCGTTCTTCGAGGCCCAGGTAGTCCGCAGGAAATTGCGACAGGCGTTGTGAGGCTTCGCTGATCGGCAGGCCGATCTTCACCAGGTTGCGCAGCGCCTGGTCCATGGTCAGGGTGCTGCCGGCCAGCGTTCCATCGGCCAGGCGTACGCCGCCCAGGCACTTGGTCACGGTATGGCTGCCCAGCTTGTATTCACCGTCGGGCATGCCGGCGGCGGCGGTGGAATCGGTGACGCAGTACAGGCACGGTATCGAACGCAAGGCCACGCGCATGGCGCCGGGGTGCACGTGCAACAGGTCGGGAATCAGTTCGGCGTATTGGGCGTGGGCCAGCGCCGCGCCGACGATGCCGGGCTCGCGGTGATGCAGCGGGCTCATGGCGTTGTACAAGTGGGTGAAGCTGGTGGCGCCGGCGGCGAGGGCGGCGACGCCTTCCTCGTAGCTGCCCAGGGTGTGACCGATCTGCATGCGCACGCCGCGTTCGCTGAGGGCGCGGATCAGGCCGTCGTGGCCGGCGATTTCCGGGGCAATGGTGATCACCCGGATCGGCGCCAGGCGCAGGTATTCTTCGACTTCGGCCATCAACGCGGTGTGGGCGAAGTTAGGTTGTGCGCCGAGTTTTCCCGGATTGATGTAGGGGCCTTCCAGGTGCACGCCGAGCACGCGGGCGGTGCCGGTCGGGCGGCTTTCGCAGTAAGTGCCGATTTCGCCGAGCACGCGGGAAATTTCGTCCACCGGCGCGGTCATGGTGGTGGCCAGCAGGGAGGTGGTACCAAATCGTACGTGGGTGCGGGTAATGGTCTGAAAGGCGTCGCTGCCTTCCATGATGTCTTTGCCGCCACCGCCGTGTACGTGCAGGTCGATAAAGCCTGGCAGCAGGTACGGCAGGTCGTTGTCAGCCGGGTCGCACGGGCTGCCTTCAACGGCAGTCACCTTGCCGTGCTGGTGCACCAGGCGGCCGCGAATCCAGCCGCTGGGCGTGAGGATGTTGTCTTCGGACATGGGCAGTTCTCTAAATTCGCAGTTCAGCGGAATAGTCGTGGCGGCGCAGTTCTGCGACGAAGTCGTAGTAGTCGTTGCGGCAATAGGTGTCGGTGATTTCAATCGGGGTGTTGTCGGCGGTGTAGCCCACCCGGGTCATCAGCAGCATGGCGGTGCCGGGGGCGATGCCCACCAGGGCCGCGAACTCGTCCGAGGCGTTGATTGCCTGGATGTGTTGCAGGGCGCGCACGATGGGCTTGCCGATGCTTTCCAGGTATTCGTAGAGCGAATTGCCGATGGCCTGCGGGTGCGGGAGGACAGAGGCGGGCATGGCGGTCATTTCAATCGCCATCACCGTGTCGTCGGCCTTACGTAAACGCTTGAGGCGCGCGACCTTGTCGCTGGGCGACAGGCCCAGGCGGATCAATTCTTCATGGGTCGGCGGGGTGATCTCGCGCTCCAGCCACTGGGAAGTCGGCACAAACCCCTTGAGCCGGAGCATTTCGCTGAAGCCCGAGAGGCGCGACAGCGGCTGTTCCAGGCGTGGCGTGATAAAGGTTCCGGAGCCTTGGCTGCGACGGATCAGGCCTTGTTCGAACAGCACTTCCAGCGCCTTGCGGGCTGTGACTCGGGAAATGCTCAGTTGCTCGCTGAGGGCACGTTCCGAAGGCAATGCCTGCTCGGATTTCCATTGGCCGGCATGAATCGCGGCTTCCAGGTTGCGGGCCAGTTGCAGGTACAGCGGCGTCGATTGTTTGTCGTCGGGGCGCAGGGTCAGGATGGGGTTCATCGTGTCGGTTTCCGATGCGGTTATTGGAGTGTTGTCGCCCGGTAGTGATCGAAAGCTAATACCACTTAAATACCATGTCAATGCAGCGAAAACGGTGCAGGCGAGTGTTTGCGGGCGCCTTAATAGTGCGCCAGATCAAGTGGTATTAGAGAGGTCTTTCTTGTGGGCAGAAGCACGCAGCTTGCCGGGGTGAACTGGTATTCACCGGCAAGCGCTGCGCGAGGCAGGAATTTTTTTCGAATTATTTTACGGGCGGCGGGAAATTACGGACGAATCTCGATCATGGTGCCGTCCTTGACCAGGTTCCAGACCTCGCGCATGTCGACATTGCGCATGCCGATGCAGCCGTCGGTCCAGTCCAGGGTGTGGAACAGCTCTTCGGGGTAGTCCTCGGCGTCGGGGGTGCCGTGGATCATGATCATGCTGCCGGGTTTTACCCCTTCGCGGCGGGCGCGGGCGGAGTCGCTGATGTTGGGGTAGGAGATGTGCATGGCCAGGTTGAAGCGGTCGCTGGTCTTGCGCCAGTCGATCCAGTAGAAGCCTTCCGGGGTTCGACGGTCGCCTTCCATCAGCTTGGTGCCCTTGGGGTTTTTGCCCAGGGAAATGCGATAGGTCTTGAGGGGCTTGCCGTCGTTGATCAGTTGCAACTGATGGGCGGACTTGAGCACCAGGATTTTCTCGACGGGTTTGCCGCCCAGGATCAGTTGGGTGGAGGCTGGCGACAGCGTGGCAAACGACAGGCAGATCAGAGCAAGCAACCAACGCATTAAAACGGTATCCCCTGAGAAGACTACGTGCCGCCTGGAGTTGTTATTTGGCCAATTGGGTCAGTGGCGGCACCGACTCGCTGCGCACCGGATACGACTGTTGCCGGCGGTCAGCAAAAAAGCATTCTAAGGTACGCCCGACCGTGCGGAAAGCCAGCTCTGACCAAGGGATGTCGGCTTCATCGAATAAGCGCACTTCGAGGCTTTCGGGGCCTGCGGCAAAGTCCAGGTCGATCAGCTCGGCGCGGTAGAAGATGTGCACCTGACTGATGTGCGGCACGTCGATCAGGGTATAGATGCTCAGGTTGCGCACCCGGGCGCAGGCTTCTTCCAGGGTTTCGCGCATGGCGGCCTGCTCGACGGTCTCGCCGTTCTCCATGAAGCCGGCGGGCAGGGTCCAGAAACCCAGGCGCGGCTCGATGGCGCGGCGGCACAGCAACACTTGATCGCCCCATACCGGCACGGTGCCCGCGACGATATTGGGGTTCTGATAGTGAATGGTCTGACAGTGATCGCAGACATAACGCAGGCGTGCGTCGCCTTCGGGAATGCGCTGGGTGACCGGTTTACCGCACTGGCTGCAGAAGTTCATGCTGGGGTTCCTGGAGAGTGCGCCTATCTTGGCGTGACCGGGTATGGGCTGCAAGTTGTCGTTTAGCGACATGGCCAGGGTTTTGGGGTTGGGCGTGCGCAAGGTTTGGTGCATGATGCAAGGTAGCCAACAGACCGAGATGACTCATGCTGGACGAGCTACTTCGCCGGGTAAGCAATCATACGCCCCACACGCTGGAGACCGACGGTCGTTTCCCGGAAGCGGCGGTACTGGTGCCGATCACCCGCAGTGACGAACCCGAGCTGATCCTGACCTTGCGCGCCAGCGGGTTATCCACCCATGGCGGCGAAGTGGCGTTCCCTGGCGGGCGCCGCGACCCCGACGATCCCGACCTGATATTCACCGCGCTACGTGAAGCCGAAGAAGAAATCGGCCTGCCGCCAGGGCTGGTGGAAGTCATCGGCCCGTTGAGCCCGTTGATTTCCCTGCACGGTATCCGTGTCACGCCTTATGTAGGCGTTATTCCTGATTACGTTGAATACCTGGCGAATGACGCCGAGATCGCGGCTGTTTTCAGCGTGCCCCTGGAGTTTTTTCGCCAGGACCCGCGCGAACATACCCACCGTATCGATTACCAGGGCCGCAGTTGGTACGTGCCCAGTTATCGGTTTGGCGAATACAAGATCTGGGGCCTGACGGCGATCATGATTGTCGAGCTGATCAATCTGCTCTATGACGATGCCGACATCAGCCTGCATCGACCGCCGAAAAGCTTCATCAATACCTAAGAGCCAGATGGCCATCGTTTCCGCCGTGAGGAACCACCTATGAAATACCGCCTGGGCGACGCCCGAGTCGAAACCCATCCCGACAGTTGGGTGGCCCCCAATGCCACGCTGGTGGGCAAGGTCAAGCTGGAGGAGGGCGCCAACGTCTGGTTCAACGCGGTGTTGCGCGGCGACAACGAGCTGATCCTGATCGGCAAGAACAGCAACGTGCAGGACGGCAGCGTGATGCACACCGACATGGGCTACCCGCTGACCCTGGGCACCGGTGTGACCATCGGCCATAACGCCATGCTGCATGGCTGCACCGTCGACGATTACAGCCTGATCGGCATCAATGCGGTCATCCTCAACGGGGCGAAGATCGGCAAGCACTGCATCATCGGCGCCAATTCGCTGATTGGCGAAGGCAAGGAAATTCCCGACGGTTCGCTGGTGATGGGCTCGCCGGGCAAGGTGGTGCGGGAACTGACTGACGTGCAGAAGAAGATGCTTGAGGCCAGCGCTGCGCACTATGTGCATAACGCCCGGCGTTATGCCCGTGACCTGGCTGAGCAGGAAGAATGAACCCGGTGGAACGCCCCGTCGCCTCGCCCTGCGTGAGCATTTGTGCGCTGGATGACGACGATATTTGCACCGGTTGCCAGCGCACGGTGGATGAAATCACCCGCTGGAGCCGCATGGACAACGCCGAGCGCCGGGTGGTGCTGGGGTTGTGCCATGAGCGGGCGAAGGCGAGTGGGCTGGTGTGGATGATTCCCGGTAAATCCGGCGCCTGATCGCTAGAGGGCTGCACTTAATGTGGTGAGGGAGCAAGCTCCCTCGCCACATTGATGGGTTGTGCAGTACCCTGTGGCCCTTGTTCACAGGTCCCTCGCCCCATGTTCTTCCTGATTGCCTACATCAGCAGTGTCGTGCTGATCAACTTTGCCTTTTCCACCGCCCCGCACCTGGACGTCATCTGGTCTGCCTGGGGCGGCTTGGTGTTTGTATTGCGGGACATGGTGCAAACCCGCTTCGGCCATGGCGCGATCATCGCCATGCTGGCGGCGCTGGTGCTGTCCTACATCACGTCCGATCCATCCATCGCCCTGGCCAGCGCCACGGCGTTTGCGGTGTCGGAGTGCATCGACTGGCTGGTGTTCAGCATCACCAAGCGTCCGCTCCACGATCGCCTGTGGATAAGTTCGGCGCTGAGCATTCCCCTCGATACCTTTATCTTTTTCGGCCTGATCGGCGCGCTGACGCCTGCGGTGGCGGGCACTGCGCTGGTCTCGAAGTTCGCCGGCGTTACCGTGGTATGGCTGGCCATGGCCTGGCGTTTGCGCCGGCAGCGCGTCGCCAACTGAAGCCAATCTTTACAGTTCATGTAAAATGCCGGCCTTTCTCCACCATGATCCGCTCCCCTGAGGACCTGAGATGACCCGAATCGGAACTCCATTGTCGCCAACCGCGACCCGCGTAATGCTGTGTGGCTGCGGTGAGCTGGGCAAGGAAGTGGTAATCGAACTGCAACGCCTGGGCGTTGAAGTGATTGCCGTGGATCGCTACGCCAACGCGCCGGCCATGCAGGTTGCGCACCGTAGCCACGTGATCAATATGCTCGATGGCGCCGCCCTGCGTGCCGTGATCGAAGCTGAAAAGCCGCACTTCATCGTGCCGGAAATCGAAGCGATCGCCACCGCGACCCTGGTTGAGCTGGAAGCCGAAGGCTTCACCGTGATCCCGACCGCCCGCGCGACGTTGTTGACCATGAACCGCGAAGGCATCCGTCGCCTGGCCGCCGAAGAGCTGGACCTGCCGACCTCGCCGTACCACTTCGCTGACACCTTCGAGGACTACAGCAAGGCCGTCACCGACCTGGGCTTCCCGTGTGTGGTCAAGCCGGTGATGAGTTCGTCGGGCAAGGGTCAGAGCCTGCTGCGCAGCGCTGATGACGTGCGCAAAGCCTGGGACTACGCCCAGGAAGGCGGCCGTGCCGGCAAGGGGCGCGTGATCATCGAAGGCTTTATCGACTTCGACTACGAAATCACCCTGCTGACCGTGCGCCACATCGGCGGCACCACCTTCTGTGCGCCTGTCGGCCACCGTCAGGAGAAGGGCGACTACCAGGAATCCTGGCAGCCACAGGCCATGAGCCCGATTGCCCTGGCCGAATCCGAGCGTGTTGCCAAAGCGGTGACCGAGGCCTTGGGTGGCCGTGGTCTGTTTGGCGTTGAGCTGTTCATCAAAGGCGATCAAGTGTGGTTCAGCGAAGTCTCGCCACGCCCGCATGACACCGGCCTGGTGACCCTGATTTCCCAGGACTTGTCGCAGTTTGCCCTGCATGCACGGGCAATTCTCGGCCTGCCGATCCCGTTGATCCGTCAGTTCGGGCCGTCGGCCTCGGCGGTCATCCTGGTGGAAGGGCAGTCGACCCAGACAGCGTTTGCCAACCTGGGTGCAGCCTTGAGCGAGCCGGATACGGCGTTGCGCCTGTTTGGCAAGCCGGAAGTGAACGGTCAGCGCCGCATGGGCGTGGCACTGGCACGGGATGAGTCGATTGAGGCTGCCCGGGCTAAAGCCACTCGTGCGTCGAAGGCAGTTGTTGTAGAGCTGTAACCGAGGCGCGCCCTTCGCGAGCAAGCCCGCTCCCACATTTTGATTTGTGAATACATTCAAATGTGGGAGGGGGCTTGCTCCCGAAAGCGGCCTATCAGGCGACCCTGTTCAAATCGTTATGGCGCGTCTCTTTCAGGCACAACACAGCAATCAAGCTGATGACCGCTGCCGCCGACACATACCCGCCGACATAACTCAAACCGCCCATCGCCACCAGCTTGGTCGCGAAGAACGGTGCCGCCGACGCACCCACGATCCCACCCAGGTTATACGCCGCCGAAGCGCCGGTATAACGCACGCGGGTCGGGAACAGTTCAGGCAGCATCGCGCCCATCGGGGCAAACGTCACGCCCATCAAAAACAGCTCCAGCGCCAGGAACAATGCGACGGCCCAGGTTGAACCGTGGGTCAGCAACGGTTCCATGGTGAAGCCGGAGAGGATGGTCAGGATCGCCCCCACAATCAGCACCGGCTTACGCCCGTAACGGTCGCTTGCCCACGCCGCCAGTGGCGTCGCCGCACCCATGAACAGCACCGCGAAGCACAGCAACCCGAGGAAGGTTTCACGGCTATAGCCCAGCGTGGACACACCGTAGCTCAAGGAAAACGCGGTGGTGATATAGAACAGCGCATAACACACCACCATCGACGCCGCGCCCAGCAGCACCGGCAGCCAGTGCTGGCTGAACAGCTCCACCAGCGGCACCTTCACCGGCGCTTCTTTGGCCACGGCATTCGCGAACACCGGCGTTTCATGCAGTTTGAGCCGCGCATACAGGCCCACCATCACCAGTGCCGCGCTGAGGATGAACGGAATGCGCCAACCCCAGCTACGGAACTGCTCGTCGCTCAGGCTCATGGCCAGGATCAGGAACAGCCCGTTGGCCGCCAGAAAGCCAATCGACGGCCCCAGTTGCGGGAACATGCCGAACCAGGCGCGTTTGCCCTTCGGTGCGTTCTCGGTGGCCAGCAATGCTGCGCCGCCCCATTCGCCGCCTAGCCCGAGGCCTTGGCCAAAACGCAGCACGCAGAGCAGGATCGGCGCCCACGCCCCGATGCTGTCGTACCCGGGGAGCAAGCCGATCAGGGTGGTGCACACGCCCATCAGCAGCAGGGACGCAACCAGTGTGGACTTGCGGCCGATCCGGTCGCCAAAGTGGCCGAACAGCGCCGAACCCAGCGGCCGCGCGATAAACGCGATACCGAAGGTCAGGAACGAAGCCAGCATCTGCGCCGTGCCGGAGGTTTGCGGGAAGAACACCGGGCCGATCACCAGCGCCGCGGCGGTCGCGTAGATATAGAAGTCGTAGAACTCGATGGCGGTGCCGATGATGCTCGCGGTGGCGACCCGGGCCGTCGAATTGGTCGGGGCAGCGGTCGCCGCCTCGTTATAGGTGGTGCTCATGGAGGTATCCCTGACGGTCATTGCGCGTTTGGACGCGGATTATTATTGGTCGAACACCCATGGATCAGGGGTGTGCGCGGGGCGGCTCGGGATGGGAGCAAACACCGGTCAGACACGGTAAAGCGGTGCCTGGACACGCTCAGTGCGGGTAGCACGCGGTCGGGCGGGGCTTGGGTAAGCCGCCCCGATTATAGGAAGGGGTTTGCGGATCCAACAAGGGGCTTAAGCGGCGACCGGCACCGTGCTGGTGTGCCAGATCAGCACCTTGGCCACGCGGTTGTCCTCGGTTTCGAGGATTTCCAGGCGATAGCGGCCGATTTTCAGGCACACGGCGCAATCCGGGATGGTTTCCAGCGCTTCGGTCACCAGGCCGTTGAGGGTCTTGGGCCCGTCGCTGGGCAGGTGCCAGCCGAGGGTTTTGTTCAAGTCACGGATTGAGGCGGCGCCGTCGATCACGTAGCGACCATCCAGTTGCGGCTGGATGTGGGGGTTGTCGAGGTGGTGCTCGCTTTCGAATTCACCGACGATTTCTTCAAGAATGTCTTCCAGGGTCACGATGCCCAGCACTTCGCCGTATTCATCCACCACCATGCCCAGGCGGCGCTGTTGCTTGTGGAAGTTCAGCAATTGCAACTGCAGCGGCGTGCTTTCCGGGACGAAGTAGGGCTCGTGGCAGGCCGCCAGCAGCGCTTCCTTGGTCAGGCTGGCGTCGGGCAGCAGGTGGCGAATCTGCCGCGTGTTGAGCACGGCTTCGACCTGGTTGATATCGCTGTGGAATACCGGCAACCGGGTGCGCGTGGAAACCCGCAGTTGCTCGATGATTTCCTCGACCGGATCATCCAGGTTGATGCCGTCCACTTCGCTGCGGGGCACCAGGATGTCGTTGACGGTGATGTTGTCCAGCGCATGGATGCCTGGCATGCCGGGCGCGCGGCTATTGGGGATTTCGGCTTCCGGCTCGTCGTCCTGGTCCGGCTGTGGCTCGTCGCTCTTCTTGACCACGCCGGCCTTGCGGGCGAACGGGCGCAGCAGCATCAGGCTGACGCCGTTGAGCAGCCAGGCCAGCGGGTAAAGGATTTTCAGCGGCACGCTCAGCAGAGTGTTGCCAAAGCCGAGGATGGTTTGCGGGTGGCGAGTGGCCAAGGCGCGGGGCAGGTAGTCGGCCAGCACCAACAGGACGGCACTGGAGATCACCCAGCCGAGCCACGGGCCGTTTTCCGCCCAGGCGTAGATCGCCAGCAAGGTGCAGAGAATCACCACCACCGCACGGCACAGGGTGTTGCACAGGATCAGGCTGTTGCGCGGGAAATTCAGGCGGGCGGCGGCTTTGTCACCCTGGCGGGTGCCGGGGCGCAGGGCCAGCAAATGTTGCTGGGCGGCTTCGATGGCGGTAAACAGCGCCGACCATAAAACCAGCAAGGCTACTACCGCAAGCATCGGCCCCAGGGGCAAGTTGTCCATGTCGGCTGCCCGTCAGATATGCAGGATGTATTCGCGAACCAGCTTGCTGCCGAAATAGGCCAGCATCAGCAGGCAGAAACCGGCCAGGGTCCAGCGGATCGCCTTGTGCCCGCGCCAGCCGAGGCGGTTGCGGCCCCACAGCAGCACGCTGAACACCACCCAGGCCAGGCACGCCAGCAGGGTTTTGTGCACCAGGTGCTGGGCGAACAGGTTCTCGACGAACAGCCAGCCGGAAATCAGCGACAGCGACAACAACGTCCAGCCGGCCCAGAGGAAGCCAAACAACAGGCTTTCCATGGTTTGCAGCGGCGGGAAGTTCTTGATCAGCCCGGACGGGTGCTTGTGCTTGAGCTGGTGGTCTTGCAACAGCAGCAGCAAGGCCTGGAACACCGCGATGGTGAACATGCCGTAGGCGAGGATCGACAGCAGGATGTGGGCGAGGATGCCCGGCTCTTCGTCAATGACCTGCACGGTGCCGGTCGGGGTGAATTGCGCCAGCAGCACCGTCAGCATGCCGAGGGGGAACAACAGCACCAGCAGGTTCTCCACCGGGATCCGGTAGCAGGCCATCAGGGTCAGCGCGATCACGGCGGCGGCGATCAGGCTGGCGGCGCTGAAGAAATCCAGGCCCAGGCCCACCGGCGTCATCAAATGCGTGAACAGGCTGGCGGCGTGAGCCAGCAGGGCGAGAACGCCAAGGCCTACCAACAGGCGTTTGTCGGCCTTGGCGCCTTGGGCCAGACGAGTGCCCTGATAGAGGGTCGCAGCGGCATACAAGATGGCGGCGGCGAGGCTGGGTAGCAAACTGGGTGACAAAGGGAGCATAAATCCTGTTAAGCAGGCCCGAAAGGCGCTGAGTTTGGCATACACCTGCGTAACACGAAAGACTCTCAGGCCAGACAGCGGGTGTGCATGGCGGCAGTCTTCGCTATAATCCGCGACCTGCCCACGCCGCAGGCTCGCCGAGCGCTGTTTTTAATAGCGATTTACCACAGCCTGGGCCGCCATTACCTCGGTCTACCAATGCATTTCGATGAATAGGGCCTGAAAGGATCGCGCATGTTTGAAAATCTGACTGACCGTCTCTCGCAGACGCTGCGCCATGTCACCGGCAAGGCCAAGCTGACCGAGGACAATATTAAAGACACCCTGCGTGAAGTGCGCATGGCGTTGCTGGAAGCCGACGTCGCCTTGCCGGTGGTGAAGGACTTCGTCAACTCGGTCAAAGAGCGCGCGGTGGGCACCGAAGTGTCCCGCAGCCTGACCCCGGGCCAGGCGTTTGTGAAGATCGTCCAGGCCGAACTCGAAAGCCTGATGGGCGCGGCCAACGAAGATTTGAACCTCAGCGCCGTGCCGCCGGCCGTGGTGCTGATGGCCGGCCTGCAAGGTGCGGGCAAGACCACCACCGCCGGCAAACTGGCGCGCTTCCTTAAAGAGCGCAAGAAGAAGTCGGTGATGGTGGTGTCTGCGGACGTTTACCGTCCGGCCGCGATTAAACAGCTGGAAATGCTGGCGGGCGAAGTGGGTGTGACCTTCTTCCCGTCCGACCTGAGCCAGAAGCCGGTCGACATTGCCCAGGCAGCTATTAAAGAAGCCAAGCTTAAATTCATCGACGTGGTCATCGTCGATACCGCCGGTCGCCTGCACATCGATGAAGAGATGATGGGCGAGATCAAGGCGCTGCATGCCGCGATCAACCCGGTAGAAACCCTGTTCGTGGTCGACGCCATGACCGGCCAGGATGCGGCCAACACCGCCAAGGCCTTTGGTGATGCGTTGCCGCTGACCGGTGTGATCCTGACCAAGGTCGACGGCGACGCCCGTGGCGGCGCCGCGTTGTCGGTCCGTGCGATTACCGGCAAGCCGATCAAGTTCATCGGTATGGGCGAGAAGAGCGAAGCGCTCGAACCGTTCCACCCTGAGCGGATCGCCTCGCGTATCCTCGGCATGGGCGACGTACTCAGCCTGATCGAGCAAGCCGAAGCTACCCTCGACAAGGACAAGGCCGACAAACTGGCCAAGAAGCTGAAGAAGGGCAAGGGCTTCGACCTCGAAGACTTCCGCGACCAGCTGCAACAGATGAAGAACATGGGCGGCCTTGGCGGCCTCATGGACAAGCTGCCGAACATCGGTGGCGTGAACCTGGCGCAAATGGGCAACGCCCAGGGCGCGGCAGAGAAGCAATTCAAGCAGATGGAAGCCATCATCAACTCCATGACCCCGGCCGAGCGCCGCGACCCTGAGCTGATCAGCGGTTCGCGCAAGCGTCGGATCGCCATGGGTTCCGGCACTCAGGTGCAGGACATCGGTCGCTTGATCAAGCAGCACAAGCAGATGCAGAAGATGATGAAGAAATTCTCCGCAAAAGGCGGAATGGCCAAGATGATGCGCGGCATGGGCGGTATGTTGCCCGGCGGCGGCATGCCGAAGATGTAAAGAATTCGAGCAAAAGCCCGCTTTTGCTCCGACCCACAGGGATGTGGGATCTCCAGCAAACCCGCCGTTGGCGGGAGCTGACTTGCCGTTTTAACCGACGGCTCTATAGCAGATCTGAATGGCACGCTGATAGGCGCCAGAAAAAGACATTTGCAAAAGTCCGGATATTCCTTAGAATATGCGGCCTTTCGGGCACCTATGCCCGCTGTGCATTTAGATTTGCAGCACCGACTACAGGAACGATGTTCACATGCTAACAATCCGTCTTGCCCTTGGCGGCTCCAAAAAGCGCCCGTTTTACCACTTGACCGTAACTGACAGCCGCAACCCACGTGACGGCTCTCACAAGGAACAAGTAGGCTTCTTCAACCCGATCGCTCGTGGTCAAGAAGTCCGTCTGTCCGTGAACCAAGAGCGCGTAGCCTACTGGCTGAGCGTTGGTGCACAACCTTCTGAGCGCGTTGCTCAGTTGTTGAAGGATGCATCTAAGGCTGCGGCCTGAGCAATATGAACGCGACGCCAGCGGTTGCTGATGATTTGATCGTTATCGGCAAGATTTATTCTGTTCATGGCGTTCGCGGCGAAGTGAAGGTGTATTCCTTTACTGATCCGACTGAAAACCTGTTGCAGTACAAGACCTGGACGCTCAAGCGCGAAGGTAGTGTGAAGCAGGTAGAGCTGGTCAGTGGACGCGGGAGCGACAAGTTCCTGGTCGCAAAGCTCAAGGGTCTTGATGATCGTGAGGAAGCTCGTCTTCTGGCCGGTTATGAGATCTGCGTGCCGCGCAACCTGTTCCCTGAATTGACCGACGGCGAGTACTACTGGTACCAGCTGGAAGGTCTGAAGGTTATTGATCAACTCGGGCAACTGCTCGGGAAAATCGATCATCTTCTGGAAACCGGCGCCAATGATGTAATGGTGGTCAAGCCTTGCGCTGGCAGCCTGGATGATCGCGAACGCCTGTTGCCCTATACCGAGCAATGCGTGTTGGCCGTCGACCTGGCAGCGGGCGAGATGAAGGTGGAATGGGACGCGGACTTCTAACGTGGCTAACCTGCGCGTTGAAGTGATCAGTTTGTTTCCCGAGATGTTTTCCGCCATCAGCGAGTACGGCATCACCAGTCGGGCGGTGAAACAGGGGCTCTTGCAGCTTACCTGTTGGAACCCGCGAGACTACACGACGGATCGACATCACACTGTGGACGATCGCCCATTTGGCGGTGGCCCGGGCATGGTGATGAAGATCAAGCCCCTGGAAGATGCATTGGTTCAGGCCAAGGCAGCCGCCGGGGAGAAGGCGAAGGTAATTTACCTGTCCCCTCAAGGCCGTCAGCTGAATCAGTCGGCGGTACGCGAGTTGGCGAATCTGGAAGCATTAATCCTGATTGCCGGTCGCTATGAAGGCATTGACGAGCGTTTTATTGATGCTCATGTCGATGAAGAGTGGTCGATTGGGGACTATGTCCTGTCTGGCGGCGAGCTGCCGGCGATGGTCCTGATAGATGCGGTTACACGACTGCTGCCTGGAGCTTTAGGGCATGCGGACTCCGCGGAGGAAGATTCCTTCACGGATGGTTTGCTGGATTGCCCGCACTACACCCGACCGGAGGTGTATGCGGATCAGCGTGTTCCCGACGTATTGCTAAGTGGCAATCACGCACACATCCGGCGTTGGCGTTTACAGCAGTCCCTCGGGCGGACCTATGAACGACGCGCCGATCTTCTGGAAAGCCGCTCGCTTTCTGGAGAAGAGAAGAAGCTGCTCGAGGAATACATCCTCGCGCGGGACGATAGTTAACAACGTATCGATGGTAGGTCCGACGACTTACCTTAGGAGCACAGCATGACTAACAAAATCATCCTTGCACTCGAAGCAGAGCAGATGACCAAAGAGATCCCTACCTTTGCCCCGGGCGACACCATTGTCGTTCAGGTGAAAGTGAAGGAAGGCGACCGTTCGCGTCTGCAAGCGTTCGAAGGCGTGGTAATTGCCAAGCGTAACCGTGGTGTGAACAGTGCTTTCACTGTTCGTAAAATCTCCAACGGTGTTGGCGTAGAGCGTACTTTCCAGACCTACAGCCCGCAAATCGACAGCATGGCCGTTAAACGTCGCGGTGACGTACGTAAAGCCAAGCTGTACTACCTGCGTGACCTGTCCGGTAAAGCAGCTCGCATCAAGGAAAAACTGGCTTAAGTCCAGCTTCCCGATGCAGAAAAAAGCAGCCTACGGGCTGCTTTTTTGTGCCCGCGATTTGAGTGGTCGCGATAGGATCTATCGACACCACCGTTTTCAGCCTGAGTTCTCATGCCTGCCATTGATCACCCCCAGATAGACCGCTTCCTCGACGCCCTCTGGCTGGAAAAAGGCCTGTCGGACAACACCCGTCAGGCGTACCGCAGCGACCTGGCGTTGTTCAATGGCTGGCTGCAGGAGAAAAACCTGGAGCTGCTCAACGCCGGTCGTGAGCTGATTCTCGACCACCTGTCCTGGCGCCTGGAGCAAAACTACAAACCCCGCTCCACTGCGCGGTTTCTTTCCGGCGTACGTGGCTTTTATCGCTACCTGCTGCGGGAAAAGCTGATTGCTATCGACCCAACCCTGCAAATCGATATGCCACAGCTGGGTCGGCCATTGCCCAAATCCCTGTCGGAAGCCGACGTGGAGGCTCTACTCGCTGCCCCAGACCTGAGCGAAGCCATCGGCCAGCGCGACCGCGCCATGCTGGAAGTGCTGTATGCCTGCGGCCTGCGTGTCACCGAGCTGATCAGCCTGACCCTCGAACAGGTCAATCTGCGCCAGGGCGTGTTGCGGGTGATGGGCAAGGGCAGCAAGGAGCGCCTGGTGCCGATGGGCGAAGAGGCAATCGTGTGGATCGAACGTTACATGCGCGACGCCCGCAGCGAGCTGCTCAACGGCCGCCCCAGCGATGTGCTGTTCCCCAGCCAGCGCGGCGAGCAAATGACCCGCCAGACCTTCTGGCATCGAATCAAGCACCAGGCCAAGGTCGCGGGCATCGGTAAGTCGCTGTCGCCCCACACGCTGCGCCATGCCTTCGCTACGCATTTGCTCAACCACGGCGCGGATTTGCGCGTGGTCCAAATGCTCCTGGGGCACAGCGACTTATCCACCACCCAGATCTACACCCATGTCGCGCGGGCACGTTTGCAGGACATGCACGCCAAGCATCATCCCCGCGGATGAAAATCACGCCGGAAAAAGCCCAATTTCCCCGCGACTGGCTGCCCTGCGGCCCAACTGTGGTAGGCTTTGCCGGTTCGCAAAGGGGACGGCCCAAACCCGTGTTTGAAGATCGGTGTTCCTGCTCCCGTCCCTGCATCTGCCTTCAGGAGTTCCCATGCGCTTGACCCAGATTTTTGCCATCGCAGCCATTGCGTTGGTCTCAACCTTTGCCGTCGCCGACGACGCCGCCGAGAAGACTATCCGCAAGAGCCTGGAAGCCCTCCAGCTCGACACCCCGATTGAAAGCATCAACGCCAGCCCGATGGCCGGCCTTTATGAAGTCAAGCTCAAGGGCAGCCGCGTGCTGTACGCCAGCGCCGATGGCCAGTACATCGTCCAGGGCTACCTGTTCCAGCTGAAGGACGGCAAGCCGGTGAACCTCACCGAAAAAGCCGAACGGTTGGGCGTGTCCAAGCTGATCAACGGCATTCCAGTAGCTGAAACCGTGGTGTACCCGGCCATTGGCGAGACCAAGACCCATATCACTGTGTTCACCGACACCACTTGCCCTTACTGCCACAAGCTGCACGCCGAAGTGCCTGAGCTGAACAAGCTCGGCGTTGAAGTGCGCTACGTGGCGTTCCCGCGCCAGGGCCTGGGTTCGCCTGGCGACGAGCAGTTACAAGCCGTCTGGTGCTCGGCCGACAAGAAAGCCGCCATGGACAAGATGGTCGATGGCAAGGAAATCAAGGCCGCCAAGTGCGCCAACCCGGTTTCCAAGCAGTTCGCCCTCGGCCAGTCGATTGGTGTGAACGGTACGCCGGCCATCGTATTGGCTGACGGTCAGGTGATTCCGGGCTACCAGCCTGCGCCGCAAGTTGCCAAACTGGCACTGAACGCAAAGTAAGCACTATCGTCGAGCCTTTGACGATCATGACCGGCCGACCATTCGGCGGGTCATTAATAGAGAGCCGCAGTTGTGCGGCTGTTTTCACGGCCGACCTAGAGTCGGCCGTTTCATGGGGAGTTCTTCAGTGAAACCGGTCAAAGTAGGCATCTGTGGGTTAGGGACCGTCGGTGGCGGCACCTTCAACGTACTTCAGCGTAACGCTGAAGAAATTTCCCGCCGTGCAGGGCGTGGGATTGAAGTGGCACAAATTGCCACGCGTACGCCAAAGCCTCAGTTCCAGACGACCGGTATTGCGATTACCAACGATGTCTTCGAAGTTGCCACCAACCCTGAAATCGATATCGTCATCGAGCTGGTGGGCGGCTACACCGTGGCCCGCGAGCTGGTGCTCAAGGCCATCGAAAACGGCAAGCACGTGGTTACCGCCAACAAGGCGCTGATCGCCGTGCACGGTAATGAAATCTTCGCCAAGGCCCGCGAGAAGGGCGTGATCGTGGCGTTCGAAGCGGCCGTGGCCGGTGGCATCCCGGTGATCAAGGCGATCCGTGAAGGCCTGTCCGCCAACCGCATCAACTGGGTCGCCGGCATCATCAACGGCACCGGTAACTTCATCCTCACCGAAATGCGCGAGAAGGGCCGTACCTTCGAAGACGTGCTGGCTGAAGCCCAGGCCCTGGGTTACGCCGAAGCCGACCCGACCTTCGACGTGGAAGGCATCGACGCGGCCCACAAGCTGACCATCCTGGCGTCCATCGCCTTTGGTATCCCGCTGCAGTTCGACAAGGCCTACACCGAAGGCATCACCCAGCTGACCACCGCCGACGTGAACTACGCCGAAGCCCTGGGCTACCGCATCAAGCACCTCGGTGTGGCGCGCAGCACCCCGGCCGGCATCGAGCTGCGTGTGCACCCGACGCTGATCCCGGCCGACCGCCTGATCGCCAACGTCAATGGCGTGATGAACGCCGTGATGGTCAACGGTGACGCTGCCGGTTCGACCCTGTTCTACGGCGCCGGTGCCGGCATGGAGCCTACAGCCTCCTCGGTGATCGCCGACCTGGTGGACGTGGTTCGCGCCATGACCAGCGACCCGGAAAACCGCGTACCGCACCTGGCCTTCCAGCCGGATTCGCTGTCGGCCCACCCGATCCTGCCGATCGAAGCCTGCGAAAGTGCCTACTACCTGCGCATCCAGGCCAAGGATCACCCGGGCGTGCTCGCTCAGGTGGCCAGCATCCTGTCGGAGCGCGGCATCAACATTGAATCGATCATGCAGAAGGAAGTCGAAGAACAAGACGGCCTGGTGCCCATGATCCTGCTGACCCACCGCGTGCTGGAACAGCACATCAACGATGCCATCGCCGCGCTTGAAGCGTTGCAGGGTGTGGTTGGGCCGGTGGTGCGGATTCGCGTCGAACACCTGAACTAATCGTTTTGCGCCAAGGGCCCCACGCGTTCGGCGGCCCTTGTTCAAGCATGCTCTAGAGGAGCCAGTCATGCGTTATATCAGCACCCGCGGCCAGGCACCGGCCCTGAATTTCGAAGACGTTTTGCTGGCCGGTCTGGCCACTGACGGCGGCCTGTATGTGCCGGAAAACCTGCCACGCTTCACCCAGGAAGAAATCGCTTCGTGGGCCGGCCTGCCGTACCACGAGCTGGCGTTCCGGGTCATGCGCCCGTTCGTCACCGGCAGCATCCCGGATGCGGATTTCAAGAAGATCCTGGAAGAAACCTACGGCGTGTTTTCCCACAGCGCCATCGCCCCGTTGCGCCAACTGAACGGCAACGAATGGGTCCTGGAACTGTTCCACGGCCCGACCCTGGCGTTCAAGGATTTCGCCCTGCAACTGCTGGGTCGCCTGCTCGATTACGTGCTGGAAAAACGCGGCGAGCGCGTGGTGATCATCGGCGCCACCTCCGGTGATACCGGCTCGGCAGCGATCGAAGGTTGCAAGCATTGCGAAAACGTCGACATCTTCATCCTGCACCCGCACAACCGCGTGTCGGAAGTGCAGCGTCGCCAGATGACCACCATCTTCGGCGAGAACATCCACAACATCGCCATCGAAGGCAACTTCGATGACTGCCAGGAAATGGTCAAGGCCAGCTTCGCCGACCAGAGCTTCCTCAAGGGCACGCGCCTGGTGGCGGTGAACTCGATCAACTGGGCGCGGATCATGGCCCAGATCGTCTACTACTTCCATGCATCCCTGCAGTTGGGCGGCCCGGCGCGTTCGGTGTCGTTCTCGGTGCCAACCGGCAACTTCGGTGACATCTTCGCCGGTTACCTGGCGCGCAACATGGGCCTGCCGATCAACCAGTTGATCGTCGCCACCAACCGCAACGACATCCTGCACCGCTTCATGAGCGGCAACCAGTACGTCAAGGAAACCCTGCACGCCACGCTGTCGCCATCGATGGACATCATGGTCTCGTCGAACTTCGAACGCCTGCTGTTCGACATGCACGGTCGCAACGGCGCGGCCCTGGCCGGCTTGATGGACAGCTTCAAGCAAGGCGGCGGTTTCAGCGTCGAGCAAGAGCGCTGGACCGAGACCCGCAAGCTGTTCGATTCCCTGGCCGTGGACGACGCCGAAACCTGCGAGACCATCGCCGAAGTCTACGCCCAGACCGGCGAGCTGCTGGACCCGCACACCGCCATTGGCGTCAAGGCCGCGCGCGAATGCCGCCGCAGCCTGGACATCCCGATGGTGATCCTCGGCACCGCGCACCCGGTCAAATTCCCGGAAGCGGTGGAGAAGGCGGGTGTTGGCAAGGCGCTGGAATTGCCACCGCACCTGGCTGACCTGTTTGAACGTGAAGAGCGTTGCACCGTGTTGGCCAATGACCTGAAAGCTGTGCAGGCGTTTGTCAGCCAGCATGGCAATCGCGGCAAGCCACTCTGACCCAACGGCTTTACGTGGTAGCTCAAGCCCGTCCTCGTGACGGGCTTTTTCATTCTGGCGAGCCATACTTGCGCGGCGACCAACAAGAATAATCAAGGAAACCAACACGGTGTGTTTATCGACCCGAGGACGTGTGTGGCTGATGTGCGTGCTGTTGCTTGGCCATGGTTCGGCAAGCCTGGCTGCCGTCAGCCTGCCGTTCAAGCTGGTGCCGGCGTTCATTGCCCTGGAACCCATGCCCCTGACGTCCAGCGAGCAGCAATGGCTGGCGGCGCATCGGCCATTGAAGGTGGGCATCTCGATTGATGACTATCAGCCGATTGATATCACTCGCGACCGCAATCGCTACCAGGGCATCAGCGCCGATTATCTGAGTCTGATCGGCGCGCGCCTGAATGCGCCGATGCAGGTATTGGGTTTCGCCGAACGGGCGCAGGCAGTGGAAGCCTTGCGTACCGGTGCCATTGATATTCTCACCAGCGCCAATGGTTATGAACGTGACGTGCCGGGCCTGCGTTTTACCGCAGACTACATGCCGGATCGTTCGGTAGTGGTCGTGCGCCGGGATGACACCACCCAGAACGAAGACCTCAAGGACAAGAAGGTGGTGCTGCTGGAGGGCTACGCCAACGTCAAGAATGTGCACCATGCTTATCCCGGCAGCCACATCATGCTGGCACCGAATCTCTACAGCGGCCTGGAAGCGCTGAAGCAAGGCGATGCCGATGCGTTTATCGGCAACGAAGTGATTGTGCGGGCCTACAAATCGCTGCGGCCCTACCTCGGCTTGCAGATCAAGGTGGAAAGCCGGCTGGCTCCCATTGGCTTTGCTTTCGCCACTCGCGAGGCCGACCCGCAGCTGGGCGCGATGATGGACCAGGCGCTGTCGAGTATCGATGACTCCGTGCGCCGGGAAATCCTCGCGCGCTGGACCACCGGGCTCGGGGTGGGTATCGCCGCCGAGCGCATCGCCTTGTCGGCCCCGGAGCGGGCCTGGGTGCTCCAGCATCCCCACGTGGTGGTGGCGTCCCAGCAACTGTCGCCTTACGTATTCAAGGACAAGGACGGCCAGTGGGTGGGGCTGAATGTGGACCTGCTCAACCGCATTTCACGCATGACCGGCTTGCAGTTCGTCATGGAGGAAGTGTCTTCCACGGCACACACCCTGGCGCTGCTGGAAACCGGCAGGGCAGACATGAACACCACCCTGGCCGAGAATCAGGAGCGCCGGGCCTTTCTCAATTTCAGCCATGGTTTCGGGGGTTCCGGCTGGGTGTTCATCCAACGCGCTGACGCGCCGCCAGTGGCCAGCCTCAGTGATCTGTCAGGCGAGGTGCTGGCGTTGCCGGCGCGCCATGTCCTGGAAGGGTATATCCGTCGCGAGCACCCCGGGATCACGCTGCAATCGGTGGAGAACTACGCCCAGGCCCGTGAACGGGTCACGCGTGGCGTGGCGGCGGCGACCATCCAGAGTGAAGTGGAAGTGCAGAGTTACCCGGCCGACGAGTTGCGCATCGGTCGCAGCGTCGAGGGCAAGTGGTCGGCCAACAGCCTCTCGGTGCGCAAGGACCAACCCGAACTGCTGAGCATCTTGAACAAGGCGTTGGAGGCGCTTCCGGTGGCGGAGCTGAGCGCCTTGCGCCTGCGTTGGCTGGGCGCCGTGCCGATCCCGGTGCCCGCCTGGCAGCGTGTGCCGCCATGGGCTTATTGGACGGTCGCCATGGCGCTGCTGTTTGTGCTGGTGTCCCTGGCCTGGAACAGCCGGCTCAAGCGTCAGATTCGCCAGCGACTGCAGGCCGAGCAGCGGCTCAACGACCAGTTGGCGTTCAAGCGCGCGCTGCTGGATGGCATGCCCAACCCGGTGTTCGTGCGCGATCTGGACGGCCGCCTGGTGACCTGCAACACCAGTTATGAACAACAACTGAATACCCGGCGCGAGCAGATTCAGGGCCTGACGCTGATGGAAAGCCGGCTGATGCCCGACGCAACGGCCGCGCGTCTGCACGCCGGCCATATGGAACAGTTGGCGACGCAGCGGTCGTTGTTCGTCGACCGGCAGTTGGAGTTCAACGGCGGGTCTTTTCATGTCTATCAGTGGACGGTGCCGTTCTTTGATGCCAAGGGCCAACTGCAGGGTTTGCTCGGTGGCTGGATCGACATCCATGAGCGCAAGGTCCTGGAGAATCAGTTGATGGACGCCCGTCAGGCGGCTGACGAAGCGAACTACGCAAAAAGCGCATTTCTCTCGACCCTGAGCCACGAGATTCGCACACCGATGACCGCCATCATCGGTCTGCTTGAGCTGGAACAGGAGCGTGCCCTGGCTGAAGGCAACCCCGTGTCCGAAGCATTGCGGGTGGCCCATCGCTCGGCACGGGAGCTGATTGAGTTGATGGGCGACAGCCTTGATCTGGCCAAGATCGAAGCCGGTCATCTGCAACTGGCACCGCAGCCCACTGAGTTGAAAGGTTTCTTCGAGGACATACAGCGCCTGTTTGAAACCATGGCGCAGAAAAAGGGCCTTCACTTGACCCTGGCATTCGACCCGGCCGCCCAGGGGTATTACTGGTTCGACCCGCTGCGTCTGCGTCAGGTCATCCATAACCTGTTGGGCAACGCGCTCAAATTCACCCCGCACGGTGAGGTTCGGGTCAGTGTCGCCCGCAAGCTTGACCGCGCGGGCGTCGAATACTTGCACCTGTGCGTGGAAGACAGCGGCCCCGGCATCGGTATCGAACAACAGGCGCGGGTGTTCAAGCCGTTTATCCAGGTCAGCGCGCTGACCGCTGCCGAGCATGGCGGGACCGGTCTGGGCTTGAGCATCTGCCAGCAACTGGTGGAGTTGATGGGCGGCAGCATCAGCCTGAGCAGTGTTGTGGGGGAGGGCACGGTGGTGTGCATCGACCTGTACCTGGACCGGGTCGGCAGTGACGACGTGCCGGCGCAACCGGGTACGGCGCCGCTGGCCGCCAGCCGCAGCCTGTCGGTGTTGGTGGTGGATGACCTGCCGGCGAACCGGATGGTGCAGGTTCAACAGTTACAGTTCCTCGGCCATCAGGTCGTGGCCGTCGACTCGGCGGAGGCGGCCCTGCAGCGTTGGCGCAACGAGGTGTTTGACGTGCTGGTCACCGATTGCAACATGCCGGGCATGTCCGGCTATGCCTTGAGCGAGGCCATACGCCGGATCGAAGCCCAGGAGCAAAGGCCGCGCAGTGCGCTGGTGGGGTGCACGGCCAATGCCTTTGAGGATGAACAGCAGCGCTGCCGGGAGGCTGGAATGGATGAGCTGCTGGTCAAACCCGTGACCCTGGAGCACTGGACGCGGGTGCTCACCCGGGTGGCGCCTTCGCGCTCGTTCAGTATCCAGACGCTGCGCACCATGACTCAGGCCGACGGGCCGGTTTTGCAGCGGATGTTGGAGGAACTGGCGAGGAGCCTTGAGCAGGAACAACAGGTGCTGGCCGCCGCCATGGCGGATCACGACCAGGCCCGGCTGGGGGCCTCGCTGCATCGCCTGAAGGGCATTTGCTGCCTGGTGGATGCGTTGCCGTTGGCCAAGGCTTGCGTGGCGCTTGAAGGCTGTATTCGCGAGCAGCGCAATGCTGAAATTGACGTGCACTGGTTGGCGCTGTGCGATGCATTGATCGAGTTCCGGTGCGAGCTTGAGGGCCATCTGAATCAGCACAAATAGGACATGTCCTATGGGGAAAGCGCGGTGTTTTGGCTAGTCTTCGCGCCCTCGCTTCTCCCCGGTATTGTTTTCCATGCGCTCCCTCAATGTCCTGATCCTCGAAGACAACCCGTTCCAGCTGATGGCCCTGCATCAGATGCTCAATGCCAACGGCGTATTCAATGTACGCACGGCTGAAAGTGTCGACGCCGCTCGCCAGTCCCTGGAGAGCAAGGGCGCGGTGGACATTGCGATTTGCGATCTGTACCTGGAGCAGGGGGATGCTCTGGAACTGATCCGCGAACTGGCTGAGCGTCGTCTGGCGCAAGTATTGATCCTGCTGAGCAACGCCGAGCCGGATGTGCTGGACGGTGTGGCGAACATGGCGCGCCAGCTGGGGCTTAACGTGCTCGGCTGTTTGCCCAAACCGGCGTCGGCAAAGCTGATCGGGCAAGTCTTGACGGCGTGCCGGGAGCGCTTGCGGCCTGGGCCGCCAGTGATGTCCTGGGGGCGGGTGCGCCAGTTGCTGGGCTTGAGCGACATAGAGCAATTGCCGCCTTCGGCGGATGTGAGCCAAGCGGCTATCGCCCGTTGCGGCACTGTCTGGTATCAGCCCATCGTCAGCCAGGCGGGCGCGTTGCAAGGTGTCGAAGCGCTGGCACGTTGGCAACTGCCTGAAGGCGAACGGCTGTTGCCTGACGCGTTTCTGCCGGTGCTGGAGTTTGCCGGAATGGAAGAGGCATTTACCTGGCATGTGTTGGAGCAGGCGCTGGGCATGGCCGCACACGTCGTGCGCGAGAGCGGCCAGGTGCTGCCGGTGGCGGTGAACATCCCCGGACGTATGCTGGAGCGCCCGCACTTTTCCCAGGTGCTGCAAGGCCTGCTGCAGCTTCACGGGGTGCCCGCTCATGGTTTGACCCTGGAGTTGGTGGAAACCTCGCGCTTTAAGACGGACAGCGCCCACGTCACCGGCTTGCTGCGTGTGCGGATGATGGGGTGCAAGCTGTCCATTGGGGATTTCGGCGTGGGCGGCACCAGCCTGCAACGCTTGCTGGAACTGCCCTTCAGCGAGCTGAAAATACCCCCGACGTTTGCCAGCGGGATGGCCAAGGATGATCGCAAGGCGGCAGTGGTTGCTGGCGCCATGAGCATGGCCAGGCGCTTGGGCGTCGGTGTGGTGGTGACCGGGGTTGAAAGCGCTGCCGATTATCACGCGGTGAGTGAGTTGGGCGCGGCATCGTTGCAAGGCTGCTACATCGCCCGGCCCATGGACGGCGAGGCGCTGAAACAGTGGATCGCGTTTCAGGCTAGGCCAGTCCGTGTTCCTGCACATAGATAAACAGCGCGGCGTCGTTGCTCAGGCCCAGCTTGCGCATGGCGCTGACTTTCTGTGCGCTGACGGTCTGCTTGCTGCGGTGCAGATTTGCGGCAATCTCGCCTACCGTCAAACCGCCGGCCAGCAGGCGGATGACTTCCAGCTCACGGGGTGACAGTTGATCCTGAGAGTGCACGCGCTCGACGCCTGCCAGGTTCAGTGACTGACTGATGGTCTGGGCCACATAACGTCGCTGCTGGCGCACCTGACGGATCGCCTCCGGCAATTCGTCCGCCAGACTGGCCTTGCTCAGCAAACCCATGACGCCCAACTCCAGGATGGCGTGAAACAACCCGGCGTTATTGAGCATGGTCACCACCACGATGGGCAGCGCCGGGTGATGCCGGCGCAGTTGTTCAATCAGGCGCAAGCCGTCGGCCTGGGGCTCGGCGGGCATCATGAAGTCGGTGACCACTACGTCACAGGCACAGTGTTGCAGCAGCTCGCCGAGGGCCTGGGGAGAATTGGCCTCACCGACGATGGTTAGCCGTTCGTCACGCTCCAGGACCGCCCGCAGGCCGATGAGGAAAATCGGATGGTCGTCGGCGAGGACGATGCGCAATGGTTTTTCAGACGCTTCTTTCAATACAGGCTCCCGGGGTAATTCGGGGATTCTAGCCTGTTAACGCGGGAGATGAATTGGCGGTACGGTTTTACAGTTATGCAAAAACGCCGCCTTCCCTTCCTTGGGACAACGGCGCTTTTCGTTTCAGGCAGGCCCGGCTGGCGCGATGGTTTACGCCAGTAGTTTGTGCGCCAGGGCCATTATGGTGCCGATAGCGGTAAACATGCCGAGGACGATGCCCATGGGGTACCAGAAATTTTCGCGGGTGATCTTGTGCGCTTCAGCGTTGAGTTTGCGTTGCTCTGCATAGATGCGTGATATGTCGGCGTGAATCTTTTCCAATGCAGCCTGCTCTTGGTTGTGTTCCAGCATCGTCTTCATCCTTCGAAAGTTAGGGGCCTTTTGAGCTTCACTATTGCCTGCATGACAGCGTGACCAGCACCCACCGAGTATAGGATTCACCCTCGGCATCAGCGCCAAAACAGCGGCCCATTGAGTAAGCAGTTATGTGCCGCCGTTTTTTGCTTGTCATGTTGCAAGCGCATGCTGGACACGTCATCCCCGGCAACCCTTGAAAGACGAAAAAGCGAACTTTCCTACGAGACAAATAGTCACTTAGGATAGATGCAGCTCCCGTTTACACGATTGTTCCCGAACTATTGAGTGGTGATCGAGATGGAAAGTATCAGCCTATTGCTCGGTGAAGCACTGAGCCCTTACCAGGTCACGCTGACCACCTCGGGTGTGCAGGGCGAATGCCTTGTGACCGTAAAGAATCCAGCCGGTGCGATTGTGGTCGAACGCGAAGTCGACCAGGCCCAATTGACCGATAAGCGTGCGTTGGTGGATGTGGTGGACTGTTTGCACCGCGACCTGATGATTGCCGAAGGACGCCTGGAACCCTCGGTCATAGCGGCCTTGCGCAATGCGGCCCTGACCCGGCCCATTGTCTGCGCATGAAGATTTATTTTTGTTGGGAACCTTCCTACGGCAAGGTGAGTCAGATTTTGTAACAGCGAGATCAAGCATTGTGCTCCGGTGCTTGTCGCTCGTTGTTACTGGTCTTTGTAGGCCCTTATTAACCCCGAGTTGTCTCCCCACTGCTCGGGGTTTCTTTTTGCCTGCGATTTGTCATGGGGCGGGGACATCCTGGAAAAACGTCGGGTTGCCGTTGAGGTATTGCTCACGCATGACCGGGTCGAGCCATGAGGCGTAGGACTGTCGCAGTTGCTCCTGCGGGATCTCGCGCAGCACCTGGTTGATCCGCTCGATGGCCTCGCGGCCCGCCGGGGTGTCAGTGCAGGCAATCCGGGTCAGTTGATAGGGCGGGGTGCCTTTGATGGGGTAGAAGACCAGGTCCTGTGGATCGATGCCCTGTTGCAATGCTTGATAGCGAACTTCGGTCCAGTAACCCAGTACCGCCTCCAGCCGACCCTTTCGTTGCATCTGCAGCAGGCTGCCGAGGGCATCATTGCCGTAGTGCGGTGCCAGCTTGTGGGCACTGGCGTGCTTCAGCGCTTCATCGATGATGGCGCCATAGCTGCGTTCGGCGATGACGCCAAGGCGCGCATCCCGGGCACTCAAAAACGCCTCCAGGTCAAACAGGCCACCCTCTACAAACGGCGCCAGCGCCGCCCGCTGACTCTGGCGGATCGTCACGCCATTGCTCACAGTCGCAAAGGCCTGGGCGGAAAACACAATGGTTTTCGCGCGTTCTGCGGTCCACAACAGGGACGGGTCGCAGGTCAGTGTGCTCGGGTCGCGGAGCATTTGCATGCCGCGCGCACGGTTCACGTGGAGGATCTGGTGCCGATACTCCGGCATGTGCTCGGCGAGTATCGGCAGCAGTTGGTCGAGGGCACCCTGGCCTTTTTGCGGGCCCTCGAAAATCGTCACCGGCGGCAGGTCACGCAATAGCCAGATCAAGGTGTCGTCGGCGTGGCTCGACAGCGGCCACCCCCCGAGCAATGAACCGAGGACGCAGAGTCGAATGATGAAGCGCCGGGCCATCAGATCGCGCCATCCTCGCGCAGGCGCGTAATGGCGGCCGTGTCGTAGCCCAGTTCGTTGAGCAGCACGCTGTTGTGCTCACCCAACTGCGGGCCGACCCACTCACAACTGCCCGGCGTGTCCGACAGTTTGGGCACGATGCCCGGCATCTTGAAGTCCTTGCCGCCGGGGAGCTGCGCCTTGAGGAACATCTCGCGGGCGAGAAACTGCGGGTCTCCCAACATGTCTTCGGCGCTGTAGATGCGGCTGGCGGGCACTTCGGCCTTGTTCAATTGTTCGACCACCTGCTCCAGCGGCAGCGAATTGACCCAGCGATCAATCACCCCATACAACTCATCTCGACGGCTGTCGCGGCCATCGTTGCTGGCCAGGGCCGGGTCGTTGGCCAGGTCGTCCCGACCAATGGCCGACATGAAGCGCTTGAAGATCGCATCGCCATTGGCGCCGATCTGCACATGTTTGCCATCGGCGCTGGTGTGGATCGAGGAGGGCGTGATGCCGGGCATGATGTTACCGGTGCGCTCGCGGATAAAGCCGAAAACGTCGAACTCCGGGATCATGCTCTCCATCATCGCGAATATCGCCTCATACAGCGCCACATCCACGACCTGGCCGAGCCCGCCATTCACTTCGCGATGACGCAAGGCCATCAGCGCCCCAATTACCGCCCACAACGCCGCGATCGAGTCGCCAATGGAAATCCCGGTGCGCACCGGAGGGCGGTCCTCGAAACCGGTGATGTAGCGCAGGCCGCCCATCGACTCGCCCACCGCGCCAAACCCGGGCTGATCCTTCATCGGCCCGGTTTGGCCAAAACCCGAGAGGCGCACCATCACCAGTTCCGGGTTCAGGGCATGCAAGGTTTCCCAGCCCAGGCCGAGCTTTTCCAGCACGCCAGGGCGAAAATTCTCGATCAGGATGTCTGCATCCGCCAACAGCTGCTTGAGGATCGCCAGGCCGTCCGGGTGTTTCAGGTTCAGGGTCAGGGATTTTTTGTTGCGCGCCTGCACAAACCACCACAGCGAGGTGCCCTCATACAGCTTGCGCCACTTGCGCAACGGGTCGCCGCCGTCCGGGGATTCGACCTTGACCACCTCGGCGCCGAACTCGGCGCAGATGCGGGACGCGAACGGGCCGGCAATCAGGGTGCCGAGTTCGATGACTTTCAGGCCGGCAAGCGGTTTGGCGGTAAACGACATGAGGATCCTTTCAGGCGCGGTACGGGGATGTGATGCCTTTTAACATAGGCGAGTGGCGCAGTGATAAGGATGATGCAGCGCAGGATTCGTTGAATCACCTCGCCATCGGTTAGACTTGCCGCCTTTCCCTGTCTCTAGAAGTCCGTTCATGGCCCAGCCGTCCACGACCTACAAGTTTGAACTCAACCTCACCGACCTTGACCGTTCGGTGTACGAGAGCGTCAAGCAGACCATTGCCCGCCATCCTTCGGAAACCGAAGAGCGCATGACCGTGCGTTTGCTGGCCTACGCCCTTTTCTACAACGAGCAGTTGTCTTTTGGTCGTGGCCTGTCAGATGTAGACGAGCCGGCATTGTGGGAAAAAAGCCTGGATGATCGCGTCCTGCACTGGATCGAAGTCGGCCAGCCGGACGCGGACCGCCTGACCTGGTGTTCGCGCCGCACCGAACGCACCACCTTGCTGGCCTACGGCAGCTTGCGCGTCTGGGAAGGCAAAGTGGTGCCGGTGGCGAAAAACCTGAAAAACGTGAGCATCGCCGCCGTACCCCAGGAAATCCTGGAAGTCCTGGCCAAGGACATGCCACGGGTGATCAAGTGGGACGTGATGATCAGCGAAGGCACGATCTTCGTGACCGATGACCGTGGCCAGCACGAAGTCCAGCTGGAGTGGCTGGCTGGCGAGCGCGGCTGAAACGTCGATAACTGATTGGACGCTGGTCGAGTGTGGGAGCTGTCGAGCTTTGGCGAGGCTGCGATGCAGGCGCTGCGGTCTGACAGGTACACCGAGGTGACCCTATCGCAGCCTCGCCGGGGCTCGACAGCTCCCACAAGGGATCACCGCTGTTTTCAGCATTAATTTTCAACGCTGTATTAAAGAGAAGCTTCCGTCACCCCATGCGTATCGATCCTCGCCCGTTGCCCGCCGTCTTGCCATTCCTCGGTGAATTGCCACCGTTGTTGACCCGTCTCTACGCCGCACGCGGGGTGCAATCGGAAGCCGAGCTGGATAAAAGCCTGGCGCGGCTGATCCCGTATCAGCAGCTCAAGGGTATCGATGCCGCCGTGGACCTGCTGGTGACGGCCCTGGAACAGCGCCAGCGGATCCTGATCGTGGGGGACTTCGACGCCGACGGCGCCACCGCCAGCACCGTGGGCACCCTGGGCCTGCGCCTGCTGGGAGCTGCACACGTCGACTACCTGGTGCCCAACCGTTTCGAATACGGCTACGGCCTGACCCCGGAAATCGTCGCCGTGGCGCTGCAGCGCCAGCCCCAGCTGCTGATCACCGTGGACAATGGCATCTCCAGCGTCGAAGGCGTGGCAGCGGCGAAAGCGGCGGGGCTCAAGGTGCTGGTCACCGACCACCACTTGCCGGGCGACGAACTGCCGGCGGCCGACGCCATCGTCAACCCGAACCAGCCGGGCTGTGAATTCCCCAGCAAGGCCTTGGCGGGTGTTGGCGTGATCTTCTACGTGCTGATGGCCCTGCGCGCGCGCTTGCGCAGTTTGGGTTGGTACGAGAACACGCCGCAGCCGAACATCGGCGAACTGCTGGACCTGGTGGCCCTGGGCAGCGTCGCCGACGTGGTCCCGCTGGACGCCAACAACCGCATCCTGGTCTACCAGGGCCTGGAACGCATTCGTGCCGGTCGCGCCCGGCCGGGGATCAAGGCGATCCTCGAAGTGGCCAAGCGCGATCACGCTCGCATTACCTCCACCGACCTCGGTTTTATCCTCGGCCCGCGCCTGAACGCCGCCGGTCGCCTGGATGACATGAGCCTGGGCATCGAATGCCTGCTCACCACGGATTTTGCCGCCGCCCGGGAAATGGCCGCGCAGCTGGACGGCATGAACCAGGACCGCAAATCCATCGAACAAGGCATGCAGCGCGAGGCCCTGGCCCAGCTCAAGGACTTGCCGGTGGAATCGATGCCGTATGGCTTGTGCCTGTTCGACCCGGAATGGCACCAGGGCGTCATCGGCATCCTCGCCTCGCGGATGAAAGAGCGCTACTTCCGCCCGACCATCGCCTTTGCCGATGCCGGTGACGGCCTGCTCAAGGGCTCCGGGCGTTCCGTGCCGGGCTTTCATATCCGTGACGCACTGGCCGTGGTGGCCAGCCAGCATCCGACCCTGATCGCCAAGTACGGCGGCCACGCCATGGCCGCGGGTCTTACCTTGCCCGAGGCCAACTTCCCACTGTTCGCCGAGGCGTTTGACGCCGAAGTGCGTCGGCAACTGCGCGAAGAAGACCTGACGGGCCGACTACTGTCCGATGGCACCCTGGCGGTTGAAGAGTTTCACCTGGAACTGGCCCGCGCCCTGCGCAATGCCGGGCCGTGGGGGCAGCATTTTCCCGAGCCGTTGTTTCATGGGGTGTTCCAGTTGGTCGAGCAGCGCGTTGTCGGCGAGCGGCACCTGAAAGTGGTGCTCAAGAGCGAGTGTGGTTCGGTGAAACTGGATGGCATCGCGTTTGGTATCGACCGTGAAATCTGGCCTAACCCCACCATTCGCTGGGTGGAACTGGCCTACAAGCTCGACGTGAACGAGTTCCGGGGCCAGGAAACCGTGCAATTGATGATTGCCCACATCGAGCCGCGCTGAACCCTGTGCAATCCTCTGTTGTCGACTAGTCTCTAAGCACTGTGTGATCGGTCTTGTGACCTTGTCTTATTTCAGCCCGCCGGGGACGGGTTTTTCGTCGACCTTTCAAACAGAACCCTGGAGCCTGCCCACTGCATAAAAGAGGTGCCCCATGAGTCTGCTGCTTGAACCCTATACCCTGCGCCAACTGACCCTGCTCAACCGCATTGCCGTGTCGCCGATGTGCCAGTATTCCAGTGCCGATGGCCTGGCCAATGACTGGCACCTGGTGCACCTCGGCAGCCGTGCCGTCGGCGGCGCCGGGCTGATTTTTACCGAAGCCACCGCCGTCACTGCCGATGGCCGCATCACCGCCCAGGACCTGGGCCTGTGGAACGACGAACAGATCGAACCCCTGCAACGCATCACGCGTTTTATCAACGCCCAGGGCGCGGTGGCGGGCATTCAACTGGCCCACGCCGGGCGCAAGGCCAGTACGCACCGGCCGTGGATTGGCAAGCACGGCAGTGTCAAGCCGGAAGACGGCGGCTGGGTGCCGGTGGGCCCATCGCCGATTGCCTTTGACCCTCAGCACACCTCGCCCAAGCAACTGGATGAAGGGCAGATTCAGCAAGTGATTGCGGACTTTGTTGCCGCCGCCAAGCGCGCGTTGACCGCCGGTTTCAAAGTGGTGGAAATCCACGCCGCCCATGGCTACCTGTTGCATCAATTTCTCTCGCCCCTGAGCAATCAGCGCCAGGACCAGTACGGCGGCTCGTTCGAAAACCGCATCCGCCTGGTGCTGCAAGTGACCAAGGCGGTGCGCGAAACCTGGCCGCAGGACCTGCCCCTGTTTGTGCGGGTGTCGGCCACCGATTGGGTCGAAGACGGCTGGAACCCGGATGAAACCGTCGAACTGGCCCGCCGCCTGAAAGACCTGGGCGTGGACCTGATCGACGTCTCTTCCGGTGGCACCGCCGCCAATGCGGAAATTCCGACCGGCCCCGGTTACCAGACCCGCTTCGCCGAGCGTGTGCGCAAGGAGTCGGGCATCGCCACCGGCACCGTGGGCATGATTACCGAGCCCGCCCAGGCCGAGCACATTCTGCGCACCTGCCAGGCCGATATCATTTTCCTGGCCCGTGAACTGCTGCGTGATCCGTACTGGCCGCTGCATGCGGATGACGACCTGGGTGGTCGCAAGGCGACCTGGCCGGCGCAGTACCAGCGCGCAACCCATCGGGACCAGCCGATTCATGAGTCGGATCTGCGGGATTGATCGGTACAGGAATCGTGGTAAACATGAAAACCCGCCCTTGAACCGGCGGGTTTTTTTATTGGCCTCAACACCGGAGTAACCCATGTTGCACCTGATCTGCGGCAAAATCGCGTCCGGCAAGTCGACCCTGACCCAGCAGTTGTCGCAGGCTCCACAGGCGGTATTGATCAGCGAAGATGAGTGGCTGTCGCGCCTTTATCCCGGGCAGATCAACGCCCTTGGCGACTATGTACGCTGCACCGGCCAGCTGCGCGATGCGTTGACGGCGCACATCATTTCGTTGCTCAAGGCCGGTATCTCGGTGGTGCTGGATTTTCCCGCCAACACCTTGGCCAGTCGCCGCTGGATGCGTTCGTTGTTCGAGGGCGCGGGCGCTGACCACCAATTGCATTACCTGGACGTGCCGGACGAGGTCTGCAAGGCACGCCTGCGTGCGCGTAACGCCGCCGGCACCCACGCGTTCGAAACCAGCGACGCCCAGTTCGACCTGATCACGGGCTATTTCGAAGCGCCCACGCCTGCTGAAGGCTTCAATCTTGTTCACTATCAGCCATCGGAAACACAGCATGTTGATCAAGCGTGATCTCGCCGAAAAGGACCTGCCGCTGCTGGCGCTGATTGACCGCACCGAACGGGTCGAGGCGTGCTATCGGGTGGAACACGGCGAGTTGCTGCTGTACCCCGAATTCCACGACATGCGCGGCTGGCCCGAGGGCGAGGCCGAGCAGGACGCTGTGGCCCTGCATGCATGCCTCAAGCGCGGTGGTTGGCTGCACGGGGTGTTCGACGGTGAAAGGCTGCTGGCCGCCGTGGTGGTGGACAACCGGGTTATCCACACTCAGGGCCTGCCGATGCGCCAGCTCAAATTCCTGCATGTGAGCCACGGCGCCCGTGGCCTGGGACTGGGCGGCCAGCTGTTTGCCATGGCTTGTGAGCACGCCCGCGCAGCCGGCGCCGAAGCGTTATATGTATCGGCCACGGAGTCACGTAACACGGTGGAGTTCTATCTCCGGCACGGTTGCCGGCTGCTCAAACAGCCGGACCCCGAGCTGTATCAACAGGAACCGCACGACATCCATTTGTATCGCCCGCTTGTGGGATAGCGCTGTAGGTCATTGCCCCGTAAGCGTTTTTTTCAAGTGATTACTCTAAAAAGTCTCACGCCCGGCAAGATAGTTTCTACGCTTACGGTAAGTCTGATCTCTGGCCCAGGAAGTCAGTCGGTTGATCCTCGCAGGCATTGCGTGTCGAGGGATGAGGTGATGGGCAATCAGGAGCAGTCGATTGATACGAGGAGACAGTCCATGGCCAAGTCTTGTGGTGTTGCGGGTGTTGTGTCGTCTTTTCTGGCCCGCAGGATGTCGTTGCGTGGCAAACGCTTGAGTTCGGACGAGGAGCAATTGCTGGAACAGTACCGTGCCCTCACCGAGAGTGATCAGGTGGCGATGCGGTACTTGATCGGGGCGATGAAGAGTATTTCGCGGTTCTGAAAGCGCCGAAGGGGCGTTCCCACGCACGCGTGGGAACGTTCGGTATCAGGTGTACTTGCGCTTGTCTGGCGCAGGTGGGAAGTACTGGTACAGCCAGGTTTCACTCAAGGTACGGTCCTGGGTGCGGATGAACAGTCGCAGCTCAACCGGCTCCACACTGTCGCTGGTCGGGTACCAATCAAACAGGATCCGATAACCCTTGATGGCATCCAGCACCAATACGCTGAAGTCTTTGACCTCACCGTGGGAGCAGGTCACCACCGGTTCGATCCCGGTGCCTTCAGGCAAACGATCCAGCCCGCCGCCGTTGAAGTCCACGGCAAAGCGTCGCGCCCACACCTGCGGGTAATGCTCGCCCGGTGCCCAGCCTTCGGTGAAGCCGCCCATGCCCGAACGGGTAGCGTTAACCTGCGCCAACGGCGTGCTGACCGGCGGCAGGGCGCTCCAGTAGAGCTTGTAGCCGTAGTTCAGGGATTCACCGGCAGCCACGGGCTTTTTCGGGGTCCAGAAGGCCACGATGTTGTCCAGGGTCTCGCCGGTTGTAGGAATTTCCAGCAGGTCGATCGAGCCTTCGCCCCACGCAGTTGTAGGTTCTACCCACAGGCTTGGGCGCTTGCTGTACCAGTCGACCGTGTCCTGGTAGCTGGCGAACTCATGGTCGGTCTGCACCAGGCCGAAGCCTTTCGGGTCGGTGTCGGCAAAGGCGTTGAATTGCAGGGTGGCCGGGTTGTTCAGCGGGCGGCAGATCCACTCGCCATTGCCGCGCCACATGGCCAGGCGGTCCGAGTCGTGGATTTGCGGGTGGATGGTGTCGCACATCCGCCGTTCATGGGTGCCGCAGCTGAACATGCTGGTCATCGGTGCAATGCCCAGCTGTTCGATGGCGGTACGCGCGTTGATATGGGCGTCGATCGCCATCACCACCTGGTTGGCCTGGCAGTCGATGTCGAAGCGGTAGGCACCGGTGGCGCTCGGCGAGTCCAGCAGGGCGTAGACCACGAAGCGGGTGCTGTCCTTGTCCGGGGTTTCGAACCAGAACTTGGTGAAGTCCGGGAACTCCTCGCGCTTTTTCGCGTAGGTGTCGATGGCCAGGCCGCGTGCGGAAAGGCCGTACTGGCCAGTGGAATCCACCGCCCGGAAGTAGCTGGCGCCGAGGAAGGACAGCACGTCGTGGCGGTCCAGTTCCGGGGCCTTGAACAGCTTGAAGCCGGAGAAACCCAGGTCGCCGGTCAGCTGTTTGGTGTCCACCGTGGTTTTTTCATAGTTGAACAGCGAAGGGCGGAAGTGCACTTCGCGGGCCTGGTGGGTTTTCGGGTCGACGCTGTACATGCGCACCGGCGTCTTGAAACCCATGCCGACGTGGAAGAATTGCACGTCCAACTGGCCGTTCAGCTCCTTCCACAGGGAATGCTTGCCGTCGTAGCCGATGGCGTTGAAATTCTGCGGGGTCATGGTCGCCAGGGTCGGCGGCAATACCTGCTTGGTGTCCTGGTAGCGATTGCTGGCCAGTTGCTTGGCCTGGATCTTCAGCGCCTCGAAATCGAAGGCCTGGGCCTCACCATCGGCGGCGCGATTGCCCGCCCAGGCTTGGGCGGCCAGCAGGCCACTGGCCGACAGACCGGTGTAAGCCGCAATGGCCATGGACGCTTTGAGCAAATTCCTGCGGTGCATAAATACAACCTGTCGTGAACAATCCCGCGCCGTTCCTGGCACGTGCTGGATCAAGAAAAACGGTTCGGACATGCCTTCGGCCAAACGCAACGGACATTAAACAGATGCCAAATAGCTTAAGCGGTTCGGTGCGGAAGGAAAAATGATTGATGGCGGGTTGATGGCGTTGCATATGAAACAAGACGTTTCTACACAACGCTGGTGTCTGTGAAGATGGGATTTTCTGTGGCGAGGGGGCTTGTCCCCGTTGGGCTGCGCAGCGGCCCCATTAAGGCCACCGCCCTTTCCAGGCAGGAATTCAAGTCAGCTTTTGGGGCTGCTACGCAGCCCAACGGGGGACAAGCCCCCTCGCCACAAAAGCCCTTCTGCTTGAAGAGCAGGGGTCAACCCACTTCACCTACCGCCCGATACGCCTCATCAATCGCCGCATGGGCATACGCACTCCACGCCGCGTCCGAGTTGGCGATGCTCACATGCCCCAGCGGTTTGCGCGCCAGGTCCTTCAGCTTTTCGCTTTCATCGGCATCGTCAAACAAGCTGTTGGAGAAGGTCGCATAGCCGTGTGACCAACGGTTGACAGTGATCGCCAGAATATCGGTCTGGTGGTTGAAACCGCCCGGGCCGAGCATGCGTTGCAGTTGATCCCGCAGTTGCGCTTCCAGTTGTTCAAACGTCTGCCCATACAGCTTGCCCCGCCCGGCGCGGGCTTGGTCGCGGCCGTTCATGCCGCTGTTGGGGCTGGTGGGCACGTACACCATGTGTAAACCGATCGGCTGCGTCGGATCACGCGGGTGCTCGTAGCCGCCCATGCTTACCGGGTAGTCGAGCTTGATCCGGCTGTAGGGCTGGGTCGCCGCGTAGATCTCATGCACCCCCAGCTTCTGGAATGATGTCCAGTTGCGCACCACGACTTTGGTGTACACCAGCGGGTACTTCACGTTCTGGCTCAAGGCCTGGGCCTGCTGCTCCGGCAGGTCCCGCAGCAGGTACGGGATCATCATGTTGTAGCACGCCAGGATGCAGCGCTTGCCACGCACCTGTGCGAGTTGGCCGCCACGGCTGTAGCCGATGTGCACGCCGTCACCGACGTTACGCACACTCACCGCCGTGCTGTTCAAGCGTACCCGCACCGGCGTCTTGGGTTGATCGAGTTTGGCGTAGTCAAACGGCGCCAGTACGATGTCTTCCATGGTGTGCCCGGGCGCCACGGCCGGAATCAGGCTGCGCACCAGCAGCCGTGCCAGCGAGGCGTTGCCGTCGGGGAAGTGGTAGATGTAGGGCTCTTCCATTTCTGCCGCGGCTTCTTCGCTGATGGGCGCGAGGTTCATTCCGGCGAAGCCCGGGAAACCCACGCTGTAGGCATCGGCCGAAGCCACGGCATCGATGCTCAAGGCCATGAAGTCGTTGGTGCGGCTCTGGAAGTACTTCACCGCGCCTTCCGATAATCCCACGTCCTTGAGCAGGAAATCGCGGTAGCTGGTGGCGGCCAGGTAGTCGGCCTTTTCCTCGGCGGTCTTGCCAGGCAAGTAATCCTTGGGGGCGACATGCAGGGCAATCAAAGCCTCGCGATCAGCTTGCGGCAGCGGGAAGTCATTGATGAAGTCGCTGATGGAGCGCGCATGCAATTGGTCCGGGGCGATGTCGTCGGCGACCATCGGCGTCGGGTCGCCGGTGACCAGTTTGTCTTCGCCGAAGTTTTCCTTGTCGAAGAACACCCCGCGTGACAGGCCAAGGCCCGGGTAGAACTGACGGTCAAACGCGGTCTCGAAGCGCTTGATGTTCACCCCGAGTTTTTTCAACAGTCCGTTTACTTCTTTGCTGTAAAGATGATTCGGCGACTGGAACGCTTCGCTGCCGCCGTAGCCGATGATCATCCGGCCACCGGCCTGGAATTCATTGCGCTTGGCGTGGCCGCCGAAGTCGTCGTGGTTTTCCAGGATCAGGATCTTTGCCTTCGGGTGCTTCTCACGGTAGAACCACGCCGCCGACAAACCGCTCAGGCCACCGCCGACCACCACCAGGTCATAGTCCTCGGTGATCGGCAATTTGTCGGTGTCGAACACCTTCTTTTCCCAGCCCATCTGGTGGGCGATTTCGAACGAACCGACATGGCTGCCACGCAAGCCGGTGAGGGCGGGCGGGTAGTAACGGCCATCGGGAGCGGCCTGGAGGAGTTGCAATGGCGTCATGCCGGCGGCAATGGTGATAGCGACGCCGTTGAGGAAGTCGCGGCGGGTGATGTCCATGGGAACCTGCGAATTATTTATTGTTATGAGGAGATCCCCTGTGGGAGCGGGCCGTTGTGGCGAGGGAGCTCGCTTCGACAGGGGTTATGGGTCAGTGCTTGAACATCACATGGCGAACGGTGGTGTAGTCCTCCAGGCCATACATGGACATGTCCTTGCCATAGCCGGACAGTTTCTGACCGCCATGAGGCATTTCGCTGACCAGCATGAAGTGGGTATTCACCCAGGTGCAGCCGTACTGCAAACGCGCCGCCAGGCGGTGGGCGCGGCCGACATCGGCGGTCCACACCGACGACGCCAGGCCGTAGTCCGAATCATTGGCCCAGCCCAATACCTGGGCCTCGTCATTAAACCTGATCACCGACACCACCGGCCCGAACACCTCGCGGCGCACGATCTCGTCGTCCTGCTGCGCGTCGGCCAACACCGTCGGCTCAAAGAAGAACCCGTTGCCTTCCACGGCCTTGCCGCCGGTGATCAGGCGGATGTGGGATTGCGCCACGGCACGCTCCACAAACCCGGCCACACGGTCGCGATGCTGCGCGGTAATCAGCGGTCCCAACTCGGTGGCTGGGTCATCCTGCAAACCGTATTTGATGCTGGCCACCGCCGCGCCGAGCTTCTCGACGAACGCGTCGTAGATATCGGCCTGTGCATAAATCCGGCAGGCCGCCGTGCAGTCCTGGCCCGCGTTGTAGAAGCCGAAGGTGCGAATGCCTTCCACGGCCGCGTCGATATCGGCGTCGTTGAAGATGATCACCGGTGCCTTGCCGCCCAGTTCCATGTGCATGCGTTTGACGCTGTCGGCGGTGCTGGAAATGATATTGGCACCGGTGGCAATCGAACCCGTCAGCGAGACCATGCGCACTTTCGGGTGATTCACCAGCGGGCTGCCCACGGACGGCCCGCGGCCAAACACCAGGTTGAGCACACCGGCCGGGAAAATTTCAGCGGCCAGCTCCACCAAACGCAACGCGGTCAGCGGGGTTTGCTCCGACGGCTTGAGCACCACGGTATTACCGGCGGCGAGGGCGGGGGCGATTTTCCAGGCGACCATCATCAGCGGGTAGTTCCACGGTGCGATGGAAGCAATCACGCCCACCGGGTCGCGGCGGATCATCGAGGTGTGGCCCGGCAGGTATTCACCGCCGGCCGAGCCGCTCATGCAGCGGCTGGCACCGGCGAAGAAGCGGAACACGTCGGCCACCGCCGGGATCTCGTCGTTCAGCGCGGCGCTGTAGGGCTTGCCGCAGTTATCCGACTCGAGCTTGGCCAGTTCTTCGCCGTGGGCTTCGATGGCGTCGGCGAGTTTCAGCAGTAGCAACGAGCGGTCTTTGGGCGGGGTCTGGGACCAGCCTTCAAACGCGCTGTCGGCGGCACGCACGGCGGCGTCGACCTGGGCTTCGCTGGCTTCCTTGATCTCTACCAGTACCCGGCCCAGTGCCGGGTTGAACACCGGCTGCGCCGGGCCTTCGCCTTCGACCAGTTGGCCGTTGATCAGCAGTTTGGTTTGCATGTTCGTGTCCTCTTCAAACAATTATTTACCGCCACTACCGGCCACGCTTTCGCCGCCGCGGGTCAGGTAATAGGCACCCAGAATCGGGAACATCGTCACGATCATCACCAGCATCGCCACCACGTTGGTCACCGGCACATCCCGTGGCCGGCTCAACTGGTTGAGCAGCCACAGCGGCAAGGTGCGCTCGTGGCCGGCGGTGAAGGTGGTGACGATGATTTCGTCGAACGACAGCGCAAACGCCAGCATGCCGCCGGCCAGCAACGCCGAGCCGAGGTTGGGCATGATGATGTAGCGGAAGGTCTGCCAGCCGTCGGCCCCGAGGTCCATCGAGGCTTCGATCAGGCTGTGGGAAGTGCGGCGCAAACGGGCGATCACGTTGTTGTAGACGATCACCACGCAGAAGGTCGCGTGGCCGACGATGATGGTGAACATCCCCGGCTCGATGCCCAACGTCTTGAAGGTCGCGAGCAGCGCGATACCGGTGATGATCCCCGGCAGTGCAATCGGCAGGATCAGCATCAGCGAGATGCCTTGCTTGCCGAAGAACTCCCGGCGATACAACGCCGCCGACGCCAGGGTGCCGAGCACCATCGCAATCAGCGTGGCGATGGCCGCGATTTGCAGCGACAGCTTGATCGCTTCCAGCACGTCCGGCCGCGAGAAGGCCACGCTGAACCACTTCAGGGTGAAGCCCTGGGGTGGAAAGCTGAACGCCGCTTCTTCGGTGTTGAAGGCGTAGAGGAAGATGATCAGGATCGGGAAGTGCAGGAAAACCAACCCACCCCAGGCCGCGATTTTTAAGCTCAGTGAGGCTTTTTCAGAGTGCATCGAAGGCCCCCAGACGTTTGACGATGGACAGGTAAACCGCGATCAGCACGATCGGCACCAGGGTGAACGCTGCGGCCATGGGCATGTTGCCGATGGCGCCTTGTTGCGCGTACACCATGCCGCCGACGAAGTAACCCGGCGGGCCCACCAGTTGCGGCACGATGAAGTCGCCCAGGGTCAGCGAGAACGTGAAGATCGAACCTGCTGCAATCCCCGGCACCGACAGCGGCAGAATCACTTGCATGAAGGTCTGGCGCGGCTTGGCGCCGAGGTCTGCCGAGGCTTGCAGCAACGACGGCGGCAAACGCTCCAGCGAGGCCTGGATCGGCAAAATCATGAACGGCAGCCAGATGTACACAAACACCATGAACCGCCCCAAATGCGAGGTGCTCAAGGTGCTGCCGCCCACGCCGGGAATGCCCATGATGAATTGCAACGCCGGCTCCAGGCCCAGGTGCTGCACGAACCACTGCGCCACGCCGCCCTTGGCCAGCAGCAAGGTCCAGGCGTAGGCCTTGACGATGTAGCTGGCCCACATCGGCATCATCACGGCGATGTAGAAAAACGCCTTGGTCTTGCCCGTGGTGTAGCGCGCCATGTAGTAGGCGATGGGGAACGCGACGATGGCGCTGGCGATGGACACCACGACCGCCATGCTCAAGGTGCGCACGATGATGTCGAAGTTCGACGGCTGGAACAGTGCGGCGAAGTTGGCCAGGGTCAGGTCCGGCGTGACCGCCATGGTGAAGTCGTCAAAGGTATAGAACCCTTGCCACAGCAGGGTCAGCAACGAACCCAGGTAGATCGCGCCGAACCAGATCAGCGGCGGCACCAGCAGCAGCGACAGGTACAGGTTGGGCTTCTTGTACAGCAGGTTGGAAAACCTGCGCATTGGGGGTTGGGACAGGGCCAGGCTCATGTCACACCTCGCCTGCGATGTCGGTCAACGGCGTCATGGCTTCCCGCGCCCAGCGCGCGGTGAGGGACTGGCCGACCTGATGCCCGGCGGTGGTGTCCAGCCATTGGTTGTTGGCCTGGCTGATGTTCAGGGCCTGGCCGTTTTCCAGTTTCAGTTCATAGCGGGTGGCGCTGCCCTGGTACTGGATATCGTGCAGCAAGCCGCTGACTTCCACTTCACCGCTGCCCAGCGGGCCTTCGGCGAAACGCACATGTTCCGGGCGGATCGAGAATGGCTGCGGGCTGCCGCTCAAGCGTTGCGCCAGTTCGCCGCGAATCACGTTGGAGGTGCCGACGAATTCCGCGACGAACGTGGTGGCGGGCTTCATGTAGAGGTTGCGCGGGGTGTCGACCTGTTCGATGCGGCCCTTGTTGAACACGGCCACGCGGTCGGACATCGACAGCGCTTCGGTCTGGTCGTGGGTCACGAAAATGAAGGTGATGCCGAGCTGGCGTTGCAGCTTCTTCAGCTCGCTTTGCATCTGTTCGCGCAGCTTCAGGTCGAGGGCGCCCAAGGGCTCATCGAGCAGCAGCACACGAGGGCGATTGACCAGTGCGCGAGCCAGGGCCACGCGTTGACGCTGGCCGCCGGAGAGTTGCACCGGCTTGCGGTCGCCGTAGCCGCCGAGGGCCACCATGCCCAGTGCTTCTTCGGCGCGGTTGAGCCGTTCGGTCTTGGCCACGCCTTTGACTTTCAGGCCGTAGGCCACGTTGTCCCGCACGTTCATGTGGGGGAACAGGGCGTAGTCCTGGAACACGGTGTTCACGTCGCGCTGATACGGTGGCAGGCCGGCGGCTTCTTCGCCGTGAATGCGGATGGAGCCGGCACTCGGTTGTTCGAAACCGGCGATCAGGCGCAGGCACGTGGTTTTGCCCGAGCCGGAAGGGCCGAGCATGGAAAAGAACTCGCCGTCCTGGATATCGATGGAAACCCGGTCAACGGCTTTCACTTCGCCGAACTGACGGGAAACGTGGGTGAATTGGACTGCAAGCGTCATGGTGCGGTGCTCCAAAAAGGTACGGGTCGTCGCAGCGGCCCGGCCTGGACTTCTGAAAAATCTATCAATAGCGGTGAGAACCCTTGTAGGAGCCGGCTTGCCGGCGATGGCGGCCTTGAATACTGCAAAGAACTCAAGGGCCTCATCGCCGGCAAGCCGGCTCCTGCAGGAAGGCGGTGTCAGCGGCCGCCCATGATCGCGATGTAATCCTGGGTCCAGCGGCTGTACGGCACGAACTTGCCGCCTTCAGCCTGCGGGGTTTTCCAGAAGGCGATCTTCTCGAACTGGTCGAAGCCGTTGGTCTTGCAACCCTCTGCGCCCAGCAGTTCGCTTTCCTTGCACGCAGCAGGCACCGCCGGCAGCGAACCGAACCACGAGGCCACATCACCCTGGACCTTCGGCTGCAGCGACCAATCCATCCACTTGTAGGCACAGTTCGGGTGCTTGGCATCGGTGTGCAGCATGGTGGTATCCGCCCAGCCGGTGGCGCCTTCCTTTGGAATGGTCGAGGCAATCGGCTGCTTCTCGTTCACCAGGCCGTTGACCTGATACGGCCAGGCGCTGGAGGCCACCACGCCTTCGTTCTTGAAGTCACTCATTTGCACGGTGGTGTCGTGCCAGTAGCGGTGGATCAACGGTTGCTGGGCGCGCAACAGGTCGAGCACGGCCTTGTATTGGGTTTCGGTCAGCTCGTACGGGCTCTGGATGCCCAGTTCCGGCTTGGTGGCCTTGAGGTACAGCGCCGCGTCGGCGATGTAGATCGGGCCGTCATACGCCTGCACACGGCCTTTGTTGGGCTTGCCGTCCGGCAGGTTCTGCGCATCGAACACCACGTTCCAGCTGGTAGGCGCGGTCTTGAACACGTTGGTGTTGTACATCAACACGTTCGGGCCCCACTGGTACGGCGTGCCGTATGTCTGCTGGCCGACCACGTACCACGGCGCATCCTTGAGGCGCGGGTCGATGTTCTTCCAGTTGGGAATCAGCGACGTGTTGATCGGCTGCACACGCTTGCCGCCGATGAGCCGCAGCGAGGCATCGCCCGACGCGGTGACCAGGTCGTAGCCGCCCTTGGCCATCAAGCTCACCATCTCGTCGGAGGTGGCGGCGGTCTTGACGTTGACCTTGCAGCCGGTCTCTTTCTCGAAACCGGTGACCCAGTCGTAGTTCTTGTCGCTTTCGCCACGTTCGATATAGCCGGGCCAGGCGACGATATCCAGTTGGCCTTCACCGGCACCCACCGCCTTGAGCGGTTCGGCGGCCTGGATGCTGACACTGGCCAGCAGCGCGGTGGTCAGGGCACTGAGCAGTGCGGTCTTGTGCGCAGACATGGGGGTTCCCTCTTCTTTAATTATGGTCGGGGCAGTTTTTGCAGCAGGTGGTGCATGAGCGTAGTTGTTGTTTTAAAGATGCTGGCCGTGGCGCGCCATGATGTGCCGCACCACGCTGTAGTCCTGTAGCGAATCGCTGGACAGATCTTTCCCATACCCCGAGCGCTTCAAGCCGCCGTGGGGCATTTCGCTGACCAGCATGAAATGGCTGTTGATCCAGGTGCAGCCGTATTGCAGGCGCGACGCTACCTGCATGGCCTTGTCCAGGTTCTGGGTCCACACGGAAGAGGCCAGGCCGTATTCCGAGTCGTTGGCCCAGTCCACGGCCTGTTCCAGCTCGTCGAAGCGGGTCACGGTGACCACCGGGCCGAACACTTCGCGCTGCACGATTTCATCATTCTGTTTACAACCGGCCAGCAACGTTGGCTGATAGAAGAAGCCTGCGCCTGAATGCACGGCGGCGCCGGTGATGCGTTCGATATGCGGCTGGCCGAGGGCGCGCTCGACAAAACTGGCCACGCGGTCGCGCTGGCGCGTGCTGATCAGCGGGCCGAGTTCGTTGTCGGCATCGCGCTTGCCGGCAAACCGCAGGCTGCTGACGGCGGCGCCGAGGTCGGCCACCAATTTGTCGTGGATGCCGGCCTGGGCGTAGATGCGGCACGCGGCGGTGCAGTCCTGGCCGGCGTTGTAATAACCGTAGGCGCGCACGCCTTCGACCACCGCTTGCAGGTCGGCGTCGTTGCACACGATCACCGGGGCTTTGCCACCCAATTCAAGGTGAGTGCGCTTAAGCGTCTTGGAGGCGGCCTGGAGGATTTTCTGCCCGGTGACGATATCGCCGGTCAACGACACCATGCGCACTTTCGGGTGGCTGACCAAATGGCTGCCGACGCCTTCGCCACCGCCACACAGAATGTTGATCACCCCACGCGGCAACAGTTGGCTCAGTGCGGGCGCCAGGGCCAGGATCGACAGCGGCGTATGTTCCGACGGCTTGAACACCAGGGTATTACCGGCGGCCAGGGCCGGGGCGATTTTCCAGGCGGCCATCATCAGCGGGTAGTTCCATGGCGCGATCGAGGCGACCACGCCAATCGGATCGCGGCGCACCATGCTGGTGTAGCCCGGCAGGTATTCGCCGCTCAGTTGCCCGGTCTGGCAGCGCACGGCGCCGGCGAAGAAGCGGAACACATCGACGGTGGCGCTCAAGTCATCCTGGCGCGCGAGGTGCAACGGCTTGCCGCAGTTCAGCGATTCCAGGCGGGCGAGGTAGTCGGCTTGTTTTTCGATGGCATCGGCGATGCCCAGGAGAATGTTCGAACGCTGCTGGGGCGTGGTCCGCGACCAGCCGGCAAAGGCGCGGTGGGCGGCGAGAATCGCAGCTTCAACCTGCTCGGTGCTGGCTTCGGCGATATGGGTGAGGATTTCACCGGTGGCCGGGTTGATGATCGGCTCGACAAACCCCTGGCCCGGGACCAGTTCGCCGTCGATCAGCAACGCAGTGAGCAGCGGTGTGGGCGCGCCAGACATTTTTCGCGATCTCTTTTCTTGTGTGGTCATGGCTGTTCTCGTGCGAGGCGCCTGACCTTCTCTTAGGGGATGAGCAGAGACTAGAGGTCAGGCGCGAGGTCAACAAATACTAAATACTGAAAGCAGCATTCGATTAAATAGATGGCTTGCGCGGGTGCGGCTGTTCGCGGGCTACCGTCAGGAACGGGTCCACCAGCGCCGGGCGCGCCGTGCCCCGGCGCCAGGCCAGGCCCACGTCGAGGGTTTGGCTGAGGTCGGCAATCGGCCGGGCCTCGATGATGTCGCCTTCCAGGGACCAGGGGCGGTAGGTCATGTCTGGCTGGATCGACACGCCCAGGCCGGCGGCGACCAGGCTTCGCACGGCTTCCGTCGACGCGGTACGCAGCGTGACCCGGGGTTGTAGCCCGGCGCCGGTCCACATGCGCTGGGCGTTGTGGCCCATTTCATCGACGTTCAACTGAATCAGCGGCTCGCGCGCTACGTCGGCGAGGTTGATGCTGTCGTGTTCCAGCAGCGGGTGCTGGGCCGGCAGCCACAGGCGGTGGGGCGAGTGGGTCAGCACCTCGGTTTGCAGGGCGTGGCGGTCTTCGAGGTTGGAGAGGATCAACACGCCGACGTCGATTTCACCGCTGACCAGCAAGTGCTCGATGTAGGGGCGCTCGTCTTCCATCACGCGGATTTCCACATTGGGGTAGGCGCGCTGGAAGCGGGTGAGCAAATCCGCCAGGTAATAGCCGGCCACCAGGCTGGTTACGCCGATGATCAGTTGCCCGGCGACCTGGTCGGTGCTCTGTTGCAGGCTGCGCTTGGCGTTGTCGACGGTGGCGAGGATCAGGTGGGCCTGGCGCAGGAACTGATGGCCCTGGTGAGTCAGGGTCATGCCCTTGGCGTGGCGGTTGAACAGGTTGACGCCGATTTCCTGTTCCAGTTGCTGGATTGCCAGGGTCAGGGTGGACTGGGAGATGAAGGCGGTCTGGGCGGCGGCGGAGATCGAGCCGGTCTCGGCCACGGCGATGAAGTGACGGATCTGACGCAAGGTCATCATGCTGGAATTACCAGTGGGGTGTTTTTATAGATTTGTTCGAGTGTATATCGTTTTAATTGAGGGGTAAGCGCGTTACATCTGGAAGCACTCTAGATCGGGGGTTTTTGGCACTTAGTTTTACGCTGGGGGCCTATTGGTCCTGTGAATCTGAGTTTCTGGAGGCTGTGAATGAATACCCGTGGATTGCTTGATCAACTGCTCAAATCCGGCCAGGACATGCTGCAGAACAAGGCTGGCGGGCAGCGTAAAGGTGAGGACAAAGGTGCCCTCGGTGGCTTGCTCGGCAGCGGCGGGCTGGGCAGTTTGCTCGGTGGCGCGGGTGGGGGTGCCCTGGCAGCCGGCGCTATGGGGCTTTTGTTGGGGAACAAGAAAGCTCGCCAGTTTGGTGGCAAGGCGCTGACCTACGGCGGGTTGGCTGCGTTGGGCGTGATTGCCTACAAGGCCTATGGCAATTGGCAGGCGCAGCAGGCCAGTGCGCCCCGGGGTGAGCCGCAGACTATTGATCGCTTGCCGGCCGCTCAGGTTGAGTTGCATAGCCAGGCGATTCTCAAGGCGCTGGTGGCGGCGGCCAAGGCGGATGGGCATGTGGATGAACGCGAGCGTGAGTTGATCGAAGGGGAGTTTGTGAAGCTGGACAACGACCGCGAGTTGCAGCAATGGCTGCATGCCGAGCTGAACAAGCCTCTGGATCCGGCAGATGTGGCTCGGGCGGCCAGTACGCCGGAGATGGCGGCCGAGATGTATATCGCCAGTGTGATGTTGGTGGATGAGGAGAACTTCATGGAGAAGTCTTATCTCGATGAGTTGGCGCGGCAGCTTAAGTTGGAGCCGGGGTTGAAGGCTGAGCTGGAGAAACAGGTGCGGCAGGTGGTGGCTGGTTGATTGTGTACATATCCGTTATTTAGGTAACGGCTGCTTATGGTTTCGCTCTTACAGCGAGTCACTTTGGAAAAGCCCCAAAGTAACCAAAGGGCTCTGCCCCGCCTGTCGGCACCTCGCCTAGGCTCGGTGTTCCCTCACTCCGGCATTGCTCCGCGGGCCGCCGCGACGGGGCGTCCCTGCCCCGTCGCGGCTAAACCGGCGTCCTGCCGGTTTACCCGCTCCTCAATCCCTGCGTTCAGCCTCGGGCTTATTGGGGCAGTCAGATCAAGATCAAAAGCAAGAGCACAGCGGCCTACAGGCCGGCTTGAGTGGTAGAAGCCACAGCAAAAGCCAAATCGAAAACCAAATCTGAAACTGCTGCAGCTCTGCTTTTCTGTGGGAGCTGGCTTGCCTGCGATGCAGACACCTCGGTCTTTCAGGTACACCGAGGCGATGCTATCGCGGGCAAGCCAGCTCCCACATTTGACCGTGCCCGCTTTAGATTTTGATCTTGATGTTGCCTTTGCTTCACACCACTCAAGCCGGCCTGTAGGCCGCTGTGCTGTTGATCTGCTTTTGATCTTGATCTTAGGCGCCCCGTTAAACCACGCTGGCCGAACGCAGGTAGTACGGAGCGGGTAAACCGGCAGGACGCCGGTTTAGCCGCGACGGGGCAGGGACGCCCCGTCGCGGCGGCCCGCTTCGTGCTGCCGGAGTGAGCAACCGTGTCGAAATTCAAGCCATTTCAGCGAAATGCTTTTGATCGCGCACCATCGCATTCAGGATCGTCAGCAACTTTCTCATGCATGCCACCAGCGCTACTTTCTTCGTCTTCCCTGCAGCAAGCAGATGGTTGTAAAACCTCTCGATCACCGGGTTATGGCTCTTCGAGGATAAGACAGCCATGTAAAGGACACTTCGCACCTCAGCTCGACCACCCCATATCCGTCTACGTCCTTTGTAGAGGCCGCTATCGCAGTTAAAAGGGGCCACGCCAACCAATGCAGCCACTTGTTTGCGATTAACCTTGCCCAGCTCCGGAACCATTGCCAGCAGCGAAAGTGCGAGCACATTGCCAACGCCCGATACCTCGCGCAGCAAATCATAATTGGCCTTCCAAGCCGGCGAAGCTTTGATCGCTTCGTGCAAGTCATCGTCTGTGCTTTTAAGGCGCTTTTGAAGCCAGACGATATGTGCCTTGATGTCCCGTCGAAGTGCCTTGAATACCGCCTGTTTCAGTCGAGACTCTTCCGCCACGATCATGTCGATGAGCTGGCGGCGTCGAGTCAGTAGATCCGCCAGTTCACGAGCGTGTTCATCTGGGATCTCCCGAATCTCGGGTTTGACCGCCTGGGCAAACTCAGCAATCACCTGGGCATCCAGAGCGTCGGTTTTCGCCAGCCTACCGGTCGCCTTGGCGAAATCACGAACCTGACGGGGATTGACAACAACAACGGGTAATCCAGCAGCACAAAGCTCGGCAGCGGCAAGCCGCTCATATCCACCAGTCGCTTCCAGCACCACCAAAACCGGCTCCTGAGCCTTGAGATGTTTAGCTAAACGCTGGATATCTTCTTGAGTATTGGAAAACTGTTCGACTTGGCCAGTAGTGCTGACGAATGAGTCGAGCTTGTTTTTGGAAACATCAATTCCGACGAACGCAGAGTCATGGTCCATAGCGTTTTCCTCACGTCCAACCTTGCAGAATCGGGCTTTGCGCCCAGGCAACCGTTCGGACTAGTTTAGGAAGGAACCTGCTCCGACCCATGCTCACTCACGATCTCGAAATCAGAGGGCACTACGGTCTGAAGCAGGTGAAAACAATCTTACAAGGGCACACCGAGCCTGAGCGAGGTGCCGAGTGGTGGGGCAAGAGCCCTTTTGGTTACTTTTGGGGCTCTTTTCCAAAAGTGACCCGCTGTAAGAGCGGAACCAATAGCCGCCCTGACCGCAGCAATGGATATGCCCCCCCCAAAAAAAATCCCCCACGGCGTGACCCAGATCCCACAACCCGTTGATTAATGATGCCACCCGCTCAGCTATACTCCCCTCCATTTGAATGGCCCTCGAGGAATTACTGTGAAGAACTGGACCTTGCGCCAACGGATTTTGGCGAGCTTTGCGGTCATCATCGCGATCATGCTGCTGATGGTAGTGGTCTCGTATTCACGCCTGCTGAAGATCGAACTCAGCGAAGAATCGGTCCGTGACGACGCAGTCCCCGGGGTGTACCTCAGCTCGATGATCCGCAGCGCCTGGGTCGACAGCTACCTGCAAACCCTCGACATCATTGGCCTGCGCGAAGACAAGGGCCTGACCGACGCCGACAAGGCCGAATTCAAGTCGTTCGAAGCCCGCATCCTCACCCAGATGGCCAATTACAAAGCGACCATCAACGGCGGCGACGATCAGGCCGAGTTCGATAAATTCGAAGCCCTGCACCAGGCCTACAACAAGGCCTTGTCCGGCGTCCTCGACCGCCTGCAGAACCGTGACGTGGTCGCCGCCCGCAAGCAGTTCGACGCCGAGCTCACCCCGACCTGGACCGCAGGCCGCATGAAGCTCAATGACATCATCACCGAAAACAAAGACGTCGCCGACCGCGCCACCAACGCCATCGACGACGCGGTGTCCGCCGCAAAAATCAGCATGGGCGTCTCGCTGATCCTCGCGATCCTGGCCGCCGGCCTCTGCGGCCTGCTGCTGATGCGCGCGATCATGGCGCCGATGAAACGCATCGTCGACATCCTCGAAACCATGCGCACCGGTGACCTGAGCAAACGCCTGAACCTGGAACGCAAAGACGAATTCGGCGCGGTGGAAACCGGCTTCAACGACATGATGACCGAGCTCACCGCCCTGGTGTCCCAGGCCCAGCGGTCTTCGGTACAGGTCACCACCTCGGTCACCGAGATTGCCGCCACGTCCAAGCAACAACAGGCCACCGCCACTGAAACGGCGGCGACAACCACCGAGATCGGCGCCACTTCGCGGGAGATCGCGGCCACGTCCAAGGACCTGGTCCGCACCATGACCGAAGTCTCCACCGCTGCCGACCAGGCGTCGGTCGCCGCCGGCTCCGGCCAGCAAGGCCTGGCCCGTATGGAAGAAACCATGCACTCGGTGATGGGCGCGGCTGACCTGGTCAACGCCAAGCTGGCGATCCTCAATGAGAAGGCCGGCAACATCAACCAGGTGGTGGTCACCATCGTCAAGGTGGCCGACCAGACCAACCTGCTGTCCCTCAACGCCGCCATCGAGGCCGAGAAGGCCGGTGAGTACGGCCGCGGGTTTGCCGTGGTGGCCACCGAAGTGCGGCGCCTGGCCGACCAGACCGCCGTGGCCACTTACGACATCGAGCAGATGGTGCGCGAGATCCAGTCGGCGGTGTCGGCCGGGGTGATGGGCATGGACAAGTTCTCTGAAGAAGTGCGCCGTGGCATGTTCGAAGTGCAGCAGGTGGGCGAGCAGCTGTCGCAGATCATCCACCAGGTGCAGGCGCTGGCGCCGCGGGTGTTGATGGTCAACGAGGGCATGCAGGCCCAGGCCACCGGTGCCGAGCAGATCAACCATGCGCTGGTGCAGTTGGGCGACGCCAGCAGCCAGACCGTGGAGTCGTTGCGCCAGGCCAGCTTTGCCATCGATGAGCTGAGCCAGGTCGCGGTCGGCCTGCGCAGTGGCGTGTCGCGTTTCAAAGTCTGATGAGCGACCTCGCGGCTAAACGCGGTGCCGTTGCGGCAGTGAAAAAAGCGCTGTTCCTGGTGTTTCACATCGGCAACGAACGGTATGCCCTCAAGGCCACGGAAGTGGCCGAGGTGCTGCCGCGCCTGCCGCTCAAGCCCATCGCCCATGCACCTGTCTGGGTGGCCGGGATCTTTGCCCATCGCGGGGCGATGGTGCCGGTCATCGACCTCAGTGCCTTGACCTTCGGCACACCGGCCCAGGCCCGCACCAGCACGCGCCTGGTGCTGGTCAATTACCAGCCGGATGCGCTCATCCCCGCACGCTGGCTGGGGCTGATCCTCGAACAGGCTACCGACACCCTGCGGTGCGATCCGGCAGAGTTCCAGCCTTATGGCCTGGACAACCGCCAGGCTCCGTACCTGGGCCCGGTGCGCGAAGACGAGCGCGGCTTGATGCAGTGGATCGGCGTGGCCGACCTGTTGACCGCCGACGTGCAGGCGCTGCTGTTTGCCGCGGGCGAGGAGGGTTGATGAGCAGTGATCAGCGCTTCTTCGACTTTCTTAAAGAACGCATCGGCCTGGACGTTGCCTCGGTGGGCGAAGCGATCATCGAGCGCGCCGTACGCCAGCGCAGCCTGGCGCTCCATGCGCAGACGGCAGACGAATACTGGCAGCAGCTACTGGCCTCCACCGACGAACAGCAAGCGCTGATCGAAGCGGTGATCGTCCCCGAAACCTGGTTTTTCCGTTATCCCGAATCCTTCGCCACCCTGGGCCGGCTGGCCCTGGCACGTCTGGCCGACATCAAGCAGATGCGCGCCCTGCGAATCCTCAGCCTGCCGTGCTCCACCGGCGAAGAACCCTATTCGATTGCCATGGCCTTGCTCGACGCCGGCCTGGCGCCGCATCAGTTCAAGGTGCAGGGCATGGACGTCAGCCCGCTGTCGGTGGAGCGCGCCCGGCGTGGGGTGTATGGCAAGAATTCGTTTCGCGGCCAGGACATCGAGTTCCGTGACCGCTACTTCAGCGAGCAAAGCGACGGCTACCTGATTGCCGAGCGGGTGCGCGAACAAGTGAGCCTGCAAGTGGGCAATTTGCTGGACCCCAGGCTGCTGGCCAACGAGCCCACCTACGATTTTGTGTTCTGCCGCAACCTGCTGATCTACTTCGACCAGCCGACGCAGAGGCAGGTGTTTGAAGTGCTCAAGGGCCTGACCCACGTCGACGGTGTGCTGTTTATCGGCCCCGCCGAAGGCAGCCTGCTCGGGCGCCTGGGCATGCGTTCGATTGGTGTGCCGCAGTCCTTTGCCTTCAGTCGCCACCCGTCACCTGCGCCTGAGCCGGTATTTGTGCCGATGCCCGCGCCGATCCCCCAGCGCAGCGCCGCGCCGATCCCGACCAGGCCGCGGCCATTCAGCACGGTCAGCGCTCAGGTACTGCCGATCAAACCGCCGCCCGCACAGTCGGACGCCGCCGATCTGCTCAGTCAGATCGCGACCCTGGCCAATGAAGGCAAAAGCCTGGAGGCCCGTGCGGCCTGCGAGCGCTATTTGCAGAGCCACCCGCCGGCGGCTCAGGTGTTTTATTGGCTGGGTCTGCTCAGCGATGTGGCCGGCAGCGCCCTGGAAGCCCAGGGTTATTATCGAAAAGCCTTGTACCTGGAACCCCAGCACCCGCAGGCCTTGATGCACCTGGCCGCGTTGCTTGAGTCCCAGGGCGATGTCCCCGGTGCCCGCCGGTTGCAGGCCCGTGCCGCGCGCAGCGAGCGAGCTGACAGTGAGCGTAAATCATGACCCTGGATCCCGCGCTGAACCTGACCCTGGCCGACAACCAGGCCATCGACGACTGCTGGAACCGCATCGGTATTCACGGTGATAAATCCTGCCCGCTGCTGGCCGAACACATCCACTGTCGCAACTGTTCGGTGTATTCCGCCGCCGCCACGCGCCTGCTCGACCGCTATGCCTTGCAGCAGGACGATCACCGGCCGGTGGCGACGCCGGACGTCGAGGGCGATGTCGTCACCCGTTCACTGCTGATGTTCCGCCTCGGTGAGGAGTGGCTGGGCATCGCCACCCGTTGCCTGGTGGAAGTGGCGCCGCTGCAACCGATCCATTCCTTGCCGCACCAGCGTTCCCGCGCCTTGCTGGGCGTGGCCAACGTGCGTGGCGCGCTGGTGGCGTGCCTGTCTCTGGTGGAGTTGCTCGGGCTGGACGGCACCAGCAACGGCCCAAGTGGCGGACGAATCATGCCGCGCATGCTGATCATCGCGGCGCAGGACGGCCCGGTGGTGGTGCCGGTGGACGAAGTGGACGGTATCCATGCCATTGATGAACGCACCTTGAGCGCGGCATCCGCCTCCGGCACCCAGGCCAGCGCCCGCTACACCCAGGGCGTGTTGCAATGGAAAGGCCGCAGCCTGCGCTGGCTGGACGAGGCGCAATTGTTGTCTGCCGTGACCCGGAGCCTCACATGACCCCCGACCAGATGCGCGACGCCTCGCTGCTGGAACTGTTCAGCCTGGAAGCCGACGCCCAGACCCAAGTGCTCAGCGCCGGCCTGCTGGCCCTGGAGCGCAACCCGACCCAGGCCGACCAGCTCGAAGCCTGCATGCGTGCCGCCCATTCCCTGAAAGGCGCGGCACGCATTGTCGGGGTGGACGCCGGTGTCAGCGTCGCCCACGTGATGGAAGATTGCCTGGTCAGCGCCCAGGAAAGCCGGTTGTACCTGCTGCCCGAGCATATCGACGCGTTGCTGCAAGGCACCGATTTGCTGATGCGCATCGCCACGCCGGGCAACACCGTGGGCCCGGCGGACATCGAAGCCTACGTGGCGCTGATGGAACGTTTGCTCGACCCGTCGCAAAAAGTCGCGCCGCCCGCTGCACCAATGCCACCGCCAACACCCGCGCCAGAACCTGAACTGTCGATGGAAGCGCTGCTGACCTTGCCGCCGGAGCCTGAACCCGCGCCAGCCGTCAGTGCCGAGCTGCCACGCCAGAACAAGCGCATGACCGAAGGCGGCGAGCGGGTGTTGCGGGTGACCGCCGAACGCTTGAACAGCCTGTTGGACCTGTCCAGCAAATCCCTGGTGGAAACCCAGCGGCTCAAGCCTTACCTCGCCAGTTTGCAGCGCCTCAAGCGCATCCAGAGCAACAGTGCCCGAGCCCTGGAAAACCTCGACGGCCATCTCAAGACCGTCGACTTGAGCCTGGAAGCCCAGGAAGCCCTGGCCGACACCCGCCGCCTGCTGAGCGAAGCCCAGGCGCTGCTCGCGGAAAAAACCGCCGAGATCGATGAGTTCGGCTGGCAGGCCGGGCAGCGTGCCCAAGTCTTGTACGACACCGCGCTGGCGTGCCGCATGCGGCCATTTGCCGACGTGTTGGCCGGCCAGGTGCGGATGGTCCGCGACCTGGGCCGCAGCCTGGGTAAACAGGTACGCCTGGAAATTGAAGGCGAGAAAACCCAGGTCGACCGCGACGTGCTGGAAAAGCTCGAAGCGCCGCTGACCCATTTATTACGCAACGCCGTCGACCACGGCATCGAAATGCCCGAACAACGCCTGTTGGCGGGCAAACCGGCTGAAGGTTTGATCCGGCTGCGGGCGTCGCACCAGGCCGGGTTGCTGGTGCTGGAATTGAGCGACGACGGCAACGGTGTCGACCTTGAGCGCCTGCGCGGCACCATCGTCGACCGGCATTTGTCACCGCTGGAAACCGCCCTGCGCCTGAGCGAAGAGGAACTGCTGACGTTCCTGTTCCTGCCGGGTTTCAGCCTGCGGGACAAGGTCACCGAGGTCTCCGGGCGTGGTGTGGGCCTGGACGCGGTGCAGCATATGGTGCGCCAGTTGCGCGGCGCCGTGGTGCTGGAGCAGACGGCGGGGCAGGGCAGTCGCTTCCACCTGGAAGTGCCGTTGACCCTGTCGGTGGTGCGCAGCCTGGTGGTGGAAGTGGGCGAAGAGGCCTACGCCTTCCCGCTGGCCCACATCGAGCGCATGTGCGACCTGGAACCCGACGACATCGTGCAACTGGAAGGCCGCCAGCATTTCTGGCACGAAGGCCGGCACGTCGGGCTGGTGGCCGCCAGCCAGTTGCTGCAGCGCCCGCCCGGGCAGGGCAACCAGGAAACCCTCAAGGTCGTGGTGATCCGCGAGCGCGACGCGGTCTACGGGATTGCCGTGGAACGGTTTATCGGCGAGCGCACGCTGGTGGTGCTGCCCCTGGATGACCGGCTGGGCAAGGTCCAGGACATCTCTGCCGGGGCATTGCTGGATGACGGCTCGGTGGTGCTGATTGTCGATGTTGAAGACATGTTGCGATCGGTGGACAAACTGCTGAATACCGGTCGTCTGGAGCGTATCGCCCGGCGCACCCAGCAAACCCTGGAAGCCCCGCGCAAGCGTATTCTGGTGGTGGATGACTCACTGACCGTGCGCGAGCTGCAACGCAAATTGTTACTTAATCGCGGTTATGAAGTGGCCGTGGCGGTCGATGGCATGGATGGCTGGAACGCGCTGCGCTCCGAAGACTTCGACCTGTTGATCACTGACATTGATATGCCTCGTATGGACGGTATTGAATTGGTCACACTCTTGCGCCGAGATACTCGCCTGCAATCGCTGCCGGTGATGGTTGTTTCCTACAAGGATCGTGAAGAAGACCGTCGCCGCGGTCTGGACGCCGGCGCCGACTATTATCTGGCCAAGGCCAGCTTCCATGACGACGCGCTGTTGGATGCGGTGGTGGAGCTGATCGGAGGAGCCCGGGCATGAGGATTGCGATCGTCAATGACATGCCCATGGCCGTGGAGGCCTTGCGCCGGGCGTTGAGCCTTGAGCCGGCCCATGAAGTGGTGTGGGTCGCCAGCAACGGGCTCGAGGCCGTGCAACGCTGCGCCGAGCTGACGCCCGACCTGATTCTGATGGACCTGATCATGCCGGTGATGGACGGCGTGGAAGCCACCCGGCAGATCATGGCCGAGAGCCCTTGCGCCATTCTGATTGTAACGGTCGACCGCCAGGCCAACGTCAGCCGCGTGTTCGAAGCCATGGGCCACGGCGCTCTGGACGTGGTCGACACGCCTGCGCTGGGCGTGGGCAATCCCAAGGACGCTGCGGCGCCGCTGCTGCGCAAGATCCTTAACATTGGCTGGCTGATCGGCCAGCGTGGCAATCGGGTGCGGGCCGAGCCTGCGCCCCAGCGGACCATGGGCAAGCGCCAGAGCCTGGTGGCCATCGGTTCGTCTGCCGGTGGTCCGGCTGCCCTGGAATCCCTGCTCAAGGGCTTGCCCCGGGACTTTTCGCCAGCCATTGTGCTGGTGCAGCATGTGGACCAGGTATTCGCCGCCGGCATGGCCGAATGGCTGAGCAGTGCCTCGGGCCTGCCGGTGCGCCTGGCCCGGGAAGGCGAGCCGCCACAAAGCGGCGTGGTGCTGCTGGCCGGCACCAACCATCACATTCGTTTGCTGAAGAACGGGACGCTGGCCTACACCGCCGAGCCCGTGAACGAGATTTACCGGCCGTCCATCGACGTGTTTTTCGAGAGCGTCGCCAGTTACTGGAGCGGCGATGCCGTCGGCGTGCTGCTGACCGGCATGGGCCGTGACGGCGCCCAAGGACTTAAAATGATGCGTCAGCAAGGCTACCTGACCATCGCGCAGGACCAGCAAAGCTGTGCTGTTTACGGCATGCCCAAAGCGGCAGCGGCGATCGACGCGGCTGTTGAAATTCGCCCATTGGACAGAATTGCGCCACGATTGCTGGAGGTATTCGCAAAATGACCGATATCACACGCTGTCCTGGCCTGCAGGTAGTAATTCAGGTGACTGCAAATGAATGATTTACAGCTCGACGACTTCAAGACCGACGAAAACGCCGCCATGGTGTTGCTCGTCGACGACCAGGCCATGATCGGCGAAGCCGTACGCCGGGGCCTGGCCCATGAAGACAATATCGACTTCCACTTTTGCGCCGACCCGCACCAGGCCATTGCCCAGGCGATTCGTATCAAGCCGACGGTGATCCTGCAGGACCTGGTCATGCCGGGCCTCGACGGCCTGACCCTGGTGCGCGAATACCGCAATCACCCGGCGACGCAGAACATCCCGATCATCGTGCTCTCCACCAAGGAAGACCCGCTGATCAAGAGCGCGGCGTTTGCCGCCGGGGCCAACGACTATCTGGTCAAGCTGCCGGATAACATCGAACTGGTGGCGCGCATCCGCTACCACTCGCGCTCCTACATGACCCTGTTGCAGCGGGACGCGGCCTACCGCGCGCTGCGGGTCAGCCAACAGCAGCTGCTGGATACCAACCTGGTGCTGCAACGGCTGATGAACTCCGACGGCTTGACCGGGCTGTCCAACCGCCGGCATTTCGACGAATATCTGGAACTGGAGTGGCGCCGTGCCATGCGTGACCAGACCCAACTGTCGTTGCTGATGATCGACGTGGACTTCTTCAAGACCTACAACGACAGTTTTGGCCACCTGGAAGGCGACGAAGCGTTGCGCAAGGTCGCTGCGACCATTCGTGACGCCAGCAGCCGTCCCTCGGACCTGCCGGCGCGTTACGGCGGTGAAGAGTTTGCCCTGGTGCTGCCCAACACCTCGCCGGGCGGCGCGCGGCTGGTGGCCGAGAAACTGCGCCAGGCGGTGGCTGCGCTGAAAATCCCGCACATCAGCCCGGCCGAAGGGGCGAGCCTGACCATCAGCATCGGCCTGTCGACCATGACCCCGGTGCAGGGCACCGATTGCCGGCAGTTGATCTCGTCGGCGGACAAGGGCCTGTACCTGGCCAAGCACAATGGGCGCAATCAGGTGGGGATCGAATAATTCCTGCCACCCACTTTGTGGTTGAGGGGCTGTTGTGGCGAGGGGCTTGTCCCCGTTGGGCTGCGTAGCAGCCCCGTTTAAGAACGGCGTTTCCTCTCAGTTAGAACTCCATAGCCTGCATTGGGGCCGCTTCGCAGCCCAGCGGGGGACAAGCCCCCTCGCCACAGGTGGGTGCTCGCAGCTCCAGGCAAGTGGCACATAGCACAATCGGCCAAGCGGACTGCCGTTATCAGCCGTTTGTCGTTATACTCGTCGGCTTTCAAAAGTTCGCCAACGAGTGCTGCCCGCCATGGAAATCAACCCGATCCTTAACACCATCAAGGACCTGTCCGAGCGCTCCGAAACTATTCGGGGGTATCTTTGACTACGATCAAAAGCATGAGCGTCTGACTGAAGTCAATCGCGAGCTTGAAGATCCGGCTGTCTGGAACAAACCTGAATACGCCCAGGAACTGGGCCGCGAGCGCGCTGCGCTGGCGCAGATCGTCGAGACCCTCGACGAATTGAACACCGGTCTGGGCGATTGCCGCGACCTGCTGGACATGGCCGTCGAGGAAGATGACGAAGGCGCAGTGGGCGATGTCGTCGCCGAGCTGGCCCGTCTCGAGGAAAACCTCGCCAAGCTTGAATTCCGCCGCATGTTCAGCCACGAAATGGACCCGAACAACGCCTACCTGGATATCCAGGCCGGTTCCGGCGGCACCGAAGCCCAGGACTGGGCCAACATCCTGTTGCGCATGTACCTGCGCTGGGCCGACAAACGCGGTTTCGACGCGACCATCATGGAGCTGTCGGCCGGTGAAGTCGCCGGTATCAAGGGCGCGACCGTGCACATCAAGGGCGAATACGCCTTTGGCTGGCTGCGTACCGAGATCGGCGTGCACCGTCTGGTGCGCAAGAGCCCGTTCGACTCCGGCAACCGTCGCCACACCTCGTTCTCCGCGGTGTTTGTCTCGCCAGAGATCGACGACAAGGTGGAAATCGAGATCAACCCGGCAGACCTGCGGATCGACACCTACCGTTCCTCCGGTGCCGGTGGTCAGCACGTAAACACCACCGACTCGGCCGTACGTATTACCCACGTACCGACCAACACCGTGGTCAGCTGCCAGAACGAACGTTCCCAGCACGCGAACAAGGACACCGCCATGAAAATGCTGCGGGCCAAGTTGTACGAGCAGGAAATGCAGAAGCGCAACGCAGCTTCCCAGGCGCTGGAAGACACCAAGTCGGATATCGGCTGGGGTCACCAGATCCGTTCGTATGTGCTCGATGCGTCGCGGATCAAGGATCTGCGCACCAACATCGAACGCAGCGACTGCGACAAGGTGCTCGACGGTGATATCGACGAATACCTGGAAGCCAGCCTGAAATCTGGCCTGTAACCCCTTGTAGGAGCCGGCTTGCCGGCGATCCCCGGCCGCAGGCCGGGGACAACGAACCTGATGGAAAATTAAAGACATGAGCGACCAACAACTCGACCAGGCCCTGCAACAGGAAGAAAACTCCCTGATCGCCCTGCGCAAGGAAAAGCTTGCTGCCGAGCGCGCCAAGGGCAACGCCTTCCCGAACGACTTCCGCCGCGAAAACTACTGCGATGCCTTGCAGAAACAGTACGCGGACAAGACCAAGGAAGAGCTGGCAGAGGCTGCAATCCCGGTCAAGGTTGCCGGTCGCATCATGCTCAACCGTGGCTCGTTCATGGTGATCCAGGACATGACCGGTCGCATCCAGGTCTACGTAAACCGTAAAACCCTGTCCGAAGAAACCCTGGCCTCGGTGAAAACCTGGGACATGGGCGACATCATTGCCGCCGAAGGTACCCTGGCCCGTTCCGGCAAGGGCGACCTGTACGTCGAAATGACCAACGTGCGCCTGCTGACCAAATCCCTGCGCCCGCTGCCGGACAAGCACCACGGCCTGACCGACACCGAGCAGCGCTATCGCCAGCGCTACGTCGACCTGATCGTCAATGAGGAAGTGCGCCAGACCTTCCGCGTGCGTTCGCAGGTCATTGCGCACATCCGCAGCTTCCTGATGAAGCGCGACTTCCTGGAAGTGGAAACGCCGATGCTGCAAACCATCCCGGGTGGTGCAGCAGCCAAGCCGTTCGAAACCCACCACAACGCGCTGGACATGGAAATGTTCCTGCGTATCGCGCCTGAGCTGTACCTCAAGCGTCTTGTTGTCGGCGGCTTCGAAAAAGTGTTCGAGATCAACCGCAACTTCCGTAACGAAGGCGTTTCGACTCGTCACAACCCTGAATTCACCATGTTGGAGTTCTACCAGGCCTACGCCGACTACGAAGACAACATGGACCTGACCGAAGAGCTGTTCCGCGAGCTGGCGCAGCTGGTCCTGGGCTCCACCGACGTGCCGTACGGCGACAAGGTGTTCCACTTCGGCGAGCCGTTCGTGCGCCTGTCGGTGTTCGATTCGATCCTCAAGTACAACCCTGAGTTGACCGCTGACGACCTGAACGACATCGACAAGGCCCGTGCCATCGCCAAGAAGGCCGGTGCCAAGGTGCTGGGCTTCGAAGGCCTGGGCAAATTGCAGGTGATGATTTTCGAAGAACTGGTGGAGCACAAGCTGGAGCAGCCGCACTTCATTACCCAGTACCCGTTCGAAGTGTCGCCGCTGGCCCGTCGCAACGATGACAACCCGAACGTCACCGACCGTTTCGAGCTGTTCATTGGCGGCCGCGAAATCGCCAACGCCTACTCCGAGCTTAACGACGCGGAAGACCAGGCCGAGCGCTTCATGGCCCAGGTGGCTGACAAGGACGCCGGTGACGACGAGGCGATGCACTACGACGCCGACTTCGTTCGCGCCCTGGAGTACGGCATGCCGCCAACGGCCGGTGAAGGTATCGGCATCGACCGGTTGGTGATGTTGTTGACCAACTCGCCGTCGATCCGCGACGTGATCTTGTTCCCGCACATGCGGCCACAAGCGTAACCGTAGCGAAATCCGAAGCCGCCTTTTATAAGGCGGCTTTTTTATGTGGCGTTTATAAGCGTCAAGTAAACAGCGCCAGGTGATCGTTCCCATGCTCTGAGTGGGAATGCAGCCCGTGACGCTCCGCGTCACACTGTGGAGGAAGATCCGTCGTGAACCGCGTAATGGCTCAAAAGGGTGCCGCCGGCATTGCCGCTGCCGTGGCTGAAAGTGTTCAGTACCAGGGCCGCAAGGCCAGTCGCCGGGGCAGTGAGCAACGCAGGCAAGACATTCTCGATGCGGCGATGCGCATCGTGGTGCGTGAGGGTGTGCGTGCCGTGCGTCACCGTGCAGTAGCGGCGGAGGCCGGGGTACCGTTGTCGGCCACCACCTATTACTTCAAGGACATCGATGACCTGCTCACCGACACCTTCGCCCAATACGTGGAACGCAGCGCGGCGTTCATGGGCAAGTTGTGGGCGCGTAACGAGGGCCTGCTGCGGGAGATGGTCGCGTATGGCGACGGCAGCCCGCAGTCGCGCTCGCAACTGGCCGATGACATCGCGCGCCTGACCGCCGATTACGTGCAACGCCAATTGCTCAACCGTCGCGAGCACCTGATGGCCGAGCAGGCGTTTCGCCAGGAGGCGCTGCTGAACCCGCGCCTGGCCGAGTTGGTGCGCTCCCACCAGCAAATCCTGCTACAGGGCACTTGCCAGTTTTTCCAGGTATTGGGTTCGCGCGAGCCGCAACAGGATGCCAAAGTGTTGACGGCGATTATCGGTCGGATGGAATATCAGGGCCTGTTGGGCGGGGCAGAGCCTCTGACCAGCGAAGAAATGCTTGAGATCCTCAAGCGTTACATGCATTTGGTGTTGGCTTCGGTCTGACACAGGGGATTGTCCAATGAAAGCCTGGCGTGTCGTCGTGATCGCCTTGTCGTTCCTGTTGCTCAGCGGTTGCCTGGTGACCTTCAAGGACCCGCTGCCGGCCAGCGAGGCGGCGCCTGATGCGCTGTTGGGCAAATGGGCCAGCAAAAATGCCTGGGGCGAGCCGCTCAACCTGCAAATCAGCCGCGTTGGCGAGCATCGCTACAAAGCCGTGAGCTACCCTAAAGCCAAACCGGGCCAGCGGGATGAATACCTGTTCACGGTTTCCCGGCATGGCAGCCGCTGGTATTTGTCGGCGCCGTTGCCGGCCAAATTCGGCGGGCATTACATCCTCGCCGGGTTCGAATTGAATGATGAACACGAACTGGTGGTCTACAACCTCGACCTGGATCAGGTCCACCAGGCTATCGGGCAGAAGGCCTTGAGCGGCACCACTGTCGAAACCGTCGAAGGCGCCGGTGTGCTGGTCGATAGCCCCCTGGCTCGGGTGTTTGACTACCTGGATAACCCGGCCAACGCCGACGTGTTCGTCGAAGCCGTGCGCTACCAGCGTGCGGGCAAATAACGTTTAAAGAGGAAGCACCGGGTGGACGATTACCAGCAGACGATACGCACCTTGTCCGATCGCATTGTGCTGGCGCAAACACCGATTCGCGTCCTCGACGCCGTGAAGTGGGACGAAAATATTCGCCAGGGATTCCTCAAGGGCAAGGGCAAGGAAATGCCCGCGGTGGACCGCGACTACTACCTGAATCGGCCGCTGTCGTTCGATTCCAGCGCGGTGAAGCTGGAATTCCAGAACATCGAGCGTGACATCACCCGCCAGCTTGGCCAGTTCAACCCGGTCGGGCAGATCATGCGGCGCATGTGCAAGGAATACCGCATGGTGGTGCGCATGCTCGAAGCGCGCGGCACCGAGGATTTCGGCCTGATCTCCCAGGAGCTGTACGGCGCCGCCTCCGACGCGTTCCACGCCGGTGACCCGACCCTGGCCGACCTCGGCCTGATGATGTCGGACTACCTGAACAATATCGACGGCCGTGGCGATCTCAAGGACGAAGCCAAGACCCTGACCGCCAAGGACGCCGTCAACCTGCTGCAAAGCCGCTTGAACAAGGTGTTCGGCGAGGCCGAGGAAACCATCCGGGTGTTCGAGTCCGACGGTATCGTGGCGGATGCGGCGGCAGGCGCCGACTACATCAAGATCCGCGCTGACGCGATGTTCAACGACCGTGACGTGCGCGCCCTGGAAGTCCATGAAGGCCTGGTGCATGTGGGCACCACCCTCAATGGCCAGAACCAGCCGATCTGCACCTTCCTGTCCAAGGGCCCGCCCTCGTCGACGGTGACCCAGGAAGGCCTGGCGATCCTGATGGAAATCATCACGTTCGCCTCCTACCCCAGCCGCTTGCGCAAACTGACCAACCGCACCCGCGCCATTCATATGGTGGAGCAGGGTGCCGACTTCCTGCAGGTGTTCGAATTCTTTCGCGAGCAGGGCTTTGAGATGGCGGAAAGCTACGGCAACGCCAGCCGGGTTTTCCGTGGGTCGACCCCTACGGGCCTGCCGTTTACCAAGGATTTGTCCTACCTCAAGGGCTTTATCATGGTTTACAACTACATTCAGTTGGCGGTGCGCAAAGGCAAGCTGGAACAAGTGCCGCTGCTGTTCTGCGGCAAGACCACGCTTGAAGACATGCGCACCCTGCGCCAACTGGTGGACGAAGGCCTGGTGGTGCCGCCCAAATACCTGCCGGACCAGTTCCGTGACATGAATGCGTTGGCGGCGTGGATGTGTTTCTCCAACTTCCTCAACCATTTGAGCCTGGACCGGATCGAGGCGGATTACTCCAATATCCTTTGAGGGATTTCCCTGAAAGAACTCGGTCAAAATGTGGGAGCTGGCTTGCCTGCGATGACGATGGTGAGTCCAACACCGTTATCGCAGGCAAGCCAGCTCCCACAGTTGATCTTCATCAGCCATGGGGCTGTTTTCCAACCCATTCACGAGGCTTCAACGGATGAGAATCCTCGGCATTCTGTGCCTGCTACTGACCCTGAACGGCTGCAGCTCCCTGCTCTTCTACCCGGAGCGCGGCTTGCCGTTCACCCCGGAAAAGGCCCGCCTGCACTACCGTGACGTCCCGCTGACCACCGCCGATGGCCTCAAGCTGCACGCGTGGTGGCTGCCGGCCAAGGCTGGCGTGCCGCTCAAGGGCACGGTGCTGCACCTGCACGGCAATGGCGGCAATCTCGCCTGGCACCTCGGTGGCAGTTGGTGGTTGCCGGAGCAGGGCTATCAAGTGCTGTTGGTGGACTATCGCGGTTACGGCCTGTCCGAAGGTGAACCTTCGCTGCCGGCGGTCTATCAGGACATCGACGCGGCCTTCAAGTGGATCGACAACGCTCCCGAAACCCGGGGCCAGCCGTTGATCGTGCTCGGCCAAAGCCTGGGCGGCGCTCTGGTGGTGCACTATCTGGCCGTCCATCCCGAGCGTCAGCCGCGGCTCAAGGCGCTGGTGCTGGACGGTGTGCCGGCCAGTTATCGTGACGTAGGACAATTTGCACTCAGCACCTCCTGGTTAACATGGCCGTTCCAGGTGCCGTTGTCGTGGCTGGTGCCGGACGCCGACAGTGCGATCAACGCCATGCCCCAACTGACCGGCGTGCCGAAACTGTTGTTCCACAGCCTCGATGACCCGATCGTGCCGTTGTCCAACGGCATTCGCCTGTATCAGGCTGCGCCGCCACCGAGGGTGCTGCAGCTGACCCGGGGTGGCCATGTGCAGACCTTTGCCGACAAGACCTGGCAAACCGTGATGCTGCGCTACCTCGACGACCCGCAGCATTTCAACGGGCTGCGCCGCCTGGGGGAAATCCCCAATTACCCGGCGGCCCCGAATTCCAACGCAGAGAACCCGCAATGAGCGAAGAACGCAACATGATCCCCCTGATCCTCACCGGTATCGGCACCATCATCGGCACCGTCGGCTGCCTGTGGTACTACGGCTATTTGCATTTCGCCAAGCCCGAGGATGCGTTGCTGCTCAGCGACTTCACCATGCTCAAGACTGTGCCGGGCGAGGACTACAAAATCTCCCTGACCCCGGCTGCGCAAGTGGCGCAATGTGTCGACGGCGTGCTGGTGCTGTTTGACACCGAACAGAAAGGCCTGACGGGCGTGCTGGTAAACAGCAAGAAACAGGCAGTGCGCTGCATGGGCCAGGAAACACCGCAATTGCAGGAATGACACGCACTGACCCATCGATTGGGCCGCTCAGTAATTTCTGGAACCATATTGCGTACGAAACCACTGATTGAATTGTCAGCATCACTGATGAATGACTTTTAATTCTTGCGGAGTATCGATATGAATATTGGTGGCATAGGCGGGTTTGGTGGCGGCAGCGGCCTTGGTGACTTCGGCAACATGGTGGGGAGTGGGGTCGAGGGTGGCCAACAGGGCAAGATGAACCCTGAAGAGATGAAGCGACTCCTGGAGCAGCTGCTGGCTGCAGCAGGGGGGCGGGCGGCTCTCAGGGAAGTGGTGGCGGTGGGGGTGGCGATCAGGGCTCCATGGATCAGCAGCAGCCAAACCTCCAGAACATGATGCCCCAAGAGAACAACAACCCAGTCAACTTCGGTTGAAATGAAAAGCCCCGCCTGTAAAAACAGGCGGGGCTTTGTGCCGCGGTATCAATCAGTCGGTTATTGCACGGACGAACGTGGCTTGACCGGCTGGTTGTCGTTGGAGATGGTCACTTCAACGCGGCGGTTCATGGCACGGCCCGAAACGCTGCTGTTATCGGCAACCGGGTATTCCTTGCCATAGCCCTGGGTCACGATGCGCGAGATATCCACACCCTGATTGGCCAGTGCACGTTGTACGGACGCGGCACGGCGCTCGGACAGGCTCTGGTTGTAGGAGTCGGAACCGGTGCTGTCGGTGTAGCCTTCAACAATCACTTTGCGGTCCGGGTTGTCGCGCAGGAACTGCGCCAGCTTGGTGATGTTCACCAGGCCGCTGGATTTCAGGTCGGACTTGTTGGTGGCGAACAGCACGTCACCAAAGGTCACCAGGGTACCGCGATCGGTTTGCTTGGCGTTCAAGCTGTCTTGCAGTTGCTTGATCTGCGCGTCGCGGGCTTCCAGCAGGGCGCGGGCACGTTCGTCGCCGGCGTTTTTCAGCTTGGCTTCGGACTCACGCAGGACGATGGTGTCCTTGGCCACTTCAACGCGCTGGTTGGTCAGGTAGGCCAGCTGGTCGACTTTCTTCTGGTCTTCCTTGTCGCGGTAGGCCTTGTCAGCCTTGTCCAGCCACTCGCTGGCATCTTTGGTTTCCAGCGCCGCTACTTTGGTGGCTTGCGGGTTGGCTTGCAGGGCCGAGAAGTTGGTCCGAGCGTTTTCCAGGTTCTGGTTCGGCGGGGTGGAGCAAGCCGCCAGAGCAACGCTCATCGCCAGCAGGGCAGGGATCATCAATTGTTTACGCATAGTCGTGTCGTCCTTTCAATTCGGTTTCGGGTGCAATGCAATCAGGGGCGGCGGGTTATTGCTGTGGTTTGATCACAGCCGGGCGCATGCCTTCCTGACGCAGCTCCTGAACAGCTTTCTGGGAATCCTTCACAGCCTGTTCGGCCTTGGCAGCCTGGGCTTTACGCTCTGCTACGCGAGCGTCCCACTCGGCTTGTTCGGCCAGGCGACGGGCCTCGTCATAGTTCTTGTCGTGCATGGCGATTTCGGCTTGTTTCAGTTTGTCCTGAGCCGACTTCATCTCCACGGCTGCGAACTCGGTACCACCGGCGCTGACGGCGCTGTTGACCGCAGATTGGGTCACTGCGTATTGCTCAGTCGGTGGATTGCCGGCGCAGCCAGCCAGAACGAAGCTGGTGCCGATTGCCAGCGCGGCCAATTTAAGCCCGCGCAGGTGGTTAAACGAGGTTTTGGCAGTGCTGGTCTTCATCGTCTTCAACTCCATTAGGTAACTCCTGAAAAACATCAAAATCCATCTCCGGTGTGCAGTGAGTGCGGGGTCCGGCGGTAAGGCTCAGGACGCCTTTCAAACGGCTGTTCCAAGTGATGGCTTACTGGCTGTGACCGGAGGCTTTTTTGAATAGTTCAGCGAAGATGGCGATTTGCCTAAAAAAATATTTGACTGAACGGTCAGCGTTTAAAAGTTGGAACTTTTGCGATGCGCAGGGGTATCCGGGGCCTCTGGGAGGCCCGGAATACCTGGGGTGGCGGTTTTTTAGCGGAGGTTGATCAGTGTTTTTGCTTGTCGGATTGAGCTGACAAATCGTGCAGGTAGCGCCGTGACAGCGTCAGAAAACGCGGCGTAGGGCCGACGTCTTCGTAGAGCGGATCGCCTTCCTCATCCGTGGCAATGACCTGCTTGCCCTTGATGTAGGGAAAGCTCGCTTCCAGCTCTTCAAGGGCTGCGCCGATCAATTCGCCGAGCAGTTCTTCGGTATGGCGTTTGGGGTACATTTCGGAGATCGCCGCCAGCCTGGCGGCGGCTTCTACGTCCAGATGGATGGCGTATTCGGTTTTGGTCAGGCGACCCTTGGCGTTCTCTTCCCAATGCTGGGCCAGTTCTCGGATTTTCATGGCAACCTCAATGGAGCCCACGGTAGGCGGGCGATGATGAGTGACCAGCCGACCAGCGCGGATAACGCTGCGGCTTACTGTTGAGACTAGCTGCAACTCACAAGGTTTAAAGTTCCTTGTAAGACGCCGCCTTGGGCGGCACTCTTGAAGATCAAAGCGTCCCGGATTTTCTGCTGGAGATTGGCTGATGAGCGATATCGATGCACGTTTGCGTGAGGATGTTCACCTGCTGGGTGAGCTGTTGGGCAACACGATTCGAGAGCAGTACGGCGATGAATTCCTCGACAAGATCGAGCAGATCCGTAAAGGCGCCAAAGCCGACCGCCGTGGCGCGGCCTCCGAGCAGGTCGCCGGCGAAGAGCTGAGCGCCAGCCTCAATCAACTGAAAGAAGACGAACTGCTGCCGGTGGCGCGGGCCTTCAATCAGTTTCTCAACCTGGCCAACATCGCCGAGCAGTATCAGTTGATCCACCGCCGTGATGAATCAACGCCTGCGCCTTTTGAGTCGCGCGTGCTGCCGGAACTGCTGGCGCGCTTGCAGAGCGAAGGCCACAGCAGCGAGTCCCTGGCACGCCAGTTGGGCCGGTTGGAAATCGAGCTGGTGCTCACTGCCCACCCCACCGAAGTCGCCCGCCGTACCCTGATCCAGAAATACGACGCCATTGCCGCCCAACTGGCCCTGCAGGATCACCGCGACCTCACCACCGCCGAGCGCGAGCAGATCCGCGATCGCCTGCAACGCCTGATTGCCGAAGCCTGGCACACCGAAGAAATCCGCCGCACCCGGCCCACACCGGTCGATGAAGCCAAGTGGGGCTTTGCGGTGATCGAGCATTCGCTGTGGCACGCCATTCCGAATTATCTGCGCAAGGCCGATCACGCTCTGCACGCCGCCACGGGCTTGCGCCTGCCCCTGGAAGCCGCACCGATCCGCTTCGCGTCCTGGATGGGCGGCGACCGTGACGGCAACCCCAACGTCACCGCGCCGGTGACCCGCGAGGTGCTGCTGCTGGCGCGCTGGATGGCGGCGGACCTTTACTTGCGCGATATCGACCAGCTCGCTTCCGAGTTGTCGATGCAGCAGGCCAGCCCGGCGTTGCAGGCCAAGGTGGGTGACAGCGTGGAGCCCTACCGGGCGCTGCTCAAGCAGTTGCGTGAACGCCTGCGTGCCACCCGCCAGTGGGCTCACACCTCGTTGACCAGCCCCACGCCGGCACCTGCCGATGTGCTGCAAAACAACCGCGAGCTGCTCGACCCGCTGGAGCTGTGCTACCAGTCGCTGCACGCCTGCGGCATGGGTGTGATTGCCGACGGCCCGCTGCTGGATTGCCTGCGTCGGGCGGTCACGTTTGGGCTGTTCCTGGTGCGCCTCGACGTGCGCCAGGATTCGTCCCGCCACTGTGCGGCCATGACCGAAATCACCGATTACCTTGGCCTCGGCCGCTATGAGGAGTGGGACGAAGAGGCGCGCATCAGCTTCCTCATGAAGGAGCTGGCCAACCGTCGACCGTTGTTGCCGGGTTACTTCAAACCCTCGGCAGACACCGCCGAAGTGCTGAACACCTGTAAGGAAATTGCCGCCGCACCGGCCGCATCCCTGGGTTCCTATGTCATCTCCATGGCCGGGGCCGCGTCGGATGTGTTGGCCGTGCAATTGCTGCTCAAGGAGTCCGGCGTACAACGGCCGATGCGCGTGGTGCCGTTGTTCGAGACCCTGGCTGACCTGGACAACGCAGGGCCGGTGATCGAGAAACTGCTGCTGTTGCCGGGCTATCGCTCGCGCTTGCAAGGCCCGCAGGAAGTGATGATCGGTTACTCGGATTCGGCCAAGGACGCGGGCACTACTGCCGCCGCCTGGGCGCAATATCGGGCTCAGGAGCGGTTGGTGGAAATCTGCCGTGAACAACAAGTTGAACTGCTGTTGTTCCACGGTCGCGGTGGCACCGTGGGCCGTGGCGGCGGCCCGGCTCACGCGGCGATTCTGTCGCAGCCACCGGGCTCGGTGGCGGGGCGTTTCCGTACCACTGAACAAGGCGAAATGATCCGCTTCAAGTTCGGCCTGCCGGACATCGCCGAGCAAAACCTCAACCTGTACCTGGCGGCGGTGCTGGAGGCGACCTTGCTGCCTCCACCTCCACCGGAACCGGCCTGGCGCCATTTGATGGACGAATTGGCTGCCGATGGCGTCAGTGCTTACCGCGCCGTGGTGCGGGAAAATCCGCAGTTCGTCGAGTATTTCCGCCAGTCCACTCCGGAGCAGGAACTGGGACGCTTGCCTCTGGGCAGTCGTCCGGCCAAGCGCCGCGCCGGTGGTATCGAGAGCCTGCGGGCGATCCCGTGGATCTTCGGCTGGACCCAAACGCGCCTGATGCTGCCGGCCTGGCTCGGCTGGGAAGCCGCGTTGAGCAAGGCCCTGGAGCGCGGCGAAGGCGAGTTGCTGGGGCAGATGCGCGAGCAGTGGCCGTTCTTCCGCACCCGCATCGATATGCTGGAAATGGTCCTGGCCAAGGCCGACGCCGACATCGCGCGCCTGTATGACGAGCGTCTGGTGCAGCCCGATCTGCTGCCATTGGGCGCGCACTTACGCGACCTATTGTCGCAGGCGTGCAGTGTGGTGCTTGGCCTGACCGGCCAGTCGCAACTGCTGGCCCATAGCCCTGATACGCTTGAGTTCATCCGCCTGCGCAACACCTATCTCGACCCGTTGCACCTGCTGCAGGCCGAATTGCTGGCCCGATCACGGCAACAGGAAGCGGCACAGGACAGCCCTCTGGAACAGGCGCTGCTGGTGTCTGTGGCCGGTATTGCGGCCGGTTTGCGCAACACCGGCTGACATTTATGGCGTGTTCTCAATAGCTTGCAGACACACCGCGCCGGTCGCCGTAAAATTGGCGACCGGCGTTTTGCTGTCGGGGTTGTACCCGCCTATAAAGCCAGCGCGGCGCGGGTTTCTCCTACTTTCGGCGGCTTGTGTGGTTTGGGCCTGCTGTGTATCTTGATCAGCCTTTGGCCGGTTGTGCGGCCTGGACCCAAAATTTCCGAGATTGGCCCCACGCGGCGAATCCGAGCGTCATCTCTATAAAAAATTGAGGAGCACATCGATGCGCGTCATTCTGCTGGGAGCTCCCGGGGCCGGTAAAGGTACTCAGGCAAAGTTCATCACTGAAAAATTCGGCATTCCACAAATCTCCACCGGCGACATGCTGCGTGCAGCGGTCAAGGCCGGCACCGAACTGGGCCTGATCGCCAAGAGCGTTATGGACAGCGGCGGCCTGGTCTCCGATGACCTGATCATCAACCTGGTCAAGGAACGCATCAGCCAGGACGACTGCAAGAACGGTTTCCTGTTCGACGGTTTCCCACGCACCATTCCCCAGGCTGAAGCCCTGGTGAAAGCTGGCGTCGAGCTGGACAACGTGGTGGAAATCGCCGTTGAAGACGAAGAAATCGTGCAGCGTATTGCCGGTCGTCGTGTTCACGAAGCCTCGGGCCGCGTTTACCACATCGTCTACAACCCGCCGAAAGTGGCCGGCAAAGACGATATCACCGGCGAAGACCTGGTTCAGCGTAAGGACGACACCGAAGAAACCGTGCGTCATCGCCTGTCGGTCTACCATTCCCAGACCAAGCCACTGGTGGACTTCTACCAGAAGCTGGCCGATGCCCAGGGTAAACCGAAGTACAGCCACATCGAAGGCGTTGGCTCGGTCGAGTCCATCACCGGCAAGGTACTGCAAGCGTTGAGCTGATGCTCAACTCGCGAGCAAGCTTGCTCCTACACAACGGCCCGCTTGCGGGCCGTTGTTGTTTATACTGGCGCACTTTTTTTCAACGTGGATGCATACACCGATGAGCACCTTGCTGGCCCTGGACACCGCGACTGAAGCTTGCTCCGTTGCCCTGCTGCACGATGGCAAGGTCACGAGCCACTACGAGGTGATCCCGCGCCTGCACGCGCAGAAGCTGTTGCCGATGATCAAGCAACTGCTGCTGGAGGCGGGCACTACCTTGTCGGCGGTGGACGCCATTGCATTCGGCCGTGGCCCGGGCGCCTTTACCGGTGTGCGTATCGCCATCGGGGTGGTCCAGGGCCTGGCGTTTGCGCTGGAGCGTCCGGTGTTGCCAGTGTCCAACCTGGCGGTGTTGGCGCAGCGGGCGTTTCGCGAGCACGGCGCGAACCAGGTCGCCGCGGCCATCGATGCGCGCATGGACGAAGTGTATTGGGGCTGCTACCGCGAAACCGCTGGCGAGATGCGTTTGATCGGCGCTGAAGCCGTCCTGCCGCCTGAAACGGCCGCTTTGCCGGCTGATGCCAGCGGCGACTGGTTCGGTGCTGGCACCGGCTGGGGTTACGGCGAACGCGTTGGCGTGACGCTTGCCGGCCAGGATGCCGGGATGCTGCCCCATGCCGAAGACTTGCTGACCCTGGCACGTTTTGCCTGGGAGCGGGGCGAAGCCATTCCCGCCGACCAGGCCGCCCCTGTGTACCTGCGCGATAAAGTGGCGCAGACCAAGGCCGAACGCGGGATTATTTGACGTCAAAAGTGCGGGCAAATTCAGCTGAAAATCACCAATCGTCAGAATTTGCCCCTGCTTTTAAACCTTTTTCAAATTATGTGTTCTAGTTATCACCAGAGCATTTGCGCGCCTTGAGAAGCGCCACTAAAATGCCATCACCGATACCGAGTTCGCATGCATGCGTATAGACGGCTTTTCATCACAGTCCTACCCCCTCAAGCGTAAGCCTCGCAAGGCGAACGTGACGGTAGACGACTCCGTCGAAGACTCCCCCGACTTTGTTGAAATCCAGTCCGACTCAACGGCGGTTTCAGCTCGTTCCCAAGGCTCCAGCGGCGAACGTATCAGCGGTGTACCGGCCCGCCAGCAAGACATGGTCTTCCCCCGCTCCATGAGCAAAAACGTCGCCACTGCCCTGGCCAGCTACCTGACCACCGCCGGCTTTGTCGAATGGGATATGGAAGTGCTGGGTCTCGATATCCATATCTGATGCAGTTGCCTTACTACCTCGGTTGCCCGTCCTGGAGTGAAAACGCCTGGCGCGAATACCTGTATCCCGCCGACGCCCGCTCCAGCGACTACCTCGCCCTGTATTCCCACGTCTTCAACGCCGTAGAGGGCAACACCACGTTCTATGCCCGTCCCTCCGTCGCCACCGTGCAACGCTGGGCTGAAATCATGCCCGAACATTTTCGGTTCACCGCGAAGTTTCCGGGTGACATCAGCCACAGCGGCAACTTGATTGAGCAACTGCCGGCGGCGGAAAGTTTTCTGGGGTTGATGAGCCCGCTGGGCGAACGCATTTCGCCATTGTGGTTGCAACTGCCGGCCAGTTTTACCGCGCAACGCCTGGGTGAGTTGGCCGGGTTTATCGACGGGCTGGAGCGACCGTTGGCGGTGGAAGTGCGGCACTTGGATTTCTTCGCCAAGGGCGATGCCGAGCGCAGCCTGAACCGCTTGCTGCGTGATCGCGGTGTCGAGCGCATCTGCCTGGACCCGCGGGCGCTGTTCAGTTGCACGTCCACCTCGGCCGCCGTGCTGCACGCCCAATCGAAAAAGCCAAAGGTGCCACCTCGTCCGGCGGCGCTGACGCAGTTTCCGCAAGTACGGTTTATTGGCCATCCGGAGCTGGAAGCCAATGACCCGTTCCTGGTGCCCTGGATCGAAAAGGTCGCCGGCTGGATCGAAGAGGGCCGTACGCCCTACATCTTTCTGCACACCTCCGACAATCGCCTGGCCGCCCAACTGGCCCTGCGCTTTCACGACCAGTTGATGGCGCGGTTGCCCGGCTTGCCGGCATTGCCCACGCTGCATCGAGAACCCGCAGCGGAGCAACTGGGGTTACTCTAGGACTCCTTTTCCCGACAGGAGTCAGTCATGGATGCCCAAACCCTTCGCGCCGAAACCTTCAAGGCCTTGCATGAGCGTGACCGTGCCTTCGTGATGCCCAATCCGTGGGATGCCGGTTCCGCAAAGATGCTCGCCAGCCTGGGGTTCGAAGCCCTGGCCACCACCAGCGCCGGCTTTGCCTTCAGCCTGGGCCGCCCGGATGCCGAAGGTGCGTTGTCCCTTGAAGACACCCTGGGCAATGCAGGGGCGATCGTCCAGGCAACCTCGCTGCCTGTCGCCGCCGACCTGGAGAACGGCTTCAGCGACACGCCGCAAGGTTGCGCCGAAACCATCCTGCGCGCCGCCGCCACCGGGATTGTGGGTGGCTCCATCGAAGATGCCACCGGCATTGCCGTCGACCCGATCTATCCGTTTGATCTGTCCGTCGAGCGCGTTGAAGCCGCCGTCGCTGCTGCCCGCAGCTTGCCGTTCCCCTTCACCCTGACTGCCCGCGCAGAAAACCTTCTGCATGGTCGTCTGGATTTGCCCGACACCATCCGCCGCCTGCAGGCCTACGCCGAAGCCGGTGCCGACGTGCTCTATGCACCGGCCCTGCGCAGTGCTGAGGAAGTGTTGGCGGTGGTGAAGGCGGTAGCGCCCAAGCCCGTGAATATCCTGATGTCCGGTGCGCTGAAACTCAGCGTGGCGCAGTTGAGCGAGATGGGCGTCAAGCGCATCAGCGTCGGCTCGGCCATGGCTCTGGCGGCTTATGGAGAGTTCTTCAGGGCCGCCCAGGAGGTTCATGAATTGGGCACGTTTACCTTCACCGGGCGCTCGATGCCGTTCAGTCAGGCCAATCAACTGTTCAAGGGATAAGGCCGCGTGCGTTTTCTCAAGGTGGTGGGGGTGTTGCTCGCGTTAGCCGGTGGCCTGCTTCTCGGCGTGTGGCGGGGCTGGGTGCCGCTGCCGGATGAGTGGAACCCGTGGGCGCCGCTGGACGTGCGCGCAAGCCCGAACCTGTTGACCCGGTTCAAACTCGGGCGTCTGCAGGATGAACCTGCGTTATGTGACCAAGTGCTGAAAACCTCCGGTTTGCGCGTTACCCATCAGGCGGACAGCCCCGCTGATGCCGCCTGCCCGCTGCGCAACACCTTGCGTGTGCAAGGCGCGGACGTCGGGCTAAGCAGCAGTTTTCTCGCCAGTTGCCCGTTGGCCGTGGCGTTTGCCCTGTTCGAGCGCCACAGCCTGCAACCGGCGGCCCAGGCGGTATTTGGCCAGGCGGTGACACGGGTCGATCACCTGGGGAGCTTTGCCTGTCGCACTATCTACAACCGCGCCAATGGGCGACTCAGCGAGCACGCGTCGGCCAATGCCTTGGATATCGCCGGGTTTCGCCTGGCGGACGGGCGCACCCTCAATGTGCTCAAGGATTGGCCGGGTGATGGCGAGGAGGCACGTTTCCTGCGGCAAGTACGCGACGGCGCCTGTAAGGATTTCAACGTGGTGTTGAGCCCGGATTACAACGCCGCCCACCGTAATCACTTTCATGTGGATATGGGGCGTTGGTGGGTGTGTCGTTGAGGGTCAGGCCGCCAGGCGCAGGTTGTGGAGGATCAATGGACGAGCCCAGCGGCTGTCGAAGTCCAGGGCTTTTTGTTGCTCAACCAACGCTTCTGCCGGGAACGGCGGCGGCGGTGGTGGCAGCAGGTCCAGCTCGAATTCGGCAATGGGCAAATGCAGTGGCCGTGGTTGCGGCGCCGGGCCGGGCTCGGGCAGCGGTTGCCCGGCGGTCAGGACGATCGGGCGCACCCAGCCGCTTTCGAAGTTTTGCTGCTTTTGCTGGGCGACCACTTCTTCCGCCGGGTACGGTGGCGGTGCCGGTGGCAGCAGTTCCAGTTCAAATTCGGCGATGGGCAGGAACAGCGGCTCGGGCGGCGCGATCTCGGTGTCTTTTACGTCGCACGCGCGCTGGGTGACGATCTGCGACAGCAGGTCACTGCCTTCGCTGGGTTCAACCGAGGGATCCACAGGTTTCGCCGAGGACTTGGCGAGCGCGCCCGGCGTGTCACCGAGCTGTTCGGCCAACGCCTGGGCGAAGAAGTCCTGCCACACATGACTGACGCCGGCCAGCGCTTGGGTATTGCGCAGGCCGAAGTGGTTGTGGGTCGGCAGTACACCGGTGAATAGCGAAGGAATGTCTGACATTTCTCTCGATCGTCGCTCAGCTCTGGCAAAATGCCGGATCCTTTTTTTTATCGGCCGCTTTTTGCCGATCCTTAATATTTTTGAGCGTAGTCAGCGATGAGCGAACAACCAGCGGCCAGCCGCATTCGGGTCGAGGCCTTGGCTGAAGGTTTTCAGGCCCGTGCCCGGCAGTGGGCCGATCAGCTTGGGTTGCCTTTGCAGCTGGATGAGGCGGACTTTGCCTTGCAGGTGGGTGAGCAGGGTCTGCAACTGCAGCAGTTGGGGCCTGACGCACCTGGGCCGGTGCGGGTGGATTTTGTGGAAGGTGGCGCGGCGCATCGGCGTTTGTACGGTGGCGGCAGCGGGCAGATGATTGCCAAGGCGGTGGGCGTGGCCCAGGGCGTGCGGCCGCGGGTGTTGGACGCTACGGCGGGATTGGGCAAGGATGCTTTCGTGCTGGCCAGCCTGGGTTGCGAGATGAGCCTGATTGAGCGGCAGCCGTTGATTGGGGCGTTGCTGGAAGATGGGTTGGCGCGTGGGGCTGAGGATTTTGAAGTGGCGCCGATTGTGGCGCGGATGAAGTTGCTCAAGGGCAATTCCATCGAGGTGATGCGCGATTGGGAGGGGGAGCCGCCGCAGGTGATCTATCTGGATCCGATGTTTCCGCATCGGGAGAAGACCGCGTTGGTGAAGAAGGAGATGCGGTTGTTTCGGCCTTTGGTGGGGGATGATCCCGACGCGCCGGCGTTGCTTGCTGCTGCGTTGGCTTTGGCCAGTCATCGGGTGGTGGTGAAGCGGCCGCGTAAGGCGCCTTGTATTGAGGGGGTGAAGCCGAGTCATGCGTTGGATGGGAAGTCCAGTCGGTATGACATTTATCCTAAGAAGGCGCTGAAGTCCTGAGGGGCTTTTGGTGTACATATCCGTTATTTAGGTAACGGCTGCTTATGGTTTCGCTCTTACAGCGACTCACTTTGGAAAAGCCCCAAAGTAAGCAAAGGGCTCTGCCCCGCCTGTCGGCGCCTCGCTAGGGCTCGGCGTTCCCTCACTCCGGCATTGCTCCGCGGGCCGCCGCGACGGGGCGTCCCTGCCCCGTCGCGGCTAAACCGGCGTCCTGCCGGTTTACCCGCTCCTCAATCCCTGCGTTCGGCCTCGGGCTTATTGGGGCAGTCAGAGCCAGATCAAGATCAAAAGCAAGAGCACAGCGGCCTACAGGCCGGCTTGAGTGGTAGAAGCCAGAGCAAGATCAAGGGCACACGCGGTCTAAATGTGGGAGCGGGCTTGCTCGCGAATGCAGTCGTTCGGTTGATGCATTTGGTGACTGACACACCGCATTCGCGAGCAAGCCCGCTCCCACATTTTTGACCGTGCTCGCTCTGGATTTAGATTTTGATTTTGCCTTTGCTTCACACCACTCAAGCCGGCCTGTAGGCCGCTGTGCTCTTGCTTTTGATCTTGATCTTGATCTTAGGCGCCCCGTTAAACCACGCTGGCCGAACGCAGGCTTTGGAGCGTGGGTAACCCGGCAGGACGCCGGGTTAGCCGCGCTGGGCCAAGGATGGCCCATCGCGGCGGCCCACGGTCCAAAGCCGGAGTGAGGGCACACCGAGCCTAGGCGAGGTGCCGAGTGGTGGGGCAAGAGCCCTTTTGGTTACTTTTGGGGCTCTTTTCCAAAAGTGACCCGCTGTAAGAGCGGAACCAATAGTAGTCGTTACCGAAGTAACGGATATGTACATCAAACCCGATAAGCCCGCATAAACAACCCAACCACCTCCTGCACGTGCTCCTCAGCCGCCTCGGCACTCAACTGCCCGCCGCACCCATACAACAAGCAAAAATTCGCCGTCCCCTTGAGCAAGCAAAAAAAGTGCTCAGCGGCAGTGAACGGCTTGGCAATACTCAGCGCGCCACTCTGGTCAATCTTGCTCAGCAGCCGCTCCATCCCCTGCAACATACGCATCGGCCCCGCCTCGAAAAAGATCTGCGACAACTTCGGATCCTGACTTCCGGAGGTCATCATCAACCGATGCAGGTTCACCGACTCCTCACTATTGATCAGCACATGAAACCCACGCGCGATATTGAGCAGCACCTTCTCCACCGGCACGCCCTCCGGCAACTCGAAATACATCACCGGTAACTGCTCTTCGCACTTGGCAACCACCGCCGCCGAAAACAGCGTCTCCTTGTCGGTGAAATGGCTGTACACGGTCAGTTTCGACACGCCGGCCTCCACGGCCACCGCATCCATGCTGGTGCTGGCATACCCATTACTCAAAAACAGGATTTTCGCCGCATCGAGGATCGCCTGGCGTTTTGCCATGTCCTTGGGACGCCCGGGGCTATTGGTGTTTACAGGATTGTCGGACATTTTCACTTTATTACTGGACTGGTGAGTTTGGTATTAATAACATACTGGCCAGTATAATTATTCCTAGCACCATTAGCGAAAGGTCCTTCAGCATGCGCAGCTATTTCCTGCCACTCGCGTTGCCTGCCAGCTTGCTATTCCTGTTGGCTGCCTGTGGCCATGAAGAAGCGGCGCAAACCACCGTCCGCCCGGCCATGGTGGTCCAGCCAGAGCCTTCGGCGCAGGCTTCAGACAGTTACCCTGGCGAGGTGCGTGCCCGTTATGAGCCCGACCTGGCTTTTCGCATCGGTGGCAAAGTCAGCCGACGGCTGGTCGAGGAGGGCGAGCGCGTCAAGGCCAACCAGCCCCTGGCGGAACTCGATCCCCAGGACGTGCGCCTGCAACTGGAAGCTACCCGTGCCCAGGTCGCTGCCGCCGAAGCCAACCTGAGCCTGGTGCGCGCCGAGCGTGATCGCTACAAGACCCTGATGGACCGTCAGATGGTCAGCCGTTCCCAGTACGATAATTCCGAAAACCTCTACCGTTCCGGTGAAGCCCGCCTCAAGCAGATCAAGGCCGAATTCGACGTGGCCAATAACCAGGCCGGCTACGCCGTGCTGCGCGCGCCCCAGGATGGCGTGGTCGCCAAGCGTGCGGTGGAAGTGGGCCAGGTGGTGTCGGCCGGCCAGACCGTATTCACCCTGGCCACCGACGGCGAGCGGGAGGTGCTGATCAGCCTGCCGGAGCAAAGCTTCGGGCGCTTCAAGATTGGCCAGCCGGTGTCCGTGGAACTGTGGAGTCAGCCTGACCAGCGCTTTAACGGTCGCATCCGCGAGCTGTCGCCCGCCGCCGATCCAAAGTCGCGGACCTTTGCCGCCCGCGTCGCCTTCACCGGCGGCAAGGTGCCGGCGGAGCTGGGGCAGAGCGCTCGCGTCTTCATACAGGCTGACGGCGTGATTCCCCTGGCGGTGCCGCTGTCTGCCCTGAGCGCGGAGAACGGTGCGTCCTACGTCTGGGTGGTGCAGCCCGACAACTCCCTCAAGCGCACACCGGTGCGGATCGGTGCCTTTGGCGAGAAAACCGTGCCGGTGCTGGAAGGCTTGAACCCCACCGACTGGGTGATTGCGGCCGGTGTGCATGTACTCCATGAGGGCCAGCAAGTGCGCCCGGTGGATCGCGCCAACCGAGTGGTAAGCCTGGCGGCCAAGGAGTAGTCCCCGATGGGTTTCAATCTTTCCGAATGGGCGTTGCGTAATCGCCAGATCGTACTGTTCCTGATGATCCTGCTGGCAGTGGTAGGTACCTTGTCCTACACCAAGCTGGGACAAAGCGAAGACCCGCCGTTCACCTTCAAGGCCATGGTGATCAAGACCAACTGGCCGGGTGCTACTGCCCAGGAAGTCTCGCGCCAGGTCACCGAGCGCATTGAAAAGAAACTGATGGAGACCGGCGACTACGAGCGCATAGTGTCCTTCTCGCGCCCCGGCGAATCCCAGGTCACCTTCATGGCCCGGGACTCCATGCATTCCGCGCAGATCCCGGACCTCTGGTACCAGGTGCGCAAGAAGATCAGCGATATTCGCCAGACCTTGCCGCCGGATATTCAGGGCCCGTTTTTCAACGATGAATTCGGCACCACCTTTGGCAATATCTACGCGCTGACCGGCGACGGCTTTGACTACGCTGTGCTCAAGGACTACGCCGATCGCATCCAGATTCAGCTGCAACGGGTGCCGGATGTGGGCAAGGTCGAACTGCTGGGTTTGCAGGACGAGAAGATCTGGATCGAGCTGTCCAACCTCAAGCTCGCCACCCTCGGCTTGCCGCTGGCCGCGGTGCAACAGGCATTGCAGGAACAAAACGCGGTATCGACCGCCGGCTTCTTTGAAACCCCGAGCGAGCGTGTGCAGTTAAGGGTGTCCGGCAACTTCAAGACCGTTAACGAAATCCGCGACTTCCCGATCCGCGTCGGTGATCGCACGTTCCGTATCGGCGACGTGGCCGAGATTCACCGCGGCTTCAACGACCCGCCGGCACCGCGCATGCGCTACATGGGCGACGATGCCATTGGGCTGGCCGTGGCCATGCGCGATGGCGGCGACATTCTGGTGCTGGGCAAGGCCCTGGAAAGCGAATTCGCACGCCTGCAGAAGAACCTGCCTGCCGGTATGGAGCTGCGCAAGGTGTCGGACCAACCGGCAGCAGTGAAAACCAGTGTGGGCGAATTCGTCCAGGTGCTGGCGGAGGCCCTGGCGATTGTGTTGCTGGTGAGCTTCTTCTCCCTGGGTGTGCGCACCGGCATGGTGGTGGCCCTGGCGATTCCGCTGGTGTTGGCCATGACCTTTGCCACCATGTATTACCTCGGCATCGGCCTGCACAAAATCTCCCTCGGCGCGTTGGTGCTCGCACTGGGCCTGCTGGTGGATGATGCGATCATCGCCGTGGAAATGATGGCGATCAAAATGGAGCAGGGTTACGACCGGCTCAAGGCCGCCAGTTTCGCCTGGACCAGCACCGCCTTCCCGATGCTCACGGGCACACTGATTACGGCGGCGGGCTTCCTGCCGATTGCCACGGCGCAATCGAGCACCGGTGAATACACCCGCTCGATCTTCCAGGTGGTGACCATCGCGCTGCTGGCCTCGTGGGTCGCGGCAGTGGTGTTCGTGCCGTACCTGGGGGAAAAACTCCTGCCGGATCTGGCGAAGATTCATGCAGCCAAGCATGGCACTGACGGGCCGGATCCCTACGGCACACCGTTCTATCAGCGCGTAAGACGCCTGGTGGAATGGTGCGTGCGTCGGCGCAAGACGGTAATCGTCCTGACCCTGCTGCTGTTTATCGGCTCGGTGGCGCTGTTCCGCTTTGTGCCCCAGCAGTTCTTCCCGGCTTCCGGGCGGCTGGAATTGATGGTCGACCTGAAACTGGCTGAAGGCGCGTCTTTGAGCAACACGGCTGATCAGGTCAAGCGCCTGGAAGCGCTGCTCAAGGAACATGCGGGAATTGAAAACTACGTGGCGTACGTGGGCACAGGCTCGCCACGTTTCTACCTGCCGCTGGACCAGCAATTGCCCGCCGCCAGCTTTGCCCAGTTTGTGGTGTTGGCCAAGACCATCGAGGAGCGCGAAAGCCTGCGCACCTGGCTGATCGAGACCCTCAACGAACAGTTCCCGGAACTGCGCTCGCGGGTCACGCGTCTTGAGAACGGTCCGCCCGTTGGCTACCCCGTGCAGTTCCGGGTGACGGGCGAACACATCGAAGAAGTCCGAGCCCTGGCGCGGAAAGTGGCGGCCAAGGTTCGCGAAAATACCCACGTGGTCAACGTGCACCTGGATTGGGAAGAACCGAGCAAGATCGTCTACCTCAACGTTGACCAGGACCGTGCTCGCGCCCTCGGTGTGAGCACCGCCAACCTGTCGAAATTTCTTCAGAGCTCCCTCACCGGTTCCAGCGTCAGCCAGTACCGGGAGGACAACGAGTTGATCGAAATCCTGCTGCGCGGCACCGTTCACGAGCGTACCGAGCTGTCGTTGCTGCCAAGCCTGGCAGTGCCGACCGACAACGGCAAAAGCGTGGCGCTGTCGCAGATCGCGACCCTGGAATATGGCTTTGAAGAAGGCATTATCTGGCACCGCAATCGCCTGCCGACCGTGACCATCCGCGCCGATATCTACGGCAAGGAACAGCCGGCAACCCTGGTGCAGCAGATCCTGCCGACGCTGGAAGGTGTGCGCGCTGAACTGCCGGACGGTTACCTGTTGGAGGTCGGCGGTACGGTCGAGGATTCCGCCCGCGGGCAGAACTCGGTCAAGGCCGGCGTGCCACTGTTTATCGTGGTGGTGCTGACCTTGCTGATGTTGCAACTGCGCAGTTTCTCACGCACGGCGATGGTCTTTCTTACAGCGCCTCTGGGGTTGATCGGGGTGACGCTGTTCCTGCTGGTGTTCCGTCAGCCCTTTGGTTTTGTGGCAATGCTGGGGACCATCGCGTTGTCTGGGATGATCATGCGCAACTCGGTGATCCTGGTGGACCAGATCGAACAGGACATCAAGGCCGGCCTGGCGCCCTGGCAAGCGATTATCGAGGCGACGGTGCGACGCTTCAGGCCGATCGTGCTGACCGCGCTGGCGGCGGTACTGGCGATGATCCCGTTGTCACGCAGCGTGTTCTTCGGGCCGATGGCCGTGGCGATCATGGGCGGGTTGATTGTGGCGACGGCGTTGACGCTGTTGTTCCTGCCAGCGTTGTATGCGGCGTGGTTCAGGGTCAGGAAGGACGCCGCTTAACATGTGGATGCAAACGGTTCCCGCCCATTGGGAACGTTTGCAGGCGTCACTCCACTCAGATTTGCCTGATTGACAGGCGAGGATGTCAGCACGGCTGTCGTGCTGGCACCTCAATACTGAGTTCATGGAGTGTCATATGTTTATTTTGTCTGCCCTGGCGGCTTTTAAAGGCGCGGTCCTGGGGACGCTGTTGGGCAATCTATTTCCTTCCAGCAATAAAGAAGCTGATACGGCACGACCGCAGAAGCCTGGTCATGGACGGCCCGGCTTTAATCACGGTCATCCCTCCCGGCCAACCATGGGACCTGTCCTGCCTCCCCAGCCCAAGCCTTATCAGCAGGCCTCGGTGATTGAGGGGCATCAGCCTTACAGGCCTTTGTCCGCACCCTTTACGTTCGATCGATAACCGCTCATGCAGCAGGAACCATCCGGGCGGCCTTGCCACTCAGAGGGAGCTTTTGACGATGAATATTGAGGAGTGCATATGTTTATACCGATACTGGCGTTGCCGTTTCAACTGATGGGGGCGGTATTTGGAATGGGGCAGGGATTTGGCCAGTTCAATGGCAATCGCCAGCCCGACATCCACATCACTATCAGTAACGAAAACAGCAACGCCAATGCCAATAGCAACAGCAACAGCAATACCAATGTGAGCAGTTTGCCTCGCAAGATCTGGTACTAAAAAAAACGCCCTGAATGGTTCAGGGCGTTTTTTAGTTGCGGGGTACGGTCTACAACGCCCCGAAGACCTTCTTGGCCAAGCTGGTGGCCGCTGCCGCCGGGTTCTTGCGAATGGTTTCTTCCTGCTGGGCGATCATCTTGAACAACCCGTCCAGTGCCTGCTCGGTCACGTAGCTTTCGACATTGGCGCTCTTGGCATCAATGGCGCCAAAGCTGGCGGCCTTGCCCGCGAGCGCATTGTACTGCTGGGCCACGCCGACCTTGTCAGTGGCGGCCTTGACGATCGGCAGGAACTTGGCCCGGATTTCGTCACGGCTGCTTTTGTTCAGGTATTGGGTGGCCGAGTCCTGGCCGCCGGTGAGGATGCCCTTGGCGTCGGTCACGCTCATGTTCTTCACCGCATTGACCAGGATCGGCTGGGCCTGGGTCACGGCAGACTCGGCCGCCTTGTTCATGCTGGCTTCAAGCTGGTTGACCTGGTCACCCATGCCGAACATTTTCAGCTTGTCGGCGACTTTGCCCAATTTGCCCGGCAGGCCGATCTTCACTTCGGGGTTGTTGCTGAAACCACCGGGCACCCCCAGTTGTTTGACGGCAATCTGCGCGCCTTGGGTCAGTGCGTCCTTGAGGCCGCCGGTGGCGTCGCCCTGGGACAGGCTGCCAAGGGACAAGGCCATGGCGTTGGCGCCGAGCAGCAGGCCGGCACACAGGGCAGTGAGGCGAAGGGAGTTACGGAGCATGGGCGCTTCCTTATGTTCGATTTTTTAATCAGTGTGCAACCGCATCGACCCGCAGGCGCAGCGGTTGTGGATCCTGGCCGTTCAACTGCACAGCGTGCCGTTCGGTGGTAATAAACAGTAGCTTGCCATCCAGTTCGATGCGAGCGCTCACCGAGTAACTGTGGCCGGGTTTGACCTGGGCCGGGTCATAGCTCAAATGAAACGGCAGCGGCACCTGGCCTTTCACCGGGCCTTTCTGCTCGGCCAGGGTCACGGCCGGGGCGTCCATCAAGGACACGTCTTGCAGGGTCACGCTCAAGGTGGCGGCGGGCGGCAGGGCGATGCGTTGCAGGTAGAACACTTCGCCATCGAGGCTGGCTTTGGGCGCGGGGCTCATGGTCTGGCAGGCTCCCAGCAGGGCGGTCAGGCCCAGGAGGATGATTTTTTTCATGGTGCAGCTCCTTGTCAACGGCGCCAGAAACACCCTGGCGCCTTGGTCACTCTAGTGTGTTTCTTCCGGGGCGACGGGCTTGTCTGCCGCCTCTTCACTGCGATGCAGGGCCACCTGGCGAATCGACAGGCGAATCTCCGCCGGCAACACGCGCTTGGCCGCGCCTTCGGCCAACTCACCCAGCAGGGGGTGATAGCTCAGCTTGCCGGCCTCGTCGCGGCGCAGCACATCTTGCTCCAGCAGGGTCTGGATAAAATGTCGGAAAAGGCTCTTGTCGAAGAACTCCGGCGCATTCAGGCCGTGCAGGATCGACAGGCGCTGGGCCATGACGGTGCACAGGTCTTCCAGTTCTTCGGCGCTGATGCTGTTCTGGCCGCTGTTGAGCAGCAGCGAGATCGCCATGTAGAAGCGTTGCAGGGTCTGGGCGATGCTCTTGGACAGCAGCGTCAACAGCACAAAGTGCCGTGAACTCGGGGCCGGGCGCAGGTACACCTCGTTTTCAAAACGCAGCAGGCCTTGTTCGACGAAGGCTTCCAGCCACTGGTCGACCACCACGTCCAGCTCGTCCAGGGGCCAGCGGATAAACAGCTCCGATTGCAGGTACGGGTAGAGCGCGCGGGTGTAGCGCAGGATCTGTTCGCGGCTCATCCGCGAGCTGCTCTGGAAGAAACTCGCCAGCAGCGCCGGCAGGGCGAAGATGTGCAGCACGTTGTTGCGGTAGTAGGTCATCAGGACGGCGTTCTGCTCGTCCAGATAAAGGATTTTGCCCAGCGCGTCACTCTGTTCCGACAGCAGGTCCATGTCCTTGACGTGCTTGATCAGCGCCAGGCCGTCACCTTCGGGCAGGGTGGTGTGGGGCGAGTAGGGCACCTTGCGCAGCAAGGCCAGGTACAGATCAAGCTGGCGTGCCATCGCTTGCTCGTCCAAAGCCAGGCGCGTGGTGGACAGCAGTGCCAGGGCCACCAGGTTCACCGGGTTGATCGCTGCGGCTTCGTTCAGGTGTTGCGCCACGCGCTCGCCGAGGCGGTTGGTGGTTTCGTTGAGCCAGGCCGGTTTGTAGTTCGGGCCCAGTTCCTGGGAGCGCCAGTCCGGCTGCTCGCTGTCGAGGAATTCAGCCAGCTTGATCGGTTCGCCGAAGTTCACGGCCACCTGGCCAAAGCGCTGCTTGAGGGCGCCGACCACTTTGAAAATATCGAAAATCGACTCTTTCTTCTTGCTCGCGCCGCGCAGTTCGCCGAGGTAAGTGCGGCCTTCCAGCACGCGTTCGTAGCCGATATACACCGGCACAAACACGATGGGCATGCGCGAGGAGCGCAGAAAGCTGCGCAGGGTAATCGCCAGCATCCCGGTCTTCGGTTGCAGCATGCGCCCGGTGCGTGAACGTCCGCCTTCGACGAAGTACTCCACCGGGAAACCCTTGGTGAACAGGGTGTGCAGGTATTCGTTGAACACCGAGGTGTACAGCGGGTTGCCCTTGAAGGTGCGGCGCATGAAAAACGCCCCGCCACGGCGCAGCAGGCTGCCGATCACCGGCATGTTCAGGTTGATCCCGGCGGCGATGTGCGGCGGGGTCAGGCCGTTCTTGAACAGCAGGTAGGACAGCAGCAGGTAGTCGATGTGGCTGCGATGGCACGGCACATAGATCACTTCGTAACCCTGGGCGACCTTTTGCACACCTTCGATGTTGTTGACCTTGATGCCGTCGTAAATCTTGTTCCAGAACCAGCTCAGCACCACTTCCAGGAAGCGGATGGCGGTGTAGGTGTAGTCCGAGGCGATCTCGTTGCCGTAGCGCAGGGCCTGGGCCTTGGCTTTTTCCGGAGAGATTTTCTCGCGTTCGGCCTCATCGAGAATCGCCTGGCGCACCAGCGGCATGTTGACCAGGCCTTTCACCAGGTTGCGCCGGTGGGACAGGTCGGGGCCGATCACTGCGGTTTTCAGGTTGCGAAAGTGCACCCGCAGGATACGTTGGGCCATGCGCACGGTGCGTTCGTGGCCTTTATTGTGCTCGATCAATTCACGCAGGTTGATGGGCGCGGAGAATTGCACCCGGGTCTTGCGGCCCAGGATCAGGATGCTCAGCAGCCGGCGCAGGCGGCCGGTCACGGCCCAGCTGTCGGCGAACAACAGTTTCCACGGGCTGGATTCGCTGTCGGGCGACTGGCCCCAGAACACGCTGACTGGAATGATCTGTGCATTCTCTTCGGCGTGTTCGGTGAGTACGTCCACCAGGCGGGTCAGGGTGGGCGGTGCGCCACGCTTGTCCTGGCGGCCGAGCCAGTCTGGGTCGGGCGTCAGGTAGAAGAAGGCCGCAGGCTCCATCAACGGGCCAACCGATACTGGCAGCACCGGGCGCGGCAGGCCGGCCTTGGTACATTCGGTATCAACCACTGCCAATTCGGTGAGGGATGGGGATTGCAGGACGTAAAACACCGGACGACTGCGGTCGAGGTTCAGGGTAAGGGACGACTGGTTGATCGTCTCTGAGCGAACCCAGAGGTACAGCAGCCGGCGCAAGGTGCCAAATACCAGACGGCGAAACGGAGAGCGGGTCATACGGCTTCTGCTTTGAGTGGGAAAAACCGAGCAGATGCTCGGGCCGCTAGTGTGCCGTATTCACCGAAAATCGGCAAAAAAGCGGCGAAGTAATCTTGAGTTGAAGCTTTTTGAGCCTGTCTTATACTCGGCAGTTCAACTGCGACGACTCAACAATAAACGTACTTATAAAAAGCATGTGGGAGCAAAACAGATGGCAACGCGCGAAACCGGCAATGTGAAGTGGTTCAATGACGCCAAGGGCTACGGCTTTATCCAGCGGGAAGATGGCAAGGACGTGTTTGTGCACTACCGCGCCATTCGCGGTGAAGGGCATCGTTCATTGGCTGAAGGCCAGCAGGTGGAATACGCCGTGGTGACAGGCGAGAAGGGCTTGCAGGCTGAGGATGTGGTTGGGCTGTAACCCGGCAGGCACAACACACCTTTAAATGTGGGAACCCGGTCGAATGTGGGAGCCGGGCTTGCCCGCGATAGCATCGCCGCGGTTTGGCTGAATGACCGAGGTGGGCCCATCGCAGGCAAGCCAGCTCCCACATTTGATTGGGTTTGCACAGTGAGGCCTTGTCAGCCTGGCTTTATGCCGTTTTCCAGGTGATCTGCTCTTCACCGTCTTCGCTGATACGAATCCAGGTATCCGCGCTTTCTTCACCTTCTTCCTCAACCCAGCTGCCCGGGGCGCAACGCACTTCGACGTTCAGAGCGGCAAAGGCCGCCCGGGCGCAGGCGATGTCGTCTTCCCACGGAGTCTGGTCACTTTCCAGGTACAGGCTGTTCCATTTGCCTACGGCTTTTGGCAACCAGGTGACCGGCACGCTGCCGGCGGTGCACTTGTAGGTCTGGCCGCGCTGGACCCAGTCGGTGCACGGGCCCAGGGCGGCGCCCAGCCAGGCGGCGATGGCCTTGTGGTCGACGTCGGCGTCCTTGAGGTAAATCTCGATATCAGGTTGGCGCATGGATGTTCCTCATTGCGGGATTTTGAAAATCCATTCGCGGATTCAGCGCAGGCCCCGAGAGGCCCACAAAATAATGGGTTATTGAAGCACGAAATAGTCGTAGCGCATCGACACAGTGACCAGCAGCGGTTCGGCGGCTTCGATCACCTGGGCCCGGCGCTCGGCACTGGCGCGCCAGCCGTGAGGCGTCATGGCCAGCAGGTTGGCGCGATCCTTGGGGTCGGCCAGGCTGAGCGTGAACTCCAGGGTTTCGCTGTGTTGCAGGCTCATGCCGTCCGGCACCAGTGCCAGGTGTTTGTCGTCGGTGTACTCGCGCACTTCGTCGTACAAACGCTCGCGCAGTTCCATCAGGTGGCCGCTGGTGGGGCCAACCTTCATCAAGCCGCCGCCCGGGCTGAGCAGGCGCTTGGCCTCCAGCCAGTCCAGTGGGCTGAAGACGCTGGCGAGGAACTGGCAGCTGGCATCGGCCAATGGCACCCGGGCCATGCTGGCGATCAGCCAGGTTACGGTGGGGTTGCGCTTGCAGGCGCGCTTGACCGCTTCCTTGGAAATATCCAGCGCATAGCCATCGGCGCGCAGCAGGGTATCGGCGATTTGCGCGGTGTAGTAACCCTCGCCACAACCGATGTCCAGCCAGCGCTGGGGTTTGCGCTCAGCGGCCAGTTCGGCCAGGCGCCTGGCCACCGGGGCGTAATGCCCGGCGTTGAGGAAGTCGCGGCGCGCTTCAACCATCGCCAGGTTGTCGCCCGGGTCGCGGCTGTTCTTGTGCTGCACCGGCAACAGGTTCAGGTAACCCTGGCGCGCGCGGTCGAAACGATGCCCGACCGGGCAGGCCACGCCGTTGTCCACGTCGTGGAGCGGTGCACTGCAAATGGGGCAAGCAAGCATCAGGCGAGCAACTTGATCAGGGTCTGGTAGTAGATTTCGGTCAACACATCGAGGTCGCTGGCGAGGATGCGCTCGTTGACCTGATGGATCGTCGCGTTGACTGGGCCCAGCTCCACAACCTGAGTGCCGAGGGTGGCAATGAAGCGCCCGTCGGAGGTGCCGCCGCTGGTGGATGCCTTGGTCTCGCGGCCGGTGACAGCCTTGATGCTGGCGGAAACGGCATCCAGCAACGCGCCCGGTTCGGTGAGGAACGGCAGGCCCGACAGCGCCCACTCCACATGCCAGTCCAGGCCATGCTTGTCGAGAATCGCCGCAATCCGCTGTTGCAGGCCTTCGACGGTGGACTCGGTGGAAAAGCGGAAGTTGAACACCGCCGTCAGGTCACCCGGAATCACGTTGGTGGCGCCGGTGCCGGAGTTGAGGTTGGAGATCTGGAAGCTGGTGGGCGGGAAGAAGGTGTTGCCATCGTCCCAGTGCTCGGCGGCCAGTTCGGCCAGGGCCGGTGCGGCCAGGTGGATCGGGTTCTTTGCCAGGTGCGGGTAGGCCACGTGGCCTTGCACGCCGCGCACGGTCAGGGTGGCGCCGAGGGAGCCGCGACGGCCATTCTTGACCACATCGCCCACCAGGGTGGTGCTCGACGGTTCGCCGACGATGCACCAGTCCAGGCGCTCTTTACGGGCCGCCAGGCGTTCGATCACAGCCTTGGTGCCGTGGTGCGCCGGGCCTTCTTCATCGCTGGTGATCAGGAAAGCCACTGAACCCTTGTGGTCCGGGTAGTCGGTGACGAAGCGCTCTGCCGCCACCAGCATCGCCGCCAGACTGCCTTTCATGTCTGCTGCGCCACGGCCGCAGAGCATGCCGTTTTCGTCGATCAACGCGTCGAACGGGTCGTTCTGCCAGGCCTTGACCGGGCCGGTCGGTACCACGTCGGTGTGGCCGGCGAAGCACAAGACCGGGCCTTCGTGTTTACCGTGGGTGGCCCAGAAGTTATCCACATCCTCGATGCGCATCGGCTCAAGCGCAAAACCGGCGTCGCCCAGGCGCTGCATCATCAGCTTCTGGCAATCGGCGTCGATCGGCGTCACCGACGGGCGACGGATCAGGTCGATAGCGAGTTGGAGGGTCGGCGAAAGGTCGGCGTGGGCCGTCATGTAAAAACTCCAGTGCAGGGCGCGCAAAATGGCCGTTATCTTATAGCAAAACGGCGGCCAGAGGCCGCCGTTTAGTGCATTGCGCAGGATTTTAAGCTGCGGTTACGGGCTCTTGCGCCGGCGCCGGTTTCGGCAGCGACGACAGGAACGCCATGATCAGCGCCGCCACATACGGCAGCGACTGCACCAGCAACATCACCACCCAGAAGCGCATGTCATTGCTCGGCAGGCCCTGCACCAGGTAAATCCCCAGTGCGGCGCCCCACAGCAGCAGCATGATGAACATCTCTTCCCGGGCTTCGGAAATCGCGACCCAGAAGCCGTGGTTATCAGCGTTCTTCGGTGTACGAAAGAACGGAATGCTGGTGGTGAAGAAGCCGTACAGCACCGCCTTGGCGATGGTATGGGACAACGCCAACCCGGCCAGCGCCGCGCAGAACGCATCTTTCAGGTTCACACCCACCGCACGACGGTAGAGGAAGATGATCTTGCCCACCTTGAACACGAACAACGCCAGGGGCGGGATCGCGAAAATCAGCAGCGGCGGGTCAACCCGCGTCGGCACGATAATCATCGCCGCGGACCACAACAGGGCGCCCACGGTGAAGAAGATGTTCATGCCGTCGGCCACCCACGGCAACCAGCCCGCGAGGAAGTGGTAGCGCTGGCCACGGGTCAGCTCGGTGTCCTTGCCGCGCAACAGGCTTGCGGTGTGACGCTTGATGATCTGAATCGCCCCATAGGCCCAGCGGAAACGCTGTTTCTTGAAGTCGATAAAGGTATCGGGCATCAGGCCCTTGCCGTAGCTGTCGTGGTAGTACGCCGCCGACAGGCCTTTTTCGAAGACCCGCAGGCCCAGTTCGGCGTCTTCGCAGATGCACCAGTCGGCCCAGCCCAGTTCTTCCAGGACCGAGCGACGGGTCATGGTCATGGTGCCGTGCTGGATGATCGCGTCACGGTCGTTGCGGGTGACCATGCCGATATGGAAGAAGCCTTTGTATTCCGCGTAGCAGAGCTTCTTGAAGGTGCTTTCGTTCTGGTCGCGATAATCCTGTGGCGACTGCACCACCGCAATTTTCGGGTCGGCGAAGTGCGGCACCATGTGCTTGAGCCAGTTCGGCGATACGCAGTAATCGGAGTCGATCACGGCGATGACTTCGGCATCCTTGGCGGTATGCGGGATCAGGTAGTTCAGCGCGCCGCCCTTGAAACCGGCCAGGGGCGAGACGTGGAAGAACTTGAAGCGCGGGCCCAGGGTTTCGCAGTAGTCGCGCACGGGCTCCCACACGGCCGGGTCCTTGGTGTTGTTGTCGATGATCAGGACTTCGTAGTCCGGATAGTCGAGGGCCGCCAAGGCGTCGAGGGTCTGTTTGACCATCTCCGGCGGCTCGTTGTAGCACGGCACATGGATCGAGACTTTCGGGCGGTAGTCCGAATCCCCTTCAACCGGCAGGAATTCACGCCGGCGTTTGTGGGTCCAGACCGCTTCCGCCAGTTCGTGGGCCTCGGTCAGCAACACGATAAACACGCCCAGGGCGCCTAGGGCCAGCAAAATGCCGACCGTCACGCTGAACCAGGTGCTGTATTGCTGGCTGTAGTCGTAACCAATCCACACCAGCACCGAACCGCACAGGAATGCGATGAAGGTCAGGAAGGTCCGGCCACGCTGGCGCAGGGCCGAGCCGTCGATCATCAGCAAGGTCAGGGACAGCAGTGCCAGCACCACCGAACCGATGGCCAGCACCCGCCATTGCGGAATCGCCACCACCGGCCCTTCAAAGTTGAATTTCTGCTGGCGTGCGGCGTTGAACACGCCCCAGTAGGCGCCGGCCGAGCCTTCATCGCTGACCTTCCACGGCTGATCGAAGGCCTCGATCACGAAGTAGTTGTAGCCCTGGCGATTGAGCTTGTTCACCAGTGTGCGCAGGTAAATCGCCTGGTCGGCCGGGGACGTTTCATTGCCACCGCGCATGCGACCGTTACTCGGCCAGCCAACCTCCGACAGCAGCAGCGGCTTTTTCGGGAACAGTTTCTTCAGGTCCCGGGCGCGGTCGAGTACGTACTGGCCGGCCTTGTCCATCGGAATAAATTCCCAGAACGGCAGGATGTGCGCGGCGATCAGGTCGACGTGCTTGGCCAGTTGCGGGTTCTTTTCCCAGATGTGCCATTGCTCCGAAGTCGTCACCGGCACTTTCACGGCCGCGCGCACCCGGTCCAGCAGCACGATCAGGGCTTCCGGGGTGATTTCCTCACGAAACAGCGCTTCGTTACCCACCACTACCCGCACGACGCTGCGGGAGCTGTTGGCGATTTCGATGGCACGCTGGATCTCGCGCTCGTTGCGCTCCAGGTCCGGGCTGATCCAGATCCCCAGGGTCACCCGCAGGCCGAACTCTTCCGCCAGCTTGGGGATATCCCCCAGGGTGCCGTCGACCGAGTAGGTGCGGATGTTGTCCGTCAGCTTGCTCATGATCGCAAGGTCCTGACGCATTTGATCGTCAGTCGGATACTGGTCTTTCTGCGGGAACTGGCCTTGTTGGAACGGCGAGTAGGAAAAACCGGAGATCTGTTCAGGCCAGTTAGGGGCAGTGACCGGGCGGTTGATCAGCGCCCAGAAGCCGGTGAACAGCGCGGCAATTGCCAGCACCACCACCAGGTTGAGTCCAAATTTACGCGATGACATGGCTATTTCGGGTTCCAAAAGGTGTGGAACGAAAAGAGGTGTCGGCCTGCGCCGAACGGCGCGCATCCTACACCGGCCTTTCACTGACCGTACAGCAAGCCGAGAAAAACCGGACATTGGGCAGCGAAAGTTGACCTAAGTTCTTTACTTGTAGCTGGATGCGTCGAACTTGTCGCGGCAACGCCCTATAATGCGCGCCGGTTTTTGGGGTAATGGTCATGAGTACAGAAGATCCACGGTTTGCCGGCGTCGCCCGCTTGTATGGCATTGAAGGCCTGGAGCGCCTGAAGGCGGCCCATGTGGCCATCGTCGGCGTGGGCGGCGTGGGCTCGTGGGCGGCGGAAGCCATCGCCCGCTGCGGCGTGGGCGAGATTTCGCTGTTTGACCTGGACGACGTTTGCGTCAGCAACAGCAACCGCCAGTTGCACGCACTGGACAGCACCGTGGGCAAGCCCAAGGTCGAGGTCATGGCCGAGCGCCTGAAGGGCATCAACCCCGACTGCACCGTGCATGCGGTGGCGGATTTCGTCACCCGCGAGACCATGGCCGAGTACATCACGCCGAACATCGATTGCGTGATCGACTGCATCGACAGCGTGAACGCCAAGGCGGCGCTGATTGCCTGGTGCAAGCGGCGCAAGATCCAGATCATCACCACCGGCGGTGCGGGCGGGCAGATCGACCCGACGTTGATTCAGGTGTGTGACTTGAACCGTACGTTCAATGACCCGCTGGCGTCGAAAGTGCGCTCCACCCTGCGCCGCGACTACGGCTTCTCCCGCACCGTGACCCGCCACTACAGCGTGCCCTGCGTATTCTCCACCGAACAGCTGCGGTATCCGAAGCCGGACGGCAGCATCTGTTTGCAGAAGAGTTTTGTCGGGGATGGCGTGAAGCTGGACTGCGCCGGCGGGTTTGGCGCGGTGATGATGGTCACCGCGACCTTCGGCATGGTGGCGGCGACCAAGGCGGTGGACAAGATCGTGGCCGGCGTGCGCCGGCCTTCGGATCGAGTGAAGGCCACATAACTCTGCGCGCCGAGCGAAGATCAAAATGTGGGAGCGGGCTTGCTCGCGAATGCGGTGTATCAGTCGACATTTCCGGTGACTGACACTCCGCTTTCGCGAGCAAGCCCGCTCCCACATTTAGTGTTGTGTAAGGCTCAACGCCCGCATGCGCTGAAGCACCGCATTCAACCCATTGCTGCGCGACGGTGATAATTGCCGCGACAAGCCCAGTTGGTCAAACCAGTCGGGCAAGTCGACGGCGTGCAGTTCGGCGGCCGACAAGCCGTTAACCCGCGCCAGCAACAGTGCCACCAGCCCGCGTATCAGCCGCGCATCGCTGCTGGCGGCAAACTGCCACTGGCCATCCTGCAAGCGCCCCACCAGCCACACCAGGCTTTCACAGCCCTGCACCAGGTTGGCGTCGACCTTGTCTTCATCCGGCAACGCGGGAAGACGCTCGCCCCATTGCATGAGCAGGCGGGCGCGTTGCTCCCAACTCCCGACCACCTGAAACGCCTGCAGCGCCACAACGGCCTCCGCCGGCAAGCTCATCGCAGCATATCCAGGGCCTGATCCAGCGCTTCAAAAAAACGCTCCAGGTCATCGGAGTCGTTATACAGCGCCAGCGACACCCGAATCGCCCCGGAGAGCCCCATCTGCTTGAGCAGCGGCATCGCGCAATGATGGCCGGCGCGTACGGCGATGCCCTGTTCGGTCAGCAAGTGGGCGAGGTCGGCGTTGTGCACGCCGTCCACCACAAAGCTGGCCAGGGCCACCTGTGGCAAACCCAGCAGCCGTATGCCCTTGCGTGCTTGCAAGCCACGCAACAGGTAGTCGTGCAAAGCGGCTTCGTGGGCCGTCACCGCGTGTTGATCCAGGGAACTCAGGTAATCCAGGGTCGCACCCAGGCCGATCACGCTAGCGATTGGCGGAGTCCCGGCTTCGAAGCCAAGGGGGGCGGGGCGGAAGCTGGCGCTTTGATAGTCAGCCAGTTGCACCATCTCGCCACCAAACTGCCAGTGGCGCAGGTGATGCAGGGCCTCAGTGCGGCCATACAGCACGCCAACGCCATCCGGCCCGTAGAGTTTATGGCTGGAAAACACGTAGAAGTCGCAGCCCAGTGCCTGCAGGTCATGGCGACCGTGGACGATGCCCTGGGCGCCATCCACCACCGTCAGTGCGCCGTGGGCCTTGGCCACCGCCAACAACTGCGGCAACGGCTGCCAGGCGCCGAGCACGTTGGACAGTTGGCTCACCGCCAGCAGCCGGGTACGCGGGCCGATCAATTCGGCGGCAGCTTGCAGGTCGATCAAGCCGTCATCGTTAAGTGGCAAAACCACCAGTTCCAGCCCGCGACGCTTGGCCAGTTGCTGCCACGGCAACAGGTTGGCGTGGTGCTCCAGGGCGCTGATAACAAGCTCGTCGCCCGGGTTGAATAAGTGCTCAAGGCCATAGGCCAGGAGGTTCAGCGCCGAAGTCGCGCCATGGGTGAAGATGATTTGCCCGTCGCCGCCGACATTCAGCCACTGTGCCACCTTGTTGCGGCTGTCCTCGAAGGCCTGGGTCGCGTGGGCGCCCGGCAAATGCTGGGCACGGTGCACATTGGCTGCGCCATTGGCGTAGTAATGGCTGATCGCGTCCAGCAGGGCTTGAGGTTTTTGCGTGGTGGCGGCGTTGTCCAGATAGGTCTGGTCTTGCCGTTGCAGGGTGGCGATGGCCGGAAAATCGGCGCGCCAGGGAGAGGGCACAAGCATGGTGATCAAGGCTCGTATAAACGACCCGCCCCCGTAAGGAGCGGGCCGTCAGTGGCATCGAGTCGCTGCTTAGTTGTGAGCGTGCAGCGCTGCGTTCAGTTCGATGGCCGATTTGTGGGTTTTGCATTCCACGGCACCGGTCTCGGAGTTGCGGCGGAACAGCAGGTCCGGTTGGCCGGCCAGCTCACGGGCCTTGACCACTTTGACCAGTTGGTTGGCCTCGTCCAGCAGCGCCACCTTGGTGCCGGCAGTCACGTACAGGCCCGACTCAACGGTGTTGCGGTCGCCCAGCGGGATGCCGATACCGGCGTTGGCGCCGATCAGGCAGCCTTCGCCGACCTTGATCACGATGTTGCCGCCACCCGACAGGGTGCCCATGGTGGAGCAACCGCCGCCCAGGTCCGAACCCTTGCCGACGAACACGCCAGCCGACACGCGGCCTTCGATCATGCCCGGGCCTTCGGTACCGGCGTTGAAGTTGACGAAACCTTCGTGCATCACGGTGGTGCCTTCGCCCACGTAGGCGCCCAGGCGGATACGTGCGGCATCAGCGATACGCACGCCACTTGGCACTACGTAGTCGGTCATTTTCGGGAACTTGTCCACCGAGAACACTTCCAGCAACTCGCCACGCAGGCGGGCTTCCAGTTGGCGCTCGGCCAGTTCGGCGATGTCGATCGCGCCCTGGCTGGTCCAGGCCACGTTCGGCAGCTGCGGGAACACACCGGCCAGGCTCAGGCCGTGCGGTTTGACCAGGCGATGGGACAGCAGGTGCAGCTTGAGGTACGCCTCAGGGGTGGAGGTCAGCGCGGCGTCTTCGGCCAGCAGCGTGGCGACCAGCGGGGTGTGGCTTTCAGCCAGGCGGCTCAACAGGGCGGCTTGGGCGGCGTCAACACCTTTGAGCGCGTCAGCCAGCTGCAGGGCCTGGGTGACGGTGAACGTAATGGCCTGGTTGCCTTCGGTGTAACCGAGGATCGGTGCGATGGCCGCGATGATTTCAGCGGAAGGGTTGAGCAGCGGTTGTGCGTAAAACACTTCCAGCCAAGCACCTTGGCGGTTCTGAGTGCCTACGCCGAAGCCCAGGCTGAACAGGGAATTGGACATGCTGTTACCTCTACAAAAATGGAGTGGGCTGGCCTACTTGAGGGCCGCCGAATAACTATCTGGCTTGAAGCCAATCAGGGTTTTGTCACCGAGATCAAGCACGGGGCGCTTGATCATCGAGGGTTGCGCGAGCATCAATTCAATGGCTTTCGCTTGGTCGAGATCGGCTTTGCGTTCGTCTTCGAGTTTGCGAAAGGTGGTGCCCGCACGGTTCAAAACCACCTGCCAACCGTGCTCGTTGCACCATTGGGTCAAGTGTTCGCGGTCGATACCGGCCGTCTTGTAGTCATGAAACTCATAGCTGACAGCGTGTTCATCGAGCCAGGTGCGCGCCTTTTTCATGGTGTCGCAGGCTTTGATGCCGAAAAGGTGCAACGTTTTGCTTGAAGCGGTCAAGGAATTGCCCCCCTTTGGGCTGACGGAGATGAAAGGCCACGGATTATGCCATGGCCAGCGGCTTTCGGCGCCGCTCGTCACAACTGCGTGTTGCTGCGTGCGACTTTTGTGCAAAGGCCATCGCGCAGCATAGGCGGCTAATATGGCACTTCAACGGCGAGTTGTTGCCTGATGTGTGTTGTTGCAAGTTGATTGTCTGGGAATCCCGCGTTATGCAAACCGCTTACACCGTACTTATCCTGCTGATGCTGGTCAGCGTTTCGCGTCTGGTCGGGCGTGTTATCCCACTGCCGTTACCCCTGGTGCAAATCGCCGCCGGGGCCTTGTTGGCCTGGCCGACCCTGGGGCTGCATGTGGCGCTCGACCCTGAGTTGTTTCTTTTCCTGTTCCTGCCGCCCCTGCTGTTCTCCGATGGCTGGCGCATGCCCAAGCGTGAACTGTGGCGCCTGCGCGGGCCGATCCTGACGCTGGCGGTGGGGTTGGTGCTGTTTACGGTGGTGGGCGCCGGCTACTTCATTCATTGGCTGTTGCCGAGTATTCCGTTGCCGGTGGCCTTTGCCCTGGCCGCCGTCTTGTCGCCGACAGATGCCGTGGCGGTGTCAGCCATATCCCAGAACCGCTTGCCCACGCCGTTGATGCACATGCTTCAGGGCGAGGCGTTGATGAATGACGCATCGGGCCTGGTGACGTTCAAATTCGCCCTGGCGGCGGCGCTGACCGGGGTGTTTTCCCTGGCTGATGCCAGCCTGACCTTTGTGCTCGTCGCCGTCGGTGGCCTGGCCATTGGTGTGGCCTTGAGCTGGCTGGTGGGCCGCCTCCGGTCCTGGATGATCGCCCGGGGCTGGGACGACCCGGCGACGCACGTGGTGTTCATGTTGCTGCTGCCGTTTGCCGCCTACGTGCTGGCGGAACGCCTTGGCGCATCGGGCATCTTGTCGGCGGTGGCTGCGGGCATGATGCAAAGCTGGCTCGACCTGCTGCCGCGCCAGACCAGCACCCGGCTGCTCAATCGCAGTGTGTGGTCGCTGCTGGAATTTGCGTTTAACGGGTTGATCTTCCTGCTGCTGGGCCTGCAACTGCCGGACATCATCAAGGCCGTGGTCAGCCACGAACCGACGCTGTGGCCGATGTTGCTGTACCGCTGCCTGGACGTGATCGCGATTTTCCTGGTGCTGGTGGTGTTGCGGTTTATCTGGGTGCAAAGCATCTGGCGCCTGTCGGGATTGCTCCGGCGCCTGCGTGGGAAAAGTGAACTTACGCTGGTACCGACGGCCCGTTCCTGCTGGCTGTTGACCGTGGGTGGCGTGCGAGGTGCGGTGACGTTGGCGGGTGTGATGTCGGTGCCGTTGCTGTTGGCGCCGGGCCAGGATTTTCCTCAGCGTGACCTGCTGATCTTCATCGCCGCCGGCGTGATCCTGCTGTCGCTGGTCGCCGCCTGTATCGCCTTGCCGTTGCTGCTGCGGGGCATTGAAAAGAGTCCGGACGACAAGCGCCGCAGCGAGGTGCGTGACGCCTGGAAGAAAACCGCTGAGGCGGCAATTCATGCCCTGGAGGCCGAAGAAGCTGCGGAAGCGGCACCCCAGGATGCCGCTCAAGCGGCGTTGGCCACTGAGCTCAAGGCGCGGTTGATGTCGGAGTATCGTCATCAGCTGGAAGTGTTCAACGACTCTGCGGAAGCCCAGGCATTGGCGTTTCAGATGGATCAACTGGAGCGCAAGTTACGGCTCAAGGCCCTGCGGGCGCAGCGCCTGGAACTGTATAGCTTGAGTCGTCAGCACCAGATTGGTGATGACGTACTGCGGGAGGTATTGGCAGACCTGGACATGAGCGAGGCGAATCTGGGTCACGTCAAATGACACCGCGGTGCTTATTTGTGGCGAGGGAGCTTGCTCCCGCTGGGTGACGAAGTCGCCCCAACGCTGGCGACTCCATTCATCCAGGAAAACCGCATCAGCCGGTTTACGACTGCTGCGCAGCCGAGCGGGAGCAAGCTCCCTCGCCACCTATTTAGAGCAATTATTGATTGCGAGTGACGAAATCGCGAATCCGCTCGGCTGCTTCCACGCACTCAGCCAGCGGTGCAACCAGCGCCAGGCGCACACGCCCGGCGCCCGGATTGACGCCATCGACTTCCCGTGACAGGTACGAGCCCGGCACCACGGTCACGTGTTCTTCCACGAACAAGTCGCGGCAGAAAGCGGCATCGCCACCATTCACGTTCGGCCACAGGTAGAAGCCACCGTCCGGCGCTTGCACATCCAGCACGGGCTTGAGAATGGCCAGCACGGCATCGAATTTCTCGCGGTACAGGTCACGGTTGGCCTGCACGTGGGCTTCGTCCTGCCAGGCCGCAATGCTTGCCAGCTGGGTTTGCACCGGCATCGCGCAGCCATGGTAGGTGCGGTACAGCAGGAAGCCCTTGAGGATCTCGGCGTCACCGGCCACAAAACCCGAACGCAGGCCCGGCAGGTTGGAGCGCTTGGACAGGCTGTGGAACACCACGCAGCGCTTGAAGTCCTGGCGACCCAGTTCCACGCAGGCGCTGAGCAGGCCCGGCGGCGGGGTTTGTTCGTCGAAGTACAGTTCGCTGTAGCACTCGTCGGCGGCGATCACGAAGTCGTATTCGTCGGCCAGGGCGATCAGCTTTTTCAAGGTGTCGACGGGGATCAGTGCGCCGGTCGGGTTGCCGGGGGAGCACAGGAACAGGATCTGGCAGCGTTTCCAGATGTCTGGCGACACCGCGTCGAAATCCGGGTTGAAGCCGTTTTCATCCAGGCACGGCAGGTAGTGCGGCTTGGCCCCGGCGAGGAAGGCCGCGCCCTCGTAGATCTGGTAGAACGGGTTCGGGCTGACCACCAGCGCGTCATCGCCACGGTTGACCACGGTCTGGGTGAAGGCGAACAGCGCTTCACGGGTGCCGTTCACCGGCAGGATGTTGCGCGCCGGGTCGAGCCAGCCCTTGGGCACGCTGAAACGGCGTTCGCACCAGGCACCAATCGCCTCACGCAGAGCGGGGATGCCCAGGGTAGTCGGGTACACCGCCATCTGGTCCAGGTTGTTGGCCAGCGCATCGGCAACGAACTGCGGGGATTTGTGCTTCGGCTCGCCGATGGACAGGGCGATCGGGCGTTTGTCCGGGTTCGGCGTGACGCTGCCCAGCAGGACGCGCAGTTTCTCGAACGGGTAGGGCTGCAGCTGGTTCAGGGCATTGTTCATCGGTGGATCTCGTTCAATTCATTGGAAGCTGAAAGTGGGCGGTCGGTCAGATGCTCAACCGTGACATCTCGACGCCCGTCTCCTGGTTGACGCTCAACTGCTGGACGATGGCTTCCTGCAAACGTCGGCACAGTTCAGGGTCGGAGAGCGGCTGGTTGTCGGCATCGGTAATAAAGAACACGTCTTCCACCCGTTCGCCCAAGGTCGCAATCTTGGCGTTCTGCAACGACAGGTCGAACTCCAGGAAGATCGTGCCGATCCGCGCCAACAGGCCCGGGCGGTCCGGCGCGCTGAGTTCCAGCACGGTCACCGGGCGCTGGGCGTCGTTGTGGATGGTCACCTCGGGGGCAAACGCAAAGTGCTTGAGCTGGCGCGGTACCCGGCGCTGGATAATGGTCGGGTAGTCGTCGGGATTGCGCAGGGCGTCGGTGAGGCCCTTGCGGATCTTTTTCACCCGCTCCGGGTTGTCACCGATCGACTCGCCTTCAGTGTCGAGCACGATGTAGGTGTCGAGGGTGAACTGGCTGCTGGAGGTGATCACCCGCGCGTCGTGAATGTTCAGGTTGAGCTGGTCCATCGCGGCCACAGTCACGGCGAAGAAGTCGTGCTGGTCCGGCGCGTAGATGAAAATCTGCGTGCCGCCCTCGAACTCGCGCTGGGTGGTTTCCTTGATCAGCACCAGTGGCCCGCCATCGGTGGGCTGCTGCAGGATCGCGTCGCTGTGCCAGGCCACGTCGCCGGCGGTGTGGCGCAGGAAGTAGTCGTCCCCCAGTTGCGACCAGAGTTGCTCGACGTCATCCGGGTCGTTGCCGCCGCGCACCAGGATATCCAGGGCTGCGCTCTGGGTACGACGGATCTGCTCCTCTCGGTCCACCGGGTTCTCCAGGCCGCGACGCAGCGCGCGCTTGGTCTCGGTGTAGAGCTGGCGCAACAGGCTGGCACGCCAGGAGTTCCACAGCGTCGGGTTGGTGGCGTTGATGTCGGACACGGTGAGGACGTAGAGATAGTCGAGACGGGTTTCGTCGCCGACGATCTGTGCGAAATCGTGGATCACCTGCGGGTCGGACAAGTCCTTGCGCTGTGCGGTGGTGGACATCACCAGGTGGTTTTGCACCAGCCACACGATCAGGCGGCTGTCCCACAGCGGCAGTTGGTGGCGCTGGCAGAACGCCTCGGCGTCTACCGCACCAATTTCCGAGTGATCGCCGTGCCGGCCCTTGCCGATGTCGTGGTACAGGCCGGCCAGGTAAATCAGTTCGGGCTTGGGCAGGCGCGCCATGAGCTTACTGGCCAGCGGGAATTTCTCTGACACCTGGGTGTACTGCAACTTACGCAGGTGTTTGATCAGGTTCAGGGTGTGGGCGTCCACCGTATAGATGTGGAACAGGTCGTGCTGCATCTGCCCGACGATAAAGCCGAACTCCGGCAGGTAACGCCCCAGAATCCCGTAACGGTTCATGCGCCGCAGGTTGCGGTGGATGCCGATCTTGCACTTGAACAGCTCGATAAACAGGCTGGTGTTGCGAATGTCGTGGCGGAAATCGTCGTCGATCAGGTGACGGTTTTCCCGCAGCAAGCGAATGGTGTCGGCGCGCACGCCCTTGATTTCCGGCTGCTGGGCCATCAGCACGAAGATCTCCAGCATGGCGAACGGCGTGCGCTTGAACACGTTGTCGTTGCGTGCCTCGATGTAGCCATCGTGCAGCTGGAAGCGTGAGTTGATCGGCTGCGGTGGCGCTTCGTCTTCCGGGGCCAGGATCACTTCTTCGAAGTGCTGGATGATCAGGTCGCTGAGCTGGGCAATGCTCATCACCACGCGGTAGTACTGCTGCATGAAGCTTTCGATGCTGGTCTTCGCATCCTCGCCTTCAAACCCCAGCAAGGTGGCGATGGAGCGCTGGTGATCGAACAGCAGGCGGTCTTCGGAGCGCCCGGCCAGCATGTGCAACGCGTAGCGCACTTTCCACAGGAATTCCTGGGAGGAGGCCAGCAGGGCGTTTTCGCTCTCCACCAGAAAGCCTTCCCCGGCCAGGGCTCGCAGGTTCAGGGTGCCGTATTGGCGACGGGCAACCCACAGAATTGTCTGGATATCCCGCAGCCCGCCCGGGGAGCCTTTGACGTTGGGTTCCAGGTTGTATTCGGTGTCGTTGTACTTGTGGTGCCGGGCTTTCTGCTCGGCGCGCTTGGCCAGGAAGAAATCCTTGCTCGGCCACATGTGCGCGGTACTGGTGACCTCCAGCATGCGCTGGCGCAGGCGCTCGGGGCCGGCGATGGTGCGGCTTTCCATCAGGTTGGTGATCACCGTCAGATCGGCGCGGGCTTCCTGGGCGCATTCGTCCACCGAGCGCACGCTTTGGCCGACTTCCAGGCCGATGTCCCACAGCAACGTCAGAAAACGCTCGATGGAATCGCGAAAGATCTCGTGGTCGGCGCTGTCGAGCAAAATCAGCAGGTCGATGTCGGAGTAGGGGTGCAGTTCGCCACGGCCGTAGCCGCCGACCGCCACCAGGGCGATATCGGCGTCTTCACTCCAGCTGAACTGTTCCCAGGCCTTTTGCAGGATATTGTCGACGAACCAGGCGCGGTCCTCGATCAGCCGGCGAATGTCCCGGCCGGTACGAAAGCGCGCGTCGAGCACTTCGCGGGCCTGACGGATGGCCTTCTTGAAGGCGGCAATGGGGCTGGCCTTCAGCGCCAGTTCCGCCTGGAACTGGCCACGGTCAAAGAGTTCGGGATCCACCTGGGGCATCGATCGGTTTTCCTTTCTATCTATGGGTCACAGCGTCGCAATCAGAAAACCGGTGCAAACATTACGCCGAAACGCGAGGAATCGTGTCATCGGCGCGCAGGGTGAAGATCTCGTAGCCGGTATCGGTCACCAGCAGGGTGTGTTCCCACTGTGCCGAGAGCTTGCGGTCCTTGGTGATGGCGGTCCAGCCGTCGCCCAGCACCTTGGTGTCGGCCTTGCCCTGGTTGATCATCGGCTCGATGGTGAAGGTCATGCCTGCCTTGAGCTCCATGCCGGTGCCGGCGCGGCCGTAGTGCAGGATTTGTGGCTCTTCGTGGAACACCTTGCCGATGCCGTGGCCGCAGAACTCACGGACCACCGAGAAGCCGTTCTTTTCGGCGTGCTTCTGGATGATTTCACCGATGTCGCCCAGGCGGCAGCCGGGTTTGACGATTTCGATGGCCTTGTACATGCATTCCTGGGTCACTTGCGACAGGCGCTCGGCCCATACCGGTACAGTGCCGACGTGGAACATGCGGCTGGTGTCGCCGTGGTAGCCGTCCTTGATCACGGTGACGTCGATGTTCAGGGTGTCGCCGTCTTTCAGCGGCTTGTCGCCGGGTATCCCGTGGCACACCACGTGGTTGATCGAGGTGCAGATCGACTTGGGGAAGCCCTTGTAGTTCAGCGGCGCAGGGATGGCCTTTTGCACGTCGACAATATAGTCGTGGCAGATGCGGTCCAGCGCTTCGGTGGTGACGCCGGGCTTGACGTGTTCGGCAATCATTTCCAGCACGTCGGCAGCCAGTTTGCCGGCGACGCGCATGCCAGCGATGTCTTCGGCGGTTTTGAGGGTTACGGTCATACAGGCTCTCTCTAGCGCGACGCGCTGAAATCAATACGGTTTACGGGTGTGCGACAAAAGGTTGCAGAATTCGCACAAGCCCAAAAAACGCGATTCTAGCAGACGCAGGGGTGAAACCATGAGCGTCTGGCGATCGCTTCTGTCTATAAGGATGGGGGCATTCTGGCTCTATTCAAAGGCTTAGGCAAAAGCGACTGACGGCAAATGTGATTGCGGGTTTCGTTTTTGCAAGCTCTGTGGTATAAAATGCGCCGCTTTCCGGGGATACCCCGCAAAGCTTAAATCCACACACGTGTCGACACGATGACCTGGGTGCCGGAGGCGAATGCCGCTGGTTGGTCATTGGGATACGTGGAGGCCAAACCCGACTTATTAAGGAACTATCATGTCCCAAGTCAACATGCGCGATATGCTGAAGGCCGGTGTGCACTTCGGTCACCAGACCCGTTACTGGAACCCGAAAATGGGTAAATACATTTTCGGCGCGCGTAACAAGATCCACATCATCAACCTTGAAAAAACCCTGCCAATGTTCAACGAAGCTTTGACTTTCGTAGAGCGCCTGGCCCAGGGCAAAAACAAGATTCTGTTCGTCGGCACCAAGCGTTCCGCTGGCAAGATCGTTGCTGAAGAAGCAGCACGTTGCGGTTCGCCGTACGTCGATCACCGCTGGTTGGGCGGCATGCTGACCAACTTCAAAACCATCCGTGCTTCCATCAAGCGTCTGCGTGACCTTGAAGTGCAAGCCGAAGACGGTACTTTCGCCAAGCTGACCAAGAAAGAGGCGCTGATGCGCACTCGCGACCTGGAAAAGCTCGATCGTTCCCTGGGTGGTATCAAGGACATGGGCGGTCTGCCTGACGCACTGTTCGTTATCGACGTTGATCACGAGCGCATCGCGATCACCGAAGCCAACAAGCTGGGCATCCCGGTTATCGGCGTAGTCGATACCAACAGCAGCCCGGAAGGCGTTGACTACATCATCCCAGGCAACGATGACGCAATCCGCGCTATCCAGCTGTACATGGGTTCGATGGCTGACGCTGTAATCCGTGGCCGCAACCACGTTGCTGGCGGCACCGAGCAGTTCGTTGAAGAAGCTCCGGTAGCAGCAGCTGAGTAACTGACGCCTTGGCGTTGACTCAGTAAGCAAAAAGGGGGCTTGGCCCCCTTTTTGCCACCTCGAAAACCATTTGTCGGCAGCGCAGCTACAACATCTGTAACGTGCAGCGGCCTACAAGGTGGTTCGGGAAGAATTGATCGCCCGTTCAATCGGGTGGAATGGTTGAAAACCTATCCAAGAGGATTTTGAAAATGGCAGAGATTACTGCAGCGTTGGTTAAAGAACTGCGTGAGCGTACCGGCGAAGGCATGATGGATTGCAAAAAGGCCTTGACCAAGGCCGGCGGCGACATCGAAAAAGCCATTGATGACATGCGTGCTTCGGGCGCCATCAAGGCCGCCAAGAAAGCAGGCAACGTCGCTGCTGAAGGCGCTATCGCAATCAAGGAAGACGGCAAATCGGCCGTTATCCTGGAAGTTAACTCGCAGACCGACTTCCTGGCCCTGCAAGACGACTTCAAGAACTTCGTCGCTGCCAGCGTTGAAAAAGCATTCGCTGACAAGCTGACCGACGCCGCTCCGCTGATCGAAGCTCAAGAAGCTGATCGTCTGGTTCTGGTTGGTAAAGTAGGCGAGAACGTTAACATTCGTCGCCTGACCCGCGTTGAAGGTGATGTTGTTGGTGCTTACCTGCACGGCAACAAGATCGGTGTTGTGGTTGCCCTGAAAGGCGGCAACGTTGAACTGGCCAAAGACATCGCTATGCACGTAGCGGCCAGCAACCCTGAATTCCTGCTGCCATCGGAAGTTTCTGCTGAAGCCATCGAACGCGAGAAAGCCGTGTTCCTGCAGCTGAACGAAGAAAAAATCAAAGGCAAGCCTGAAAACATCGTTGAAAACATGGTGAAAGGCCGTATCAGCAAGTTCCTGGCTGAGGCTTCCCTGGTTGAGCAGGCGTTCGTCAAGAACCCTGAAATCAAGGTTGGCGAACTGGCCAAGAAAGCTGGCGCTGAAATCGTTTCCTTCACCTACTACAAAGTAGGCGACGGCATCGAGAAGCCGGTCGACAACTTCGCTGAAGAAGTTGCTGCCCAGCTGGCTGCCACCAAGAAGTAAGACGGTTTTTAACTGTCGCCCAAAAGAGGCTGCCCGCTTACGCGCGCAGCCTCTTTTCAAATGGGGTGATCAATTTTTATTGGTTTCCCTTTGGAACTGGCTTACAAAGCCGTGTTCCGATGGCGCTGTGACAGCGTCAAGCTAGAGTGAACGCAGGCCGTAAACGGCTTGCCAAGAATTTTCAAAAATACGCCGCAGGAGAGATTCGCAATGGCTCAGCAGGGCAGTGGTCATCAGGCTCGCTATAAACGCATTCTACTCAAGCTTAGCGGCGAGGCCCTGATGGGGTCGGAAGAGTTTGGGATCGATCCCAAAGTACTCGACCGCATGGCGCTGGAAGTCGGCCAACTGGTCGGTATCGGTGTTCAGGTCGGTCTGGTGATCGGCGGCGGCAACCTGTTCCGTGGTGCGGCACTCAGCGCTGCCGGCATGGATCGGGTGACAGGCGACCACATGGGCATGCTGGCCACTGTGATGAACGCCCTGGCGATGCGTGACGCCCTGGAACGCGCCAACATCACCGCTATCGTCATGTCGGCTATTTCCATGGTCGGTGTAACGGATCACTATGATCGTCGCAAAGCCATGCGTCACCTGGATGCCAAAGAGGTAGTGATTTTTGCTGCCGGTACCGGCAACCCGTTCTTCACCACCGATTCGGCAGCGTGCCTGCGTGGTATCGAGATCAACGCGGACGTGGTACTGAAGGCCACCAAGGTTGACGGTGTTTACACTGCAGACCCATTCAAAGACCCGCATGCCGAGAAGTTCGATCATCTGACTTATGATGAAGTACTGGATCGCAAGCTGGGCGTGATGGACCTGACGGCTATTTGCTTGTGCCGCGACCACAAGATGCCGCTGCGCGTATTTAACATGAACAAGCCCGGCGCCCTGCTGAACATCGTACACGGCGGCGCGGAAGGGACTCTGATCGAGGAAATCGAACAATGATCAACGAAATCAAAAAAGACGCTCAAGAGCGCATGCAGAAATCCCTGGACTCTCTGAACCATGCATTTGGCCAGATTCGTACCGGCAAGGCTCACCCGAGCATTCTGGGCAGCGTGATGGTGCCGTACTACGGCGCTGATACCTCCATCACCCAAGTGGCCAACATCACTGTAAAAGACTCCCGTACCCTGCAAGTCGTGGCCTTTGAGCGCAACATGCTCGGTGCCGTCGACAAGGCCATCCAGAGCGCCGGCTTGAACCTCAACCCGACCAACCTGGGCGAGCTGCTGCTGATCTCCATGCCTGCCCTGACCGAAGAAACCCGTAAGGGCTTCACCAAGCAGGCGCGCAGCGCAGCTGAAGATGCGCGTGTTGCCGTGCGCAACATTCGTCGCGATGCCTTGGGTGACCTGAAGAAGCTGGTCAAGGACAAGGAAATCAGTGAAGACGAAGAGCGTCGTGCCGTCGCCGATATCGACAAGCTGACCAAAGATGCCGAGGCCCAGATCACCAAGGCCACGGAAGACAAAGAAAAGGACCTGATGGCCGTATAAAGGGTCAGGACGCCTTCATGGAAAAGACCAAGCAGACTGTGCCCTCCGTGGTGCCGCGCCATGTCGCGATCATCATGGACGGGAATAATCGCTGGGCGAAGAAGCGCTTTATGCCGGGTGTTGCCGGGCATAAAGCGGGTGTCGATGCTGTACGTGCCGTGATCGAGGTGTGTGCCGAGGCCAAGGTCGAAGTGTTGACCCTGTTCGCGTTCTCCAGTGAAAACTGGCAGCGCCCGGCCGAGGAAGTCAGTGCCTTGATGGACCTGTTCTTCAAGGCCCTGCGTCGTGAGGCCAAGCGCCTGAACGAGAACAACATCAGCCTGCGCATCATTGGTGACCGCTCGCGGTTCCATCCCGAGCTGCAGGCGGCGATGCGTGAGGCCGAGGCGATCACTGCCGGCAGCAACCGTTTTGTGCTGCAGATTGCAGCCAACTACGGTGGCCAGTGGGATATCGCCCAGGCTGCGCAGCGTCTGGCGCGGGAAGTACAGGCCGGTCATTTGCGTCCGGAAGACATCACGCCCGAGCTGTTGCAAACCTGTCTGGTGACCGGCGACCTGCCGTTGCCCGACCTGTGCATTCGTACCGGTGGCGACCACCGCATCAGCAACTTCCTGTTGTGGCAGTTGGCCTATACCGAATTGTACTTCTCCGACCTGTTCTGGCCGGACTTCAAACACGATGCCATGCGCAACGCGCTGGCCGATTTCGCTTCCCGTCAGCGTCGTTTCGGTAAAACGAGCGAGCAGATCGAAGCTGGAGCCCGGGTTTAATGCTTAAACAACGAATCATCACGGCGCTGATCCTGCTGCCCATTGCCCTGTGCGGGTTTTTCCTGCTTGAAGGGGCGAATTTCGCGCTGTTCATCGGCCTGGTCGTGACGCTGGGTGCCTGGGAATGGGCGCGACTGGCCGGTTTCGCCGCGCAGTTGCCGCGTGTGGTGTACGCCGCAGTTGTGGCGCTGTTGATGTTCCTGATGTACATCCTGCCGGACGTAGCGCCCTGGGTGCTGGGGGCGGCGGTGTTGTGGTGGGCGTTGGCGACCTATTTGGTGCTGACTTTTCCTGGCTCCAGCAGCCACTGGTCCAGTGTCGCCTGCAAGCTGGTGATCGGCCTTTTGATTCTGCTGCCCGCCTGGCAAGGGCTGGTCTACATCAAGCACATGCAGTTGGGTAACTGGCTGATCATGGCGGTGATGGTGCTGGTGTGGGGGGCCGATATCGGTGCCTACTTCTCCGGCCGTGCTTTCGGCAAGCGCAAGTTGGCGCCGGCTGTCAGCCCGGGCAAAAGCTGGGAGGGCGTGTATGGCGGCCTGGCATTGACCCTGGTGATTACCGTTGTGGTCGGCGTGGTGCGTGGCTGGACCGTCAAGGAAGTGCTCTTGTCCCTGGTGGGCGCGGCCGTGGTCGTGTTCATCTCGGTGGTCGGTGACCTGACCGAAAGCATGTTCAAGCGTCAGGCCGGGATCAAGGACAGCAGTAACCTGCTGCCGGGTCACGGTGGCGTGCTCGACCGTATCGACAGCCTGACGGCTGCGATCCCGATCTTTGCCGTGCTGCTGTGGATGGCTGCCTCGTGAGCCGCCTGCAACAGGTCACCGTGCTGGGCGCTACCGGCTCGGTGGGGCTAAGCACCCTCGATGTCATTGGCCGTCATCCCGAGCGTTATCAAGTATTCGCATTGACCGGTTTCAGTCGCCTGAGCGAGCTGCTGGCATTGTGTGTGCGCCACGCTCCGCAATACGCAGTCGTGCCCGAAGCGGCAGCAGCACGTGGCTTGCAGGACGACCTGCGCGCTGCGGGCCTGGCGACCCGGGTGCTGGTGGGGGAGGAGGGGTTGTGCCAGGTGTCGGCTGACCCTGATGTCGACACCGTAGTCGCGGCAATTGTCGGCGCTGCCGGCTTGCGTCCGACCCTGGCCGCCGTTGATGCGGGCAAGAAGATTCTGCTGGCCAATAAAGAAGCCCTGGTAATGTCCGGTGCGCTCTTTATGCAGGCGGTGCGCAAGAGCGGCGCCGTGCTGTTGCCGCTGGACAGCGAACACAATGCGATTTTCCAGTGCATGCCCGGTGATTTTGCGCGTGGGTTGAGCCAGGTTGGGGTGCGTCGGATTCTGCTGACAGCCTCTGGCGGTCCGTTCCGGCAGACACCGCTGGCCGACCTGGAGCATGTTTCCCCTGATCAGGCGTGTGCGCATCCGAACTGGTCCATGGGTCGCAAGATCTCGGTGGACTCGGCGAGCATGATGAACAAGGGCCTGGAATTGATCGAGGCCTGCTGGCTGTTCGATGCCCGGCCGGATCAGGTCGAGGTGGTGATCCACCCGCAAAGTGTGATTCATTCCCTGGTGGATTACGTGGATGGCTCGGTGTTGGCCCAGTTGGGTAACCCGGACATGCGCACGCCGATCGCCAATGCCCTGGCCTGGCCGGAGCGAATTGACTCGGGTGTGGCGCCGCTGGATCTGTTTGCCATCGCCCGTCTGGATTTCGAAGCCCCCGACGAGCAGCGGTTTCCTTGCCTGCGCCTGGCGCGGCAGGCGGCAGAGGCGGGTAACAGCGCGCCGGCGATGCTGAATGCGGCGAACGAAGTGGCGGTGGCGGCGTTTCTTGAACGGCGCATCCGTTTTCCGCAGATCGCGAGTATCATCGAAGACGTTTTGAACCTTGAACCTGTGGTTGCCGTGAATGATCTGGGCGCGGTGTTCGAGGCGGATGCAAAGGCCCGGGCCTTGACCGGGCAATGGTTGAACCGCAATACGCGTTAGCCTTTGGGCGTGTTTTAGCCTTCAGGGACTGGATTGAGATGCGGAGAAATTAGATGAGTGCGCTCTACATGATTGTCGGCACCCTGGTTGCTCTGGGTGTGCTGGTTACCTTCCACGAGTTCGGCCATTTCTGGGTCGCGCGTCGTTGCGGCGTCAAGGTACTGCGCTTTTCCGTAGGCTTCGGAATGCCCTTGCTGCGCTGGCACGACCGTCGCGGCACCGAGTTTGTGATCGCGGCCATTCCGTTGGGTGGCTACGTCAAGATGCTCGATGAGCGCGAAGGCGAAGTGCCGGCTGATCAGTTGGATCAATCCTTTAATCGCAAGACCGTCCGTCAGCGCATTGCCATCGTCGCAGCGGGTCCGATCGCCAACTTTCTGTTGGCCATGGTGTTCTTCTGGGTCCTGGCCATGCTGGGCAGCCAGCAGGTGCGTCCGGTCATTGGTGCCGTCGAGCCGGACAGCATGGCGGCCAAGGCTGGCCTGACCGCCGGGCAGGAAATTGTTGCAGTTGATGGCGAGCCAACCACGGGGTGGGGCGCGGTCAATTTGCAGTTGGTGCGTCGTCTGGGTGAAAGCGGCATCGTGAAACTGGTGGTGCGTGAGCAGGACTCCACCGCTGAAACGCCGCGCGAGCTGACCCTGGACCACTGGCTGAAGGGCTCTGATGAGCCTGATCCGATCAAATCCCTGGGCATTCGTCCATGGCGCCCGGCCTTGCCGCCGGTACTGGCAGAGCTGGATCCGAAGGGGCCGGCCCAGGCCGCAGGTCTGAAAACCGGTGACCGCCTGCTGGCGCTTGATGGCCAGGCACTGAACGACTGGCAGCAAGTGGTCGATCTGGTGCGTGTACGCCCTGATACCAAAATTGTGCTGAAAGTCGAGCGCGATGGTGCTCAAATCGACGTCCCCGTAACCCTGGCCGTTCGCGGGGAAGCCAAGGCGGCCGGGGGTTACCTGGGCGCAGGGGTCAAAGGTGTCGAGTGGCCACCTTCGATGGTGCGAGAGGTCAGTTTCGGACCGGTGGCGGCAATTGGCGAGGGTGCGAGACGCACCTGGACCATGAGTGTGCTGACCCTCGATTCCCTCAAGAAAATGTTGTTCGGCGAGCTCTCGGTAAAAAACTTGAGTGGACCGATAACCATTGCTAAAGTGGCGGGCGCTTCTGCCCAGTCGGGCGTTGTAGATTTCCTGAATTTCCTGGCTTATCTGAGTATTAGCCTTGGGGTTCTGAATTTGTTGCCCATTCCAGTATTGGATGGGGGGCATCTGTTGTTTTATCTGGTCGAGTGGGCGCGTGGTCGCCCCTTGTCGGATCGGGTGCAGGGTTGGGGGATACAGATCGGTATCAGTTTGGTGGTCGGGGTGATGTTGTTAGCCCTGGTCAACGATCTGGGACGACTGTAACGCTTCGCTGAATTGCGAATCTGCCGCATTTTGCGGCAGTTTGTTTATTGCCAGTTGGAATAAGAAAGGACTTCATGAAACGTCTGCTGCTAACTGCGGTTCTCACCGTATTGATGATCGCCGAAGTTCACGCCGAGTCCTTCACCATCTCCGATATTCGCGTCAACGGCCTCCAGCGGGTTTCCGCGGGTAGCGTCTTTGGTGCCTTGCCGTTGAACGTCGGGGAACAGGCTGATGACCGTCGCCTGGTGGAATCCACTCGTGCGCTGTTCAAAACCGGGTTCTTTCAAGATATCCAACTGGGTCGTGAAGGCAACGTCCTCGTCATCACTGTCGTCGAGCGGCCTTCTGTCGCCAGTATCGAGATCGAAGGCAACAAGGCGATCTCTACTGAAGACTTGATGAAAGGTCTCAAGCAATCCGGCCTTGCCGAAGGCGAGATCTTCCAGCGTGCCACCCTTGAAGGCGTGCGTAACGAGCTGCAACGCCAGTACGTTGCCCAGGGTCGTTACTCGGCCACCGTCGAGACTGAAGTGGTCCCGCAGCCGCGTAACCGCGTTGGCCTGAAGGTCAATATCAATGAAGGTACCGTGGCGGCCATCCAGCACATCAACGTGGTGGGTAACACCAAGTTCGCTGATGACGACCTGATCGACCTGTTCGAACTCAAGACCACCAACTGGCTGTCGTTCTTCAAGAACGATGACAAGTACGCCCGCGAAAAACTGTCCGGTGACCTGGAGCGTCTGCGTTCCTACTACCTGGACCGTGGCTATATCAACATGGATATCGCTTCGACCCAGGTGTCCATCACCCCGGACAAGAAGCACGTCTATATCACTGTCAACGTCAACGAAGGCGAGAAGTACAAGGTTCGTGACGTCAAGCTCAGCGGTGACTTGAAAGTGCCTGAAGACCAGGTCAAGTCCCTGTTGCTGGTGCAGAAAGACCAGGTGTTCTCGCGCAAGCTGATGACCACCACGTCCGAGCTGATCACCCGTCGCCTGGGTAACGAAGGCTATACCTTCGCCAACGTCAACGGCGTACCGACCCCGCACGATGAAGACCACACCGTTGACATCACCTTCGTCGTCGATCCGGGCAAGCGTGCCTACGTGAACCGCATCAACTTCCGTGGCAACACCAAGTCTGCTGACGAAGTGCTGCGCCGTGAAATGCGTCAGATGGAAGGTGGCTGGGCGTCGACTTACCTGATCGACCAGTCCAAGGTTCGCCTTGAGCGTCTGGGCTTCTTCAAGGAAGTCAACGTCGAAACCCCGGCTGTACCGGGTGTGGATGACCAGGTTGACGTGAACTACGCCGTAGAAGAGCAGGCTTCCGGTTCGATTACCGCCAGTGTCGGTTTCGCCCAGAGTGCCGGTCTGATCCTCGGTGGTTCGATCACCCAGAACAACTTCCTCGGTACCGGTAACAAGGTTTCCATCGGCCTGACCCGAAGCGAATACCAGAGCCGCTATAACTTCGGTTATGTCGACCCCTACTGGACTGCTGACGGTGTGAGCCTGGGCTACAACGCCTTCTACCGCACAACCGACTACAAAGACCTCGACGTCGACGTTGCAAGCTATGCAATCGACAGCCTGGGTGTTGGCGCCAACATCGGTTACCCGATCAGTGAGACCTCGCGTCTGACCTTCGGCCTGACCGCGCAACAAGACAAGATCAAGACCGGTGTGTACACCGTGGATGAGATCTTCAACTTCGTGCGTAAAGAAGGTGACCAGTTCCTGAACTTCAAGGCTTCGGCCGGTTGGTCGGAATCGACCCTGAACAAAGGTGTACTGGCAACCCGTGGCCATTCCCAGAGCCTGACTCTGGAAGCAACCACGCCGGGCAGCGACCTGTCGTTCTTCAAGCTCGACTACCGTGGCCAGTTGTTCCAGCCATTGAGCGAAAACTACACCATGCGCCTGCACACCGAACTGGGTTACGGCGATGGTTATGGTTCGACCAGCGGCTTGCCGTTCTATGAGAACTACTATGCTGGTGGTTTCAACTCGGTACGTGGCTTCAAGGACAGCACCCTGGGTCCTCGTGGTACCCCAAGCCGTGGCGTGGGCGTGACCGGTAACCAAGGTACCGTGGCTGACTCGGACAACGACCCGCTGCCATTCGGTGGTAACGTTCTGATCCAGGGTGGTGCGGAGATCCTGTTCCCGCTGCCATTCGTGAAAGATCAGCGTTCCCTGCGTACTTCGGTCTTCTGGGATGTGGGTAACGTGTTCGACTCCAAGTGCGAACAGGTCACCAACCCCAATGGCTCGAAGTCCAACACGCAGTGCAACGACGTAAGTCTGAGCAACCTGGCAAGCTCTGTCGGTGTGGGTGTGACCTGGGTGACGGCGCTGGGCCCGTTGAGCTTTGCTCTGGCCATGCCGATCAAGAAACCGGATAACGCTGAAACCCAGATTTTCCAATTCTCCCTCGGCCAGACGTTCTAAGCGTCTGACCCAAGATAACGACAACGGATTCTGTAGGAGTACATCGTGCGTAAGTTGACTCAATTGGTTCTCCTGGCGACTGTCCTGGTAGCGACCCCGGCCTTTGCCGAAATGAAGATTGCTGTTCTGAACTATCAGATGGCCCTGCTGGAATCCGATGCGGCCAAGAAATATGCCGTGGATGCAGAGAAGAAGTTCGGTCCTCAACTGACCAAGCTCAAGACTCTGGAAAGCAGCGCCAAAGGTATCCAGGACCGTCTGGTAGCCGGTGGCGACAAGATGCAGCAAGGCGAGCGCGAGCGTCTGGAGCTTGAATTCAAGCAAAAGGCCCGTGACTACCAGTTCCAGTCCAAGGAGCTGAACGAAGCCAAGGCTGTTGCTGACCGTGAAATGCTCAAGCAGCTCAAGCCGAAACTCGACAGCGCCGTGGAAGAAGTCATCAAGAAAGGTGCCTTTGACCTGGTGTTCGAACGCGGCGCCGTCATCGACGTTAAACCTCAGTACGACATCACCCGTCAGGTGATCGAGCGCATGAATCAGCTGAAGTAAGCCATGACTGCGACTATCAAGCTCGGCCAATTGGCCGAGTTCCTGGGGGCCACCTTACGTGGCTCCCCGGAGAAGGAAATTACTGGGCTAGCCACCTTGCAGGAGGCTGGCCCAGCTCAGTTGAGCTTCCTGGCAAACCCCCAATACCGTAAATACCTGGGCGACAGCCGCGCCGCAGCTGTGTTGCTGAAGGCCGCTGATGCCGAAGGGTTTACCGGGGATGCGCTGGTTGTTGCCGACCCGTACCTGGCATACGCCAGGGCGTCGCACCTGTTCGATCCAAAACCCAAGGCTGCTGCCGGTATCCATCCGACTGCGGTGATCGCCGATGACGCGCAGGTCGACCCTGCCGCGAGCATCGGTGCTTTTGTGGTGATCGAAAGTGGCGCACGCATCGGCGCGGGCGTGACGATCGGCGCGCAGTGCTTTATCGGTGCCCGCAGTGAGGTGGGTGCCGGTGGTTGGCTGGCTCCGCGCGTGACCCTGTACCACGATGTGCGTATTGGCGAACGTGTCGTGATTCAGTCGGGCGCCGTGATCGGTGGCGAGGGCTTCGGCTTCGCCAACTCGAAAGGCGTGTGGCACAAGATTGCCCAGGTGGGCGGCGTGTTGATCGGCGACGACGTTGAAATTGGCGTCAATACGGCTGTTGACCGCGGTGCCCTGGCCGATACCGTCATTGGTAACGGCGTAAAACTGGATAACCAGATTCAGATCGCCCACAACGTGCAGATTGGCGATCACACCGCCATGGCCGCATGCGTGGGGATTTCCGGCAGCACCAAGATTGGCAAGCATTGCATGCTCGCCGGCGGTGTTGGCCTGGTGGGCCATATCGAAGTGTGCGACAACGTATTCATTACCGGCATGACCATGGTGACCCATTCGATTACCGAACCTGGGTCCTATTCATCCGGTACGGCCATGCAGCCTGCGGCCGAATGGCGCAAGAGCGCGGCGCGTCTGAGGCAGCTCGACGATATCGCTCGGCGCCTGAAACATCTGGAAAAGCGTGTTGGGGACGTGACCCCTGGCGGTAATGCTTCATCAGATGGCTGATACCATTTCCATATCAAGTGTGCACAGCCGCTAGACTGCCTCCTTGATTTGCTAGAGGGGCGTGCCTTAGTCCGCACGCTCCCAATCTTTATTACAGGCTTCCCCCCGAAATGATGGACATCAACGAGATTCGCGAATACCTGCCTCACCGTTACCCGTTCCTGCTGGTGGACCGGGTGACGGACCTCAATGTTGAGGAAAAGCGCATTCGTGCCTACAAGAATGTCAGCATCAACGAACCGTTCTTCAACGGTCACTTCCCTGCGCATCCGATCATGCCGGGCGTGTTGATCATTGAAGCGATGGCCCAGGCTGCCGGTATCCTTGGTTTCAAAATGCTCGACCTGAAGCCTGCCGATGGCACGCTCTACTATTTCGTGGGCTCCGACAAACTGCGCTTCCGCAACCCGGTCACTCCGGGCGATCAGTTGATCCTGGAAGCCAAGTTCATCAGCTGCAAGCGCCAGATCTGGAAGTTCGAATGCCAGGCTTCGGTCGATGGCAAGCCGGTGTGCTCGGCTGAAATCATCTGTGCGGAACGCAAACTATGAGTTTGATTGACCCTCGCGCAATCATCGATCCGACGGCCGTACTGGCCGCCGACGTTGAGGTCGGCCCCTGGTCGATCGTCGGCGCAGGTGTGGAAATCGGCGAGGGGACAGTCATCGGGCCGCACGTGATCCTCAAAGGCCCGACGCGGATTGGCAAACACAACCGCATCTATCAGTTTTCATCGATAGGCGAAGACACCCCGGACATGAAGTACAAGGGTGAAGAAACGCGCCTGGTAATCGGTGATCACAACATCATCCGTGAAGGCGTGACCATTCACCGCGGTACCGTTCAGGACCGCGCCGAGACCACCCTGGGTGATCACAACCTGGTGATGGCCTATGCGCACATCGGTCATGACAGCGTGATTGGCAACCATTGCATCCTGGTCAACAACACCGCGTTGGCCGGCCACGTGCACGTTGACGATTGGGCGATCCTGTCCGGTTTCACCCTGGTCCATCAGTACTGCCATATCGGCGCCCACAGCTTTTCCGGCATGGGCACCGCGATCGGCAAGGACGTTCCGGCGTTTGTAACGGTATTCGGCAACCCGGCCGAAGCACGCAGCATGAACTTCGAGGGCATGCGCCGTCGGGGTTTCAGCGAAGACGCGATCCACGCTCTGCGCCGTGCCTACAAAGTGGTTTACCGCCAGGGGCTGACGGTTGACCAGGCCTTGACCGAACTGACGGAGCCAGCCGCACTGTTTCCGGAAGTTGCGATATTCCGTGACTCGATCCAGTCGTCGACTCGCGGCATCACCCGCTGATCATGGCCAAGCTGCGTATAGCGTTGGTGGCCGGAGAAGCTTCCGGCGATATTCTCGGTGCAGGCCTGATGCGAGCCCTCAAGGCTCAGCATCCGGCGGTTGAATTCATCGGTGTCGGTGGTCCGCTGATGCAGGCTGAAGGCTTGACGTCCTACTTTCCCATGGAGCGCTTGTCGGTCATGGGGCTGGTAGAAGTGCTGGGCCGTTTGCGCGAGCTGCTGGCCCGCCGCAAAAAGCTGATCCAGACCCTGATCGAAGAAAAGCCCGACGTCTTCATCGGAATCGACGCGCCGGACTTCACCCTCAATATCGAACTCAAGTTGCGTCAGGCCGGGATCAAGACCGTGCATTACGTCAGCCCCTCCGTGTGGGCGTGGCGGCAAAAGCGCGTGCTGAAGATCCGTGAAGGCTGCGACCTGATGCTCACCCTGCTGCCGTTCGAGGCCCGGTTCTACGAAGAGAAGGGCGTGCCGGTGCGGTTTGTCGGCCACACCCTGGCCGACACCATTCCGCTCCAGGCCGACCGTGCGGCGGCTCGTGTCGAACTGGGCTTGCCTGAGGGGCCGTTGGTGGCCTTGATGCCGGGCAGTCGGGGCGGTGAAGTGGGGCGTCTTGGTGCGCTGTTTTTTGATGCCGCCGAACGCCTGCAAGCCCTGAAGCCGGGCGTGCGCTTCGTATTGCCGTGCGCGAGCCCTCAGCGCCGTGCGCAAATTGAAGAATTGCTGGTAGGGCGCAACTTGCCGTTGACCCTGCTCGACGGCGGCTCGCACCTGGCGCTGGCCGCCTGCGATGCGGTGCTGATCGCTTCCGGTACCGCGACCCTGGAGGCCTTGCTCTACAAGCGCCCGATGGTCGTGGCCTATCGCCTGGCGCCGCTGACCTACTGGATTCTCAAGCGGATGGTCAAAAGTCCCTACATCTCCCTGCCCAATTTGCTGGCCCAGCGTCTGCTGGTGCCCGAGTTGTTGCAGGACGATGCGACGCCTGAAGCCCTGGCACGCACTCTTTTCCCGTTGATCGACGGTGGCGAAGAGCAGACCCGTGGGTTTGACGAGATTCACCGCACCTTGCGCCGTGATGCGTCGAATCAGGCAGCGGATGCTGTGCTGACCTTGATCGGCCAAAAACAGGAAGCCCTATGAAGACGCAAATGGGTCTGGATTTCAGCCTGGTGGCCGATGCCCTGGATCTGGTGGCCGGCGTCGACGAAGTGGGCCGTGGCCCGCTGTGTGGCGCGGTCGTCACCGCAGCCGTAATCCTCGACCCGAACCGCCCGATCCTCGGCCTCAACGATTCGAAGAAACTCACTGAAGCCCGTCGCGAAAAACTCTTTGACGAGATCTGTGAGAAGGCCCTGAGCTGGCACATCGCCCGGGCCGAAGTCGAGGAAATCGACAAACTGAACATCCTGCACGCCACCATGCTGGCCATGCAGCGTGCCATTGAAGGCCTGCACATCACCCCAAAAATGGCGATGATCGACGGCAACCGCTGCCCCAAGCTGACGATGCCTGCTGAAGCAGTGGTAAAGGGCGACAGCAAGGTGCCGGCCATTGCCGCTGCGTCGATCCTGGCCAAGGTCAGCCGTGACCGAGAAATGGCGGCTTTTGAATTGATCTACCCTGGCTACGGCATCGGTGGGCACAAAGGCTACCCTACGCCCGTTCATCTGGAAGCTTTGGTGCGCCTGGGGCCAACCCCAATCCACCGCCGCTCGTTCGCCCCGGTTCGCCAGGCTTACGAGGCTCGGGAAAGCCTGATCGAGGTTTAGCGGCAAGGCTGATGTTTTTGCCAAGGCCCGGTACAATCCGGCCTTTAAAGCGCAGTAGCTTTAAATGCCGGATTTCCGGGCCTTGTTGTTTTCACGTTTTGTACAGGATCACTATGCCGGCTTCATTCGTTCACCTGCGCCTGCACACTGAATACTCCCTGGTCGACGGCCTGGTACGGATCAAACCGCTGGTCAAAACCCTGGTGGGCATGAACATGCCTGCCGTGGCGGTGACCGACCAGAACAACATGTGCTCCCTGGTCAAGTTCTACAAGGCCGCCATGGGCGCCGGCATCAAGCCGATCTGCGGCGCCGACCTGTGGCTGTCGAACAAGGACCCGGATAACCCATTGAGCCGCATCAGCCTGTTGGCGATGAACGGCGTCGGTTATCGCAACCTCACCGAACTGATTTCCCGTGGCTTTATCGATGGCCAGCGCAACGGCTCGATCATCATCGAGCGCGAGTGGGTGGCCGAGGCCAGCGAAGGGCTGATCATGCTCTCGGCGGCCAAAGAGGGTGAAATCGGCATCGCGCTGTTGGGCGGCAACCCCCACGAGGCGGAAGTGCTCGCCCGTGAATGGATGGACGTGTTCCCCAACCGGTTCTACCTGGAAATCCAGCGCACCAACCGCCCCAATGATGAAGAGCAGTTGCACGCCGCCGTGGCCCTGGCTGAAAAGCTGGGCGCGCCGCTGGTAGCGACCAACGATGTGCGCTTTATCAGGAAGGAAGACTTCGAGGCCCACGAAACCCGCGTCTGCATTGGCGAAGGCCGGGCGCTGGATGATCCGCGCCGCTCGAAAAACTACAGCGAAGAGCAGTACCTCAAAAGCGCCGATGAAATGGCCGAGTTGTTCAGCGACCTGCCCGAGGCCCTGGAAAACTCCGTTGAAATCGCCAAGCGCTGCAATATTGAAGTGAAGCTGGGCAAGCACTTCCTGCCCAACTTCCCGATTCCCGATGGCATGACCATCGACGAGTATTTCCGCAAGGTCTCGTTCGACGGCCTGGAGGAGCGCCTGAGCGTCCTGTTGCCCAAGGACACCACCGAAGATTACGAAGCCAAGCGCCAGGTCTACGTCGACCGGCTGAATTTCGAGCTGGATATCATCATCCAGATGGGGTTCCCCGGTTACTTCCTGATCGTTATGGACTTTATCCAGTGGGCCAAAAGCAACGGCGTGCCGGTGGGCCCAGGCCGTGGATCGGGTGCCGGGTCGCTGGTGGCCTATGTGCAGAAGATCACCGACCTCGACCCGCTGGAATATGACCTGCTCTTCGAACGGTTCCTTAACCCGGAACGGGTATCGATGCCCGACTTCGACGTCGACTTCTGCATGGATGGTCGCGACCGGGTAATCGAATACGTGGCCGAGAAGTACGGCCGCAACGCCGTAAGCCAGATCATCACTTTCGGTTCGATGGCGGCCAAGGCGGTAATCCGCGACGTGGCCCGGGTGCAGGGCAAGTCCTACGGCCTGGCTGACCGCCTGTCGAAGATGATCCCGTTCGAAGTCGGCATGACCCTGGAAAAAGCCTACGAGCAGGAAGAAATCCTGCGGGACTTCATCAAGGTCGATGAAGAAGCGGCCGAAATCTGGGACATGGCGCGCAAACTCGAAGGCGTGGTGCGTAACGTCGGTAAACACGCCGGTGGTGTGGTTATCGCGCCCACCAAGCTGACGGATTTTTCGCCGATCTATTGCGACGAAGAAGGCGACGGCCTGGTAACCCAGTTCGACAAGGATGACGTGGAGGCGGCCGGCCTGGTGAAGTTCGACTTCCTTGGCCTGCGTACCCTGACGATCATCGACTGGGCGCTGAAGACCATCAACCGCGACCGCGCCAAGGTCAACGAGCCGCCGCTGGATATCGCGTTTATCCCGCTGGACGACAAACCGACCTACAGCCTGCTGCAAAAAGCCGAAACCACGGCCGTCTTCCAGCTTGAATCCCGCGGCATGAAAGAGCTGATCAAAAAGCTCAAGCCCGACTGCCTGGAAGACTTGATTGCACTGGTGGCCCTGTTCCGTCCGGGCCCGCTGCAATCGGGCATGGTGGATGACTTCATCAACCGTAAGCACGGGCGTGCCGAACTGGCTTACCCGCACTCCGATTACCAGTACGAAGGCCTCAAGCCAGTACTGGCACCGACCTACGGCATCATCCTGTATCAAGAACAGGTGATGCAGATTGCCCAGGTCATGGCCGGTTACACCCTCGGTGGCGCGGACATGCTGCGTCGGGCCATGGGTAAGAAAAAACCCGAGGAAATGGCCAAGCAGCGCGGCGGTTTCATTGAAGGTTGCGCCACCAATAACATCGACGCTGACCTGGCCGGTAACATCTTCGACCTGGTAGAGAAATTCGCCGGTTACGGCTTCAACAAATCCCACTCCGCCGCCTATGGCCTGGTGTCGTACCAGACCGCGTGGCTGAAGGCTCACTACCCGGCGCCGTTCATGGCGGCGGTACTGTCTGCGGATATGCACAACACCGACAAGGTCGTGACCTTGATCGAGGAAGTGCGCACCATGAAGCTGCGCCTCGACGCGCCGGACGTGAACACTTCCGAGTTCAAGTTCACGGTGAACGACGAAGGCCGCATCATCTATGGTCTTGGCGCGATCAAGGGCGTGGGCGAAGGCCCGGTGGAGGCGATTACCGAAGCGCGTCAGGACGGGCCGTTCAAGGACCTGTTCGATTTCTGCGCCCGTGTCGACCTCAAACGCATCAACAAACGGACCCTTGATGGCTTGATCCGCAGCGGCGCCCTGGATCGCCTGGGCCCGCACTTCCATGATGAGCCGAAGGCTTACCAGGCCAACATTGACCGCAACCGTGCGGTGCTGCTGACGGCCATGGAAGAAGCGATCAAGGCCGCCGAGCAGACCGCCCGCACCCACGACAGTGGCCACGCCGACCTGTTTGGCGGGCTGTTCGTCGAAGCAGACGCTGACGTCTACGCCAACCACCGCAAGGCCAAGGACCTGACCCTGAAGGAACGCCTCAAGGGCGAGAAAGACACCTTGGGCCTGTACCTCACCGGTCACCCGATTGACGAGTACGAAGGCGAAATCCGTCGCTTCGCCCGTCAGCGCATCATCGACCTGAAGCCGGCGCGGGATACCCAGACCGTCGCGGGCATGATCATCGCCCTGCGGGTGATGAAAAACAAAAAGGGCGACAAGATGGGTTTCATCACCCTCGACGACCGCTCGGGCCGGATCGAAGCGTCGCTGTTTGCCGATGCGTTCCACTCCGCCCAATCGCTGCTGCAGACGGACGCGATGGTGGTGGTGGAAGGGGAAGTCAGCAACGACGACTTCTCCGGCGGCCTGCGCCTGCGGATCAAGCGCGTGATGAGCATGGAAGATGCCCGCACCAATCTGGCCGAAAGCCTGCGCCTGAAAGTGCGCACTGATGCGCTCAAAGGCGATCAGCTACGCTGGTTGGGTGACTTGCTCAAGCGTCATCGTGGCGCGTGCCCGGTGACCATGGAGTACACCGGCAATGATGCCAAGGCCATGCTGCAGTTCGGCGAGACCTGGAGAATCGACCCGGGCGATGGCTTGATTCAAGCATTGCGTGACCAGTTCGGGCGTGACAACGTCTTCCTCCAATACCGTTGACGGTCAGGCCGTACAAACAACGCCTGATCTCGACCGAACATTTAATCTCGACCTAACCGCGCCTCTCCCTTAAGGTAGGGCGCGAATAGACAACCGGCTGGCCAGGCACTCCCTGGCCGTCGACCCAAGACGGACGCTTATGAACCCGAATTTTCTTGATTTCGAACAGCCGATCGCTGACCTGCAAGCCAAGATCGAAGAGCTGCGCCTGGTCGGCAATGACAATTCGCTGAATATCGGCGATGAAATCGCTCGCCTGCAAGACAAGAGCAGCACGCTCACCGAAGACATCTTCGGCAAGCTGACCAGCTGGCAGATCGCGCGCCTGGCCCGCCACCCGCGCCGTCCGTACACCCTGGACTACATCGAGCACATCTTCACCGAGTTCGACGAGCTGCACGGCGACCGTCATTTCTCCGACGACGCGGCCATCGTGGGCGGTATCGCCCGCCTGGACGACCAGCCTGTCATGGTGATCGGTCACCAGAAAGGCCGTGAAGTGCGCGAGAAGGTTCGCCGCAACTTCGGCATGCCGCGCCCCGAAGGCTATCGCAAGGCCTGCCGCCTGATGGAAATGGCCGAGCGCTTCAAGATGCCGATCCTGACCTTCATCGACACCCCGGGCGCCTATCCGGGTATCGACGCTGAAGAGCGCAACCAGAGCGAAGCGATTGCCTGGAACCTGCGGGTGATGGCCCGCCTGAAGACGCCAATCATCGCGACGGTGATCGGCGAAGGCGGTTCCGGCGGTGCATTGGCCATTGGCGTCTGCGACCAACTGAACATGCTCCAATATTCGACCTACGCGGTGATCTCGCCGGAAGGTTGCGCTTCGATCCTGTGGAAAACCGCCGAGAAAGCGCCGGACGCTGCCGAAGCCATGGGCATCACCGCTGATCGCCTGAAAGGCCTGGGCATCGTGGATAAAGTGATCGCCGAACCATTGGGCGGCGCCCACCGTGACCCGGCTGCCGCTGCAGCGACCATTCGTGCCGAACTCAGCTCGCAACTGTCGATGCTCAAGAAGTTCGACAACGAGGCGCTGCTGGCCCGCCGTTACGAGCGACTGATGAGCTACGGCCTCTAAGCTGACGCCTTACTAAATGTGGGAGCGGGCTTGTGTGGGAGCTGGCTTGCCTGCGATAGCATCAACTCGGTGCAATAGATAAACCGAGTTGTCTGCATCGCGGGCAAGCCCGGCTCCTGCACAAGCCCGCTCCCACATTTGCTTTGTGTATGCTGGGTTATCGCATTCCAGATTGACGGCGTCCTTTGCCATGAAGCCCACCTTGACCGCCAAGCTCCTGCAAGCCCTCGCACCCTGGCGCAACGCCCCGGCCTGGCATATCGCTTTCTCCGGCGGTCTCGACTCCACCGTCCTGCTGCACCTTCTGGCCAGTCTGGCCAAAACTGACCCACTCCCGCCACTCAGTGCGCTCCATGTGCATCATGGGCTGCAAGCGGCGGCTGACGCGTGGCCGGCTCATTGCCAGGCCGTGTGTGACGCCCTGGGCGTGCCCCTGCAAGTGATCCGTGTGCACGTGCAACCTGGCGCAAGCCTGGAGCGCGCCGCCCGTGACGCGCGGTATCAGGCGTTTGCCGAGGTCACCGGGGCAGGGGAGTTGCTGATCACCGGCCAGCACCGCGACGATCAGGCCGAAACCTTGTTGTTCCGCTTGTTGCGTGGGGCCGGGGTGCGTGGGCTGGCAGCAATGCCTGCGCAGCGCCCGTTGGGGGATGGCTACCTGGCGCGGCCGCTGCTGGAGGTGTCCCGCGCCGTTCTGGAAGCCTACGCCCGTGAGCAAGGCTTGACCTGGATCGAAGACCCGTCCAACGCCGATCCGCGTTTCTCGCGCAATTACCTGCGCCATCATGTTTTTCCGCGGCTGACTGAACGCTGGCCTCAGGCCGTCAGCACCATGGCCCGCAGCGCCGAACACTTGAGCGAAGCCCAGGGTCTGCTCGACGAACTGGCGCAAATGGACCTGCTGGCCGCCAGCCAACCCTCGGTATTTCCCTGGCTGGCGTTGCCGTCGCTGGCCCTTGAGCCACTCGCCGCGCTCTCCGAGGCCCGCCAGCGCAACGCACTCATGCACTGGCTGACACCGCTGACACGCTTGCCCGACAGCGAGCACTGGGCCGGCTGGCAGGCCTTGCGCGATGCCAAGGAAGACGCACAGCCTCTGTGGCGCCTGGCCGACGGCCAATTGCATCGCGGCGGCGGGCGCATCTGGTGGTTACCGGCCAGTTGGCCGGAATTTTTGGATGCGCCGGTGAGCTGGTCACACCCGCAAAACCCACTACAGTTACCCGGTAACGGCCAACTGCATTTCAGTGGCAACGCACCTGAAGGCCCTTTGAGCATCCGATATCGCCAGGGCGGCGAAATCATGGAATTGCCAGGCCGGGGCCGGCGCGACCTGAAGCGGTTGCTTAACGAAAGTGCAGTGCCAGGCTTCATCCGTGGCAGATTGCCGCTGCTGTATCAGGGCCAACAATTGCTGGCCGTGGCCAACCTGCCGGGGCTTGTGGCAGGTGGCCATGCCGGTTGGCAATTACATTGGATGCCACCAACCTGCGATCAAGGTTTGAGCTGATAGAGCCTTTCCGGTAGACTACGCTCCCTTCTTGATACAACTTCTGTGGATTCGCCTGAATCGCAGCAGTTGCCGATTACCAAGCAGTCTTTGCTGGGCGATTCCAAAAAATGTGTAGCGATCAACGTACCGGTGTTTCATTGCTGGTCTGTCACAACGCGGCGGTTTTTTTGAAAGGTGCACTGTGATTAATGCAGGTGATCGGGGGCTTCGGCCTTCCTTCGCTTTCCCCGGCGGCTCGGACCGCTTTAACGCAGACTTCTAGGGTTTTTCATGACGCGCTACATATTCGTCACGGGCGGTGTTGTTTCTTCATTGGGGAAAGGCATTGCCTCCGCTTCATTGGCGGCCATCCTGGAGGCGCGGGGACTTAAAGTCACCATGCTCAAGCTGGACCCGTACATCAACGTTGACCCGGGCACCATGAGCCCGTTCCAGCACGGTGAAGTGTTCGTCACCCACGACGGCGCCGAGACCGACCTGGACCTGGGCCACTACGAGCGGTTCATCCGCACGACCATGACCCAGAACAACAACTTCACCACCGGCCGTGTCTACGAGCACGTGCTGCGCAAGGAGCGCCGTGGTGACTACCTGGGTGCAACCATCCAGGTGATCCCGCACATCACCGACGAAATCAAGCGCCGCATCATCAAGGGTGCAGGCGATGCCGACGTGGCGATGGTCGAGATCGGTGGCACCGTGGGTGACATCGAGTCCCAGCCGTTCCTTGAAGCCATCCGCCAGTTGCGTTTCGAAGTCGGCGCCAAGCGCGCGATGCTGATGCACCTGACACTGGTGCCGTACATCGCTACCGCCGGCGAAACCAAAACCAAGCCTACCCAGCACTCGGTCAAGGAACTGCGTTCCATCGGCCTGCAGCCGGACGTGCTGGTATGCCGCTCCGACCACGCGATCGACATCGCGTCGCGTCGCAAGATCGCCCAGTTCACCAACGTTGAAGAACGTGCGGTCATCGCTCTGGAAGACGCCGACACCATCTACAAGATCCCGGGCATCCTGCATTCCCAGGGCCTGGATGATTTTGTCGTCGAGCGCTTCGGCCTGCAGTGTGGCGGTGCCGATCTGTCCGAGTGGGAAGCCGTGGTCGACGCCAAGCTCAACCCTGAGCATGAAGTCACCATCGCCATGGTCGGCAAGTACATGGAGCTGCTGGACGCCTACAAGTCGCTGATCGAAGCGATGAGCCACGCGGGCATCAGCAACCGTACCAAGGTCAACCTGCGCTACATCGACTCCGAAGACATCGAGAACCAGGGCACTGCGCTGCTGGAAGGCGTTGACGCCATCCTGGTTCCGGGCGGCTTCGGCTTGCGTGGCGTGGAAGGCAAGATCACTGCCGTCCAGTACGCTCGTGAGAACAAGGTGCCGTACCTGGGTATCTGCCTGGGCATGCAAGTGGCGGTCATCGAGTTCGCCCGTAACGTGATGGGCTGGAAAGACGCCAACTCCACCGAGTTCGATCGCACTAGCGGTCACCCGGTCGTGGGCCTGATCACCGAGTGGGAAGATGCCACCGGCGCGGTCGAAACCCGTACCGAAGCCTCCGACCTGGGCGGCACCATGCGCCTCGGCGCGCAGGATTGCCTGCTGGAGCCGGGTTCCCTGGTTCACGATTGCTACGGCAAGGACGTGATCGTCGAGCGTCACCGTCACCGTTATGAAGTGAACAACAACCTGCTGCCGAAAATCATGGAAGCCGGCCTGAAAATCTCCGGTCGTTCCGGTGATGGCGCGCTGGTTGAAGTGGTTGAAGCACCGGATCATCCATGGTTCGTGGCGTGCCAGTTCCACCCGGAGTTCACCTCGACCCCGCGCGACGGTCACCCGTTGTTCAGCGGCTTCGTTAAAGCAGCACTGACGCAACATCAGAAGAAGGCGTAAACCTGATGGCCCAGAAGATCATTCGCGTAGGCGACATCGAGATTGCCAACGACAAGCCCATGGTGCTGTTCGGCGGCATGAACGTGCTGGAAAGCCGCGACATGGCGATGCAGGTCTGTGAAGAGTACGTGAAGGTGACCGAGAAACTCGGTATCCCTTACGTGTTCAAGGCCAGTTTCGACAAGGCCAACCGTTCGTCCGTGACCTCCTACCGCGGCCCGGGCCTTGAAGAAGGCATGCGGATCTTCCAGGACATCAAGCAAGCCTTCGGCGTGCCGATCATCACCGACGTCCACGAGCCGGAACAGGCTGCCGTGGTCGCCGAGGTGTGCGACATCATCCAGTTGCCGGCCTTCCTGTCGCGCCAGACCGACCTCGTGGTCGCCATGGCCAAGACCGGCGCTGTGATCAATATCAAGAAAGCCCAGTTCCTCGCCCCCCAGGAAATGAAACACATCCTGAACAAGTGCGTGGAAGCGGGTAACGACCAGTTGATCCTCTGCGAGCGGGGTTCGAGCTTCGGCTACAACAACCTCGTGGTGGATATGCTCGGTTTCGGCATCATGAAACAGTTCGAATACCCGGTGTTCTTCGACGTGACCCACGCGCTGCAAATGCCCGGTGGTCGCGCCGATTCCGCTGGCGGGCGACGTGCCCAGGTACTGGACCTGGCCAAGGCCGGCATCAGCCAGTCCCTGGCAGGTTTGTTCCTGGAAGCCCACCCGGACCCGGACAACGCCAAGTGCGACGGCCCATGCGCCCTGCGCCTGGACAAGCTGGAGCCCTTCCTGGCCCAGTTGAAGCAGTTGGACGACCTGGTCAAGAGTTTTCCGACGGTAGAGACCGCGTAAGCGCCATTTCTCCGGTAGACTTTCCCTCGCTTTACGCTCAGGCCCGCGGGCCTGAGCCTTGTCGCCTGCAAGCCTGCCCGTTGTTCCACCCTTGCGGTCGGTCAAAAGATTTCCTTCAGCTGCGTCGTTTTCGTCAACTTTGGAGTGTTTACAACAATGGCAAAAATCGTCGACATCAAAGGTCGTGAAGTTCTCGACTCCCGTGGCAACCCTACCGTCGAAGCCGACGTGCTTCTCGATAACGGCATCATCGGCAGCGCCTGCGCGCCGTCCGGTGCTTCCACAGGTTCCCGCGAAGCGCTGGAACTGCGTGATGGCGACAAGAGCCGTTACCTGGGCAAGGGTGTACTCAAGGCGGTCGCCAACATCAATGGCCCGATCCGTGACCTGCTGCTGGGCAAGGACCCGCTTGACCAGAAAGCCCTCGATCACGCGATGATCAAGCTCGACGGTACCGAAAACAAAGGCAGCCTGGGCGCCAACGCCATCCTCGCCGTGTCCCTGGCGGCTGCCAAGGCCGCTGCACAGGACCAGGACCTGCCGCTGTACGCCCACATCGCCAACCTGAATGGCACCCCGGGTGTCTACTCGATGCCGGTGCCGATGATGAACATCATCAACGGTGGCGAGCACGCTGATAACAACGTCGACATCCAGGAATTCATGGTGCAGCCGGTTGGCGCCAAGACCTTCTCCGAAGGCCTGCGCATGGGCACCGAGATTTTCCACCACCTCAAGGCTGTGCTGAAGGCCCGTGGCCTGAGCACTGCAGTGGGTGACGAAGGGGGCTTCGCGCCGAACCTGGCGTCCAACGAAGATGCACTGAAAGTGATCTCCGAAGCCGTGGCCAACGCTGGCTACAAGCTGGGCACCGACGTGACCCTGGCCCTGGACTGCGCGGCCAGCGAATTCTACGAAGACGGCAAGTACAACCTGTCCGGTGAAGGCCACGTGTTCACCTCCGAAGGTTTTGCCGACTACCTCAAGGGGCTGACCGAGCGCTACCCGATCATCTCGATCGAAGACGGCCTGGACGAGTCCGACTGGGCCGGCTGGAAAGTCCTCACCGATAAAATCGGCGAGAAAATCCAACTGGTGGGCGACGACCTGTTCGTCACCAACACCAAGATCCTGAAAGAAGGCATCGACAAAAAGATCGCCAACTCGATCCTGATCAAGTTCAACCAGATCGGCACCCTGACCGAAACCCTGGAAGCCATCCAGATGGCCAAGGCTGCGGGCTACACCGCCGTGATCTCCCACCGCTCCGGCGAAACCGAAGATTCGACCATTGCCGACCTGGCCGTGGGCACTTCGGCCGGGCAGATCAAGACCGGTTCCCTGTGCCGTTCCGATCGCGTTTCCAAGTACAACCAATTGCTGCGTATCGAAGAGCAACTGGGCGGCAAAGCCAAATACAACGGTCGCAGCGAGTTTCGCGGCTGATTGTTAAATGGTAAAAGGTCAGCGGATTACGTCGGAAAAATCACGACAGCGTGAATTTCGACGCTAATCTCATGACTAACAAGCACAAGCCTGGTTTTTCCAGGCTTCGTGCTATCAGTTGCATCAAAAGTTTTGCATGGCTGTCTTTTTTCACTGGATACCCGATATTCGATGCGCAGTCCCAATTGGTTGTTCCTCGTCTTGCTCTTGCTGCTGGCTGGCCTGCAGTACCGCCTTTGGGTGGGGAATGGCAGCTTGGCGCAGGTCACCGAACTGACCCAGCAAATTGCTGCACAGCACGCCGAAAACGAGGTGCTGCTGGAGCGCAATCGCGTGCTCGATGCCGAAGTGCTTGAATTGAAAAAAGGCATGGAGACCGTTGAAGAACGGGCTCGTCATGAGTTGGGCATGGTCAAGGAGGGCGAAACCCTCTACCAGTTGGCCCAATGAGCAGCTCGTCACCGGCCTTCTGGGCCGTGATTCCTGCCGCGGGCGTAGGTGCCCGTATGGCCGCGGACCGTCCCAAGCAGTACCTGCAGTTGGGCGGGCGCACTATTCTCGAACACAGCCTTGGCTGTTTCCTCGACCACCCGGACCTCAAGGGGCTGGTGGTCAGCGTCGCTGTTGATGACCCTTACTGGCCAACCCTGGCCTGCGCCACCGACCCGCGCATCGTGCGTGTGGACGGCGGCGAAGAGCGCTCGGGTTCAGTGCTTAACGCCTTGCTGTACTTGCATGGCCAGGGCGCCGGCGATGATGACTGGGTGCTGGTGCACGATGCGGCCCGGCCCAACCTCAACCGCGACGATCTCGACAAACTGCTCTTTGAGCTGGCCAACGATGCCGTCGGCGGGCTGCTGGCGGTGCCGGCGCGAGATACCCTCAAGCGCGCCGACAAGCATGGCCGGGTACTGGAAACCGTTGACCGCAGCGAGATCTGGCAAGCCTACACGCCGCAGATGTTTCGCCTGGGCGCGCTGCATCGGGCCCTCGCCGACAGCCTGGTCTCGGACGTGGTCATCACCGACGAAGCCTCCGCCATGGAATGGGCCGGGCACGCACCGCGCCTGATCGAAGGCCGTTCCGACAATATCAAGGTCACCCGCCCGGAAGACCTCGAATGGCTGCGCCAGCGTCGGGCCAGCCAGTCCGTTTGATTCAGTCGGGCACCTGCTCAACGCCGGGCCTGGTTTTCAGCGCATCCACCAAGGCCTGCAGGCTGTTGAAGGGTTTCTGGTCGATTGACCAACCCGGTGCGGTGATGGAAAACAGTGCGCCGGTTTGATTGACCTCAATGGTTTGGACATTGCCTCGCCGTGACCGGTAGAGAATCTGCGCCGTGGTGGTGGGCGTGGCCGCCGATAGCAGGAACTGGCCGGGTTTGTTCAGTTGTGTCTGCGGCGATTTGGCGGCCAGGCTGTGGGATGGGCCGGGAAGCACCGGTGCCGTTTTTTGCAATGAAGCGGTATCAACCCGTAATACAAAGTCGGCCTTGACCGTCGCATCTCCCTTGCCTATTCCCATGCTGGAGGTTCGTCCAGGATCTGCTTCGATCCCCAGTCGCTGCCCGACGCGTGCGTCCTCTATCCGCAGGCTGATACTGCCCGTCAGCTCGGCCAGGCCGGGGATGCCCCGGTAAGTGTTGGTGTGGCTGTCACCGACCAGCGCGACCCATTTCCCGGGATGGCTCTTGGTGGTCTGGACCCACTGAATCACCTCGGTCGCGTAGAAATTCATCATGCGTTGGCGAAGGGTGCCGTTGACGTCCGCCATGTCCCTGATCATGTAGCTGGCGGTGCAGTCGATGGGCTGGATCTTGATCCCGGCCTCCCGGGCTTTGATCAGGACATTCTGAAACGAGTAGTGGCTATCGCTCCGGGGTGGGTAGATACCTCTCAAGTAACTTCTCAATTCATCGGACATGCTTGCTGTCCTGGAGCGGTAGAACAGCTTGATCAGCGGGGTATGAACATCGGTCAACAGGTGCTCAAGATAGATCCGCTTCACCCCTTCTCGCGCCAGCGCCTGCATGTTGTCCATCAGAAAAGCCTTGCTCGACAGCGCCTCGTGGCTTTCGCCCAGCACCAGTCCGTCGCTGGCGCTGAAAAGTTTGTGGATGATGCCGGTTTGGGATTCGTCGAGGCTGAAGGTTGGTAGCACCGGTTGTACGTGGTGAAAGGTGCGGTGGTTAAAAAAGGTCGTCGAGTCAGCGGCCAATTTGTTTCTTTTTTCAAAGAACAGATTTCGGGTGTCCCTGAGCGATTGCTGCCGGCTTCCAAGGGGCTCGAAGTCTTCGGAAAACGAACTGTGGTCGCTCATCATTCCCGAGAGGGTTTCGCGCAGCGGAGTCGGCATTTCATAGGCATTGAATAAACTTGAATGGGCCGGGCCTCCAAAAAAGCGGTATATGCGCTGCCAGCCGTTGCGAAAGGCGCCGCCCCGTTCAGCCCCGCTATCCGCCATTTCAGATCGGGGCTTTGTATGGCGTAGAGCCCGGTGGCGTAGATTTTCAAGGGGGTTGCCGGATCATTCACGAACAGTTCGAAAAAACCGCTCTCGTCGGGGGTCATGTACGTAATAAACGATTCGCCAAGTAACTTCACGGTTTGCAAACCGGCGGGGCGGGGCCGTGTACTCAGTATTCGGCCTTGGTCTTGGACAGACGTCGAACGGCTGGAAACGATGCTGACCTTGATGTTGCCGCTCGCCTGCCGGACCGCCTTGCCCAATTGGCTGCGCAAGCCGTTGAGGGTGACGGCGGCCTGGCTGCCGAGGCCATGGATCGCCACGGGCATAGCATTCAGGGCGCCGAAGATAATCCGTTCCGTGCCCTTGGGTTTGCCTCTGAGTACGTCGTCGGTACCCATCGCCATCTCGGTGAGGCCTTGGGTCAGGAAGCAAAACTCCGCAAGCAGGGCCGACCTCATGGCAAGGGCCAGGGGGATCGCCAGCAGGCAGCCTTTTTCCAGGGTGTCGAGGGTATCTGTCTTGTGGGTATCGAGCGGCGAAACGATGGTGCTCGCCATCAGCCTGCTGATACGTGCTTTCACCTGTCGGGTTATATAGTCGAAAGGATTGCCGCTCAGCGCCGGGTACATGGCGTTGTTGAGGTATTGCTCCGGGTCCCAATAGGCGTTTGGCAGCAGGCTGTTGAACAGGCCGGATTTCGGGGCCGGGCCGGGAAACGCCGACATTCCCACCAGGGCTTCCTCGACCCCGCTGTAGATCAAGCCGGAGTCGACCGTTTCGGGTTCGAAATGGTTGGTCAGGGCTTTGCGTTGAGTGGCCGTCTTGGCCATGTCCACCAGCCACGCGCGCATGGAGGTCGGGTTGATAAACCCGTGGAAGGGTGACGAGTTGCCCGGAATGTAGAGCAGGGTGATCTGGCTCTGGTTGTCTGTGATGGTGAGAATGTCGGTGGCTTCGCTGTTGTGGATGCGCAGCAAACGCAGAGAAAGATTTTTATCCAGGACGTAGGGCGCCTGCAGGTCTTCCAGGGACAAGTTGCTGAAGTCCTTGTTGATGCCGACGCCCGCTGCCCGCGCCGCCAGCTGGCGCTCTTCATCGGTCAGGGTGAATTCTTCGAATTGATTCAAATAGCCTTCGATGAAGGCCATGCGCATCAGGGTTTTGTAGTTCTCCTGGTGCTTGTCCCAGAACGCCGTGATGGCCTCGTTGTAAACCTGTTCGAAATTGCTTGATCGCACGGCGCTGCGAAAGGTTTGCGGCGAGATGTTCAATTGGGTGCTTGGCCCGTACGCCTGTGGATCGCTGCGCAGGTAAATCGCTTCATAGCGCCGTGGGGGAATCCAGCCGGCCGCGATGAACTCTTCGTTGAACATTGCCGGGATGCGGTTATCCATCAGGCGCGGCAACTCGGGGACGATGGTGAAATACGGCGCGGTCATGGAGAAGCCCGTGATGTTGACCAGGCCGCCGGGCGCCTCGGGGGCGTTGGCGATCATCGCTTCGGTCAAGGTCATCGACTGGACGATGGCGCCGGTGAAGGGCGCGTCGGGGTTGTCGGTGTTGTATTCGAGGGTGGTCAGCAGCGTGGTGTCAGGGTCCAGTTCTTCGTTGCAGAACGGTTGGGCGTGCTCGCGAATCAACCGGGCAGCGATCTCGCCGGGCACCGGGAAATCGGCCAGGACCTTGCGGATAAAGTGATTGGTGCGATGGATCTGTGGGGTGTGGGTGGTCATCTGCTTGCCTTCACGCAATGGAAATTGCGTGTATTTGCAGGCAAGCGAGGGATGGCCAGGCGTTATTTATATGGCGGTGTAGACCGCATTCTGGGCCAGCCCCTCTTTGAGGAAGTCCACCAGCTTGCGTACCTTTGGCGAGAGGTGGCGTTGTTGCGGGTAGAGCGCCCAAACCGCAGTATTCGGCGGCTGCTGAGCCTCAAGCAATGACACCAGGGCACCACTTTTGAGATGTTCCAGCACGTAGTAGTCGGGCAACTGACACAGCCCGACGCCCTGGAGTGCGGCGTCCAGCACGGCCTGCCCACTGTTGCAGCGCCAATTGCCCTGTACGCGTTGGGAAAATTCCCGCCCGTCCTGCTCCAGTTGCCAGATATCGGAACTGCCGATCAGGCAGTTGTGCCGGCTCAATTCCGACAAGCTGTGTGGGCGGCCATACCGTTCAAGGTAGGAAGGCGATGCACACAGGTACATGCGCCGTGGCGCCAGGCGACTGGCGACCATGCGAGAGTCGGAAAGGCGCCCCAGGCGAATGGCCAGGTCCAGGCCCTCATGCACCAGATCCAACTGGCGGTTACTCAGTTCCACGTCCACCCGCAACTGCGGATACAACCCCATGAAGCGGGTCACCAGCGGCACGATAAACCGTTCGCCATACGCCACCGCGCAGGTCATGCGCAGCATGCCCTTGGGCTCGCTGGCCAGGTCGCCCACCGCGCGCAGCGCCTCTTCGCGCCCATCCTGCAGGCGCTGGCAGTGTTGCAAAAAGGTCTGGCCGGCCTCCGTCAGTGTCACCCGCCGGGTGCTGCGGTACAGCAACCGCGTTTGCAGGCGCTCTTCCAGCCGCGCCACCTGACGGCTGATATGCGAGGACGAGACCCCGAGCCGCTCCGCCGCCGCCGTGAACTGGCAGCATTCAGCCACGGCGACAAATTCGTCGATGCCTTCCCAGCGGTTTTCCAGCATGGTGATTATCCCTGTACAGCAATAATGTTTTGCTTTCGCCTGGATTATTAATCAATCAGTCATGTTTTACACTGCCGGTCTTACGTTTTTAATCCCATGGAGAAACCGGATGATCAAGTCCCGCGCGGCCGTAGCCTTCGAAGCCAAGAAGCCCCTTGAGATCGTTGAAGTGGATGTCGCCATGCCCAAGGCTGGCGAAGTGCTGCTGCGGGTGGTGGCCTCCGGTGTGTGCCATACCGACGCCTACACCCTGTCGGGCGCAGACCCGGAAGGCATCTTCCCGTCGATCCTCGGCCACGAAGGCGGTGCGGTGGTGGAAGCTATCGGCGAAGGCGTGACCTCGGTGGCGGTGGGCGACCACGTGATCCCGCTGTACACCCCGGAATGCGGCAAGTGCAAATTCTGCCTGTCGGGCAAGACCAACCTCTGCCAGGCCATTCGCGCCACCCAGGGCAAAGGCCTGATGCCAGACGGCACTTCGCGCTTTTCCTACAAGGGCCAGCCGATTTTCCACTACATGGGCACCTCGACTTTCTCCGAATACACCGTGCTGCCGGAAATCTCCGTGGCCAAGATTCCCAAAGAAGCACCCCTGGAAAAAGTCTGCCTGCTGGGTTGCGGCGTCACCACCGGCATTGGTGCGGTGATCAACACCGCCAAGGTCAAGCCGGGCGACACCGTGGCCATCTTCGGCCTGGGCGGCATCGGCCTGTCGGCGGTGATCGGCGCGGTAAAAGCCAAGGCCGGCCGCATCATTGCCATCGACATCAACCCGGCCAAGTTTGAAATCGCCAAGCAATTGGGCGCTACCGACTGCATCAACCCGAAAGACTACGATCGCCCGATCCAGGACGTGATCGTCGACCTGACCGACGGCGGCGTGGACTTTTCCTTCGAGTGCATCGGCAACGTCCAGCTGATGCGTGCGGCCCTGGAGTGCTGCCACAAGGGTTGGGGCGAGTCGGTGATCATCGGCGTGGCCGGTGCCGGCCAGGAAATCGCCACCCGTCCGTTTCAGTTGGTGACCGGTCGTGTCTGGCGCGGTTCGGCGTTTGGTGGCGTGCGCGGCCGCAGCGAACTGCCAAGCTACGTGGAAATGGCCCAGACAGGCGAAATCCCGCTGGATACCTTCATCACCCACACCATGGGCCTGGAAGATATCAACAAGGCGTTTGACCTGATGCATGAAGGCAAGAGCATTCGTACCGTCATTCACTTCTGAGGTCGGCCATGAGTCTGGAAAACCTGTCATGCCAGAAAAGCTTCGGCGGCTGGCATAAACGCTACAAGCATCATTCCGATGTGCTCGGTTGCGACATGACCTTCGCCGTGTACCTGCCGCCGCAAGCGGAGCAGGGCGGAAAACTGCCGGTGCTGTACTGGCTGTCGGGGCTGACCTGCACCGATGAGAACTTCATGCAGAAGGCCGGCGCCCAGCGCATGGCGGCCGAACTGGGGTTGATCATCGTGGCGCCGGACACCAGCCCGCGCGGGCCTGGTGTGCCGGGTGACCCGGACAACGCGTGGGACTTTGGCCTCGGCGCCGGCTTCTACCTGAACGCCACCCAGGAACCCTGGGTCCAGCACTATCGGATGCATGACTACGTGGTGCAGGAATTGCCGGCTTTGGTCGAGGCGCATTTCCCGGCCTCGGCCAAACGCGGGATCAGCGGCCACTCCATGGGCGGTCACGGCGCGCTGGTATGTGCCTTGCGCAACCCGGGGCGTTATCAGTCGGTGTCGGCGTTCTCGCCGATCAACAACCCGATGGATTGCCCGTGGGGCCAGAAGGCTTTCTCTCGCTACCTCGGCGAAGAGCGCTCGAAGTGGCGTGAATGGGATGCCTGCGTGTTGATCAGCGAGGCCTCGGAAAAGCTGCCACTGCTGGTGGACCAGGGCGATCGCGACGATTTCCTCGCCGTGCAGCTCAAGCCGCAAGCCTTGCAGCAAGCGGCCAAGGCGGCCAACCATCCGCTGGAGTTGCGCCTGCAACCGGGTTATGACCACAGCTACTTCTTTATCGCCAGCTTTATCGAAGACCATTTACGCCATCACGCACGCGCTTTGCTCGGTTAATGTGAAGCAAAAGTAGGTAGAATCACGCCCTGAATTAAATCGGGGCGTTTTTTTATGCGTATTGGCCACGGCTATGATGTGCACCGTTTCGCCGAAGGCGATTTCATCACCCTGGGCGGCGTGCGGATCGCACACCACCATGGGTTGCTGGCTCATTCCGACGGCGACGTGGTGCTGCATGCCTTGAGCGATGCCTTGCTCGGCGCGGCTGCGTTGGGCGACATCGGCAAGCATTTTCCGGACACCGACCCGACGTTCAAGGGCGCGGACAGCCGCGTGCTGCTGCGTCATGTGGTCGGTTTGATCCACGCCAAGGGCTGGAAAGTCGGCAACGTCGACAACACCATCGTTGCCCAGGCGCCGAAAATGGCCCCGCATATCGAATCGATGCGCGCGCTGATTGCCGCGGATCTCCAAGTTGAGTTGGATCAAGTGAACGTAAAAGCCACCACCACCGAAAAGCTCGGGTTTACCGGTCGCGAAGAGGGCATTGCCGTGCACTCCGTTGCCTTGTTGCTGCGCGCATGAATGATCTGCAACTGCTGGGCCCGCGGGCCTATGGCGAGGCCTTGGGCAGCGCTGTTCTGAAGGCCACCGCCGAAGACTTCCAGGTGGATGAAGTGCTGGACATCCCGCTGAGCGGCGAAGGTGAACACCTGTGGTTGTGGGTGGAAAAGCGCGGCCTGAATACCGAGGAAGCGGCGCGGCGGATTGCCAAGGCGGCGGGCGTGCCATTGCGCACCGTCAGCTACGCCGGGCTGAAGGATCGCCAGGCGCTGACCCGCCAGTGGTTCAGCGTGCAGTTGCCGGGCAAGGCGGATCCGGACCTGAGCGGGGCGGAAAACGAGACCCTGAAGATCCTCAAGACCGGCCGCCACAAGCGCAAGCTGCAGCGCGGTGCCCATTCGGCCAACGGCTTCACCTTGCGCCTGACCCAGTTTGCCGGCGATGCCGCGGCCATCGACGCACGCCTGCAACTGATCGCCAGGCAAGGCATCCCCAACTATTTCGGCGCCCAGCGTTTCGGTCATAACGGCGGCAACGTCGTTGATGCCCGCGACTGGGCCGCGCGCAAGGCCTTGCCGGAGCAGCGCAATGTGCGTTCGCGCCTGCTCTCGACGGCGCGCAGCTTTCTATTCAACAAAGTGTTGGCGGCCCGGGTGGCCGACGGTTCCTGGCAGCGCGCCCAGGTTGGCGACTTGCTGGCGTTTACCGACAGCCGCAGCTTTTTCCCGGCGGGGAGGCGGAATGCAGCGACCCGCGCCTGGCCATTCTCGACCTGCATCCCACCGGCCCCCAATGGGGTGAAGGGGATTCGCCGGCGTCGGGGGCAACCTTTGCGTTGGAGCAGGCGATCGCCGATGGTGAAGCCGACCTGCGGGATTGGCTGGTGAATGCCGGCATGACCCAGGAACGTCGCATTCTTCGACTGCCCATTGGCGGGTTGACGTGGCATTATCCCGAGTCTGACATTCTGCAATTGGAATTCGTCCTGCCGGCTGGATGCTTCGCTACTGTATTGGTGCGCGAGCTTGTAGATCTGGTGCCGGTGGGGCAGACGGACAGCCCATGCGTATTCTGATATCTAACGACGACGGGGTCACCGCACCCGGCCTTGCCGCGCTTCATGCTGCGCTGGCGGATTACGCCGAGTGCGTGGTGGTTGCCCCGGACCAGGACAAAAGCGGCGCCAGCAGCTCGCTGACGCTCGACCGTCCTTTGCACGTACAGACGTTGCCCAACGGCTTTATCAGCGTGAACGGCACGCCGACGGATTGCGTGCACCTGGCAATCAACAGCCTGCTGGACCGCGAACCGGACCTGGTGGTTTCCGGGATCAACCTGGGGGCCAACCTGGGGGATGACGTGCTGTATTCCGGCACCGTGGCAGCTGCCCTTGAAGGGCGCTTCCTTGGGCGGACCTCGTTCGCCTTTTCGTTTGCCTCCCGTCAATTGGACAACCTGGCGACCGCGGCGTATTTCGCCCGCAAGCTGGTGGAAGCCCATGACTCCCTGGTGTTGCCGCCGCGTACGGTGCTCAACGTCAATATCCCCAATCTGCCCCTCGACCACATTCGCGGCATCCAGCTGACTCGCCTGGGCCACCGCTCCCGCGCGGCAGCGCCGATGAAGGTGGTCGACCCGCGTGGCAAGGAAGGTTATTGGATCGCCGCCGCCGGCGATGCCGAGGACGGTGGCGAGGGCACGGACTTTCATGCGGTGATGCAAGGTTATGTCTCGATTACCCCGTTGCAACTCGATCGCACCTTCAGTGATGCCTTCAGTAACCTCGATGGCTGGCTGGAGGGGCTGCGCTGATGGCTCGTGAACAAGACGACCTGCTGCGCCGGGGCATCGGGATGACTTCCCAGCGCACCCGTGAGCGTTTGATCCAGCGCCTCTACGAAGAGGGGCTGTCCAACGCCCAGGTGCTGGAAGTCATCCGGCGTACCCCGCGGCATCTGTTTGTCGATGAAGCCCTGGCTCACCGCGCCTATGAAGACACGGCGCTGCCGATCGGCCACAACCAGACCATCTCCCAGCCTTATATGGTGGCGCGGATGAGTGAGTTGCTGCTGGCGGCGGGCCCGCTGGACAAGGTGCTGGAAATCGGCACCGGCTCCGGCTACCAGACGGCTGTGTTGTCGCAACTGGTGGAGCGGGTGTTTTCCGTCGAACGCATCAAGGTGCTGCAGGACCGGGCCAAGGAACGCCTGGTGGAGTTGAACCTGCGCAACGTGGTGTTCCGCTGGGGCGATGGCTGGGAAGGCTGGCCGGCACTGGCGCCGTATAACGGCATCATCGTCACCGCCGTGGCGACCGACGTGCCCCAGGCCTTGCTCGATCAACTGGCCCCCGGCGGGCGCCTGGTGATCCCGGTGGGCTCCGGCGAAGTGCAACAATTAATGTTGATCATTCGCGAGGAAGAAGGCTTTTCCCGGCACGTGCTCGGTGCCGTGCGCTTCGTCCCGCTGCTTAACGGTCCGCTGGCCTGATCAATTATTCCTGCGTACTGAATTCTATTGCCGGGTATGTGTCTTACAGCGGGGTCTATAGAGTCAACCTGATTAGCCGTTGCAATTAAACACGATGAAAATTTCTTTAGAATCGTGTTTCCAGTAAAAACCCAACGGCCAGTTATACTTGCGTCATATTTCAAGCCTGATACAGGCGTTCATAGTCAGCCACCACAAAGGGAGCGGCGGGTGAGTCTCACGGTCATTGCACAGCGTATGAGTCAAACAAGCTTTCAGCGACTGGTGATTGGCCTTGTCTTGAGTTCCTTGCTGGCGGCTTGCTCAAGCACGCCATCCGGTGGTGCCCGAGTGGTCGACCGCAATAATGCGGCACCGCAAAAACCTACCGTGACCACCGGGCAATACGTCGTACGCAAGGGCGATACGATGTTCTCGATTGCCTTCCGTTATGGGTGGGATTACAAGGCGCTCGCAGCTCGTAACAATATTCCTGTGCCGTATACGATACATCCGGGCCAGACCATCCGTTTCGACGGGCGAACCGGTTCAGCACCGACCGCCGTGGTCACAAATACGGCTTCGTCGCCGTCTTCTTCGAGCAAGACGACGATCATCACCCGGCCTGCAGGCACCGCTGCGCCTGGCGTTGCGAGCAAACCGGCACCTGCGCCACTGCCGCCTGCGGGGCCGGCACCGACCGGTTGGGGATGGCCTTCAAACGGCATCCTTATTGGAAAATTCTCTTCAAACGGTAGTTTGAATAAAGGCATTGATATCGCCGGAGATTTGGGACAGCCTGTTTTAGCTGCGTCTGATGGGACAGTGGTGTACGCCGGGAGTGGTTTACGGGGCTACGGCGAGCTGGTCATCATCAAACACAGCGATACCTACGTCAGTGCCTACGGTCATAACCGCAGGCTGTTGGTTCGGGAGGGGCAGCAGGTCAAAGTCGGACAGACAATTGCCGAAATGGGGTCAACTGGTACAGACCGGGTGAAACTGCACTTTGAGATTCGCCGCCAAGGGAAGCCTGTTGATCCGCTGCAATTCCTACCCCGTCGTTGATGTGTTGCCAGCCTGTTCCCTCACGTAGAAGGAACAGGCTCCAGCGTTGCCAAGGATAAAGGCGTCGCTTGAGCTTGAGGTCGAACTCACCAAAGGACTATAACAATGGCTCTCAGTAAAGAAGCGCCGGAGTTTGACATCGACGATGAGGTTCTCCTTATGGAGACTGTCATCGATACGGAATCGATGTCGAATGAGGGACCTGCTGTACCTTCAGTTCGCACCAAGTCCAAAAACTCCTCCGCGTTAAAGCAACACAAATACATTGATTACACACGGGCGCTCGATGCGACCCAGCTGTACCTCAATGAAATCGGCTTTTCCCCTCTGCTCACCCCCGAAGAAGAAGTCCATTTTGCGCGCTTGTCGCAAAAGGGCGATCCGGCTGGGCGCAAGCGCATGATTGAAAGCAACCTGCGGCTGGTGGTGAAAATCGCCCGACGCTACGTCAATCGTGGGCTGTCCCTGTTGGACTTGATCGAGGAAGGCAATCTCGGCCTGATCCGGGCGGTGGAGAAGTTCGATCCTGAGCGGGGTTTCCGCTTTTCAACCTATGCCACCTGGTGGATTCGTCAAACCATCGAACGGGCGATCATGAATCAGACCCGAACGATCCGGCTGCCGATCCATGTGGTCAAGGAGCTCAACGTCTACCTGCGGGCGGCGCGTGAGCTGACACAAAAACTCGATCATGAACCCTCGCCTGAAGAAATCGCCAACCTGCTGGAAAAACCGGTGGGAGAGGTCAAGCGTATGCTCGGTCTCAATGAGCGGGTGTCTTCAGTCGATGTCTCGCTGGGTCCGGATTCGGATAAAACCCTGCTGGACACCCTGACCGATGATCGTCCTACGGACCCTTGTGAGTTGCTGCAGGACGACGATCTGTCGCAAAGCATCGACCAGTGGCTTTCGGAGCTGACGGACAAACAGCGTGAGGTGGTGATTCGCCGCTTCGGGCTGCGCGGCCACGAAAGCAGCACCCTTGAAGATGTTGGCCTGGAGATTGGCCTGACCCGCGAGCGGGTGCGGCAGATCCAGGTAGAGGGCCTCAAGCGCTTGCGCGAGATCCTGGAGAAGAATGGCCTGTCGAGTGAGTCGTTGTTCCAGTAAACGACGCAAGACGGAATGTGGGAGCGGGCTTGCTCGCGAATGCGCAGTGTCAGTCGACAGATGTACTGACTGATCCGGCGCATTCGCGAGCAAGCCCGCTCCCACATTTTTTTGTGCGTAGCGATCATTCCCATGCGGTGCGTGGAAACGAGCAGGCACAAAAAAGCCCCGCTTTTGAGGGCGGGGCTTTTCGACTAAATCAGTACAAGTTAGATAACTTGAACTTCTTCAGCTTGCATGCCTTTCTGACCGCGGGTAGCGATGAAAGAAACCTGTTGGCCTTCTTTCAGGCTTTTGAAGCCGTCGGATTGGATAGCTTTGAAGTGAACGAACAGGTCGTCACCGGATTGTGGAGTGATGAAGCCGAAGCCTTTTTCATCGTTGAACCACTTAACGGTACCAGTTTGGCGATTAGACATGGTGTATCTCCTTGGACAAAGTTAACTGCGACTCAGGAAAAGCCCTGGCCGAGACTGAGTGCAAAGAGCAGGAAAAATTCTTGGAGATGGTTGGATCGAAATTCAACATATCGTGTAGAGATTCTCAGTGACACAAGCAGCACAGTGGCGCCACCTTAACCCTTTTTCCGGAACGTGCCAATGGTATTTCCGAAGGTTTCTCTATTTTCGTGACTGGCGGCAGCCTGATACCGCACCAACGCCCCGCAATTGAAGGTGCGCCCCGCCCAGCAGGGGCTGCGCGGCACCAAGAAAAACAGTCGCCCCTTTGAACCACGGGGCCAGCCCCGGTAAGATGCCCAACAGAATTTTTTCACCTCGCTATTCAGGACACCCGCCATGAGCATCAAATCGGACAAGTGGATTCGCCGCATGGCGCAAGAGCACGGCATGATCGAGCCCTTCGTGGAGCGCCAGATGCGCGGTGAAGGCGCTGAGCGGCTGATCTCGTTCGGGGTTTCCAGCTACGGCTACGATGTGCGCTGCGCCGATGAGTTCAAGGTGTTCACCAACATCAACTCGGCGACCGTCGATCCGAAAAACTTCGACGAAAAAAGCTTCGTCGATGTTAAAAGCGACGTTTGCATCATTCCGCCAAACTCCTTTGCCCTGGCGCGCACCGTCGAGTTCTTCCGCATCCCGCGCAACGTCCTGACCATCTGCCTGGGCAAAAGCACCTACGCGCGCTGCGGCATCATCGTCAACGTGACGCCGCTGGAGCCGGAATGGGAAGGGCACGTGACCCTGGAATTCTCCAACACCACCACCTTGCCGGCAAAAATCTACGCCAACGAAGGCGTGGCACAGATGCTGTTCTTCGAATCCGACGAAGAGTGCGAAGTGTCCTATAAAGACCGTGGCGGCAAGTATCAGGGCCAGCGCGGCGTCACTCTCCCACGCACCTGATCGAATCGTCTTACAGGCTAAGGGAATTTGTCAGCGGGCAGGCACTCTATTGGGTGTACTGCCCCGACGCGTGCACAACGCGCCGGGCCACGCTTGAGGAGTCCCTTATGAAGCTCGATCCGCGAATCAGCGCCGAACTCGCCCGGCTTGAACCCAATCAGATTGGTGTCATGGCCTGGTCCCTGATGGCCGATCCCGCCGCTGGCGGCATTCCCGGCCAGCCCGGCCCCGATGATCCCTGGCCCAACCAGCCTGAAGAACCCGGTGAGCCCACCCTCCCTGACGAACCGCCTCCCGCCCCAGTGGCCTGATTTCCTGCAGCCGTGCCCGATGGTCAGTGGCTCAACGCACTGGCCATACTTCATGGTCGCCGACCACAAAGACCTGGCTGCCTTCTTCCAGGGTGACTGAATAACCCCCGGTAAATGCGCCGAACGCCGGCAAAAGGCTGACCCGGGTTCCGAGCCGGAAGCACGGCAGGCGCAAGCTTTGCCGACCCTTGCCCCGCAGGCGATACACCGGGTGTACGTGCCCGGCCAGTACGTGGTGGCTGGCATGAGCGTCCGGTTCGTGCTGCAACGCAAACGGCCCCATCAGCAGGGGTTCGGTTACCACCTCAATGTTCAGATCGCCAGGCGGGTCGCCAGCACGCTTGTCGTGGTTACCCCGAATCAGCTTCAGCGCCAGAGCTGAATGACGCTCCCGCCAGGCTCTCAGGGCGTTCAGGGTGCCGCTGGCGTGAGAGCCGGGCCCGTGGAGAAAGTCGCCGAGAAAGACTACCTGCTCGCACGGATAGGCTGCCAACAGCCGGTCCAGGCGTTGCAGATTGTCCGTCGTCGTGCCCTGCGGCACCGGCTGGCCCAGGCTGCGATAGGCCGACGCCTTGCCAAAGTGCGCATCGGCGATCAGCAGGCACTTTCTCGCGGGCCAATAGACTGCCTTGTCCGCCAGCAACCACAGCGCTTCGCCTGCCAGATGTAGCGGGTAATGAGCGGGCATCAGTGCTTCCCGTTATCGGCGACTTTTTCCAGGTCCTTGACCATCCGTGCAATACGCTCCGAGAGTTTTTCCGAGCTGAGGCTTTCCCGAAAACGCTCCACCAGCAGTGGAAAGGCCAGTGGCGTAGGCCGTTTGATTGGATGCAGGTCCAGTTTCAACCCCGACAAGTGGCGCAACGTCTCTTCCAGCCGACGAATATCCAGCTCTTCGCGCAGGACTTCTTCCCCGGCTTGGGTCAGCAACAGGTTCTGCGGATCGTATTGCTTGAACACTTCAAAGAACAAACCGCTGGACGCCTGGACCTGGCGGGTACTTTTCGGTGCCCCGGGATAGCCGGCAAATACCAGCCCGGCGATGCGCGCGATCTCGCGAAAGCGTCGCAGCGCCAGTTCACCGGCATTCAGGCTGGCTGCCACGTCATCCAGCAGATGATCCGCACTCAGCAATTCCCCGCTCAATATCGCAGGCCAATCCACCTCGGTCGCGCTCAGCAACTCCAGCCCATAGTCATTGACCGCAATCGAAAACGTCACCGCCTGTTGCCTGCTGACTCGCCAGGCCAGCAGGCTCGCCAACCCCAGATGCACCTGGCGACCGGCGAACGGATACAGAAACAGGTGCCAGCCTTCCCGGGACTTGAGCGCCTCGGCCAGCAAATGTTCACGGGTCGGCAGGCCCGACCAGCGCAGCTGGGTTTCCAGCAACGGTTGCACCGCCTGCATCTCCGGGCCGAGGAAATGCCCGTGGGCGGCCGCATCAAAGCGCTCGACCACTGCCTGGGCCAGCTCGTTGGAAAGTGGCATGCGCCCGCCGTTCCAGCGCGGTACGGCAGCTTTTTTCGCGGTACTGCGCTTCACATAAGCGGTCATGTTTTCCACCCGCACCAATTCCAGCAAGCGCCCGGCGAACAGGAAGCCATCCCCCGGCTTCAACCGCGCAATAAAACCTTCCTCGACACTGCCCAGGGTCTTGCCACCGCCGCCCTTGCTCCAGAATTTCAACTGGATGCTGGCATCGCTGACGATCGTCCCCACACTCATGCGATGGCGCCGCGCCAGCCGCGCATCGGGGACGCGCCAGATGCCGTGCTCGTCCGGCTCGACCCGACGGTAATCCGGGTAGGCCGTCAGCGACAGCCCGCCATGGCGCACGAAACCCAGGGCCCAGGCCCAATCCTCGTCGCTCAGGTCGCGATAGGCCCAAGCGGTACGCACCTCCGCCAGCAGCTCAGCCGGCACAAAGCCGCCGCCCAGAGCCATGCTCACCAGGTGCTGCACCAGCACATCCAAAGGCTTGTGCGGCGACTGGCGGGCCTCGATACGTCGTTCAGCGATGGCGTCCTGCGCGGCAGCGGCCTCCACCAGCTCCAGGCTGTGGGTTGGCACCAGCGTGACCCGTGACGGCCGGCCTGGCGCATGGCCGGAGCGCCCGGCGCGCTGCATCAGGCGCGCCACGCCCTTGGCCGAGCCAATCTGCAGCACCCGTTCCACCGGCAGAAAATCCACCCCCAGGTCCAGGCTCGACGTACACACCACCGCCTTCAGTTGACCGTCCTTCAAGGCGCGCTCCACCCAGTCCCGGGTTTCACGGGACAGCGAACCATGGTGCAGGGCAATCAACCCGGCCCAGTCGGGACGAGCGTCGAGCAACGCCTGGTACCAGATTTCCGATTGCGCGCGGGTGTTGGTAAACACCAGGCAACTGCTGCTGGCGTCGACCTCGGCCACCACTTGCGGCAGCATCTTCAGGCCGATATGGCCGGCCCAGGGAAATCGCTCGATCACCGGTGGCAACAGCGTATCGACCTGCAACCGCTTGGTGGTTTGCCCCTGCACGTTGATCCCGCCGCCCTGTGGGATCAACACCTCCAGCGCGTGGGCCTGGTTACCCAGGGTTGCGGAAATGCCCCACACAATCAGTTCGGGATGCCATTGCCGCAGGCGGGCAAGGGCGAGTTGTAGTTGCACGCCGCGTTTGTTGCCGATCAGTTCGTGCCATTCGTCCACTACCACCATGCGCAGATGGGACAGGCTGACCTCGCTGTCGGCGCGGGCGAGCATCAGCGTGAGGCTTTCCGGGGTGGTGATCAGGGTGCTGGGCAGGCGGCGGCTTTGTCGGGCGCGTTCGCTGCTGCTGGTGTCGCCGGTGCGCAGGCCGACGGTCCAGGGGATGTTCAGGGGTTGGAGCGGTGCTTCCAGGGCACGGGCGGTGTCGGCAGCCAGGGCGCGCATGGGGGTTATCCACAGGACCGTCAGCGGTTCGGCGGGGGCTTTGCGTTTGCGTGGAGTGGTTTCGGTGATGGCGAGGCGGTTGAGGGCGGCGAACCACAGTGCGTAGGTTTTCCCGGCGCCGGTGCTGGCGTGGAGCAGTCCCGACTGGCCTTCCTTGACTGCGTGCCATACGTCTTTCTGGAAGGCGAACGGTTTCCAGTTTTTGGCGGTGAACCAGTCTTTGGCGAAGTTGCTGGATTTGGCCATGCTTGGGGCTCTGGGGGGTATTTCAGAGACCTTTGTTGGGGGAAAGGTTTAACGAATGTTGGGGGTATATCCGTTGCTGCGGTAACGGCCGCTTATGGTTTCGCTCTTACAGCGAGTCACTTTGCAAAAGCGGCAAAGTAACCAAAACGCTCTGCCCCGCCTGTCGGCACCTCGCTGTGGCTCGGTGTTCCCTCACTCCGGCATTGCTCCGCGGGCCGCCGCGACGGGGCGTCCCTGCCCCGTCGCGGCTAAACCGGCGTCCTGCCGGTTTACCCGCTCCTCAATCCCTGCGTTCGGCCTCGGGCTTATTGGGGCAGTCAGGGCCAGATCAAGATCAAAAGCAAGAGCACAGCGGCCTACCGGCCGGCTTGAGTGGTAGACGCCACAGCAAAAGCCAAAGCGAAAGCAGAGCTGCTTTTCTGTAGGAGCCGGCTTGCCGGCGATGGCATCACCTCGGTGTGTCTGATGTACCGAGTTGTCTGCATCGCCGGCAAGCCAGCTCCTACAGGGGATCGTGCCCGCTTTAGATTTTGATTTTGATTTTGATTTTGCCTTTGCTTCACACCACTCAAGCCGGCCTGTAGGCCGCTGTGCTGTTGATCTGCTTTTGATCTTGATCTTAGGCGCCCCGTTAAACCACGCTGGCCGAACGCAGGTAGTACGGAGCGGGTAAACCGGCAGGACGCCGGTTTAGCCGCGACGGGGCAGGGACGCCCCGTCGCGGCGGCCCGCGTAGTAATGCCGGAGTGCGGGCACACCGAGCCTTAGCGAGGTGCCGAGTGGTGGGGCAAGAGCGTTTTGCTTACTTTTGCGCTGTTCAAAAGTGAGCCGCTGTAAGAGCGGAACCCTAAGCGGCCGTTACCGAAATAACGGATATGCCCCCAACCCTACTTCAAATTCCCACTCAAAAACTGCTGCAACCGCTCGCTCTTCGGATTACCCAGCACATCCTCCGGCGCACCCTGTTCCTCCACCAACCCCTTGTGCAAAAACAGCACCTGGCTCGACACCTTTCGGGCAAAGCTCATCTCATGGGTCACCATGATCATCGTCCGGCCCTCCTCAGCCAAACCCTGGATCACCTTCAACACCTCACCCACCAATTCCGGGTCCAGCGCCGAAGTCGGCTCGTCAAACAGCATCACCTCCGGCTCCATCGCCAGCGCCCGGGCAATCGCTACCCGCTGTTGCTGGCCACCCGACAGAAACGCCGGGTATTGACCCGCCACCCGCGCCGGCAGCCCAACCTTGTCCAGGTAACGACGAGCCCGGTCCTCGGCGTCCTTCTTGCTGCAACCCAGTACCCGGCGCGGAGCCATGGTGATGTTCTCCAGCACACTCATGTGGCTCCACAAGTTGAAATGCTGAAACACCATCGCCAACCGCGTACGCAGGCGCTGCAACTCAGCGTCATCCGCCACGCGCATCCCATGGCGGTCGCTGACCATACGAATCTGCTGGCCATCCAGCGTCATGGCCCCATCGTTCGGCTGTTCAAGAAAGTTGATGCAGCGCAAAAAGGTGCTTTTGCCCGAGCCGCTGGCGCCGATCAAGCTGATCACATCACCGGTCTTGGCCTTGAGCGAGACACCTTTGAGCACCTCATTGTCGCCATAGCTTTTATGCAGGCCTTCAACGGTCAATTTGTACATGGGGCATGCATCCTCAAGGCGAAAGTAGGTAGCCGCTGCGATAGGCTTCAAGGCCTGCGACATGGGCGATGACCATCCCGGCAGTGGCCATGCGCCGCAGCGAACGGGCGTAGAGCAGGCCGGCATTGCGGCAATGCACCGGCGTTACGCGGTCAGAAATGGGGTCGATGATTTCGGCGATCAGTTGCCCGGCCTCCACGTATTCCCCAGGCAGGGCGCTGAACACCAGCAAGCCGCCCATGGGCGTGGTCACCGGCTCGACGCCCGCCAGCGGTGTGGCGGGGTAGGGCAGTTCCGGCAGCGGTGCAGGCTCGCCGCTGATCGCGCCGAAGTGAATCAGGTAATCGATGATCGCCTGGCAGTCGAGGCTGGCCAGGCCGTGGTTGACGTCGCCCTGGCCGCGCAACTCGACGGTCACCGAAAAACTGCCCATCGGGATCGGGAAGCGCTCGCCAAACCGCTGCTGCAATTGCCACCACACCAGGGTGAAACACTCATCGAACGACTGCCCGCCGGAGTCGGTGGCCAACAGGCTGGCTTCCGACCCGATATAGCGCGCCAACGGCTCCACCCGGGGCCAGGCCTCGGGGGTGGTGTACAGGTGCGCCACGGCTTCGAAGTCGCAGTGCAGGTCCAGCACCATGTCGGCATCACACGCCAGGCGTTGCAGTGCCAGGCGCTGGGATTCCAGTTGCGTGACCGGTGTTTGTGCCGCAAGGGCCAGGGTCAGGGCATCGCGGATCAGCTCGACATTGTGCTGCGGATCATCCCCCAGCAGCTCTTCGACCTGATTACCCACGTCCTCGCTCAGGTCGACAAACAGGCGATTGAAGTTCTGCCCGCTTTCCAGCTCATAGCGGCCCAGGGGGATGTCCATCAACACCTGTTCCAGGCCGGTCGGGTTGGCGATGGGTACCAGCACGATCTCGCTGCGCAGGCGGCCGGCGGCGGCCAGTTGTGTCAGGCGCGCCTTCAAGTGCCAGGCCACCAGCATGCCCGGCAATTCGTCGGCATGCAGCGACGACTGGATGTAGATCTTGCCTTCAGCCTGTTCCGGCCCGAAGTGAAAACTGTGGATTTGTCGCGCCGTGCCCGGCACCGGCGCCACAAGTGGATGAATCTGATGACGCATGAAGGCTCCTTAGTGGCTGGGCCCGAGAAAGGCCAGCCAGCGGCGCTCCGCCAGACGAAACAGACCGACCAGGGCAAAGGTCACGGTCAGGTAGATCAGCGCAGCGATACCGAATGATTGAAACGTCATGTAGGTGGCCGAGTTGGCGTCCCGGGCGACTTTCAGGATATCCGGGATCGTCGCGGTGAAGGCCACCGTCGTCGAGTGCAGCATCAGGATGACTTCATTACTGTAGTACGGCAGCGAGCGACGCAGGGCCGACGGCATGATCACGTAGGCGTACAACTTCCAGCCGCTCAGGCCGTAGGCTTTAGCCGCTTCGACTTCACCATGGGCCATGCTGCGGATCGTCCCGGCGAAAATCTCCGTGGTGTAGGCGCAGGTGTTGAGGGCGAAGGCGAGAATCGTGCAGTTCATCGCATCACGAAAGAACGCGTCCAGCACCGGCTGCGCGCGAACCGCCGCGATGCTGTAGATCCCGGTGTAGCAAATCAGCAACTGGATATACAGCGGCGTGCCGCGAAACAGGTAGGTGTAGAACTGCACCGGCCAGCGTACCCAGCGATTGCGCGACACCCGGGCAATGGACAGCGGGATCGATACCAAGAAGCCGATGAAGATCGAGGCGCTGAGCAGCCACATCGTCATGGCCAGCCCGGTAATGTGCTGGCCGTCGCTATAAAGGAAGGGGCGCCAGTATTGTTGAATCAGTTCGATCATCGCACTGCCTCCCGGGAGCCTGCGGAGTAGCGCCGTTCGAGGCGGCGCAGGACGAAGTTGGACGCGCTGGTGATCAACAGGTAGATAAACGCGGCGATCACCAGGAAATAGAACAGTTGATAAGTACTCTTGCCGGCATCCTGCGCGGCCTTGACCAGGTCGGCCAGGCCGATGATCGACACCAGTGCCGTGGCCTTGAGCATCACCATCCAGTTATTGCCGATGCCCGGCAGGGCGAAACGCATCATCTGCGGGAAGGTCACGAAGCGAAACCGCTGGCCGCGCGTGAGCCCGTAGGCCGTGGCAGCCTCCAATTGGCCACGGGGCACGGCGAGGATCGCGCCGCGAAAGGTCTCGGTGAAATACGCACCGTAGATAAAGCCCAGGGTGATGACCCCGGCGCTGAATGGGTCGATCTCGATGTAGTCCCATTCCATAAAGTCGGTAAAGCCGGTCAGCCAGATTTGCAGGCTGTAGAAAATCAGCAGCATCAGCACCAGGTCGGGCACGCCGCGAATCAAGGTGGTGTAGATCTGCGCGGGAATCCGCAGGAACGGCAGGCTGGACAGTTTGGCGGTAGCCCCGAGCAAGCCCAGCAACACGCTGACGGCCAGGGAAAACACCGACAACTTGATGGTCATCCAGGTGCCTTGCAGCAACAGCGGGCCGAAACCCTTCAAGCTAAAGGCACTGAGCCCCAGGGTTTGCAAAAGATCTTCGAACATAAATCAGGACCTATGGCGATAAAAAAGCGCCCCTCCAGAGGAAGGGCGCCCCAGGCATTATTTGCCGCTGTACAGGTTCAGATCGCCAAAGTGTTTCTTCTGGATGGTGGCGTAGGTGCCATCATCGTGTAACGCTTTGATACCTTTATCCAACAAGGCCTTGAGGTCTTTGTTACCTTTTTTGATACCGACCGCAGTTTTGGAGGGCAGCAGTGGGTCGTCGATGGCCTTGCTGACTTCGTAGTCAGCACCGGCTGGCGACTTCAAAAAGCCCAGTTCGGCTTGCAGCATGTCCTGTACGGAAGCGTCCAGACGGCCGGACGTCAGGTCGGCATACACCTGGTCCTGGTTGGCGTAGGCCTTGGTGGTCACACCGGCCTTGTCCAGTACGGCCTTGGCGTAGGCTTCCTGGATGGTGCCTTGCTCGTAGCCCACGCTTTTGCCCTTCAGGGACTCAGGCGTGGAGTAGTTCGCGCCCTTTTTGAACACCAGGGATGTAGGGCCGGAGAACAGCTCGTTGGAGAAGTCGATCGCCTTTTCACGGGCTGTGGTGACCGTCATGGACGAAATCACGCCATCAAACTTGTTGGCATTGAGGCCTGGAATCATGCCGTCGAAATCACTTTCGACCCATTTGCACTTGACCTTCAGCTCGGCACAGATGGCATTGCCCAGGTCGATATCGAAGCCCACCAGGCTGCCGTCAGCGGCTTTTGACTCAAACGGGGCGTAGGACGGATCGACACCAAAACGCAATTCCTTGTATTCCTTGGCCAGCGCGGAACCGGCGGCCATGCACAGAGCCAGTGCAGAAAGGGTCAGCAATGCTTTTTTCATTATGTAATCCCTGGAAACCAAGATAAGCGCTTGTGGCGCGGTTAGGACTGTTACTGAACGGTGTCAGACCTGACTCAAGTAGCAATTTCTGCACCATAGTTCCGAATGGTCGTTTTAAAAGGTGAGATTAAGAAGTTGTGTCGGTAGGAAATGCCCGAAAATGGGCATGAAAAATTGAATGCACCAATGTGAGGCGGCGCAGTTACCTGTAGGAGCCGGCTTGCCGGCGATTGTTTCCTGAATGAGGCAGTGATCTTGCGGACGCCATCGCTGGCAAGCCAGCTCCTACAAGGGCTTGGGTCAGGCCAGCAGATTTTGCAGCGTGGCCAGGTTGTCTGCCTCATCCACGGATTTATCCTGCCGCCACCGCAACATCCTCGGAAAACGCACCGCAATCCCGCTCTTGTGCCGCTTGGACAGCGCAATCCCCTCGAAGCCCAGCTCGAACACCAGACTCGGCGTCACACTGCTCACCGGGCCGAACTTCTCCACCGTGGTCTTGCGGATAATTGCATCGACCTTGCGCATTTCTTCGTCAGTCAGCCCGGAATAGGCCTTGGCGAACGGCACCAGCGTACGTTCGCTGCCGGGCGGGCCGTCCCACACGGCGAAGGTGTAGTCGCTGTACAGGCTGGCGCGCCGGCCATGGCCGCGCTGGGCATAGATCAACACCGCGTCGACGCTGAACGGGTCGACTTTCCACTTCCACCACACGCCCATGTCCTTGGTGCGGCCCACGCCATAGAGTCCCTCCCGCGCCTTGAGCATCATGCCTTCCACCCCCAGGCTGCGGGACGCCTCACGCTGCTGCGCCAATGCCTGCCAGCTGTCGCCGGTCAGCAATGGCGAAGCCTGCAACGTCGGCTGATCGCAATCGCTGATTACCCGCTCCAGTTGCGCCCGGCGTTCGGCCTGGGTGTGGTTGCGCCAGTCGTCGCCGTGGTGTTCCAGCAGGTCATAGGCCAGCACTGCGACCGGTGCGTCTTCGAGGATTTTCTTGCTCAGGGTTTTGCGGCCGATGCGCTGTTGCAGCAGGGCGAAGGGTTGTACCGAGCCTTTCCACACCACGATTTCGCCGTCGATCACCGTGCCGTCGGGCAGGCTGTGCACCAGGTCATGCAGCTCCGGGAAGCGGTCGGTGACCAGTTCTTCGCCCCGGGACCAGACCCACAAGCGGCCTTCGCGCTTGACCAGTTGTGCGCGGATGCCGTCCCACTTCCATTCCACTTGCCAGTCTGCGGGGGCGCCGAGCAAGGCATCGAACTGCTCCGCAGGTTGGGCCAAAGCATGGGCGAGAAAAAACGGATAAGGCTGTCCGCCACGTTGTGCGTGTTCGTCGGACGATTCAGCGGCAATCAGCTTCAGATAGCCTTCGGCGGTCGGGCGATTGGACAGGTCGGTGTAGCCCACCAGGCGCTGGGCCACGCGCTTGCTGTCCAGCCCGGCCATGGCGGCGAGGGCGCGGGTGACCAGCAACTTCGACACGCCGACCCGAAAACTGCCGGTGATCAGCTTGATGCACAGCATCAGGCTCGGTTGATCCAGTTGTGCCCACAACGCGGGCAGGCGTTCGGCCAATTCTTCGGGCGGCAGGCCACGCAGGGGCAGGAGTTTTTCTTCCAGCCACACCGCCAGGCCGTCATCAGAGGTGTGGGGCGATTCCGGTAACAGCAGGGAAATGGTTTCCGCCAGATCGCCTACCGACTGATAACTCTCTTCGAACAACCACGGCTCAATGCCAGCGGCTTCGGTGGCCATGTCTCGCAGCAAACGGGTGGGCACCAGTTGCCGTGGCCGCCCGCCGGATAAAAGTACACCGCCCACGCGGCATCTTCCGCTGGCGCCTGTAGGAAATAGGCCTGCAAGGCGGCGAGCTTGGCATTGCTGGAGGTGGTGGCGTCGAGGTTGGCGTACAGCTCGGCGAAGGCTTTCATGACGCGGCTTCCTCTTCGTCATCGCCGTATTCGGTGGTGAAGCCCTGGGCATCCAGGCCTTTTTCCCGCAGGTGCCGGACCAACACACCTACAGATCCGTGGGTGACCATCACTCGTTCTGCGCCGGTTTGCTCAATGGCCCACAACAGCCCGGGCCAATCGGCATGGTCCGAGAGCACAAAGCCGCGATCCACCCCGCGTCGCCGCCGGGTGCCGCGCAGGCGCATCCAGCCGCTGGCGAAGGCGTCGCTGTAGTCGCCGAAACGGCGCATCCAGGTACTGCCACCGGCCGAGGGCGGGGCGATGATCAGGGCTTGGCGCAGCAGGGGATCAGTCTTTTTGAAATCACCGGCGTAGAGGGTTTCGGGGATGTAGATGCCGGCTTCACGGTACACCCGGTTCAGCGGCTCGACCGCGCCATGGCTGAGGATCGGGCCGATGCTGGCGTCGATGCCGTGGAGGATTCGCTGAGCCTTGCCGAAGGAATAACAGAACAACACGCTGGCTTTGCCGGCGGCGATATTCGCCTGCCACCAGTCGTTGATCCCGGCAAAAATCTGCGCCTGGGGCTGCCAGCGATAGATCGGCAGGCCAAAGGTCGACTCGGTGATAAACGTATGGCAGCGCACCGGTTCGAACGGTGCGCAGGTGCCGTCGGGCTCGACTTTATAGTCACCGGAGGCGACCCAGACTTCGCCCTGGTATTCCAGGCGCACCTGGGCTGAACCGAGCACGTGGCCGGCGGGGTGAAAACTCAAGGTGACGCCGTGATGGCGCAGGGTTTCGCCGTAGGCCAGGGTTTGCAGGTTGATGTCCTGGCCCAGGCGCGAACGCAGGATCCCTTCGCCGGGGGCGGCGGCCAGGTAATGTTGGTTGCCGGTGCGGGCGTGATCGCCGTGGGCGTGGGTGATCACCGAGCGCTCCACCGGGCGCCAGGGGTCGATGTAGAAATCCCCGGCGGGGCAGTAGAGGCCTTCGGGCCGGGCTATAACAAGGTCCATGGGCGTGCCGTGGAGATGGGCTTGTTAATTATGAGGCGGGGATGAGCGGAGAAGTTCTATCGGAATGCATGCAATCAAATGTGGGAGCGGGCTCACCACAGCAAGCCCGCTCCCACATTTTGATTCGGTTGAGTCAGGGGGCCGGGTTATTTGCCGGGTACCAACGTCAACCGCGTCTTCCCATACACCCCGTCAAAGTTCTGCGGCTGCATCGGGAAGCTCAGGTATTGCGCCTTCAGCCACGGGTCGATGCCATTGGCGTAGTTCGGGCTGGCCGGGTTGCCGGATTGGCCGATGCCGCTCTGGCCCATCATCGGTTCCGCCAGGCCGAAGTCCACAATCATCCGCAGCGCCGGCACCTGGGTCGTGTCGAAGCTCTGGCCCCAGCTGTACGGCGCGCTGTTCAGCGTGTTGTGATCGCCGCCCGCTGCCAGTGGCCCGCGAATGGTCTGGCCGCTGGTGTTCTTCCAGGTGTAGCTGTGCAGTTTGCCCCACTGCCAGGCCTTGTGATCGGCGCCCAAAGCGCTGTCGCCCGCGGTGATCGAGGCGGCCAGGCTGCGGGCCAGGATTGCCGGCTTGTCGGTTTTCTGTCCGGTGCGTGCGTCATTCCAGAACGGGCTGTCTTCGCGCCCCAGCAGGTGGTCGGCCACGGCCGAGTACGACAGGTTGGCGTTGCCGATAAAGGCTTTCCAGGTGGCGCTGTTTTCCGGGCCGAGTTCGTCGAGGAAAATCTGCTTGGCGCTTTCCTGCAGGAACAGTTCATAAATCGCCGCGTCGGCGGAGGTAGCTGCCAGGCGGCCATCAAAGGCCATCAGGCGGCCCAGTGCTTCCCGCGCCTTGGCCTGGTCTGTTGCCGGCAATCCATCGATCGCCTGTTTCAGCGGCTGGGCCATGCCCGGCGCCTGGAACATGCCCTTGAGCTTGGCGGCAAAGGTGGTGGTCTGGTCGTACTGCATGGCGATCATGCTGCGGTTGTCGTGCTTGCCGCTGCTGGCCAGTTGCGCGATACGTTCGGCGCGTTCCGGCGCCGCCCACGAGTTGGACAATTGCATGCCGTAGCCGCGGGGAATCGTGCGCTGGTTGGCGGTGCCGATCCAGCCCTGGGTCGGGTCCTGATCGTAAGGGTGCAGCATCGCGTCGGCGTAGCCGTCCCAATCGAAACGCCCGTCCCAGCCCGGCGACGGCACCAGGCCTTCGCCTTCACGGCGGTTCGGGAAGCGCCCGGTGACTTGCCAGCCGATGCTGCTGGCGTCGGCGAAGACCATGTTCAAGGCAATCGCGCGGATTTCCCGGGTGGCGTCAGACGCTTTACCGGCGGTTTGTGCACGGGACAGGTCGAAGAACGCGTCCAGGCTCTTGTCGTCTTTAAAGTCGGCGGTCTGCAAGGCCAGGCCGTAGCCGCTGTTCAGCGACTGGGCACTGTTGAGCAGCGGCCCGTGGCGGGTTTCGTACACCGCTTCGCGAATCGGCCGCTGGCCCTTGGCGAAGTAGGTTTCGTTACGCACGATGGCCGGCAACCATTTGCCGTTGTTCTCGTAGTACAGCGCGTTGCCCTGGCGTTTGACCTTCTCCAGGAACACATCCTGGGTGTCGCCCGAGACCTGGCTCATGCTCCAGGCCACCTTGCCGTTGAAGCCGGAAAGCAGGGTTGGCAAACCGGCGATCGACACACCGGCGGCCTGGTATTTCGGCGAGCGGATTTGCACGTAGTTCCACAGCGACGGCGCCTGCATCGAGGTCGACAGGTCATTGGCCAGCAGGCTCTTGTTGCTGCGGCTGCGCTGCGGGCCGATCGCCCAGTTGCTGGAACTGGACGTGCCCAGGGTGTTCAAGGTGCCGAGGTGTTCGCTGAGGCTGGTCAGCGCGGCGAGGCCCGGGATCTGGCCCAGGTTGATGCCCTTGAGCTTGTCGGACTCGGCCACCGGCAACGGTTCATCCGGGTAGCTTGGGGTCAGCCAGGCGAGTTTGTCGGCGCCGACTTTTTGCGCCAGCACCAACGACGACAACTCTTCCTGCAAGTTGGTCGACTCGCTGAAATTCAGCAGGCAGAACAGCAGCGCGGAGTCTTCCGGCTTCCAGTATTCGGGCTTGTAGCCGCTCTGGGCCAGGTCTGGCGGCAGCTTGTCGCGGTAGCGGAACAGGTAGGCGTTGACCCCGCGCGCATACACTTCAAAGAAGCGCTTGAGGCGTGGCGACGAAGCGTTATACAGCTCGCCGGCGCTCTTGCGCAGGTTGACCGCCCGCATGAAACGGTCGACATCCAGCACGTCCGGCCCCGACATTTCTGCCAGACGGCCCTGGGCCAGCAGGCGCAGGGTGACCATTTGCGTGATGCGGTCGCTGGCGTGCACATAGCCCAGGGTGAACAGCGCGTCATGGAACGTGCTGCTTTCAATCAGCGGGATGCCCTGGCTGTTGCGGCGCACGGAAACGTTCTGCGCGAGGCCCTTGATGGGCTGCACGCCGGAAACCGGAGGCAGGGTGTCTTGGGTGCTTTGTAACTGGCAACCGGCCAGGCCCAAGGCACTGGCAATTGCCGCGGCAACGCCGAACCGGGGAAGAAAATGTGAGAGGGCTGGCGAGGCCATGGCAAAGCTCCTGCGGGGGGTAGCGTCAGTAAAGGCGCTACGTTAGTGAGCGCGGCGAAACGACGCAAGCGGGAGGCGATGCTTATTTTCAGGCAGCCTTCCCACACAAGGTGCAGGAAGGCTGTGTCACTCAGGATTTCGGCGGATTGACCTTCTGCACCAGCTCATAAGCACGCACCGTCGCGGGGCGTTGCTTGATGTGGTTGAACCAGCGCTCTACGTGTGGGAAGTCTTCCAGCTTCTGGCTCTGCCACTTGTGGGAAACGATCCACGGGTAGATCGCCATGTCGGCAATGCTGTATTCCTCGCCGGCCACAAACTGGCGGTCGGCCAGGCGCCGGTCGAGCACGCCATACAGGCGGGCGGTCTCATCCACATAACGTTTGATCGCGTAGGGGATTTTTTCCGGGGCGAACTGGCTGAAGTGATGATTCTGCCCGGCCATCGGGCCCAGTCCACCCATTTGCCAGAACAGCCATTGCAGCGCTTCCTGACGACCGCGCAGGTCCTGGGGAATGAACTGGCCGGTTTTTTCCGCGAGGTACAGCAGGATCGCACCGGATTCGAACAGGGAAATCGGCGCGCCACCGTCGCTCGGGTTCTGATCGACGATCGCCGGAATGCGGTTGTTGGGGGCGATTTTCAGGAAGTCGGGCTTGAACTGCTCGCCCTGGCCGATGTTGATCGGGTGCACCTCGTAAGGCAGACCGGCTTCTTCCAGGAACAACGACACTTTGTGACCGTTGGGGGTGGTCCAGTAATACAGGTCGATCATGAAGCTCTCCAAGGGTGGTGACGCTTGAGCGAATGCCTGTAGGTATAGGTAATGTTAGGGGGACGAAAATTCAATGAAACATTTGGGTCTATCGATATGGAAATTCGTTCCGGTGGTGAGCGGGCTTGCCCCGCGCTGGGCTGCGAAGCAGACCCAAGACCTGCCTCAGCGTTTTAACTGAAAGAGCGCGCTGGCTGTACTGGGGCCGCTGCGCGGCCAACGGGGGCAAGCCCCTCACCACAACAACCGCTTCATTACAGAAGTTTTTGTCGGCAGTTAAGCCACCGCTCCATCCACCAACACCTGCAACGTCTGCTGCGAACAGCGCTCAATGCGCACCTGCACGCCATAGACTTCGGCAAACAGTGCCGCATCCAGCACGTTATCCGCTGCACCACTGGCATACAGCCGGCCCTGGCACAGCACTGCGATATGGTCGGCATAACGCGCCGCGAGGTTGATGTCGTGCAGTACCACCACCGCAATCAGGTTGTGCTCGCGCACCAAACCCCGAACGCAATCCATGACCTTCAACTGATAGTTCAAATCCAGCGCACTGGTCGGCTCATCCAGCAGCATCACCTGCGGGCGGCGCGCAATCAGTTGCGCCAGGCTGACCAGTTGCCGTTGGCCGCCGGATAACGTGCTTAACAGCTGATCCGCCAGATGAGCGATGCCAATCCGATGCAACGCATCAAACGCCTCGCGCATGCACGCGTCGCTTGAAAGCGGAATGCCCTCGACGTTGGCCACCCGCAGCGCTGCGATCACGCTTTCCATCACGCTCAGGCTCAAGCCCGGCGGCAGGTTCTGCGGCATGTAGGTCACGCGTCGGGCGCGCTCGCCAACGGACATTTTCGTCAGGTCCAGGTCACCCAATCTGACAACGCCCTGCATCTTTTCCAACCCGGCCACCGCCCGCAGCAACGTTGACTTGCCCGCACCGTTCGGCCCGATCAGCGCGGTCAGGCTGCCGTGGGCCAGGGTCGGCAAGCTCAGGTCATGCACAATCTGGCGCCGTCCATAACTGACGTGGGCGTTCTGAATCGATAATCCCGTACTCATAACTGCCTCCCGCGCTTGAACACCAGCAACACGAAAATCGGCACACCCACCAGTGCGGTGACGATGCCCACCGGCACAATCACGCCGGGCATGATCAGCTTGCTGGCGATGGACGACAGCGACAGCAGTAATGCGCCGACAAGCGCGCTGGCCGGCAACAGGAAACGCTGGTCTTCACCCACGAGAATCCGCGCGATATGCGGACCTACCAGGCCGATAAAACCGATGGTTCCCACAAACGCCACGGCGGTGGCCGACAGCAGGCTGATGCGCAACAACGAGAAAAACCGCAGGCGTTTCACGTCGACGCCGAAGCTTTGCGCGCGGTCTTCGCCCATGCGCAGCAAGGTCAGGCGCGGGGCGGCGGCGAAGGAAAAGGGCATGACCACGGCGACCACAAACGCGAGGATGCCGAGCTTGTCCCAGTTGGCCCGGGTCACGCTGCCCAGGGTCCAGAACACCAGTTGTTGCAGCACATCCTCGGTGGCGACCAGTTGCAACAGGGCGACCACTGCATTGCAGCTGAACACCAGCGCAATCCCGAACAGCACCAGGCTTTCCACCCCGGCACCGCGCAGCCGTGACATGGCTTGCAGCAAAAAGACCGAGGCGGCAGCGAACACAAACGCCGAAATGGAAATCGCCGTATTGGCCGACACCCACAGCGTCGTCACCGGAAACACAATCACCAGGGATGCGCCCAGCGCCGCCGCCGAGGAAACCCCCAGCGTGAACGGACTGGCCAGCGGGTTATTAAGGATGGCCTGCATCTCGGCGCCTGCGAGCGACAGTGCGCAACCGACCAACACCGCCATCAAGGCGTAGGGCAGGCGCACGTTCCAGATAATCACCTGGTCGGTGGCGCTCAAGTGGGCCGGGTGCAGCAAACCGTCGAGCAGGGCGCCAAGGCCCATGCCCGACGGGCCGCTGGCCAGGTCCACGAGGATCGCGCAAACCAGCGCGCCCCCAGCAGGGCCAGCAGCCAGCAACGGCGCGCGAGCAGGCGGCGATAGCCCTGGCTGGCGGTGGCGAGGTCGAGGGTTTGAGTGGTCATTGGATTCGCAGCCTTGAAAACGACGAAAATCCCTGCCGGTACTCGGTCAGTGTGGGAGCTGGCTTGCCTGCGATGGCGATGGTGAATCCAACACCGCTATCGCAGGCAAGCCAGCTCCCACAGGAACCGTGTCCAGGCAGGGAATGGGGTGTGAGCCTTATTAGTTACTTGGCCTTGCCATCAATCCAGTAAGCACCCTGCAGCGGCATGCCGAGGAACTGCTGGTTCATCGCTTCCATGGTCGCCTGCGGGTCCAGCTTGGCGAACAGCTCCGGATGGATCCACTTGGCCAGCGCTTCAATCGCCAGCAGGTTGTATGGCGAGTTGTAGAAGTCATGCCACAGGCCGTGGGCATTGCCCTCACGAATCGCCCGAAGGTTCACGAACTCCGGACGTGCCAGCACGCTGTCAAACGCGGCGCGCGCGTCTTCATTGCTCACGCCAGCCCCAAGAATCAACCCAGGCTTGTGATTGCCGGTGGCCACGTACACGTCCGGGTCGGCCTTCAGCGCGTACTCGACACTGATGTCCCCCAGCGCTCCCGGCACCACGTCGGCGGCGATGTTGCGCCCGCCCACCAGTTTGATCACTTCACCCATGCCGCTCTTGCCGGTGGTGTGCCCCGGTGCCTGCCAGGCGCCGGCGAGCAATTCCAGGAACACACTCGGACGCGGCCCGGCCGGCAAGGTGGCGACGGCGTCGGTGATCACCTTGACGTGCTGGTCGTAAAAGTCGAGGAACGCCTTGGCCTGGGTTTCCCGGCCAAGGGCCTGCCCCAGGGCGGTCATGCTGGTGTGGGTGCCTTGCACCGGGTTGATGCGGAAGTCGACGAACAACACCGCGATCCCCGCCTTGGCCAACACATCCGCCACCGGGCTGTGTTCAGTCGGGCCGTGGCCGGAAATGCTGAACACCGCCAGGTCCGGCTTCAGCGAGAGGATTTCCTCGGCGCTGACGCTTTGCTCCGAGGCCTGACCAATCAGCGGGATGTCTTTTACCGTCGGAAATTTCGCCACGTAGGCGTTGTAGGTGTGGGCATCCAGCAGCTTCAAATCATTCTGCCAGCCGACAATCCGCTGGAACGGCGCGTCCTTGTCCAGCAAGGCAAAGGCCGAAATCAGCCGGCCTTCGCCGAGCACCACACGCTGCACGTGGTCCGGCACGTCGACCTTGCGGCCCAGCACGTCGGTGACTTCATGGGCGGCGGCCGTTTCGGCGTGGCCAAGGATCAGCACGGCAAACAGCGCGCCCAGCTTAAGGAAGTTGCGGGGTTTCAGCATGGCGAGAACTCCAGGTGAAGGCGGCGCATCAGACATCGCTCCAGCGCCGCAAAAGGTTGTGATAGGCGCCGCTCAGTTGCAGCAGAGCGTGGTCGTCGGCGTGTTGCGCGGTGAGGCGTTGAATGGCCACGTCCATGTCCAGCAGCAGTTGGCGCTGGCTGTCTTCGCGCACCAGGCTTTCGATCCAGAAGAAACTGGCGATGCGCTCGCCCCGGGTGACCGGGTTGATCTTGTGCAGGCTGCTGCCGGGATACATCAGCAAGTGCCCGGCGGGCAGCTTCACCGCGTGTTCGCCGAAGGTGTCGCGAATCACCAGTTCACCACCGTCATAGCTGGCCGGGTCGGCCAGGAACAAGGTGGCGGAAATGTCGGTGCGTACGCGCTCGCGCACGCCCTTGAGGCCGCGAATGGCATTGTCGATATGCCAGTCGAAGGCCTCGCCGCCGCTGTAGCGGTTGAACAACGGCGGGTAGATTTTCTTCGGCAGGGCGGCGGACATGAACAGCGCGTTGTCCGACAGCCGCGACAGAATCTGCTCACCCAGGCGAATCGCCACTGGAGCGTCTTCCGGCAACTGCCGGTTATTTTTCGCCATGGCCGAGCGCTGCCCGGCGGTGACTTTGCCGTCGACCCACGGCTGATGGAGCAAGGTGGCGACGGCCACCTCGACTTCATCGGCGCTCAACAGCGCCGGGATTTCGATCAGCACGGCTTAAAACTCATAGTCGACGCTGGCCGTGAGTGTGCGCCCGGCGCCCGGAATGCCGTAGAGCTGGAAGCCGTCCAGGGACGCGCCGATCTGGCTGTAGTAGAACGTGTTAAACACGTTGTTGAGGTTGAGGTTGACCGTGGTTTGCTTGGTTACTTTGTATTGCGCGGCCACGTTGTTGAGCCAGTAGCCGGGGGCCTTTTCGTGGTCGCGGGTGTAGATCGCGTAGACGCCGGACGGGCCGTTGGCGTAGCTGCTGTTGTTGTTCAGGCCGCCGACGTATTTGTTGTCGCTGTAGCGGCGGCGTCCTACGTATTGCGCGCCGTAGCTCAGGCTCAGGTCGTCGGTGACGGCGTAGGTGGTCCACAGGTTGGCGGTCAGGTCGGGAACGTTCTTGGCTTCCTCGCCTTTGTTGGCGCCCTTGGTCTGGGTGCTTTTGAGCGCCGAGAACCCGCTGTACACCGTCCAGCGCGGGGTGATATTGCCTTGCAGGCCCAGTTCCACGCCGTCTACGCGTTTGGCCGGGAGGGCGCGGACCGGGGCGGTTTCGCCGTCCTGGTATTCCCAGGAGTTGTCCAGTTCGGTGCGGAAGATCGCGGCGGTGACGTTCAGCAGGTCGTGGGCAATGTCCCACTTGGTGCCGATTTCGTAGGTTTTCGACTTGGCCGGGGTGTAGTTACTGGTGCTGGCGGCGCCGTAGATCTGGTTGTTGGTCGATGCGCCCAGGGCCGAGGGTTGTGCCGCTTCGCTGTAGGACACGTAGATGCTGCCGTTAGGCAAAGGCTTGTACACCGCGCCGACCCGTCCGCTCACGGCACCGTCGGTGCTGTCGACGGATGCCTGGCCACGCTGGGTGGTCTTGGCCTGCCAGTTGTCGTAGCGCAGGGAGCCAAGCACCTGCCACTGTTCGTTCAGGGTGATGGTGTCACCCAGGTAGATGCCGGCGTTGTCGATCACCGAACGCGGCTGGCCTTCGCCCTTGGTCACGGTGGTGCTGGCGAAGCTGTGGTTCGGGTCGTTCATGTCGAAGAACAGATCGCCGGCCGGGACTTCGGCGTTGCGTTTCAGGCCGCCGTAGGTCTCGTGATAGAACTCAAGCCCGCTGACCACCGCGTGTTCCAGGCCGCCGGTGTTGAGCTTGAAGGCGAAGTCGGTCTGGTTGTCGAGGATGGTGTAGCGCGTCGACTGGCCGAAGTCGCTGCCTCGCAGGATGCCGTAGGCGGTGTTACCGCTGTTGGTGTATCCCGGGTAGGCATTTACCGTGCTGCCGGGCACTTGGCTGATCGGTCCTACGCCGGTGTAGCCCAAGGTCGCACAGCGCGTGCCGGTGCAGGTTTTCTGGCCATTGGCGTTGGCGGCAAAGAAGCGTGCGGGTGAAAGTACCGCGAAATTGTCGGTGCGCTCCCACTTGGTCTGGTTTTTCAGGGTCGCTTCGTTCCAGTCGAAATCATGTTCGAAGCGGGTGGTCAGCGAAGTGGTTTTGGTTTGCTGGGTGTACAGGTGTGAGTCGCCATACCAGTTGGAGCGCTTCACGCCCGGCATGCGGTCGCCGTCGGTGCCGCGCTGGATCGGCACGCCGCCGTCCGGGGTGTTGTCGTCCTTCTGGTAGAAAGTGTCGATAAACAGACGCGTGTCGGTGCCCAGGCCGAAGCCGAGGGACGTCGCGATGCCCCACCGGTCGTAGTCCACGTCGTCGCGTTCGGCCACCTGGTTGTAGTGCTTCATCAGGTTGATGCGCAGGGCGGTGGTGTCGTTCAACTGCTTGTTGAAATCGCCCGTGAGGCGGCGGTAGCTGTCGGTGCCGATGCCGGCGGAGAGCGTGTTGGCGTCTCCCAGATGCGCCTCTTTACTCACCAGGTTGACGCTGCCGCCTACGGCGGAAACGCCGGATTCGATCGAGCCAGTACCCTTGAACACTTCCGCCTGTTGCAGGTTGAAGGTGTCGGTGCGGGTCGATTGGCCGGCATCGCGCACGCCGTCGACGGTCAGACTCTGCTCCGAAGAAAACCCGCGAATCGAAAACAGGTCACCCCAGCCCAGGTTGCCTTCGCCGGACATGAAGGTAATGCCCGGCACGTTGCGCAACACTTCCTGCAAGGTTTGCGCGTTCTGCTCCTTGAGCACCTGCTGCGGGACGATGGTCACGCTTTGCGGAGCGTCGAGCAGCGGCTGGCTGATTTTCGCCGAGGTCACCCGGTCGACCTTGAAGGTGGAGGTGGCTTCACCGTCGACCTTGATTTCCGGCAGGCTCAGCACCGAATCGTTGGACGCTGCCACTGGCGCATCGGCCCAGGCGGTGGGAGAAAGGCTGCCGGCGGCAAGCAGGCCGAACATCGGCGCAAGGGTAGAGGGCAGCGACAAGGCGCGAGGGGAAGGCAATGGCATTCGGAGTGACCTAGGCTAAATTACAATTAATCTCATTTAGATTCGGTAGTCTAAAGACCGATACCGGCCGCCACGCCGTGGCTTTGTAATGTGGATGCGCGATTACCGCTTCCCACAACATTCCATTACATTTGCGCGTACGCCTGGCTGACGTTTCGGCTATCTCCTGCCTTTTGAGTTTCGGACGTATTGCCCCATGGCCAAGCAAGACCACCTGTTGATCGTTGATGACGACCCGCAAATCCGCCAGCTGTTGTGTGACTACCTGAGTGACGCCGGCTTCCAGGTGTCCACCGCTGGCGACGGCAAGGAAATGCGCCGCCGCCTGGCGCTGAATGTCATTGACCTGATCGTGCTCGACCTGATGCTGCCCGGCGAAGACGGCCTGAGTTTGTGCCGCGAATTGCGGGTGAGCTCCAACACGCCGGTGATCATGCTCACCGCCAAGGGCACGCTGATCGACCGGATTGTCGGCCTGGAAATCGGCGCCGACGATTACTTGCCCAAGCCGTTCGACCCGCGGGAGTTGCTGGTGCGGATCAAGGTGGTGCTGCGCCGGGTGCAGAGTTTTCCGGACCGGGCGCGGCTGGATGAAGCACCGAGCATCAGCTTCGCCGGCTGGCAACTGGACACCCGGGCACGCCAACTGCTCTCGCCGGAAGGTGTGGTGGTGAGCCTTGGCAACTCCGATTACCGGGTATTGCGCCTGCTGTTGCAGCACCCCAACCGGCCGCTGAGCCGCGACTTTTTGCTCAACCACGTGTTCGACAAGGACAGCACGCCGTTCGACCGCTCGATTGATGTGTGCGTCAGCCGCCTGCGCTCGCAATTGCCGGCCGGGCTGATCAAGACCGTGCGCAACGAGGGTTACATGCTCACCGCCGACGACGTGGTGCTGCAATCGTGAAACTGCTGCCGCGTTCGCTGTTTGGCCGGCTGGTGCTGATCCTGGTCAGCGGCATGCTCGCGGCCCAGGCGCTCACCAGCAGCATCTGGTACGACATGCGCCACGGCCAGGTCCTGGAAATCCCCAGCCGGCTGATCGCCACGCGCCTGGCGGACGTGGTGCGGCTGGTGCACAGCGATCCGGCGCAGGCTGATCTACTGATCAAGATGCTCGATACACCGCGTTTTCGCCTGACGCTCAGTGAACAGGCCAGTGATGTGCCGAGCCGCATCAGCGACAGCGACCAGTCCACCGAGCGCCTGTTGAATAAAGTGCTCTCGGAGAAGACCGGCTACACGCAGAACCTGCATTTGTTGAGCCTCAAGTTGCTGGACGCCGAAGGCCAGCACGCGGGGCTTTCGACCTTGCTCGGTGCCAAACCGGTGGTGGGACAGTTCCTGATTGACCTGCGTTTGCCGGACGGGCGCTGGTTGCAGGTGGAGGCCACCGAAGAGCAGGGCTGGACCAGTACCTCGCCGATGGACCTGTTATTCGACTACGTGATGCGGATTTATCTGCTGCGGGTCGTGGTGCTGGTGATCATCGCCCTGGTGGCCGTTCGTCTGGCCATTCGCCCGCTGAATGCGTTGGCCAAGGCGGCTGAAGCGTTAGGCCGGGACATTCAACGGCCACCGCTGGCCGTCGACGGCCCCACCGAAGTGCGCCGCGCCGCCCAGGCGTTCAATGCCATGCAGCAGCGGCTGATCGCCAACATCGCCGAGCGCACGCGTTTCCTGGCGGCGATTTCCCACGACCTGCGCTCTCCCATCACACGCCTGCGCTTACGCACGGAAATGCTCGACGACAACCGCACCAAGGAGCGTTTTCGCAGCGACCTGGAAGAAATGGAACACATGGTGTCCAGCACCCTGGATTTTGTCAGCAGCGGCGAAATCAACGAGAAACGCCAGAACATCGACATCAACGCCTTGCTGCAAAGCTTGCAGGCAGACCTTCAGGATGTGGGTGAGACGGTGACGATAGAAGGGCGAGCCAAACAGCCGCTGCCGGGGTACGCCCGCAGCCTCAAGCGTTGCGTGCAGAACCTGCTGGAGAACGCAGTGCGTTATGGCAGCGAAGTGGTGGTGCGGGTTGAGGACAAGGCGGACAGCTTAAGGGTTGTGATCAGCGACCGTGGGCCCGGGATTCCCCAGGAACAGCTGGAGCAGGTGATGGAGCCGTTTTACCGGGTGGAAGGCTCGCGCAATGTGGAAACCGGCGGCTACGGGCTGGGGTTGAGCATCGCGCATACGATTGCCAGTGCCCATGACGGGCGGTTGAGCTTGAGCAATCGGGAAGGCGGGGGATTGGAGGTGGTGTTGCAGTTTCAGCGCAAAACTCTAGGTTGAAATACGGTCAAAATGTGGGAGCTGGCTTGCCTGCGATAGCGGTGTTTCAGTCACACCAATGTTGTCTGAAAGATTGCTATCGCAGGCAAGCCAGCTCCCACACTGACCAGTGTTCAGGATATCAAGCCCCGTGGCACTTCTTGAATTTCTTCTCGCTGCCGCACGGGCAAGGATCGTTGCGACCCACGTCCTTCAACGTGTTGCGCACCGGCTCCTGGTGAGCGTGGCCGCAGTTCGGGCCGTGGACATGGCCGTGGTCGTGATCATGGTGATCGTGATCGTGGTTGCAGTCAGGACCATGGACATGGGGTTGCTGAGTCATCGATGTCGCTCCGGAATAAAATCGCCGGGCATTATCTCGCCATTGCGCAGCACCTGCACGTCGTTCCCGATAAATAAACCGGTTTTCAACTCGCCTTCAAGACGATAGGGCACGGGCTCCCGTGGGTTTTTCAACATATCGACCACATCGCGGATTTGTGGCCACAGGTTGGTACGCACCGAAACCCGGAAAAACGCGTGGCTGTGGGGCGGTACGGTCAGCCATTCATTGGACTCGCCCTCGGTCAGCACCATCGTGCCCAGGCTGACCTTGTACACCAGGCCGCGCACGGTCAAATCGTTGTCGTCGCGGTTATCCACGCGAAAGTACAGCTTGAACTTCTGCTCCAGCAACTTGACCCGCACCGGGTCGACCTTGACCAGCCGGACCTCCGGGGCAGGCGCGTCGTCGGCAAACCAGGACGCGCAGCCGGAAAGCCCTAGCATCAATGCCAGCAGAAGGCTGTAAGTCCTGAATACCCGCGCCTGAAATACCATGCCGTTACTCCGTATGAAGAGTCAGCATAGCAAGCGCGAGCCTACCGGGTATCAATGAATGTCAGAGGTAGCTGGAACAGCACTTCTTGAATTTCTGCCCGCTGCCGCACAGGCAGGCGTCATTGCGTCCGGCCTTCACGTCCACCGTCGGGTCGATGAAGTACCAGTGTTCATTGTTCTGTACGAACGATGAGCGCTCGCGGTGGCTGTGTTCGCCAGTGCTGTCATGCCAGCGTGCGGTAAAGGTCACAAAGGCGTGTTCCGGCTGGCCGCCGAACACTTCGGAGCTTTCCACTGTCAGGCCCAGCCAGGTGCTTTGGGCACTCCAGGCACCGATGGCGGCCGTGTCCAGCCCGGCTTGTTGCGCAGGTAACGTGGTGGCCACCAGGTAGTCCACCAGGCCCAGCACATAGGCGCTGTAGCGCGAACGCATCAATGCTTCGGCGCAAGGAGCCGGGTGGCCGGCGTGATAATGGCCGCAGCAGGCATCCAGCAGGTTGCCACTGCCGCAGGGGCAAATGGATGTACTCATCGGGTTACCACCAATACTTGCCAAAGTTTTGCGGGTTGGCCCAGAAGCGGGCGTTCAGCCAATCCGGCACCTGTTTATAGTCAAGCAGATCATAGGTAAACAGTGTCAAAACCTGATCGTCACGCTGGAAACGCTCGCTGGCTTGCAGGGCCAGGGAAAAGAAGTCGGTGTCCTTCCAGTTGCAGGCGGCCAGGTCCACCAGCACTGCAATGCGGCTGGCATTGAGGTTGCGAATGCCCCCCAGCAGGGTCAGGCCCGCAGGTTTTGACAGGTGTTCCAGGCAATCGACCACCAGCGCCAGGTCAAAACGCTGGGCGGCGAGGTCGGCGGGCAAGGGGCCGGGCTCGGCAAAGGACACCACGGTATCCGGGTGGGCCTCCTTGAACGCATCCAACGCCGGGAACTGGCTGGCACCCAATAAAAGCAGGCGTTTTGGCGCGTGTAGATCAAGCAGCGCGGCGAGCGCTTGCTGGGGTGTACGGGCAGAAATACCGGCGGTCATCGAAGATCCTCACATCAGGACCGTAGAGACTAGCCTGCCTGAGCGTGCGGGCCTAGAGCGGGCGGCGAGAATAAACAGCCGGGCCCAATGAATACAGGGGTGTGACACGCTGGCGCAGATGAAAAGAGCCGTCTTTACTCCACTCGTCGGCCCCCGCCGATCCCCTCAGGAGAAAGTCAGATGAGCATCATGCGGACAGCTCTACCCTTGGTTCTGCTAACCGGAGTATTGACAGGTTGCGCAGGCTTGCAAAAAACCGACTGGCCCACCTGCGCCGCGGTTGGCGGTGTGACCGGTGCTGCCATCGGCGCGACTGAAAGCTCTGCCTATGCGGGCTATGGCGCGTTGCTGATCGGCGGCATGGCCGGCGCCTATTGCTGGGTGCACGGCGACGGTGACGAAGACGGCGACGGCGTGCCGGACAGCCGCGACAAGTGCCCGGGTACGCCAAAAGGCGTGCAGGTGGATGCCAATGGCTGCCCACCGGTTCCGGTAGCCGTGGTTCAAGAAGAAGTGGTGGTGGTCAAGGAAGAGACCATCGTGATTCGTGACGTGCACTTCGAGTTCGACTCCGCCAAGCTGACGGCCGCCGATAAAACCAAGCTCGACACCATCGCCACCCGCCTGAAAAAAGAGGCCCCGAGTGCGCAACTGCGAGTCAGCGGGCATACCGACAGCGTCGGGAAAGACGCCTACAACCAGAAACTCTCTGAACGACGCGCTCACTCGGTAACCGACTATCTGGTCAGTTCCGGCATCCCGCGCAGCAGTTTTGTCTCGGTGACCGGCGCCGGTGAAAGCCATCCGGTGGCGGACAACAAAACCGCTGACGGCCGCGCGCTGAACCGTCGCGTGGAAATTCAGATCAACCGCTGACAGAGCCTCAAGGCCCCCGTGGGATCCACGGGGGCCCCTTCATCAATTTTTTAATCCTTCACTGGCACAACGCCTGTAGAAGTCGTTACTGTGCGCCCAAAGAATAATGTGCAAGGGGAGCGTGCGGGATGAAGGTGTTTTGGGGGCTGGGGAAGTTTTTGACGTTGCTGTTCTGGGTCGTGGTGGTGGTCAATCTGTTCTCGCCGCTGATCAACCCGTTCCACCTGTTGGTCAATCTGGGCGGCAGCCTGTTGCTGTTGACCCACCTTCTTGAATTGCTGCTGTTCAACGGCAGCGTGAAAAATCGTGCCCATCCCTGGCGTGACCGCTTGCAGATCCTGCTGGTGGGTATGTTCCATGTGCAGAGCCTTTCGGCGCCGGCACCGGTTAATGATGTAAACAAGGAGGCCAATCATGCGTAAGGTTTTTCTGTTGGCCCTGTTGGTCAGCCCCATTGCCCTGGCCCAGAGCGTCAGCGTTGACACCAATTCGTTGATGCGCCTGCCGAACAGCAGCAGCGTGTTGCAATTGGAGCGGCTGGAGGTGGCGGATTACGGCACCCTGCTGATCCCTTCAAATATCACCCAGGTGACGGTGGATGAGCTGCACCTGGGCCGCGAAGCTCGTATCGCCATCGTGCCCGGCAGCACCGCCCTGCAACTGCAGGTGCGCCAGGCGCAGCTGGAGCATGGCAGTCAGATCACCTCGCGTGGTGCGCCCGGTACCCATGAACGTCCGGCCAAGGCTGGGCGTGACTTGGTGTTGCGCATCAATTCGCTGACGGCCGATGAGCTGTCGGTGGATGCCCGCGGCGGCGCGGGCGCCCAGGGTTATGCCGGACTGGACGGTGCCAACGGCGAAGACCCGGGTTGCACCTGGGGTTCGGCCGGGCGCGGTGCCAATGGCGACAACGGTGGCGACGGGCTACCGGGCGCAGCGGGTGCGCAGGTTCGAGTGGAATTGCCGCAGGACTTCCCGGGGGAAAAGATCAAGGTCTGGGTGGACGGCGGTGCCGGTGGTTTGGCGGGCACGGCGGGCAAGCCGGGTAAAGGCGGGCAGTCCAAGGGTTGCCTGGTGTACCGCGCCGATGGCGGCGAGAAAGGCCGGGCCGGGTTGGAAGGTCAGCCGGGGCCGGCGGGGCCTGCGGGTGCTGTGACTGTTCAACGGCTTTAATGCTTTACCTGTGGCGAGGGAGCCCCTCGCCACAGGGTATGGGGTGCCCTAGAACATCGGCCGCGCCGAAGCAATCGCCACCAGCACCAACCCCACCATCAAGTTAATCCCCACCAACCGGCGAATCTGCCCCAGCGCCGCCGCTCCGGCCGGCCAATCCTCAGCCGCCACCGCCGTGCGCAACTCAGGCAACTTCAACGCCTGGATCCGGATAAACAGCGCCGTCATCACCACATACAACCCCATCATGACCTGCACATAACGCGGCGCGGTCTCAAACCCGCTGAAGCGCAGTTGCAGCAGGCCGACACCGCTGATCGGCAATACCAGCACCGCGACCCAGACCCACACAAAAAAACGTTGAAACACATTCACCCAGAGTTTCAGCCGGGCAGGCCCGTCCAGCGCGGCCATGGCGGCGGGGCGCAGGATCATCCAGGCGAAAAACATACCGCCGACCCAGATCAGGGCGGCCAGTACATGCAGGGTATAAGCGAGGCTAAACACGGTCATTGGGGTACTCCGTTCTGCGCGGGATTAATTAGCGGGGTATGATAGCGGCCGATCCGAACCACTGAAAATTTATCCAGCGTTTTTTGCGCCCGACTATCCATGATCAGCACTGAACTCAAAACCACGATCCAGGGCGCCTACTCGCGTTTTCTCGAAGCCAAGAGCTTGAAACCGCGATACGGCCAGCGCCTGATGATCGCCGAAGTGGCCAAGGTCCTCGGGGATATCGACACCGACGACGAAGGCCGGCGCAGTGGCGACCCAGCGGTGGTGGCCGTCGAGGCCGGCACCGGTACCGGGAAAACCGTGGCCTACAGCCTGGCGGCGATTCCTACTGCCAAGGCCGCCGGCAAGCGCCTGGTGATTGCCACCGCCACCGTCGCCCTGCAAGAGCAGATCGTCTACAAAGACCTGCCCGACCTGATGCGCAACAGTGGCCTGAACTTTACCTTCGCCCTGGCCAAGGGCCGTGGGCGCTACATGTGCCTGTCCAAGCTCGACGTGCTGTTGCAGGAAGGCCACGCGCAAACCGCCACGGCGTCGCTGTTCGAAGAAGAAGGCTTCAAGATCGAAGTCGATGAGGTCAGTCAGAAGCTGTTTACCAGCATGATCGAGAAACTGGCGGGCAATAAATGGGACGGCGACCGCGACAGCTGGCCCAACGCCCTGGAAGACGCCGACTGGGCGCGCCTCACCACCGATCACAGCCAGTGCACCAACCGTCATTGCCCCAACTTCGGCCAGTGCGCCTTCTACAAGGCCCGGGAAGGCATGGGTAAGGTCGACGTTATTGTCACCAACCATGACATGGTCCTCGCCGACCTGGCCCTGGGCGGCGGTGCTGTCTTGCCCGACCCCCGCGACACCCTTTACGTATTCGACGAAGGCCATCACCTGCCTGACAAGGCCATCGGCCACTTCGCCCACTACACGCGGCTGCGTTCCACCGCGGACTGGCTGGAAACCACCGCCAAGAACCTCACCAAGTTGCTTGCCCAGCACCCGTTGCCGGGCGACCTGGGCAAGTTGATCGAGCAGGTGCCGGAGCTGGCGCGGGAGATCAAGACCCAGCAGCAATTCATGTTCAGTGCCTGCGAGCAGGTGGCAGACTTCAAGCCCGGCGAAGACGTGGAAGGCCGCGAGCGGCCGCGTCATCGTTTCGTCGGCGGGCTGATTCCCGAGCACATGCGCGAGATGGGCATTGAGCTGAAGAAGGGCTTTTCGCGCCTGACCGACCTGTTCACCCGTCTCACCGATTTGCTCAAGGAAGGCATGGACGGCGAGGTCAACATCGGCATCGCCAGCAACCAGGCCGAAGAATGGTACCCGCTGTTTGGCAGCCTGTTGTCCCGGTCCCAGGGCAACTGGGAGCTGTGGACGGCCTTTACCGTCGAAGACCCGGAAGACAACCCGCCCATGGCTCGCTGGCTGACCTTGTCGGAAAGCGGTGCATTGTTTGATATCGAGGTCAACGCCAGCCCGATCCTGGCGGCGGAAATGCTCCGACGCAACCTGTGGAACGTGGCCTACGGCGCCCTGGTCACCTCGGCCACGCTGACCGCCCTGGGCACCTTCGACCGCTTCCGCATGCGCGCCGGGCTGCCGAAAAAGGCCGTCACCGCCGTGGTGCCGAGCCCGTTCCATCACGCCGACGCCGGTGTGCTGCGGGTGCCGGACCTCAAGGCCGACCCGCGTGATGCGCCGGCCCACACGGCGGCGATCATTCGCGACCTGCCGTCGCTGGTGGAAGGTTCCCGGGGCACGCTGGTGCTGTTCTCGTCCCGCAAACAGATGCAGGACGTGTTTGACGGCCTTGACCGTGACTGGCGCAAGCAGGTGTTTATCCAGGGCAACCTGTCGAAACAGGAAACCCTGAACAAGCACAAGGCGCGGGTGGATGGCGGCGACTCCAGCGTGCTGTTCGGCCTGGCCAGTTTCGCCGAGGGTGTTGACTTACCGGGCGCCTACTGTGAGCACGTGGTGATCGCCAAGATCCCGTTCTCGGTGCCGGATGATCCGGTGGAGGCCGCGCTGGCCGAGTGGATCGAGGCCCGGGGCGGCAATCCGTTCATGGAAATCTCGGTGCCGGACGCTTCCCTGAAGCTGGTCCAGGCCTGCGGGCGCCTGCTGCGTACCGAAGAAGATCGCGGCACCATCACCTTGCTTGACCGGCGCCTGGTCACCCAGCGCTACGGCAAAGCTATCCTGAATGCTTTGCCGCCGTTCCGGCGGGAAATTTCATAAGCCACCGTGGGCGAAATCGCCCACTTCGTGGTCTATCTCACCATTGCTTCACGTCATCAGGCCAGTCATCGGCCGTTTGGGAGAACCTTGTTCACATGATTCGCACGCTGCCCGCTGTTTTTGCCTTGTTGTTTGCCGCGCCCTTGCTGGCTGCGCCTGCGGGGCAACAAACGTTGTTCAACTTTGTACGGCCCGCTGATGTGGTCAAGGTAGCGACCCAGGACGCCAGCCTGCCGCAATACAACGCCGAACAAACCCCTGAAGGCGAAGTGCTGCGCCGTATTACCTTCAACCCGGCGGCCGAGCCGAGCCTGGTGCTCAGCCCGCAGACCGGTGCCTGGGACTGGTCGCAATCCGGCGCCATGAGCTTGCGCATTCAGAGTGCGATGGACTGGGCGTTGACCCTGTACGTCAAGGTGCAGAGCAATGACGGCCGGACGCTGTTAAGCCGTATCGACCTGCCCGCAGGCCCGGCGCAGACACTGCTGATTCCGCTGCAAGCCAACTCGCCGCTGAGCCAGGGCATGAAGGCCGGCCCGCCCATGCCGGTCACCGTCGATGGCCAGCGCGTATTGCTGGCCAGCAGTGAAGGGGAGATCGACCGCAGCCAGGTCGTGTCGGTAACCCTGTCGATGATCAAGCCCAATGTCGCCCAAAGCATTTTGTTGGAGCGCTTCGGCGTGCAGGACATCGAGCCGGTGCTCAAGGCCACCTACAGCGATCTGGTGGATGCCTACGGGCAGTCCACCCGCGCCAGATGGCCGGAGAAAGTCAGCAGTGATGACCAGTTGAGGGCAGCAGCGGTCAAGGAACAGCAACAGCTCAAGGGCTGGCTGGCCGAGCGTGACAAAGCCTCCCTGGACAAATTCGGCGGCTGGAACAAAGGCCCGGCCTTCGATGCCAGCGGCTTCTTCCGCACCGAGAAGCGCGACGGGCGCTGGTACCTGGTGACGCCGGAAGGCCATCCGTTCTACTCCCTGGGCGTCAACACCGTGGCCCCGGACAACAGCCAGACTTACGTGGCAGGTCGCGAATGGATGTTTGCCGCGTTGCCCAAGGCCGGTGAACCCTTTGATAAGTACTACGGCAGCGGTGATAACCGTGGCGGCAATGGTGCCGATCAGGGCCGCAGCTTTAATGTCGGCCGCTGGTACGATTTTTACGGCGCCAACCTGCAGCGCACGTTTGCCCAGCCCTGTGTGCCCCCGGCGCCTTGCGCCCCGGAAGGCTTCGACCAGAAACGTTGGGTGACCCATGCCCTGGATCGCCTGCAAGCCTGGGGTTTCAACACCGTGGGCAACTGGAGTGCGCCGCAGTTGGCGACCGCTGATCGCGTGCCTTACACCTTGCCGCTGTCGATCGTTGGCGACTACGCGAGCATCAGCACCGGCACCGATTGGTGGGGCGGCATGCCCGACCCGTTCGACCCGCGTTTCGCCATGGCCACCGAGCGTGCGGTGGCGATTGCCGCCCGTGACCATCGCGATGACCCGTGGCTGATCGGTTTCTTCGCCGACAACGAGCTGGCCTGGGCCGGTCCCGGTGATGATCCGAAGTCCCGCTACGCCTTGGCCTATGGCACGTTGCGCATGACCACCGACGTTCCGGCCAAGCGCGCGTTTCTCAAGCAGTTGCGCGACAAGTACCGCAACCAGGCCGGCCTGTCGAAGGCCTGGGGCATTGACCTGCCTGCCTGGGAGCTGATGGAAGACCCGGGCTTTGTGCCGCCCATGCCGAACCCCGAACACCCGGAAATCGAAGCAGACTTCAAATACTTCCAGAAGACCTTCGCCGATGCCTACTTCAAGACCATCTCCGACTCGCTGAAATGGCATGCGCCCAACCAGCTGTTGCTGGGTGGCCGTTACGCTGTCAGCACACCGGAGGCGGTGGCGTCCTGCGCGCAATATTGCGACGTGCTGAGTTTCAACATGTATACCCTCAAGCCCCAGGATGGCTACGACTTCGCGGCGCTGCGGGCGTTGGACAAGCCGGTGCTGATCACCGAGTTCAACTTCGGCTCGGCGGACCGTGGTCCGTTCTGGGGCGGCGTGACGCAGTTGGCCAGGGAGGAGGATCGCGGGGCTGCGTACGCCAACTTTCTCAAGCAGGCCATGGCCGAGCCATCGATTGTTGGCGTGCATTGGTTCCAGTACCTCGACCAGCCGGTAACCGGCCGTCTGCTGGACGGCGAAAACGGCCACTTCGGCCTGGTGGGCATCACCGATGTGCCGTTTCAGGGCTTCGTTGACAGTGTTCGTAAAAGTAACCTGGCGGCCGTCGACCAGTTGGGCAAGGAGGCCGAAAAGGCCAAGGCGGCCAGCGTGGTCCATACCGGAGAAGGCGGTAAACCGGGGCATGACGGCGATGCGGCAGGGCCGGGTGCAGGGCGCTCCGGCGGGCATTCGGGCAAGGGCCATTGATCGGTCCTGATCGACGAGTGCGGGTTCACAAATCACTCAATGGCTGGAACAATGTTGGCCACTTTTTGCGGTACTTTTCCGAGGGGGCTTAGGTGCAGATTCAGGGTCATTACGAGCTTCAATTCGAAGCGGTGCGTGAAGCCTTCGCCGCGCTGTTCGACGACCCTCAGGAGCGCGGCGCCGCGCTGTGCATTCAGATCGGCGGCGAAACCGTCGTCGACCTGTGGGCCGGTACCGCCGACAAGGACGGTGCCGAGGCCTGGCACAGCGACACCATCGCCAACCTGTTCTCCTGCACCAAGACGTTTACAGCCGTCACGGCGCTGCAACTGGTGGCCGAAGGCAAGTTGCAGCTGGATGCACCGGTCGCCAGATACTGGCCGGAATTCGCGGCAGCCGGCAAAGAAGCCATCACCCTGCGCCATCTGCTCTGCCACCAGGCCGGGCTGCCTGCCCTGCGTGAAACACTGCCCGCCGAGGCGCTGTACGACTGGCAAATGATGGTCGACGCCCTTGCGGCCGAAGCGCCCTGGTGGAAGCTCGGGGAAGGCCATGGCTACGCGGCGATTACCTACGGCTGGCTGGTGGGCGAATTGCTTCGTCGCGCCGACGGTCGTGGCCCGGGCGAGTCCATCGTGGCCCGGGTGGCGCGGCCATTGGGCCTGGACTTTCACGTGGGTCTGGCCGATGAAGAGTTTTATCGAGTTGCCCATATAGCCCGGGGCAAGGGCAATGTAGGCGATGAGGCGGCACAACGTTTACTTCAAGTAACGATGCGCGAGCCGACGGCGATGACTACCCGTGCATTTACCAATCCACCGTCTATTCTGACCAGCACTAATAAACCCGAATGGCGGCGTATGCAGCAGCCAGCGGCAAATGGTCACGGTAATGCGCGAAGTCTGGCGGGTTTTTATAGTGGGCTGCTCGACGGTAGTTTGCTGGAAGCCGATATGCTTGAAGAGTTGACCCGCGAACACAGTATTGGCCCGGATAAAACCTTATTGACACAAACCCGCTTTGGCCTGGGCTGCATGTTGGATCAACCGCACGTGCCAAACGCCACGTTCGGCCTTGGCCCACGGGCCTTTGGGCATCCCGGGGCCGGTGGTTCGGTGGGATTTGCCGACCCGGAACATGATGTAGCCTTTGGTTTTGTGACCAATACATTGGGGCCTTATGTACTTATGGACCCGCGGGCGCAAAAGTTGGTAAGAATATTGGCCGGTTGTCTGTAAATAGCTTGCTGTCTTGCGTTTTTTGTTACAAAGACACCTACAAAAAGACGCTAGGCGAAATGTTGTAACTTTAATGTTCCAGAAGCGTCTGTTTAACGGGTCATTCAGGCCCCTGATTTTTTCTCATTTTGTGGATATCTCATGTTATCGAACAAGTCCTTGGCACTGGCGCTATGCCTCACTATTACTGGCTGTGCACAAACCCCACAAAATGATGCCGAAGGTGGGCATTGGTGGTCATTTGGCTCCGATAAGGCTGCTACCAAGGACGCAGTGAGCCAAGCCGACACCAAACCGGATGCCAAACCTGCCGTTGCTGCCAAGGCGCCTGCGCCGGTAGCACCTGCCGCTGCAGCACCTGCTCAGGCTCCGGCCCCGGTTGCCAAGGCGGATACCGGCTCCAGCTGGTGGCCGTTCTCGTCGAAAGCCGACGATGCCAAGGCTGACCTGAAAGCCGACCTCAAGGCCGCAACGCCTGCGTCCGGCGCACCGGCTGCCGCACCGGCTGCTGCACCTGCCGTCAAGACAGATACCGATACCAAGTGGTGGTGGCCGTTCGAAAGCAAGCCAAAGCCATTGGCCAAGGTCGACGTCGCCAACATCCCGATGCCTGATCCAAAAATCACCCAGGCCTGGCTGGACGATTACGAGCCGCGCCTGCGCCTCGCGATCAAGGACAGCAACCTGCAACTGGAACGTCGCGACAACGTATTGGTAGTGATTGCCCCGGTCGACGGTTCCTACAACCCGAAACGCCCGGCGATGTTGCTGCCGGTAACCCTGGGTCCATTCACCCGCGTTGCCAAGGCGGTTGAAGGCGATCCGAAGACCGCCGTACTGGTGCTGGGCCACGTCGATACCTCGGGTGCCGAGCCAGTGAGCCAGGCCCTGACCAAGGAGCGTGCGCAGTCCATCGCCTCGATCTTCAGCCTCAGCGGCCTGAAGCAGGACCGCCTGATGCTGCGTGGCATGGGCGACCTGATGCCACGTGCCGCCAACGACAGCACCCAGGGCCGGGCCCTGAACCGTCGCATGGAAATCATGTTCACCCAGCGCACCACCATGCTGGCCCTGCTGAGCAAGTACAACTCGGCCAACCCGCCGAAGGCTGAAATGGTGGCTGTGCAGGACGTTCCTGCTCCAGCAGTTGCTCCGGTCAAAAAAGCCGCGCCGGCGAAAAAACCGGTCGCCAAGAAAGCCGCTGCCAAGCCAGCGGCCAAAAAGGCCCCGGCCAAGCCAGCTGCTAAAAAGCCAGCACCGGCCAAGGCCGCTGCTCCAGCCGCTTCGAACGACCAGGCAAAAAACTGATTATTTGAGCAAGAAGGATAAAGCCGCATGACCCAGGCACTGGCCGATATGCGCCGTGACTACACACGGGACGGTTTGAGCGAGGCCCAGGCCCCGGACGAACCGTTTGCCTTGTTCCACCAGTGGTTCAGCGACGCGGTGAAAACCGAACAGCCACCGGTGGAGGCCAATGCCATGACCCTGGCAACGGTCGACCAGGACGGTCGCCCCCATTGCCGGATCCTGCTGCTCAAGGGTCTGGATGCACAGGGCTTTACCTTCTTCACCAACTATCAGAGTGCCAAGGGCGAACAGCTCGCGGCGCGCCCGTTTGCTGCCATGACCTTCTTCTGGCCGACCCTGGAGCGCCAGGTGCGCATCGAAGGCCGGGTGGTCAAGGTCACGCCTGAGGAATCGGACGCTTACTTCCAGGTCCGCCCCCTGGGCAGCCGCCTGGGCGCCTGGGCTTCACCGCAGAGCCGGGTGATCCGGGACCGCGAAGAGTTACAGGACCTGCTCAAGGCCACTGAGCAACGTTTCAGTGATACCCAGCCCGACTGCCCCGAGCATTGGGGCGGATATCGCCTGCTGCCGGAGCGCATCGAGTTCTGGCAAGGCCGCGCGAGTCGTTTGCACGACCGCTTGAACTACCGCTTGCAGGGTGCCGACTGGTCCCGTGAGCGGCTGGCGCCCTGAGCCCACCTTTCGTCACCTCGCCTGAATGCAGTGCTGCACGCCGAAGTCTCTAGTCAGAGGCTTTGGAGGTGTAACGCTGCGCCGCGTTTTCAGCCATTCGCTACAATGATGAAACAGTCCATGAAGATCCCGATGGCGGTGAGGTTTATACCGTTCGTCGAGTTTTTCGGTACAGGCAGACTGTACTAAGGCTGAATGAAAACAATTTTCTGCCCGGCATGGCGTGACAGGCAGCAAGCCGCAGCGGTTTAATGATTACCTGTCCTTTGGAGTTGATGCTATGCGTAAGTCTGTTTTACTGGTTGCCTGCTTTACCACCTTGTCGTTGCTGCTGGGTGGCTGCGCCTCGAGTCTGACCGGCGACTCGTACTCCCGTGACGAAGCACGTCGCGTGCAAACTGTTCGCATGGGCACCATCGAATCCCTGCGTCCGGTGAAAATCGAAGGCACCAAGACCCCAATCGGCGGCGTGGCTGGCGCAGTGGTTGGTGGTGTTGGCGGCAGCGCTATCGGTGGTGGCCGTGGCAGCATCGTCACCGGCGTGATCGGTGCCGTTGCCGGTGGCTTGCTGGGTTCCGCTGCAGAAGAGGGCCTGACCCGCACCCAAGGCGTTGAAGTCACCGTTCGTGAAGACGACGGCAGCATGCGCGCCTACGTCCAGGCCGTTGACCCGAACGAAGTCTTCCGCATCGGCGACCGCGTTCGCATCATGACCGTGAACGGGACCAGCCGCGTTACTCGTTAAGAGTAAGGTCGCAGGAACAGAAAAACCCCAACCGGGTGACCGGTTGGGGTTTTTTGTTGGGCGTATGTCTTGCCAGATCAGGTGAACATCTGGATATCGTCAAGCGTGTCTTGGACGGCACCACTCAGAAACGGTGATTTTGTTTTTGCTTGTTGCAGTGCTGGCGAAATTTTCGCCATGTCCAGCTCACCGAAGCGCCGCGCGATGTGGCCTATCGCAATGATGGCAGCTGACGCGATGTTCTCGTCATCATTGCTCACATACCGGAGGCAGGTTTCTTGTGCCCACGTAGCGTCTGTCTCGTTAAGGCCAATGGATATAAGGGCTTCTGTGATCTTGTTTAGGTCGTTGGTGGCTAGAAGGCTTATAGCTTCATCGTGGCTCAAAGACGGGTCGTGATAAATCAAGGCATACCTTTGGTTGTACCGTTATGCGCGTACCCCGATGAAGTATTCCAAGTCATCGGGGAGGTTGATGTTAAGCAACACCGCCAATTGCGTTATCTGACTTTTTGTCAGCTCCAGCTCACCTGGAGCCAGGTTTTCCAGAGGCTTTGACTCTGTGAGTTGGGCAGCAGCCTGATTGAGTTCGGCTCCTTCTATATCGAATTCGTATTGCAACGAATCATCCTGTTTTTCGTCAGGGTAGAAGCCGGTAATTGTTAAATGGGTCATGAATCGTATTCTCGCTATTGTCGAGTAGTCGTTCTGCCTGGCTTTGCTGGGCCAGTCTGCTCGCCCGTTATATGGTTGAACTCTCCTAGGTGTATCGCAAATCTGTCAAATTTTTCCACGGCGTTGCTTTTATAGTCCCATTCGTAGATTTTCCCTTTCCTATCGACCCACCTTGCTCTCTTTTTTCCTCCACCTTGAACGGATGATTTAGGTTTAACCCTTGCTGCGTCGGGAAAGGCTGGAAGTGTGTTAGGGGCCTCATAGTAGCCATGGTCCCCTGGTCTAACGCTGACCACCACGTAGAGCGGCCGAACCCCCGAGTCCGCCGGAAACACCAGAATGAAATCCCTGTATTCCGGCGGGTAGATCGGGTCAACGATGATGCTGGCGGCCTTCTCCGTCGGCGGATACACCCAGATTTGCGGTGCCTGCGGCGCAGCTTCCAAAGCAGGGATACCAAGTGTGTCGGCCGGATCGATGGCAGGCGTCCAGATCAGCTCAATCCCGTCGCCCAAGTCTGCGACCTGATGTGTGCCTCGCAGCCCAAACTGCACGACATCGATCATTTCCCAGTCGCGATTTTTCCCTGTGTAGAAGGCGTATCCCTTGAGGGTGCCGTTAGCTAATTGCTCGACGTGCAGGCGAACCCGTGTACGCGCTCGTGGCATTGAGCGCAGTTGACGGTCGCTGTAGAGCGCGCTGTCGCCCAAGCTGGAGGGCCAGATAAGTGCTGCAACCCCAAGCATCAGGCCAGCGGCGACTGTCCCAGCACCGGCTGCGACGCTTGATGCCCCGCCTATCGCGGAACCGCCCAATGCCAATGTGCCGAGCCCTGCCGGGAGTGCGCTGCCGCTGATCTTCTTGAGCGGCAGCAGCCCCTCACTGTCCGTTTCACGGCCACCGAGCAGCACGTGCTCGCCATAGTCCCCTATGCGATCAAGCGGTATGTAGCCGGACGGATTGTTGTAGTCGATGAGGGCGTCGGGCAGGTCGCAGGACTTGGCGAACACGCATCCAACCCTGGGCAGTGGCGTTGGCGGCGACTCCACTTTGCGTCTGGCCTCGTAGGCCTCCTGTCGGGCAAGCATGGCTTCGTAGGCTCGCTGCCTGGCCTCTCGATCAGCCAACTCGCGCTCGTTCATGTTATCGAGCTTTCGGTAGCCCCCCGTGCCGGTCCCGTAGCATCGCCAGACCTGGGGTATGTCCTTGTTGTTTGCCATCGTGCCCTCCTGGCGTGTTGCATAACGACGTCCGACGGTGGAGCCGGGAGCACGACGTTATGGCAAGCAGCGGAGGGTGGATGTAGGACGGTTCTGTGAGATGGCGCCGAATGGGCCTAGAGGAGGTTGGAGCCGGCAAGCCGGCTCCAAAAGCGGTTACGCCTGAACGAGTACCTGCTTGCGACTGGCCATCGCCGTCACTGCATACCCGATCAACGCCGCCAAGATCGAGCCGGTCAGGATGCCCATCCGGTCCATGCCGGCGTATTCACTGCTGCCCGGTACAAACGCCAGGGAGCCGACAAACAGGCTCATGGTGAAGCCGATGCCGCACAGGATCGCGACGCCCAACACCTGGCCCCAGTTGGCACCGGCGGGCAGCGCTGCAACGCCGGTCTTGACCATGACCCAGGCGAAACCCATCACGCCAACGGTCTTGCCCAGCAGCAGGCCGGCGGCGATGCCCAGGGGCACGTGGTGGGTGAAGCTTTCCAGGTTGACGCCGGTCAGTGAGACGCCGGCATTGGCAAAGGCAAACAGCGGCAGGATCGCATAGGCCACCCAAGGGTGCAGCGCGTGCTCCAGGGTCAACAGCGGCGAAGGTTCGGCGTTTTTCGTGCGCAACGGGATGCAGAACGCCAGGGTCACGCCGGCCAGGGTGGCGTGCACACCACTCTTGAGCACACAGACCCACAGGATCAGCCCGATAATCATGTAGGGCCCCAGCTTGACTACGCCGAGCCGGTTCATCGCAATCAACGCGATCAGGCACGCCGCGGCACCGGCCAATGAGGCCCCGGACAGGTCGGCGGAGTAGAAGAGGGCGATCACGATGATTGCACCCAGGTCATCGATGATGGCCAGGGTCATCAGGAACAGCTTCAGTGACACTGGCACGCGCTTGCCCAGCAAGGCCAATACGCCCAGGGCGAAGGCAATGTCAGTGGCCATGGGAATCGCCCAGCCACCGAGGGCGGCGGGGTTGTCCTTGTTCAGCGCCCAGTAGATCAGGGCCGGCACCACCATGCCGCCGATGGCTGCCGCGCCCGGCAGTACCACTTGCGAGGGTTTGGACAGTTGGCCGTCGAGCACCTCGCGTTTGACCTCAAGGCCGATCAACAGGAAGAACAGGGCCATCAGCCCGTCGTTGATCCACAGCAGCGCCGGCTTGGCGATTTTCAACGCGCCAATTTGCGCGACCACGGGAACGTCGAGAAAGCTCGCGTACCAGTGCGACAGCGGTGAGTTGTTGATGATCAGCGCCAAAGCGGCGGCAGCGATCAGGAGCAGACCGCTGGCGGCTTCCAGCTGGAAGAATCGGGTGAAAGTGCTACGCAGAGGCAAGGGATGCTCTCCAATCAAAGTTCAATAGGTGGGTACCCTAACCCGTACCGTTAGTTGTTAAAACAAAAGTTATATTCTTATTTGTTATAAGGGATCGGCCTGATCAGTTGCTCGCCAAAGCCCGAAAATTGTGTGTCCAATTGAGTCATGACTGTATCTGTGTGGAGTGTAGGAAACATCCTAAGATCAAGTCTGAAATCCTTAGAGAAACCGATCATGAGCGACAACCGCCAATGGGCCCGCGAAGCCATTCGTATTATTGAAGCGGACTTCCAGCGCAGCGCCGACACCCACTTGATTCCCTTGCCGCTGCCGGGTTTGCCGGGCATCGAGCTGTATTTCAAGGATGAGTCCAGCCATCCCACCGGCAGCCTGAAGCACCGGTTGGCGCGCTCGTTGTTCCTCTATGCGTTGTGCAATGGCTGGCTCAAGCCCGGTGCACCGGTGATCGAGGCGTCCAGCGGCTCCACGGCGATTTCCGAGGCGTACTTCGCCCGGTTGCTGGGCTTGCCGTTTATTGCGGTGATGCCGGCCACCACCTCCCAGGAAAAGATCGCGCAGATCGCGTTCTACGGTGGCAAGAGCCACCTGGTACAGGATCCGACGCAGATCTACGCCGAATCCGAGCGCCTGGCGCAGGAGAGCGGTGGCCACTTCATGGACCAGTTCACCTACGCCGAGCGCGCCACCGACTGGCGGGCCAACAACAACATCGCCGAATCGATCTTCCAGCAGTTGCGCTTTGAGCGTTATCCGGAGCCGAGCTGGCTGATTTCCAGCCCCGGCACAGGCGGCACCACGGCGACGTTGGGGCGTTATGTACGTTATCGCCAGCACTGCACCCGGGTGTTGTGCGCGGACGCGGAGCGTTCGGTGTTTTTCGACTATTACCTGAGCGGCGACGCCAGCCTGCGCCTGGAGTGTGGATCGCGCATCGAAGGCATTGGCCGTCCACGGGTCGAGGCGTCGTTCTTGCCGAAAGTGATTGATGCGATGGTCAAGGTGCCGGATGCGCTGTCGCTGGCGGCCATGCATTACCTGGCCCAGCGGCTGGGGCGGCGAGTGGGCGGTTCCAGCGGCACCAACCTGATCGGCGCGTTGATTGCGGCGCAGCAGATGAAAGCGGCGGGGGAGTCGGGCTCGATCGTGGCGATCTTGTGCGACGGCGGTGAGCGCTATGCCACGACCTATTACGATCAGGCGTGGCTGGCAGGGCAGGGGTATGAGTTGGAGGGTTTGATCGCGGCCGTTGCGGCCAGTGTCGAGCGGGGAGAAGCGCTGCCTGACAGCGTGTTGCGCGCCAATATCTGAAACACCCACTGTAGGAGCCGGCTTGCCGGCGATGGCGATCTTGAGGACGCCATCGCCGGCAAGCCGGCTCCTACAAGGTTTACGTCAGGCCTCGATACCCAACATATCCCGCGCCAGCGCCTCGGCGATCCGGATCCCGTCGACACCCGCCGACAAGATCCCGCCTGCATAACCGGCACCTTCACCCGCCGGGAACAAGCCCTTTACGTTCAAGCTCTGCATCGACTCGTTACGGGTAATCCGCAGCGGCGACGAGGTGCGGGTTTCGATCCCGGTCAGGACCGCATCGTGCAGTGAGTAACCCTTGATCTGCTTCTCGAACGCCGGCAGCGCTTCGCGGATGGCTTCGATGGCAAAGTCCGGCAACGCCAGGGCCAGGTCACCCAGGGCCACGCCAGGTTTGTAGGACGGTTCCACTGTGCCGATGGCGGTGGACGGCTTGCCAGCGATGAAATCACCGACCAGTTGCGCCGGTGCTTCGTAGTTGCTGCCGCCGAGGATGAACGCGTGGGATTCCAGGCGCTCCTGCAACTCGATCCCGGCCAGCGGGCCGCCCGGGTAATCCACTTCCGGGGTGATGCCCACCACGATTCCTGAGTTGGCGTTGCGCTCGTTACGCGAGTATTGGCTCATGCCGTTGGTCACCACGCGGTTCGGCTCGGACGTCGCCGCTACCACGGTGCCACCCGGGCACATGCAGAAGCTGTAAACCGAACGGCCGTTCTTGGCATGGTGCACCAGCTTGTAATCCGCCGCGCCGAGTTTCGGGTGCCCGGCGTACTTGCCCAGGCGCGCGGCGTCGATCAGCGATTGCGGGTGTTCGATGCGGAAACCCACCGAGAACGGCTTGGCTTCCATGTACACGCCACGGCCATGGAGCATGCGGAAGGTGTCGCGGGCGCTGTGGCCGAGGGCCAGGATCACGTGTCTGGACAGGATCTGCTCGCCGCCATCCACCACCACGCCATTCAACTGGCCATCTTCGATCAGCACGTCGGTGACCCGCTGCTCAAAGCGCACTTCACCGCCCAGGGCGATGATCTGCTGGCGCATGTTTTCCACGACGCCGGTCAGGCGAAACGTACCGATGTGCGGCTTGCTGACGTAGAGAATTTCGTCCGGCGCGCCGGCCTTGACGAACTCGTGCAGCACCTTGCGACCATGGAATTTCGGGTCCTTGATCTGGCTGTAGAGCTTGCCGTCGGAGAAGGTCCCGGCGCCGCCTTCACCGAACTGCACGTTGGATTCCGGGTTCAGCACATTCTTGCGCCACAGGCCCCAGGTGTCCTTGGTGCGCTGGCGCACTTCGCGGCCGCGCTCGAGGATGATCGGCTTGAAGCCCATCTGTGCCAGCAGCAGCCCGGCGAAGATCCCGCACGGGCCAAAACCCACGACGATCGGCCGCTCGGTCAGGCCTTCCGGCGCATGGCCAACAACTTTGTAGCTGATGTCCGGTGCCGGGTTGACGTTGCGGTCGTCGGCGAACTTGAGCAGCAGGGCCGCCTCGCCTTTGACGTTCAGGTCGATGGTGTAGATGAAGCACAGCTCCGACGATTTCTTGCGGGCGTCGTAGCTGCGTTTGAACAGGGTGAAATCGAGCAGGTCATCACTGGCGATGCCCAGGCGCTGCACAATGGCTGGCCGCAGGTCTTCTTCGGGATGGTCGATGGGCAGCTTGAGTTCGGTGATTCGTAACATGACAGGAATCCGGTAGGCGGCGGGCAAAGAGGCCGGCTGTTTTGCAAACCGGCGATTATAAGCCCCAACTGCACTTTCCCGTCATGTTAAAACAGCGCAGGGGTCAATCAGTCGTCCCGGGAACCGCCGAATGACGCGCAGCCGCGCTGCACCTGGCCGTTCACCCGCAACTCGGCAGACATGTGTTGCAGGCTGCCGCTGGCGCTGTCGACACAACGTTGCGGGGCCACCCACAGTTCGATGTGCTGGTTATTGGCTTCGGTCATCAGGTTGAACCGTCCGTCGCCCGATTGCTCTTCCACATAAGGCACGGCCAATGGCGGCTGGCCTTCGCGTTCCAGCACCATGCCCTTGGCAGTGACGTTCATCGCCCAGGCCGGCTTGTGGCCGTTGGCCCGCAGGATCATGCGCTTGAAGTCCGGGTCATCGCAGGCCGAAGTCGAGCGTTCGACGCGATACACCTGTTGCAGGTCCACGCTGCCCTGGGTGCCGCTGGCAACGCCGGAGAACTTGCCACGCACATCGGCAAACAACGCGCCCTGCTGGCCGGCCAGGGAGGCGGCTTCCTGCAGGATGCTGGTGCCGCCGGTGTCGTTGACCACGTAGTTGCGTTTGTCGTTGCAGGGCTGGAACAGCAGTTTGTCACCCTGGGCCGTCAGCTCACCCTGCATGCGGGTCAGCCCGGCGAGAGAGGGCTTGGCCGGCTCGTTGTCGAACATCTGGCAGGCGGCGAACAGGGGCAACAGGGCAAACAAAGCTAGGGTACGGGCGGCACGCATTATCGGGTCTCCTGATAAGTGCCGCCACGTTACGCAGGCTGACGGTGCATCACAAGCCCGGGACACAGGTTGAATCAACCAACAATAAACGTCTGCCCCGTTTGCAAGCCTTCCACGCTTTTCGCGTAGGCCAACGCCACCTCAGCTCCAGGAGCCGGTTTGTAGCCGCGGAAGTACGGTGCGTAGCTGCCCATGGCTTCCAGCAGGACGGTAGGGCTGACCGAGTTGATGCGCAGGCCGCGCGGCAGTTCGATGGCTGCGGCTTTTACGAATGCATCCAGCGCGCCGTTGACCAGGGCTGCCGAAGCACCGGTGCGAATCGGATCACGGTTGAGGATGCCGCTGGTGAAGGTGAACGACGCGCCGTCATTGGCGAACTCGCGACCGATCAGCAGCAGGTTGACCTGACCCATCAGCTTGTCTTGCAGGCCCAGGTCGAAGTCGGTCGCGCTCATTTCGCCCAAGGGCACGAAGTTGACGCTGCCGGCGGCGCAGATCAATGCGTCGAACTTGCCGGTTTGTTCAAACAGTTTGCGGATCGAGGCGCTGTCGCTGATGTCGACCTGAAAGTCGCCGCTCTTGCGACCGATGCTGATCACTTCATGACGTTGGGACAGTTCTGCCTTGACCGCCGAGCCCACGGTGCCGCTTGCGCCAATCAACAGGATTTTCATCGTGCCTTCCTCCAGATGTGTAGGTGAGATTTCAGTCTAGAGTGATTTTTTGCGCGGATAAGTGCACTAATAGGCAACCTTTGGTTTTCAATTGGAAACAATCCATGAGCGAAATGGATGACCTCGCGGCATTTGCCGTGTTGATCGAAGCCGGCAGCTTTACCTTGGCGGCCCAGCAGTTGGGCTGCAGCAAGGGTCAACTGTCCAAGCGCATCAGCCAGTTGGAGGCGCAGTTTTCGGTGGTGTTGCTGCATCGGACCACGCGCCGCCTGAGCCTGACGGCGGCGGGTGCGGCGCTGTTGCCGCAAGCCCAGGCGTTGGTGGTCCAGGTGGAGCGGGCACGTCAGGCATTGGCCCGGCTCAAGGATGATCTCGTCGGCCCGGTGCGTATGACGGTTCCGGTGTCCCTGGGCGAAACCTTCTTCGACGGTCTGTTGCTGGAGTTTTCCCGGGAGTACCCACAGGTGCAGATCGAGTTGGAACTCAACAACCATTACCGGGACCTGGCGCGGGATGGCTTCGACCTGGCGGTGCGTTCGGAGGTCGCCAACGACGAGCGTCTGGTCGCCAAGCCGTTGCTCGCCTGGCACGAGATGACCTGCGCCAGCCCGGCATATCTGGAACAGTATGGCGAGCCGTTGGCACCGGCAGAACTGGTGGGCCACAACTGCCTGCTGAACAGCCACTACAGCGGTCGTGAAGAGTGGCTGTATCACCAGCAACATGAACTGCTGCGGGTTCGCGTCTCCGGGACGTTTGCCTCCAATCATTACAACTTGTTGAAGAAGGCTGCGCTGGTAGGGGCGGGCGTCGCACGTTTGCCGTCCTACGTGCTACACGCGGAATTGGCTGACGGTCGCTTGCGCTGGCTCCTGCGGGATTATCAGACCCGCAGCATGCCGATGTACCTGGTCCATCCCTATCAAGGTGGCCTGCCGCGGCGCACCCAGGTGCTGGCGGATTATCTGGTGGGCTGGTTCAAGCGCAGCGGCGAAGCCCTGGACCGCCTTTAGCGGTAGCGCCGGGCGATCAGGTGATCAAGGGAGAAACTGCCCGGCCCCTTGGCCATCAACAGCAACAGCAGGGCGATCCAGGTGCCGTGGGTCGGGTAGGCTTCCGGGTAGACGAACAGCTGGATGGTCAACGTCATGCCCAGCAACGCCAGCGCCGAGAAGCGAGTGGCAAACCCTACCAGGATCAGCACCGGGAAAAAGTGCTCGGCGAACGCGGCCATGTGCGCCGCCACTTCGGGCGACAGCAGCGGCACGTGGTATTCGCTGCGAAACAGCGGCAGCGTGGACGGCGCCAGGTGCGGCCAGCCCAGTTGAAAGGTGCCGCCGATGAGGTCCACGGCGAAGCCCTCAACCTTGGTTTGGCCGGACTTCCAGAACACCGCCGCAATGGAGAAGCGTGCGACGAAGGCGATCAGGCTGTAGGGGATTCTCTCGAAGAGTTGAATGATCTTTTGGATCGGGCCGGGGGCGATGGTGTTCATGGCGATACCTTTTGTTCTGTGTGCAAGTGGGTGATGGCGCCGTGGCCGATCAGCAGGGCCAGGCATTGGTGCAGATCAAATTCGTCGGCCGCATCGAGGGCGTAAGCCACGGCCATCTCCAGCGGCCAGCCGTTGTTCAGGCTGTTGATAAACGCTGCCGAGCCGCTGTCGATGTGAAATACCTGCACCTGCAAGCCATTGCGCAGTACCAGCGCGCTTTGGGCGTGGAAGGGGTCGAGCGTGGCAAGGGATTCGTCCGTCTGGTGCGCGGCCCATAGAGCCACCACGGCGTAGGCCGAGTTCAGGGTGGTCAGTGACGGATGCAGTTGCAGGCGCAGTTCGCCCAGGTCCGACTGTTGTTGCAGGGTGGCGATGAGCGCCTGTTGATCCAGGGGTGTGGCGTCTGCCGCGTGATACGCCCTGACCCGCAGCCGTTCCAGGCGCGCCACGTCAGCCAGGTACGGCACGCTGGCAGCGGGGGCGAAACCCTGGATAAAGTCGGGCAGGTCGGCGCCGTACTCATTGATCAGCGGACTTGCCGGTGGGAACGCCTGGACATACACACCGGCCATCGCCCGAAAAAACGCATCACCCACCAACTGCAGGGTGACCGGGTAGCCAGCGGTCAGGGCATTGATCAGCGAGCTGTGAACGTTGTTGCGATACACCGCAAAACGGCTGGCCGGGTCAGCGCCGTTGCGGCTGAACACACCTTGCGGGCACGTTTCGTCTGGCGACAACAGGGCGCTGGCAAATTCCTCCTGGCGGCTCATGTGCGCACCTCCAGCAGAAACCGTTCGGCCTGGTGCGCTTCGGCGTGCAGCACGCTGAACGCCGGCACCTGGTTGTCACGTTCGATCAGCGTGGCGACCGGCCCGGTGCGTGTGAGCACCTGCTGGTAGAGCTGCCATACCGCGTTGTCGATCGGGGCACCATGATCATCAATCAGCAGACGATCACCCAGGCTGTCGGTGTCTTCGGCAAACCCTGCCAGATGAATCTCGCCCACGGCGTGCAACGGCAGGGCATCGATGTACTTCAGCGGGTCTTGCTGATGGTTGATGCACGACACATACACATTGTTCACATCCAGCAACAGCCCGCAGCCGGTGCGGCGGATCACCTCGCTGATGAAGTCGGTCTCCTCCAGCGTGGAGCACTGGAACTGCAGGTACGTCGAAGGGTTCTCCAGCAGCATGGGGCGCTGCAGGCGGGTTTGCACCTGGTCGATGTGTTCGCACACCCGCTTCAGGGTTTCATCGTCATACGCCAGCGGCAGCAAATCATTGAGAAACACCGGGCCGTGGCTGGACCAGGCCAGGTGTTCGGAAAAAGAGTGGGGTTGATAGCGTTCGATCAGCGTCGCGAGGCGCGCAAGGTGCTCGCTGTTCAGCGGACCTTCGCCGCCGATGGACAGGCCCACGCCGTGCAGTGACAGCGGGTACTGTTCGCGGATCAATCCCAGGTAGTGATGAAAAGGCCCGCCGGCCACCATGTAGTTTTCGGCGTGGACTTCAAAAAAACCGATGTCGGGGGAAGTCTCGAGCACTTCACTGAAGTGCTCGTTCTTGAGCCCCAGCCCGGCCCGACGTGGGAGGCCGGGCGCCTGAGCCTGGGGGATGGAGTGGGTGCAGGGGAGCGTCATCGTCAGTACTCAGGCTGCGCAGGGTTTCAGGACTTGGCGGTGAAGGCCGCTTCCTGGCCGAAACCGGTTGGCGAGGTGGCGCTTGGGGTTTTCAGGCAGGTGCCGGCCGGGACCAGTTTCCAGGCGTTGGCTTGATCCTTGACTTTCGAGGTGCCGGCGCAAGTGGTGCCAGCGCCTGCAGCGCAATCGTTCTTGCCGGCTTCAGCTACGCCGAAGCACTTCTGCATGTCATCGGCAGCGTGGGCGGTGGTGGTCAGGGCGGACAGGCTCAGGGCCGAACCCAGGGCCAGGACGAGGGTGGCGGCGGACAGCGAACGGGTTTTGGTAGTCATGGTGTATCTCCAGCAGTGGGTTGAGTTGGCAAGCGTAGTTGCCTGCTTACACCACTAGAGACAGGGGGAAGGGATTCGTTACAAACACGGCGAAATTAATTTCAGGTTTCGCAAAAAAAGTGTGGGAGCTGGCTTGCCTGCGATGCTGACGCCTCGGTGTTTCAGAACCACCGAAGCGATGCTATCGCAGGCAAGCCAGCTCCCACAGAGGCCGGCGTTAACCGCCTAAATAAGCCTCACGCACTTTCGGATCGGTCAGCAGTTGTTCGCCGCTGCCCTGCATCACCACCCGGCCGTTTTCCAGCACATAGGCGCGGTCGGCGATCTTCAGTGCCTGGTTGGCGTTCTGCTCCACCAGGAACACTGTTACACCGTCCTTGCGCAGCTGTTCGATGATGTCGAAGATCTGCTGGATGATGATCGGCGCCAGGCCCAGGGACGGTTCGTCCAGCAGCAGCAGCTTGGGCTTGCTCATCAGCGCGCGTCCGATGGCGAGCATTTGCTGTTCGCCGCCGGACATGGTGCCGCCGCGCTGGCTGAAGCGTTCCTTGAGCCGAGGGAACAGGTGCAACACCTTGTCCATTTGCTCCTGGTAATCGCCCTTGTCGGTAAAGAACCCGCCCATGGCGAGGTTCTCCTCCACGGTCAGGCGGGCAAATACCCGACGGCCTTCCGGAACCACGGCAATGCTCTTGCGCATGATCTCGGAGGAGGCCTGCCCCACCAGTTCCTCACCCATGTAGCGGATGCTGCCGCTGTGAGCCTGGGGCGAACCGCACAGGGTCATCAGCAGCGTGGACTTGCCGGCACCGTTGGCGCCGATCAGGGTGACGATTTCGCCCTGGCGCACTTCGACGTTGACGCTGTGCAGCGCCTGGATCTTGCCGTAGAAAGTGGAAACGTTTTCGAATTGCAGCATTTTACGCTTCCCCCAAATAGGCTTTGATCACGGCCGGGTTGTCACGGATCTGCTCCGGCGTACCGTCAGCCAGTGGTGTGCCCTGGTTGATCACGACGATATGGTCGGAAATGCTCATGACCAGTTTCATGTCGTGTTCGATCAGCAGCACCGTGGCGTTGTTTTCTTCACGCAGCACACTGATCAGCGCCTTGAGGTCTTCGGTTTCCCGTGGGTTCAGGCCGGCGGCCGGCTCGTCGAGCATGAGGATCCGCGGGCGGGTCATCATGCAGCGGGCGATTTCCAGACGACGTTGCTGACCGTAGGCCAGGGTGCCGGCAGGGCGGTTGGCAAACTCGGTGAGGTTGACCTTGTCCAGCCAGTATTCGGCGTACTCCATGGCCTCGCGCTCGCTCTTGCGGAACGACGGGGTCTTGAACAGGCCGGCAAAGAAGTTGGTGTTCAGGTGGCGATGCTGGGCGATCAAGAGGTTCTCGACCGCCGTCATGTCCTTGAACAACCGCACGTTCTGGAAGGTCCGCACCACGCCCTTGCGGGCAATCTCGTGGCCGGCCAGGCCCTGGATCGGCTGGCCGTCCAGCAGGATGCTGCCACCGCTTGGCTTGTAGAAGCCGGTCAGGCAGTTGAACACCGTGGTCTTGCCGGCACCGTTGGGACCGATCAGCGCGACAACCTGTTTCTCTTTTACGGTCAGGGCCACGCCGTTGACCGCCAGCAAACCGCCGAAGCGCATGCTCAAGTTTTCGACTTTCAGGATCTCGCGGCTCATTTGCGCAGCTCCATGTGTGGACGTTGCATGGGCAGCAGGCCTTGAGGACGCCAGATCATCATCAGCACCATCATGGCGCCGAACATCAACATGCGGTATTCGCTGAACTCACGCATCATTTCCGGCAGCAGGATCATCACGATCGCCGCGAGGATCACGCCCAGCTGCGAGCCCATGCCACCCAGTACCACGATGGCGAGGATGATCGCCGACTCGATGAAGGTGAACGACTCCGGTGTCACCAGCCCCTGGCGCGCGGCAAAGAAGCTGCCGGCAAAACCGGCGAATGCGGCGCCGAGGGTGAAGGCCGAGAGCTTGATGATGGTCGGGTTCAGGCCCAGTGCACGGCAGGCGATCTCATCTTCGCGCAACGCTTCCCACGCACGGCCGATCGGCATGCGCAGCAGGCGGTTGATCACGAACAGTGCGGCCAATGCCAGCAACAGCGCCACCAGGTACAGGAACACCACCTTGCTGATCGGGTTGTAATCCAGCCCGAAGTACTCGTGGAAGGTTTGCATGCCTTCTGCGGCGGAACGGTCGAACGACAGCCCGAAGAATGTCGGCTTGGGAATGTTGCTGATGCCGTTGGGGCCGCCGGTGATGTCCGTCAGGTTACGCAGGAACAGACGGATGATTTCACCGAAGCCCAGGGTCACGATCGCCAGGTAGTCGCCCCGCAGGCGCAACACCGGGAAGCCCAGCAGGAAGCCGAAGGTGGCCGCCGCCATACCCGCCAGTGGCAGGCATATCCAGAAGCTCCAGCCCAGGTAGTGCGACAGCAACGCATAGGTGTAGGCACCCACCGCGTAGAAGCCCACATAACCCAGGTCGAGCAGGCCCGCCAGGCCCACCACGATGTTCAGGCCCAGGCCCAGCAACACGTAGATCAGGATCAGCGTTGCGATATCCACCGCGCCACGGGACCCGAAGAACGGCCAGATCAACGCGGCCACGATCAGGCCGATGATGATGTAGCGCTGGGTGCGCGGCAGGGTCAGGAACTGGCTGACCTTGGGCGAAACCAGCGGGCCACGGTTGGACTTGAGGAGCGCACCGACCTGCTGGGTGAACAGCACGCGCAGGAACATCAGCACCGAGCACAGGGCAATGATGGTCAATGTCACCGGGCCGGTGCCATGCACTTCAAGGTTGATTCCGACAATGCTCAGCTTGAGCCCGAGTACCGGAAAGGCCACGGCCCAGACCAGCAAGGCGCTGAAAAACGCCGATTTAAGATATCTGCTCATACTTTCTCAACCTCCGGACGGCCCAGAATGCCGGTCGGCCGGAACAACAGCACCAGAACCAATAGACCGAATGCCACCACGTCCTTGTACTGGTCGCCGAACACATCGGCGCCAAAGGCTTCAGCCACCCCCAGCACCAGCCCGCCGAGCATCGCGCCCGGAATGCTGCCGATGCCGCCCAATACCGCTGCGGTGAAGGCCTTGAGGCCCACCAGGAAGCCGGCGTTGGGGTTGATCACGCCATACTGCATGCTCAGCAACACGGCAGCGATGGCGGCCAGTGCGGCACCGATGACGAAGGTCAGGGCGATGATGTTGTTGGTGTTGATGCCCAACAGGTTGGCCATCTTGATGTCTTCGGCGCAGGCCCGGCAGGCGCGCCCCAGACGGGAGCGGGAGATGAACAGGGTCAGGCCGAGCATCGCCACCAGGGTGACGACGAAGACCAGGATCTGCATGTAGGAAATCAGCACTTCTTGTGCGCCGCCTGGGCCGAAGGAGATGCTCCCCGGGATCAGGTTGGGAATGGATTTGTCCTTGGAATCCTGGGACAGCAATACAGTGTTCTGCAGGAAAATCGACATGCCGATCGCGGAGATCAGCGGGATCAAGCGGTTGCTGCCACGCAAGGGGCGGTACGCAACGCGTTCGATACTGTAGCCATAGGCACTGGTTACGACGATGGACGCCAGGAACGCAGCGGTCATCAACAGCGGCAGGGAATGGATACCCAGCATGGCCAGCCCGGCAAGGGCGATGAAGGCCACGTAGGAACCAATCATGTACACCTCGCCATGGGCGAAGTTAATCATTCCAATGATGCCGTAAACCATTGTGTAGCCAATGGCTATCAAGGCATAGGTGCTGCCAACGGTCATCCCGTTAACCAGCGTTTGGAAAAAATGATAGATCTCAGGCATTACAGCGCTCCTAAAAACCCGATACGCATTTCACTGGTGGAGTCAATTTCCGGCCTGGTGCCCTGTTCTGTGATCAGGTTGCACGAAGCGTTTGCCAGCGAACCGCTGGTGACGGTTTTAAGATTTTCAGGTGAGCCAGCTCCCGGATCGCGGGTGTCAGGCCCATAAACCTCGTAAAACAAAGCCCACTGCTTGCACAGTGGGCTTGTTGACCAGTAACGCCTGGCTTACTGAGGGGAAACTTCGGTTTTTGGTTTGCCGAAGTGCCATTCGTAGACCACGAACTTGAAGTCCTTCAGGTCGCCCTTGGCGTCGAAGCTCAGGTCGCCGGTTGGGGTCTTGAAGGTACCGGCGTGGATGGCAGCAGCCACCTTGGCGGTGTCTTCGCTCTTCGCGGCAGCGATACCGCCGGCGATCACTTCAACGGCCGAGTAGGCCGGGAACACGAACGGACCGGTTGGGTCCTGCTTGTTCTTGGCGAACTCTTCAACGATGGCCTTGTTGGCAGGATCGGTGTCGAACGACTTCGGCAGGGTAACCAGCAGGCCTTCGGAAGCGCCCTGGGCGATTTGCGAGATGGAGTCGTTGCCGACACCTTCAGGGCCCATGAACTTGGCGTTCACGCCTTTTTCCTTGGCCTGGCGCAGGATCAGGCCCAGCTCTGGGTGGTAGCCGCCGTAGTAGACGAAGTCGACGTTGGCTTGCTTGAGCTTCTGGATCAGCGAACCGAAGTCCTTGTCGCCAGCGTTGATGCCTTCGAAGAGGGCAACTTTCACGCCTTTCTTCTCGAGGGTCTGTTTAACGGCGGTGGCGATGCCTTCACCGTATTGCTGTTTGTCGTGGATAACGGCAACGACTTTCGGCTTCACGTGGTCGGCGATGTAGTTGCCGGCGGCTGGGCCCTGGGCGCTGTCCAGGCCGATGGTACGGAAGACCAGCTTGTAGCCACGGGAAGTGATTTCCGGGCTGGTAGCCGCCGGGGTGATCATGATCACGCCTTCGTCTTCGTAGATGTCGGAGGCTGGCTGAGTGGAGCTGGAGCAGAGGTGACCGACCACGAACTTGACGCCGTCGTTGACCACTTTGTTGGCTACGGCCACGGCTTGTTTTGGATCGCAAGCGTCGTCGTATTCTTTGGCTTCAAGCATTTTGCCATCGACGCCGCCCTTGGCGTTGATGTCGGCGATGGCCTGCTTGGCGCCCATGAACTGCATGTCGCCGTACTGGGTCACAGGGCCGGTTTTAGGGCCGGCAATACCGATCTTGATGGTGTCAGCTGCGAACGAATGGCTGGCAACCCCGGCCAGGACCATAGCGGCAAACAGTTTGGAAATCTGCTTAGTAGCCTTATTCATAGTGCTCCACTCTTACTGTTGTATTTTTTATAGTTCTAGCGGCCTTGTGAGCTGCAGAACCGGATCAGATATCTCGGATATCCCCCGGCAGCGGCCTGGCAACTGTACCGGTACAGTGTAGAGCGCCGGTTGATCGCTTGAAAAGCTGGCTGCTGGGGGCAAAACCCGGGTATGTCGCTTAAATGAAAGAAAAAGACAGAATTGCGGCGGGGTGATGCCAGAGTTTCGGGCAATCCTTGGCTTTCCTGACACTTTCGTTCGGTGCCTCATTTGCAACTGGGTTTTTCTGCCTGCCGCTCGACGTTATGATTGCGCCGATTTTTCTTCAGGTGAACTCCCATGACGCAAGAACCTAGCACCCTCTATGCCAAGCTGCTTGGTGAAACCGCCGAAATTTCCTGGAAGGAGCTTGAGCCGTTCTTTGCCAAGGGTGCCCTATTGTGGGTCGACGCCGGGCTGGATTTGATCGAGGCCGCCGAGGGCATGGCTGAGGACAACCGTGAGAAAGTCGCTGCCTGGCTGGCTGCGGGGAGTCTGGGCGAGGTGTCTGCGACGCGGGCGTTGGACCTGGTTGAGCGGGATCCGAGCTTGTGGGCGGTGGTGGTTTCGCCGTGGATTCTGATCCAGGAAAGGGCGGCGTAAGAAATGTCTGCGCGAAATTGGTGCGTGATTTTTCTGAGTTTAAGTGTGTAGCGGGGTAACCGCATTTGCGGTGATGGCACGTTGCCGTAGAGAAAGGTCACAGGCGGGGGTTACGTGCGCGTCATGGGAACAGTTTTGTTTGCGCCGGAATGCGGTGGGAATTGTTTCTTCGTGTGTGTACATATCCGTTATTCAGGTAACGGCTACTTATGGTTTCGCTCTTACAGCGAGTCACTTTGGAAAAGCCCCAAAGTAACCAAAGGGCTCTGCCCCGCCTGTCGGCACCTCGCCTAGGCTCGGTGTTCCCTCACTCCGGCGATGCTCCGCGGGCCGCCGCGATGGGCCATCCTTGGCCCAGCGCGGCTAAACCGGCGTCCTGCCGGTTTACCCGCTCCGCACCACCTGCGTTCGGCCTCGGGCTGAATGGGGCAGTCAGAGCAAGATCAAGATCAAGATCAAAAGCAAGAGCACAGCGGCCTACAGGCCGGCTTGAGTGGTAGAAGCCAGATCAAAAGCGAAAGCCAAAGCGAAAACCAGATCTGAAACGGATGCAGCTCTGCTTTTCTGTGGGAGCTGGCTTGCCTGCGATGGCATCACCTCGGTGTGTCTGATGTACCGAGTTGTCTGCATCGCAGGCAAGCCAGCTCCCACATTTGACTGTGCCCGCTCTGGCTTTTGATTTTGCCTTTGCTTCACACCACTCAAGCCGGCCTGTAGGCCGCTGTGTTCTTGATCTGCTTTTGATCTTGATCTTAGGCGCCCCGTTAAACCACGCTGGCCGAACGCAGGTAGTACGGAGCGGGTAAACCGGCAGGACGCCGGTTTAGCCGCGACGGGGCAGGGACGCCCCGTCGCGGCGGCCCGCGTAGTAATGCCGGAGTGAGGGCACACCGAGCCTGGGCGAGGTGCCGAGTGGTGGGGCAAGAGCCTTTTGGTTACTTTTGGGCTCCTTTCAAAAGTGACCCGCTGTAAGAGCGGAACCCATATCAGCCATCACCCAAATAACGGATATACACCCCACCCCACCCCAGCAACAACCAGCCTACGCAGTCTTCCCGGTATGGTTATTCAGCGAAATAACCTTGGTCTTCCCAATCCGGTGACGATAAATCTCACGCAGGTACTTGATCGCCTTCTTCACGCAATCCCTCGACAGCCGGATATCGTTGATCGACACAAACTTGTCCTTGTCGTTGATCAACTCACGGTATTTCTTCTCATACATCGGTTTGATCGCATACCAGTTGGTATCCAGAATCTTCGCCGGGTTCTCAAACTCATTGAGCAGCTCATCAATCCGGTCTTCATCAAAGTCCTCATGGATGATGAAATCCAGAATCGAATTATCCAGCGTGTCATCAAACCGATACGGATTGCGTGCAAAGCAGCGCTTGATAAACGCCACGATCAACGTCAAAAAGTCATCCGACAAACACGGGCTCTTGGCGATCAACGTGGTCAGGGACAAGTTGGCCGACGCCCCGATCACCAGCGCATAACGCTTGAGGGTCGTGTTGGGAAACAGGCTGTTGAGGTGCGTCTTGAGCCGGTTCAGGTCCATGTAGGACAGCTTGTAGTCCTTGGGCAACGACACAATCGACACCACCGACGAGCAGTTCTTGAAGAAGTGCAGGTCATGCAGCGCCGCCGCGTCATACCCGGAATTCTTATACTGCTCCAGGGACGCCTTGTAGCGTTTGGACTCTATCGGCAGCAGGCTGATGCCTTCGATCGCCTGGGTCACTTTGTTGAAGTGCGGCAGGTCAATGGAACGGAAAAACAGGTCGTCGATGTTCAGCCGCTGCGGCTCTTTTTCGAACACCTTGAACTTGTCGCTTGAAGGCGCCGGGGTTTCCGGCACCACCGATTCGGCGTAGGCAATCGCCACCGGGCCGGCCAGGCTCATGAACAGGTCGTTGGCATCCAGGCGGATGGTCTCGCCGATGTCGATCCCGGCCCGGCGGAAATAGTTCTGGTCGTAGTCGGTCGTCACCGCCTGGGCCGTCAGGATGTTGAAGATCTGCTGCGAGATGTACTGGTTGGCGTGCTTTTCCATGGCATTGACATCAATGTTCTGGATGTTGCCGTCATCGCTTTCCTCGGCGTAACGCATGATGTCGTTGGAGATCAGCATCATCGCGTTCCACGGCCGGATGCGGCCTTTCACGCTGGCTTCGCTGCTGTCTTCATTGTCGAAGTTGTACGAGAAGTCCCATTCTTCCGACAGGTATTTGCACAACAGGCGCCCGGCGTTGATGTGCAAGGCTTCGGACATTTCGCTGCGGTGATCGGAGATGTTCGGCAGCACGCAAATGCCGCTGGTGAAGATCGGCTCGAACACGAAGGCGTGGCCGCTCTTGCTGTCGTGCTCGTCGGCGGGCTTGGTGTCGAACGTCTTGTTCATGTACGAGTGCTGCTGGGCCAGGCCGAATTCCGAGGCCATGCCCGAACCGGTACCGCCGCCGGCGCTGAAGATCGAGAAGTACAGGCGCGACTGGTTGGCCTTGATGCCGCAGGAGTCGATCAGGTACGAATGGATCATCTTCCAGTCGGGGCTGGAAAAGCGTTGGGTGTCTTTGTTGAGGATGATCTTGGCCAGGTACTGGCCGAGGATTGGCGCGTTACCGGCGCCACCGGCATGGACTTCCGAGAGGTCCATGATTTTCATTTTGCTGTAGTCCCGCAGGAAACCGCTTTTCTCACCCTTGCGCGAGAAGCGGATGCGCCCGGCAATGTCCTTGTCCAGGTCGCCCAGCATCACCAGCGGCTCGACCAGGAATACCGGCTTGGTGCCCTTGTTCGAACCCAGGCGCAAGTTGTTGCGAATCCACTGGGCCGGGCGGTAGCCCTTGTCAGTGGATTTATCTTCGTTGCTGAATTCGTTGAGGTAGAACTTGCGGGCGTTGTAGACCAGCTCCGCCACGTCCAGGGCAATGTTCGAACCGCAGCGGCCCAGGCCGATCAGGCACACCGAGGGGAATTCCTGCTCGTTGCGCAGTTCACCGTCGACTTCCAGGTGCGGTGCACGCGGGAACACCATGTCGCGCAGGCCGTCGAGGTTGTCGAGGATGCGGTCGGTGTTGGTCTCGGTGAAGTACAGGTACTGCTGGGTGGCCAACGGGCGGGCGGTGCTCAATGACTTTGAACCTGAGGGTTTTTCCGCAGGAGTTGTCAGCAACACGTCGGATACCGCGGTGGCAGAGTTATTTTTAGAAGTCATTGTGCGCCATGTGCCTGGACGGATGGCTGAAGAGGTGCCAAATAGCCATCACGGAATGAGAGATCGCGACTTTACAGTGCGTCCTGGTCCTGGGCGATAGGGTTTAACCCTAGGGTTTTAAGGGGAAATCCTGGCCGGACTCTGATGAATCGGCCGTTCGTCGGGGTTCTTTAATGAAATGATGGCGATTTGCCAAATTTTCGGCGTCAGCGAATTGGCCGAACGATGGCGGGTGGGCTCGCACGGCCCGAGGGCGGGTCTTTCGGCGCGGGTTCACCGCCGGTAATGCCCAGCAGGCTGAACATGTTGTGCGAATCAAGGCCGTTGATCACCGCGCTGATATCACTCATCGGCACTGCAGCACTGAGCAAGTAACCCTGGACGAAATCACAGCCGTGTTTTTGCACCACTTCCAGCTGTTGCAGGGTTTCCACGCCTTCGGTCACCACCTGCAGGTGCAGGGTGTGGGCCATGCCGATAATGGCCTGGACAATCTCTATGTCGGCGTTGGACTTGGGGATGTCCTGGATAAAGGAGCGGTCGATTTTCAAGGTGTTCAGCGGCAGGCGCTTGAGGTAGGCGAGGGACGAATAGCCGGTGCCGAAGTCGTCAATCGACAGCGAGACACCCAGCGCTCGGATTTGCCGCAGCAGCGCCAGGGTGCTGCTGATATTGCCCATCAGGGCGTTCTCGGTCACTTCCAGTTCCAGGCGATTGGCAGCGATGCCGCCGAAACGCAGGGCGTTTTCGATTTCATCCGCCAGCTCGTCGCGGGTCAGGTTCAGGGCCGAGCAATTGACCGCCATGATCAATTCAGTATGACCCTGCTCCGACAGCAAACTCAGGTCGTGACAGGCCTGGCGCAGTACCCAGTGATCCAGTTCGGCAATCAGCCCGTTATTTTCGGCAATGCCGATGAATCGGTCCGGGGTCAGCAGGCCGTGTTGCGGGTGTTGCCAGCGCACCAGGGCCTCAAGGCGCGTGATCTTGCCTTTTTTCAGGTCCAGGATCGGTTGGTAGAACAGCACCAGCTCGTTCTTGCCGCGCAGGGCGGCGCGCAGTTCTTCTTCCAGTTGCAGTTCCAGGAAGGCCCGGGTTTTCAGGTTGGAGCTGAAGAAGTTCAGGCTGTTGCGCCCGGCATCCTTGGACTGATACAGCGCCAGGTCGGCGGTTTTCAGCAATTCTTCGCTGGTTTTGCCGTCTTCGGGGAAGAGGCTGATGCCGATGCTGGTGGTCATCACCATGCGCCGGCCCGCCAGTTCGATGGGGTCTTTCATTTTCTGCATGATGCGCTGGGCCATGTGCCGCGCCTCATCGCGATGATGGATGCTGATCAGGATGCAGAACTCGTCACCGCCAAACCGCGCGACCACGTCGTCATGGCTGCGCACCGAGCTTTTGATATGGCCGGCCAACACAGTCAGCAGTTCGTCACCGGCGTCATGGCCGAGGCTGTCGTTGATGCGCTTGAAGTGGTCGATATCCAGGAAGATCACCGCCAGCATGCCGTCGGTGGCGGTTTTTTCCGCGAGTTTCTCGGCGAAGATCTGGTTGAAACCACGGCGGTTGAGCAGGCTGGTCAAGGCGTCGTAATGCGCCACCTGTTGCAGGGAAGCCCGGGCCTGGTCCAGCTCGGTGAGCAGGGCATTGACCCGGCGCAGGTCGGTTTCCTTGTGCTGCAGTTTCTTGTCGGCCAGGGCTGCGCTGATGCTGCTGCCGATCACCAGCAGGGCGATGACCGCCACCAGCAGGCCCAGTTGGATCGGGTTGTTGTCCACGGGCAGCGCCGAGGGCACGACATCCTCGGGCACCAGCAGTTGCAGGGCCGCCATGCCGGTGAAGTGCATGCTGATAATGCCGGCACCGAGCACCAGGCTGGCCGCGTACTTGAGTAATTGATGGAACATGCCGGTGCCGTTGCGCAGGTACAGCGACAGCAGCAATGCCGCCAGGCTGGCGCCGATGGCAATCACCACCGAGGCCAGGAACAGCCCCGTCTGAAAGTACACGCTCGCTTCGGAGCGCATGGCCGACATGCCGACGTAGTGCATCAGCGCAATACCCAGGCCCATCCACACCGACGCCAGCACATATTGGTAAGCACGCAGCTTTGGGTGACTGAGGGTTTGCATGGCGAACAGCGACGCGATCAGGGCGATCAGCAGCGAGGCGAACGTCATGATCAATTCGTAGTGGATTGCGATAGGCGCCTGGAAGGCCAGCATGCTGATGAAGTGGGTGGCCCAGATTCCGCCTGCCAGGCAGCCCGCGCCTACCCAGCGCCAGTGCCGTTGAGCCTTGAGGTTATCGACATGGCCGACACGCTCGGCCATGTCCAGGGTGCCAAAGCCCGCTGCACACGCCACCACGTAAGCCAGTAGCACCAGAAAGGGGTTATGACTGCAATTGAGTAATAAGTGCCCGCTGTCCGGAAGGTCGGTAAAAAAATGCAAACCAAGCCATTCCATAGCATGTCCCGTCATAAGTCTTTGCCTGACAATGCTCTGAGTATAGAGAGCCTGAGCGGGTTGCAAGGGCTGATGGCAGATTGCTTCTAATCATTTGGCGATGAATTTATAAACAACTAGAACTAAATGAATAGGGATGACAGCCAGGGTCGCCCGATGGAGTGACATCAGACTTACGAATCATTACAGACAATCCCCACGGGGCTGACTAGATTGCAGGTTCCGGGCTCAGGATGCGTCTGGCATCGCGGCTCACATAACAATAAAAGAGACGGACCCATGCAGAACTCGACCCAAGCGGCGAATGCCTGGCGCATTCTGTTCCTGCTGTTCCTGGCCAACCTGTTCAACTTTTTCGACCGCACCATTCCCGCGATCATCATCGAACCGATCCGCATGGAATGGCACCTCAGCGACTTCCAGCTCGGCATCATCGGCACCGCGTTTACCATCGTTTATGCGATTGCCGGCCTGCCCCTCGGGCGCATGGCCGACACCGGCTCACGCAGCAAACTCATGGGCTGGGGGCTGGCGGCGTGGAGCGGCCTGACGGCCGTCAATGGTCTGGTGGGCAGCTTCTGGACGTTTTTGCTGGTGCGCATGGGCATCGGGATCGGCGAGGCCAGTTATGCGCCGGCGGCCAACTCGCTGATCGGCGACCTGTTTCCGGCCCATCGCCGGGCCCGGGCCATGGGGATCTTCATGCTGGGCCTGCCGTTGGGCCTGTTGCTGGCGTTCTTCACCATTGGTGCGATGGTCAAGGCATTCGACAGCTGGCGCGCACCGTTCTTTATTGCCGCGGTGCCGGGGCTGATCCTCGCGGTCTTCATGTTCTACATCAAGGAACCCAAGCGCGGCGCGGCGGAAACCGTGCAAGTCTCCCAGGAGAAAGTCGACCGGCCAATTCGCCGGGTGCTGGCGGTGCCGACGTTCCTCTGGCTGGTGCTGGCCGGCTTGTGCTTCAACTTCGCCACCTACGCGTGCAACTCGTTCCTGGTGCCGATGCTGCAGCGCTATTTCCTGCTGCCGTTGCAGGATGCGGCCGTGGCGACCGGTGTTATCGTCGGTATTACCGGCCTGGTAGGCCTGACCCTGGGCGGCTGGATTGCCGACAAGATCCATCAACGTATCGCTAATGGCCGGCTGCTGTTTGCGGCGTGCAGCCTGATCATCTCCACCGTCACCACGGCTTGGGCGTTGCACGCGGGGCGGATCGAGATTGGTGTGTTTGTGGCGTTGTTCAGTGTGGGCTGGCTGTTTGCCTACAACTTCTACACCTGTGTGTACACGGCGATCCAGGACGTGGTTGAGCCGCGCCTGCGGGCGACGGCGATGGCGTTATTCTTCGCCGGCTTGTATTTGCTGGGCGGTGGCATGGGGCCGATTGTGGTGGGTGGGTTGTCGGATCATTTTGCTCATTCGGCGATGTATGCGGCGGGTGCGGAGCAGATGACCGAGGCTTATAAAGCCATTGGGTTGCACGATGCCATGTACCTGATTCCGGTGGCGCTGTTCCTGACCATGCTGTTTCTGTTCCAGGCGTCCCGCAGTTTTGTGCGTGATGCCAAGCGGATGAAGGATGGGTTGGGGGCGGTGGAGGTGCCGGCCAGGGCGGTGACTGCCTGAATACATAACCCCTGTGGTGAGGGGGCTTGTCCCCCGTTGGGCTGCGTAGCGGCCCCAAAGAGCGGGAGCGCTGCGCACTCCAACGGGGGACAAGCCCCCTCGCCACAGCGGTTACCGATACCCATAAAAAGGCCCGCATTGCGCGGGCCTTTTTGTTTGGCAGGGTAGAGCGGCGAGGTTAGCCCGCGACCAACACCCGAATCGCTTCCAGTCGCAGCGCCGCCTTGTCGAGCATGGCCAGGCCTTGCTCGCGCTGTTGGCGCAGGGCAACCAGTTCGCTGTCACGTACGCTCGGGTTGACCGCTTGCAACGCGGTCAGGCGCGCCAGTTCTTCATCGGTATCCGCCGCCAGACGGCGCTTCGCCTCGGCCACACGCTCGGCATGACGCGGGGCGATCTTCTCTTCGCCGGCGTTGATCCGTGGCGTCAGCTGGTCGCGCTGGGCCTGCACAAACTTGTTGGCGCTGGCCCGTGGCACGCTTTCGAGCTGGTCGTTCAAGGTCAGGAACGAGACGCGGCCCGACAAGTCATTGCCGTTGGCATCCAGCAGGCAACGCAACGCGGCCGGTGGCAGGTAGCGGCCCAGTTGCAGCGAGCGCGGGGCAACCACTTCGCTGACGTAGAGCAGCTCCAGCAACACGGTGCCGGGCTTCAGCGCCTTGTTCTTGATCAATGCCACGGCGGTGTTGCCCATGGAACCGGACAGCACCAGGTCCATGCCGCCCTGCACCATCGGGTGTTCCCAGGTGATGAACTGCATGTCTTCGCGCGACAGCGCCTGGTTGCGATCGTAGGTGATGGTCACACCTTCGTCGTCGCCAAGGGGGAAGCTGGCGTCGAGCATTTTTTCGCTGGGCTTGAGGATCAGCGCGTTTTCCGAATGGTCTTCGCTGTCGATGCCGAAGGCGTCGAACAGGGTTTCCATGTAGATCGGCAGGGTGAACTGGTCGTCTTGCTCAAGGATGTCTTCCACCAGCGCATCACCTTCGCCCGCGCCGCCGGAGTTGAGCTCCAGCAGGCGGTCGCGGCCGGTGTGCAGCTCGGCTTCGAGGCGCTCGCGTTCGGTGCGGGCTTCGTCGATCAGCGCTTGCCACTCGCCGTCGTCGGCGTTTTCCAGCAGCGGCAGCAGGCGTGGGCCGAACTGATGCTGCAAGGCGTTGCCGGTCGGGCAGGTGTTGAGGAACGCGTTCAGCGCTTCGTGGTACCACTGGAACAGCCGCTCTTGCGGGCTGGTTTCGAGGTACGGCACGTGCAGTTCGATCACATGCTTCTGGCCGATCCGGTCCAGACGCCCGATCCGCTGTTCCAGCAGGTCCGGGTGGGACGGCAGGTCGAACAGCACCAGGTGGTGGGAGAACTGGAAGTTGCGGCCTTCACTGCCGATTTCCGAGCAGATCAGCACCTGGGCGCCAAACTCTTCGTCAGCAAAGTACGCAGCAGCACGGTCGCGCTCTAGGATGTTCATGCCTTCGTGGAACACCGTGGCCGGGATGCCGGAGCGCACGCGCAGGGCGTCTTCCAGGTCCATGGCGGTTTCGGCGTGGGCACAGATCACCAGCACTTTGGTGCGCTTGAGCATCTTCAACTGGTCGATCAGCCACTCGACGCGCGGGTCGAAACGCCACCAGCGTTGTTCTTCATCCACGTCCGGCTGCGACTGGAAGCTGACTTCCGGGTACAGCTCGGCGTGTTCGCCCAGGGGCAGTTCGAGGTATTCGTCCGGGCACGGCAGCGGGTAGGCGTGCAGCTTGCGCTCCGGGAAGCCTTGCACCGCGGCGCGGGTGTTGCGGAACAGCACGCGGCCGGTGCCGTGGCGGTCCAGCAGTTCGCGCACCAGGCGGGCGCTGGCTTCGGCGTCGCCATCGTTGACGGCGGTCAGCAGGGCTTCGCCTTCGTTGCCGAGGAAACCCTGGATGGTCTTGTGGGCGGCGGGCGACAGGCGGCCCTTGTCCAGCAGCTCCTGAACGGCTTCGGCCACCGGGCGATAGTTTTCGCTCTCGGCGCGGAAGGCGTGCAGGTCGTGGAAACGGTTCGGGTCCAGCAGGCGCAGGCGCGCGAAGTGGCTGTCCTGGCCCAGTTGCTCAGGGGTTGCGGTGAGCAGCAGGACGCCGGGAATCACTTCGGCCAATTGTTCGACCAGCGAGTACTCGGGGCTGGCTTTCTCTTCGTGCCAGACCAGGTGGTGAGCTTCGTCGACTACCAGCAAATCCCAGCCGGCAGCGAACAGCGCGTCCTGGGCTTTTTCGTCGTCCACCAGCCATTCCAGGGCCACCAGCGCGAGCTGGGTGTCTTCGAACGGGTTGGCCGCATCGCTTTCGATAAAGCGTTCTTCGTCGAACAGCGCGACTTGCAGGTTGAAGCGGCGGCGCATTTCCACCAGCCATTGGTGCTGGAGGTTTTCCGGAACCAGGATCAGCACACGGCTGGCGCGCCCCGACAGCAACTGGCGATGGATCACCAGGCCGGCTTCGATGGTCTTGCCCAGGCCCACTTCGTCTGCCAGCAGAACCCGTGGCGCGATACGGTCGGCGACTTCACGGGCGATGTGCAGTTGGTGCGCGATAGGTTGCGCACGCACGCCGCCCAGGCCCCAGAGCGAGGACTGCAACTGGCGGCTGGTGTGCTCAAGCGTGTGATAACGCAGGGAGAACCAGGCCAGCGGGTCGATCTGGCCGGCGAACAGACGGTCGCTGGCCAGACGGAACTGAATGAAGTTCGAGAGTTGGGTTTCCGGCAGGGTGACCTGTTCGTTCTGCCCATTGAGGCCGTGGTAGACCAGCAGTCCGTCGACGTCGTCGACCTCTTGCACGGTCATTTTCCAGCCTTCGAAATGGGTGATGGTGTCACCCGGCGAGAACCTCACGCGAGTGAGGGGCGCATTCCGTAGCGCATACTGGCGGGTGTCGCCAGTGGCCGGATAGAGCACGGTCAACAAGCGGCCGTCCTGTGCCAGAACGGTGCCTAACCCCAGCTCTGCTTCGCTGTCACTAATCCAGCGTTGCCCCGGTTGATACTGCTGCGCCATGCTGCCTGACTCCCGCCGTGAAAAAGCCGACTATCTTAACGGAACAAGGGCCCCAGCCAAAGGACTCTGACAAAAACTACCAAGCTTTACGGGTGGTTCGGGCTGCAATCGACGGGTGGCAAGGCACTTGCGACTGACGACTGAGTCACAACTTGGCACACGCAGCCTCAAGTGGATGCCGCGCCAGCCGACAGCCTGCTGACAGGAGACTGATAATTATGATCCCACCCATGCTGCCCTTGAGTGTTGTGCCGGTCACGTCACAGCTCGATCCGGTGCGCCAGAAGCCGGATATCCCGCCCGTGGTGCCGGTTCAGCCAGGCTCCAACGAAAGCACCATCGACCTGCAAAAACGCGACCCCGAGGAAGCGGCGCTGTTGCTGCGCGAAGAACAACGTCGCCAGCAGGAACAGCAAAAGCGCCGCCGCGAAGCCGATGAAGATCCGCAGGAGCACCTGGCTGTGCCCGGTGACGAACTCAACGCCGACAACACCGTGCCGGTGGTGCCGCTGATCGAAGATGCGCCCCGGCAAGGCTTGTGGGTGGACGTCGAGGTTTAATCCCGCAGTTCCCGCAGGGCGGCGATCAGTTGCTCGATGTCTTGCGCCGTATTGAGGTAGCTCACGGAGATTCGCGCCACGCTGTCCAGCTCGCGGGCCTGCATGTCCAGCGGGGTATAGGGCACGCCGTTGGCACCGATGTTGATCCGCTTGAGCCCCAGGCGACGCTTGAGCTCGAAGGCGTCCCAGCCGGCCAGGTTGAAGGCGATCAAGCCGGACTGGTTTCCCGCCGTTCCCAGATCATGCAAGGTGATCCCGTCGACCTGTCGCAGAGCTTCGCGGAGTGTGGCGCTTAGAAGCTGGACCGTCTGGCGGATTCGCTCAACCTCCAATCGATTGACCTCCAGCAACGCATTGCCCAGGCCTGCCAGCAGCGCGAATGACACTTCGCTGGTTTCAAAGCGCCGCGCGTCGTTGCGCAAGTCGAAACCCGCAGGGCTCCAGGGCGCAGAGAACACGTCGCGCTGGGCCGGGTTCAAGCGCTCCAGAAAATCCGGCCGTACATAGAGCAGGGCCGTCCCGCGCGGGCCTCGCAGATGTTTGCGCCCGGCGCCCTTGAGCACATCGCACCCCAGCGCTTGCACATCCACCGGCACCTGGCCGAGGGCTTGGCCGGCGTCGATGAAGTAGGCGATGCCGTGGCGCTTGGCCAACTGGCCAATGGCTTCGGCAGGGTTGATCAAGCCGCTGTTGGCGGGCAGCCAGGTCAGGTCGATCAACCGCACCCGGGCGTCGAGCATGGCTTCCAGGCCGGCCACGGACACGGCGCCGGTTTCATCGCAAGGGATCACCTCCACTCGCGCACCGGCTTGCACCGCCGTCTGCATGCTCGCCAGGTTGCCGCCCCATTCGTGGCGGCCTACCAGAATACGGTCGCCCGGTTGCCACGGGCCCAGCGCCTGGAACGCCATGCTCCAGGCGGTGGAGCCACTGCTGGCAAAGGCAATCGATGACACCGGCGCGTTGAGCAATTGCGCGGCGGCGCGACGGGCTTTTTCCGCCAGCAGCGCACCGTGTTCACCCGCTTCCATCGGGCCGTCGCGGGCCTCACGTTGTAGCTGGTCAATGATCGCGTCGAGCGTTCCCTGGCTGGGCAGGGACGCACCGGCGTGATTGAAGTGGACGATGCCGGACTGGCAGCCCGGCGTTTCGTCCCGCAGCGCCCGGACTTGCGCCAGGGACAGCGCATTCACGGCTGCAGCTCGAAAATCGCGTCGATCTCCACGGCCACGCCGCCCGGCAAACTGGCGACGCCCACGGCCGTGCGAGCGTGGCGGCCTTTGTCGCCGAGGGCGTTGACCAGCAGGTTCGAGGCACCATTGGCCACCGCGCCCTGGCGCTGGAAATCGCCGCTGCTGGCGATAAACACGCCCAGCCGGATGATGCGCACCAGCCGCGACAGGTCATCGCCCAGGGCATCGCTCAATTGCGCCAGCAGCCCCAGCGCGGCGAGTTCGGCGGCCTTGGCGCCTTCGTCTTCGCTGATGGATTCGCCGAGCCGGCCAATGTACACAGGCTTGCCGTCCAGCAGCGGGATTTGGCCGGAGATGAACAGTTGGTTCTGGCTGATGACGTAATTGACGTAGTTGGCGATGGGCTGGCTAGGTGTCGGCAGGCTCAGGCCGAGGGCTTGTACGCGTTGCGAGAGGGACTGGCTCATGGTGAATCCTCATGGGAAGAGTCTTCAGCATGGGCGGCGTGGTGTTGGCCGACAAACGGATAGATCTCACTCGACGTATCGAAATAACTCATGCATCGGCGCAGATTTCCCGCAGCCATTCACTGAAGCAGGCGGACGCTTCGCGGGTATCGCCTTGCGGGGCGATCAGCCAGTAGCCGATCTCGCTGTGGTAGGGCGGCCAGTCGAAGGCCTCCACCAATGTGCCGTCCTTCAGCCTGCGCTCGATCAAGCGGTGGCGGCCCATGGCGATGCCCTGGCCGGCGACGGCGGCTTCGACCACGATGTTGTAGTCGTGCAGCAGCGCCTTGGGGTAGTGCTCCACATCCACTTGGTAATGCCGGGACCAGTCGGTCCACTCGAAAGGACGGTGCGAGGTGGCCATCAACAGCGGGCCGTGGGCCAGTTGGCCAGCCTTGAATGCCGGGCTGCACACCGGTGACAGGGTTTCACTCATCAGGCGAGTGGCCTGCACATCGTCCCAGTCGCCCTTGCCGTAGCGAATCGCCAGGTCGACTTCGGCGGCGGCGACGTCTGCCAGTTGAATCGCCGGCACCAGCTCCACCTGGATGTGCGGGTAGCGGCTGAGAAACCCGGCCAGGCGCGGTGCCAGCCACAAAGTCGCGAACGAGGCGAGCAGGCCGATTCGCAGCACGGTGCTGGCGGGCGGTGTTTGTTGCTGGCGGGTCGCGGCGGCGATGGCGTCGAGGGCGGGGCGGATCTGGTCGTAGTAGTGTTGACCGTCTTCGGTCAGATCAATGGCGCGGGTGCGTCGGATAAAGAGTGGCTTGCCCAGGTGTTGTTCGAGCTTTTGCACTTGATGGCTGAGGGCGCTCTGGGTCACCGACAGCTCGGCGGCGGCCTTGATAAAACTCAAATGCCGGGCCACGGCCTCAAAGGCGCGCAGGGCCAGAAGTGGGGAAGGTCCTTGTGCAGTGCCACGTCGAACGCTCTGTGTGAGGGTTGGGATGGGGGGATTTTGCGGGCAAATGCGCGGGATGACATCGATTTTGTTTACGCGGGATCGGCGCAGGACGCATTATTGAGGCATCCAAGCCATTACGTAAGCCAAGCCATGAGTGACGATGACAAGCTGATTGACCTGAATGCCGAGCGGGCCAAACGGGTGCATGACCTGAATGACAAACGACTGAATGAAGTGCGCCAGGCGTTTGAGCAAGCGATGCCGTTGGGCAAAGGTAAGAAGAAGCCGAAAAACAAACCTAAAAAGCGTTGATATAGCCTGCATCACTTGATGCAGGTCAGTTATTTCCCTTCTTTACGCCCCGTCGCGGGCGACATTGATCCTCGTCAATTTCTTCTTTCGTCTTCTTGGTTAACTTAGCCCTATCGCAACAGGGCAAGTGCAGGAGGCCGGTCATGTTTTTCGATAATGTGGTATTTGCCGGAGTGCTGACGGTTGGCCTCATGGTGATGTTCTTTGTTGGATTTGGAATTTTTATCTGGAAAGACGCTAACAAGCGTAAGAAGCCTTAGGTCTTTTCGGGATACATGAGCACGCAAGGCATTTTGGGCGACTTCGGTCGCCTTTTTTTTGTTTTGTTTTTATTGGGGTTGAGTACATATCCGTTGCTGCGGTAATGGCTGCTTAGGGTTTCGCTCTTACAGCGAGTCACTTTGCAAAAGCGGCAAAGTAACCAAAACGCTCTGCCCCGCCTGTCGGCGCCTCGCCTAGGCTCGGCGTTCCCTTGTAAGATTGTTTTCACCTGCTTCAGACCGTAGTGCCCTCTGATTTCGAGATCGTGAGTGAGCATGGGTCGGAGCAGGTTCCTTCCTAAACTAGTCCGAACGGTTGCCTGGGCGCAAAGCCCGATTCTGCAAGGTTGGACGTGAGGAAAACGCTATGGACCATGACTCTGCGTTCGTCGGAATTGATGTTTCCAAAAACAAGCTCGACTCATTCGTCAGCACTACTGGCCAAGTCGAACAGTTTTTCAATACTCAAGAAGATATCCAGCGTTTAGCTAAACATCTCAAGGCTCAGGAGCCGGTTTTGGTGGTGCTGGAAGCAACTGGCGGATATGAGCGGCTTGCCGCTGCCGAGCTTTGTGCTGCTGGATTACCCGTTGTTGTTGTCAATCCCCGTCAGGTTCGTGATTTCGCCAAGGCGACCGGTAGGCTGGCGAAAACCGACGCTCTGGATGCCCAGGTGATTGCGGAGTTTGCCCAGGCGGTCAAACCCGAGATTCGGGAGATGCCAGATGAACACGCTCGTGAACTGGCGGATCTACTGACTCGACGCCGCCAGCTCATCGATATGATCGTGGCGGAAGAGTCTCGACTGAAACAGGCGGTATTCAAGGCACTTCGACGGGACATCAAGGCACATATCGTCTGGCTTCAAAAGCGCCTTAAAAGCACAGACGATGACTTGCACGAAGCGATCAAAGCTTCGCCGGCCTGGAAGGCCAATTATGATTTGCTGCGCGAGGTATCGGGCGTTGGCAATGTGCTCGCACTTTCGCTGCTGGCAATGGTTCCGGAGCTGGGCAAGGTTAATCGCAAACAAGTGGCTGCATTGGTTGGTGTGGCCCCTTTTAACTGTGATAGCGGTCTCTACAAAGGACGTAGACGGATATGGGGTGGTCGAGCTGAGGTGCGAAGTGTCCTTTACATGGCTGTCTTGTCCTCGAAGAGCCATAACCCGGTGATCGAGAGGTTTTACAACCACCTGCTTGCTGCAGGGAAGACGAAGAAAGTAGCGCTGGTGGCATGCATGAGAAAGTTGCTGACGATCCTGAATGCGATGGTGCGCGATCAAAAGCATTTCGCTGAAATGGCTTGAATTTCGACACGGTTGCTCACTCCGGTACTACTCCGCGGGCCGCCGCGACGGGGCGTCCCTGCCCCGTCGCGGCTAAACCGGCGTCCTGCCGGTTTACCCGCTCCGTACTACCTGCGTTCGGCCTCGGGCTTATTGGGGCAGTCAGAGCCAGATCAAGATCAAAAGCAAGAGCACAGCGGCCTACAGGCCGGCTTGAGTGGTAGAAGCCAGATCAAAAGCCAGAGCAGAGCCGCTTTTCTGTAGGAGCCGGCTTGCCGGCGAAGAACCTGAGAGCGCCGCGTTGAATCAGGATGCCAACGTCATCGTTAACGACCATCGCCGGCAAGCCAGCTCCTACAGGGGACCGTGCCCGCTTTAGATTTTGATTTTGCCTTTGCTTCACACCACTCAAGCCGGCCTGTAGGCCGCTGTGCTATTGATCTGCTTTTGATCTTGATCTTAGGCGCCCCGTTAAACCACGCTGGCCGAACGCAGGTAGTACGGAGCGGGTAAACCGGCAGGACGCCGGTTTAGCCGCGACGGGGCAGGGACGCCCCGTCGCGGCGGCCCGCGGAGTACTGCCGGAGCTGAGGGCACACCGAGCCTAGGCGAGGTGCCGAGTGGTGGGGCAAGAGCGTTTTGCTTACTTTTGCGCTGTTCAAAAGTGAGCCGCTGTAAGAGCGGAACCCATATCAGCCATCACCCAAAAAACGGATATACACCCAAACCCCAGCCATAAAAAAAGGCGCAACCCTCACAGGCCGCACCTTCTTCACAAGCATCAGAACTGTCAGCTGCCCAAAGCCTTGGACGCCAACCAGAACAACCCGGCCGAAAGGCCCACAGTCGCCGGCAACGTCAACACCCAAGCCATCAGAATGGTCTTGACGGTGCCACCTTGCAGCCCGCTCTTGTTCGCCACCATGGTCCCCGCCACACCCGAAGACAACACATGGGTCGTGGAAACCGGCAGGCTGAAGATGTTAGCCAGGCCAATCATGCTGGCCGTGGTGATCTGCGCCGACATGCCCTGGGCATAGGTCATGCCTTGCTTGCCGATCTTCTCGCCAATGGTCAACACCACACGCTTCCAGCCCACCATAGTGCCCAGGCCCAAGGCCAACGCTACGGCCAGGATCACCCAGAACGGTGCGTATTCAGTTGTCGCCGTCAGGTCCTTGCGCAACTTGTCCAGGTCGGACTTCTCACGCGCATCCAGGCCAGGCAACTTGCCGACTTTCTTCGCGGTGTCATCCAGGCACAACAGGTAGCGGCGCACTTCAATCCGGTGCTCGGCGGTCAGTGAATGGTAGTCAGAGACACCTTTCAATGTACCCAGCAGGGCGTTGATGGTCGGTTCAGTCTGCTGCGGATTGCACTGGAACTTGCCCGGCAGGTCGTCTTTCACGCTTTTGCCCAAGGCGAGGAACTCACCGAGGGTTTCTTGATTGCGCTGGTAGAACTGATTCAGGTGCAGCGTGGCGTCGCGGGTACGCTCGATCTGGTAAGTGGTGCTGCCCAGGTCCAGCACGAACTGCGCCGGCACAATACCAATCAACACCAGCATGATCAGGCCGATGCCTTTCTGCCCGTCGTTGGAGCCGTGCACAAAGCTCACGGCCATGGCCGAAATCACCAGTACCAGGCGGTTCCAGAACGGTGGGTGCTTTTTGTCGTCGAGCTTGCGGCGCTGGTCCGGCGTCTTGTGCATTTTCGACAGCGGGCGCCACCATTTCAGGCCCAGCAGCACCAGGGCTGCCACCACGAAACCGGCCATGGGCGAGAACACCAGCGAGGCGCCGATATCGATCGCTTTCTGCCAGTTCACGCCGTCAGCCAGGGGAATGTCGTTGATCAGGGCGTTGGCCAGGCCGACACCGAGGATCGAACCGATCAGGGTGTGGGAGCTGGACGCCGGGATCCCGAAATACCAGGTGCCGAGGTTCCAGGTGATCGCCGCTGCCAATAATGAGAAGACCATGGCCAGACCGTGGCCGGTGTTCACATTGATCAGCAGCTCCACCGGCAGCAAGTGCACGATGGCATACGCAACACCGACACCACCGAGCAACACGCCGAGGAAGTTGAACACCCCGGAGAAGAACACGGCCAGATGCGGAGGCATGGCTTTGGTATAGATGACTGTGGCAACCGCGTTAGCGGTGTCATGAAAGCCATTGATGAACTCGAAGGCGAGGACAAAGGCCAGGGCGAGCAACAGGCTCACGAGAACCCAAGCATCCAGTCCGCTGAATAAATCGATCATGAAGGTTTTCTGACCCGGTCGTAAGGGGGCGCGATTATGCCAGAAAACATCGGTAATCAATGCACTAGCTGCTCATCGGTAACATTCTTCAACGAAAAAAAAAGGGGGGCAGGGGCGCATCCCGGTGTTTTCGGGGCTTTGGCAAGTGTTTGATTTATAAGGGAGATAGCGAAAATAGACGGGTTAAACCGCCGAAAGGGAATATCTGAAACAATTGTATGAAATTTCGCTAAGACGGCATGAAGAGGCTTCCCTCCGCCAGTGCGGTACTGGCAGAGAGATGGCACCTTGGGAAGCTCAACCCGAATCGCTTATGGCTCTCCGGCTTTGAGGTCCTGTTCAATCTTTTGGATTTCCTGGGCAAAGGCCTGGTCGAGCAGACTGGCTCGTTTTCGCCATGGCTTGCGTTCAGGTTCTGGCTGGGCGGCGTAGGTGGTGACTTCCCCGCCGTAAACATCCTTGTAACGTTGTTCCTGGCGCTCAAGTTCCGCGCGCAGTTCGTCTTTCGTCACATTGTTACCTAATTGAGTTGAGTTTAATTCCGGTGAAGCGCGATGCCAGAAAGGAAAAAACACTTCTTTATTGCACGCGGCCACGATACCGGAGAAGAACAGCTGTCGTAGCAACAGTTTTCTTTTCACAGCCACAAGCAGTTGGCAGGCATTTGAAATGAGTGTCAGGTACTTGCGGCGCAGCTTGCACAAAGCCAGCGCACGGCTGGGTGAGGTTCGTCCTCGGGGGCTAGACGAGGCTGGCCTCTACACAGGATGCATTATAGCGATGTGTTTGAATAACACTATCGTCATCAAGTTAAAAATCGTCAACTTTGTGTGAGGGTTTTGTTACGCGTGCATGTGGGGTACTTGCTGAACTATTGGCGCCATAAATTGTGCGGCGTTCTACCGGCGGTAAATAACCCGCAACTTCGCTCGTACATCAGTCGATTCCGAAAGTCGGTCAAGTGGGGCGCCGCTGTAGGGTGTGTACCGGTCAGCGGTGACAAATTGCGATTATCGAATGACCGTCCGATAATCGCCCAATGTTGGCAGCCCTGCCTTGTGTATCAATTGCAGGGGGGCTTGTAATAGCGGTCATCCTCCCGCAGCGGTTAAAAATAAGAGAAAGGACCCCCAAATGAACGATCAATTGCGCAACTCCTTCGCATCAGTGGCGCCGCCGATCGTTGCGTCACCCGCCAAGCGTATCCAGGCGTTTACCGGCGATCCGGACTTCATGACCTCCCTGGCCCGCGGGCTGGCCGTGGTGCAGGCATTCCAGGAGCGCAAGCGCCACCTGACCATCGCCCAGATCAGCCATCGTACGGAAATACCCCGCGCCGCCGTGCGACGTTGCCTGCATACCCTGATCAAACTCGGCTACGCCACCACCGACGGGCGCACCTATTCGCTGCTGCCCAAGGTGCTGACCCTCGGCCATGCGTACCTGTCATCCACGCCCCTGGCGGTGTCGGCCCAGCCGTACCTGGACCGCATGAGCGAGCAGCTCCACGAAGCCTGCAACATGGCGACCCTGGAAGGCGATGACATCCTCTACATCGCCCGCTCGGCTACCACCCAGCGCCTGATTTCCGTTGACCTGTCGGTGGGCGGCCGCCTGCCGGCCTATTGCACTTCGATGGGTCGTATCCTGCTGGCGGCGCTGGATGACGCCTCGCTGCAAGATTACCTCGACCACGCCGACCTGCAAACCAAGACCAGCCGCACCCTCACCACGCCGCAAGCGTTGCTCGAATGTTTGCAGGAAGTGCGGCAGCAAGGCTGGTGCATTGTCGACCAGGAACTGGAACAGGGCCTGCGTTCCATCGCCGTGCCGGTGTACGACGCTTCCGGCCAGGTGCTGGCCGCGCTGAACGTCAGCACCCATGCCGGAAGGGTCAGCCGCAGTGAGCTGGAGCAGCGTTTCCTGCCGAGCATGCTCAGCGCCAGCCAGGAGCTGAGTGCCCAGCTGTTTGCCTAAGGTGTTCGGTGACCGCACAGATCCCGGCGGGATGAATTGACGGTGTTTCCCAAGGCTTATTAATGTGCGGCAGCGCTTCATGGCGCCGCCCCAATAATAATGACGACCCAACGTCGTTCGCCCGCCCATCGGTGTGGAAATAAAAATAATGAATCAGCCTTCACCTGCTGTCGGTACTTGCCTGGACGTTCAGTCCTTCATCAACGCCCAGCCGCTGTCGCGGTATCAATGGCGGGTGGTGATCCTGTGTTTTCTCATCGTTTTCCTCGACGGCCTCGACACCGCCGCCATGGGCTTTATCGCCCCGGCGCTGTCCCAGGACTGGGGCATTGACCGCGCCAGCCTCGGCCCGGTGATGAGCGCTGCCCTGATCGGCATGGTGTTTGGCGCCCTCGGCTCCGGCCCGCTGGCCGACCGTTTCGGGCGCAAAGTGGTGCTGGTGGGGGCGGTGCTGGTGTTTGGTGCCTTCAGCCTGGCGTCGGCCTACAGCAGTAACGTCGATCAACTGCTGATCCTGCGCTTCCTCACCGGCCTGGGCCTGGGCGCCGGCATGCCAAACGCCACGACGCTGCTCTCCGAATACACACCGGAACGCCATAAGTCGTTGTTGGTGACCAGCATGTTCTGCGGCTTCAACCTGGGCATGGCCGGTGGCGGGTTTATCTCGGCCAAGTTGATCCCTGCGTTTGGCTGGCACAGCTTGCTGATGATCGGCGGGATTTTGCCGTTGATCCTCGCGGTGGTGTTGCTGGTGTGGCTGCCGGAGTCGGCGCGTTACCTGGTGGTGCGCAATCGGGGCACCGACAAGGTGCGCAAGACCCTTGCGCCGATCGAGCCGGGCATTGTCGCCCAGGCCTCAAGCTTCAGCGTCCCGGAACAAAAAACCGTCAAGGCGCGCAACGTATTCGCAGTGATCTTCTCCGGCACCTACAGCGCCGGCACCTTGCTGCTGTGGCTGACTTACTTCATGGGCCTGGTGATTGTTTACCTGTTGACCAGTTGGCTGCCGACCCTGATGCGCGACAGCGGCGCCAGCATGGAACAGGCCGCGTTTATCGGTGCGCTGTTCCAGTTTGGCGGCGTATTGAGCGCGGTCGGCGTGGGCTGGGCGATGGACCGGTTCAATCCCCACAAGGTCATCGGCACGTTCTACCTGCTGGCCGGGGTGTTTGCCTACGCGGTGGGGCAGAGCCTGGGCAATATCACGCTGCTGGCGACCCTGGTGCTGATCGCCGGGATGTGCGTCAACGGTGCACAGTCGGCGATGCCGTCGTTGGCCGCACGTTTCTACCCGACCCAGGGCCGCGCCACCGGCGTGTCGTGGATGCTCGGCATCGGCCGCTTTGGCGCGATCCTCGGCGCATGGATGGGCGCGACCTTGCTGGGCCTGGGCTGGAACTTCGAACAGGTGCTGACGGCTCTGGTGATTCCAGCGGCTCTGGCCACCACGGCGGTGGTCATCAAGGGCATGGTCAGCCACGCGGATGCCACCTGAAACCGACCGATAGCAAGACAACAATCCGTTCGATAATCGAACACTCAGTCGATTATCGGATTGTTTGGCCACAACCCCCGGCTTAATCTTCAAACACTTCGGCGCTGCCTCCAGCGCCTTTTTCGATCGATACCGGGAGCCCACCCCATGGCTGAAATTCTTTCGCTGGCTGATGCGGTAAAGCAGTTCGTGAATGACGGCGACACCGTTGCACTCGAAGGCTTTACTCACCTGATCCCTACGGCGGCAGGTCATGAAATCATTCGTCAGGGCAAGAAAGACCTGACGCTGGTGCGCATGACCCCCGACCTGATCTACGACCAGTTGATCGGCGCCGGCTGTGCACGCAAATTGATTTTCTCGTGGGGCGGCAACCCGGGTGTGGGCTCCCTGCATCGCCTGCGGGACGCCGTTGAAAAACAATGGCCGCAACCGCTGGAGATCGAAGAGCACAGCCACGCCGACCTGGCCAATGCCTACGTCGCCGGCGCCTCCGGCCTGCCGTTCGCGGTGCTGCGCGCCTACGCCGGCTCCGACCTGCCCAAGGTCAACCCGCTGATCAAGACCGTGACGTGCCCGTTCACCGGTGAAGTGCTGGCAGCCGTGCCGTCGGTGCGCCCGGACATCACCGTGATCCACGCCCAAAAGGCTGACCGCAAGGGCAACGTGCTGCTGTGGGGCATCCTCGGGGTGCAGAAGGAAGCGGCCCTGGCGGCCAAGCGCTGCATCGTCACCGTCGAAGAAATCGTCGATGACCTGAATGCGCCGATGAACGCCTGCGTATTGCCGACCTGGGCCCTGACTGCCGTGTGCCACGTGCCCGGCGGCGCGCATCCGTCCTACGCCCACGGTTACACAGAGCGGGACAACCGTTTCTATCAGGCCTGGGACCCGATCGCCCGGGACCGTGAGACGTTTACCGCGTGGATCAACGAATACATCCACGGCACCGCCAATTTCAGTGAATTCCAGGCCAAGCTGGCCACCGCGCAGGAGGCCAAATAATGGCTTACTCCACCAACGAAATGATGACCGTCGCCGCCGCGCGCCGCCTGAAGAACGGCTCGGTGTGCTTTGTCGGCATCGGCCTGCCCTCCAAGGCTGCCAACCTGGCACGCCTGACGTCGTCGCCTGATGTGGTGCTGATCTACGAGTCCGGCCCGATTGGCGCCAAACCGTCGGTGCTGCCGCTGTCCATCGGTGACGGCGAACTGGCGGAAACCGCCGACACCGTGGTGCCGACCGGTGAGATTTTTCGCTACTGGCTGCAGGGCGGGCGCATTGACGTCGGCTTCCTCGGTGCGGCCCAGGTCGACCGTTTTGGCAACATCAACACCACCGTGGTCGGTGATTATCACCAGCCCAAAGTGCGCCTGCCGGGTGCCGGTGGCGCGCCGGAGATCGCCGGTTCTGCCAAGAGCGTGCTGATCATCCTAAAGCAGTCGGCCCGTTCGTTTGTCGACAAGCTGGATTTCATCACTTCGGTGGGCCACGGCGAAGGCGGCGACTCGCGCAAACGCCTGGGTCTGCCAGGCGCCGGTCCCGTAGGGATTATTACCGACCTGTGCATCATGGAACCGGAGGAGGGCAGCCACGAGTTTGTCGTCACCGCCCTGCACCCCGGCGTGACCCGTGAGCAAGTGGTGGCCGCCACCGGTTGGGCGATTCGTTTTGCCGACCAGGTCACCACCAGCGCCGCACCGACCGACATTGAACTGACCGCCCTGCGCGACCTTGAAGCACGCACCGCTGCCGCCCACGGCCAAGCCCCCGGAGAAGCCTGATGCGCGACGTATTTATCTGTGACGCCATTCGTACCCCCATCGGCCGTTTTGGCGGTGGCTTGTCCACCGTCCGCGCCGATGACCTGGCGGCATTGCCGATCAAGGCTTTGATGGAACGCAACCCGTCGGTGGACTGGAACGCGGTGGACGAAGTGTTCCTCGGCTGCGCCAACCAGGCCGGCGAAGACAACCGCAACGTGGCGCGCATGGCGGCGCTGCTGGCCGGCCTGCCGGAGAGCATTCCCGGCGTCACCCTGAACCGCCTGTGCGCTTCGGGCATGGACGCCATCGGCACGGCCTTCCGCGCCATCGCCAGTGGCGAGATGGAACTGGCAATTGCCGGTGGCGTCGAGTCGATGTCCCGTGCGCCGTTCGTCATGGGCAAGGCGGATGCGGCGTTCTCGCGCAACATGAAGCTGGAAGACACCACCATCGGCTGGCGCTTCATCAACCCGTTGATGAAGGCCCAGTACGGCGTCGACCCGATGCCGCAAACCGCTGACAACGTGGCCGACGACTATAAAGTCTCCCGCGCCGACCAGGACGCCTTCGCCCTGCGCAGCCAGCAACGTACTGCCGCAGCACAGGCCGCCGGCTTCTTCGCTGAAGAAATCGTGCCGGTGCGCGTCGCCCACAAAAAAGGCGAGACCGTGGTCGAGCACGACGAGCATCCTCGGGCCGACACCACCCTGGAAGCCCTGACCAAACTCAAGCCGGTTAACGGTCCGGACAAGACCGTCACCGCAGGCAACGCCTCGGGCGTCAACGACGGTGCCGCAGCGCTGATCCTGGCCTCCGCTGAAGCCGTCAAAAAACACGGCCTGACCGCTCGCGCTCGTGTGCTGGGCATGGCCAGCGCGGGTGTGGCGCCGCGTGTGATGGGCATCGGCCCGGTGCCGGCCGTGCGCAAACTGGTGGAGCGCCTGGCCCTGGCGGTGACCGATTTTGATGTGATCGAACTCAACGAAGCCTTCGCCAGCCAGGGCCTGGCCGTGCTGCGCGAACTGGGGATTGCCGACGATGCACCTCAGGTCAACCCGAACGGCGGCGCGATTGCCCTCGGCCATCCGCTGGGCATGAGCGGCGCGCGCCTGGTACTGACCGCCCTGCATCAACTGGAAAAAACCGGCGGCAGCAAAGGCCTGGCGACCATGTGTGTTGGTGTTGGCCAGGGTTTGGCCCTGGCGATCGAACGCGTTTGAGCCCCACAAGAATAAAGAGGATTGCTCCATGAGTGACAAGCCCGGATACCGGCGCCCGCAAGCGGGTACTCAGCCTGATTACCTGCACCCGGCCTACCAGTCGACGAACCTGCGTTCGCCGTCCAGGCCGTTGGTGTTCCTGCCCCATTCCCTGTCGGAAATCACCGGCCCGACCATCGGCGCCGAGCGGATCAACGAGAAGGACAGCGACCTGACTGCCCAGCACGAAGGCGAGCCCCAGGGCGAGCGCATCATCATTCACGGGCGCGTGCTGGATGAAAACGGCTTGCCCGTGCCCGGCATCCTCGTGGAAATCTGGCAGGCCAATGCCGCCGGCCGCTACAACCACAAGCGCGACCAGCACGACGCACCGCTGGACCCGAACTTCACCGGCACCGGGCGCACCGTCACCGACGCCGATGGCTGGTACCAATTCCAGACCATCAAGCCCGGCGCCTACCCGTGGGGCAACCACCACAACGCCTGGCGCCCGGCGCACATTCACTTCTCGCTGTTCGGCCCAAGTGTGCTGACGCGGTTGGTGACGCAGATGTATTTCCCCGGCGACCCGTTGCTGGCCTACGACCCGATCTACAACTGCGTCCCGGACACGTCCGCCAAGGAACGCCTGATCGCCTCGTTCGATCTGGAAAAAACCATTCCGCACTATGCCCTCGGCTACCGCTGGGACATCGTCCTGCGCGGCCGCGACGCCACGCCGATGGAGAAATGAGATGAGCCGCAACGCGACTACTTCCCACACCGTCGGGCCGTATTACCACATCGGCCTGACCTGGCTGAACCGTGAAGACCTGACCGTAGCCGAGACCCTCGGCGAGCGCGTGGCGATCACCGGGCAGGTGGTGGATGGCAACGGCGATGTGGTCAACGACGCCATGCTGGAAGTCTGGCAGGCCAATGCGGCCGGCAAGTACGACCATCCCGAGGATGAGCAGGACAAACCGGTGGACCCGAACTTCGAAGGCTTCGGCCGGGTGCCGGTGGATGCGGAAGGGCGGTTTCGCTTTACCACCATCAAGCCGGGCAGCGTGCCGGGGTTGAAGGGCACGACCCAGGCGCCGCACCTGGTGGTGCTGGTGTTTGCCCGTGGGTTGGTGAAGCACCTGCTGACGCGGATTTACTTTGACGGTGAGGCGCTGAATGAGGATGACGCGCTGCTGGCGTGTGTGCCGCAGGAGCGGCGGCGCACGTTGATCGCCAAGGCGGATGCAGCGGGTGTGTATCAGTGGAATGTGATTTTGCAGGGCACAGAGGAAGAGACGGTGTTCTTCGATTACTGAGTTGGCTGGGGATCTATCGCAGGCAAGCCAGCTCCCACAGGGGGATGCATTCCAAATGTGGGAGCGGGCTTGCTCGCGATGAGGCCGGCACAGGCAACAAATATCCAAAAGTCTGCTTGCGGAACATGGTTGTTGCAAAGTATGTCTAGGCTATAACCGTTCCCACTGAGTGAAAAAAACATGACAACAAAAACGAGTCACTACACCGGAGAAGAACGCAGCAAAAGGATTTTTGCGATTGTCGGTGCCTCCTCCGGCAACCTCGTCGAATGGTTCGACTTCTACGTCTATGCCTTCTGCGCCATCTATTTCGCCCCGGCGTTTTTCCCGTCGGACGACCCCACCGTGCAATTGCTCAACACCGCTGGCGTGTTCGCTGCCGGCTTCCTGATGCGCCCCATCGGCGGCTGGCTGTTCGGCCGGGTGGCGGATAAACACGGTCGCAAGAATTCCATGATGATCTCGGTGCTGATGATGTGCGCCGGTTCCCTGGTCATCGCCTTTTTGCCCACCTACAAAGACATCGGCGCCTGGGCCCCGGCCTTGCTGCTGGTCGCCCGGCTGTTCCAGGGCCTGTCGGTAGGCGGCGAATACGGCACCACCGCCACCTACATGAGTGAAGTCGCCCTCAAGGGCCAGCGCGGGTTCTTCGCCTCGTTCCAGTACGTGACCCTGATCGGCGGCCAACTGCTGGCGGTGTTGGTGGTGGTGATCCTGCAACAGATCCTCACCGAAGAAGAACTGCGGGCCTGGGGCTGGCGGATTCCGTTTGTGATCGGCGCCATTGCCGCGGTGATCTCGCTGTTGCTGCGTCGCACCCTGAAAGAAACCACCAGCAAGGAAATGCGTGAAGACAAGGACGCCGGCAGCATTGCCGCGTTGTTCCGCGATCACAAGGCGGCGTTTATCACCGTGCTTGGCTACACCGCCGGCGGTTCGCTGATTTTCTACACGTTCACCACCTACATGCAGAAGTACCTGGTGAACACCGCCGGGATGCACGCCAAGACGGCCAGTTACATCATGACCGGCGCGCTGTTCTTCTACATGTGCATGCAGCCGGTGTTCGGCATACTGGCGGACAAGATTGGCCGCCGTAATTCGATGCTGTGGTTCGGCGCGCTGGGCACGCTGTTCACCGTGCCGATCCTGCTGACCCTGAAAACCGTCAGCAGCCCGTTCCTGGCCTTTGTGTTGATCACCCTGGCCTTGGCCATTGTGAGTTTCTACACCTCCATCAGCGGCCTGGTGAAAGCTGAAATGTTCCCGCCGCAAGTGCGTGCACTGGGCGTGGGCCTGGCGTATGCGGTGGCGAACGCGATCTTCGGTGGTTCGGCGGAGTACGTGGCCCTGGGCCTTAAGTCTTTGGGCATGGAAAACACCTTCTACTGGTACGTCACGGCGATGATGGCGGTGGCGTTCCTGTTCAGCTTGCGCCTGCCCAAAGAGGCGGCGTACTTGCACCACGATCTGTAACCGGCTGGCGCATGCCCGCTGCCGGGTATGCGCCACCTAGGGATGTTCTATGACGATGCGCACGAGCAACCAACTGTTCGACGCCTATTTCACCGCCAACCGCATGGCCGAAGTGTTCTGCGACCAGGGACGCTTGCAGGGCATGCTGGACTTCGAAGCGGCCCTGGCGCGGGCCGAGGCTCAGGTGGGGTTGATCCCGCAAGCGGCCGTCGCGCCGATTGCCCAGGCCTGCCTGGCTTCTCTCTACGACGTTGATGCCCTTGGCGAGGCGATCGCCATCGCGGGCAACTCCGCGATTCCGTTGGTCAAGGCCCTCGGCAAGTTGATCGCCAGCGAAGATGCCGGCGCCGAGCGTTATGTGCACCTGGGCGCTACCAGCCAGGATGTGATGGACACCGGCCTGGTGCTGCAACTGCGCAGCGCGGTCGAGCTGATCGAGCATGACCTGGCGCGGCTGGGTGATATCCTTGCCGCGCAGGCTCAACGTTATGCAGCAACCCCCTTGGCGGGTCGGACCTGGCTGCAGCACGCAACGCCGGTCACGCTGGGCATGAAAATCGCCGGCTGGCTCGGTGCAGTCAGCCGCAGTCGGCAACGCCTCAGCGAACTCAAACCGCGCCTGCTGGTGCTGCAATTTGGCGGTGCTTCCGGCACCCTGGCGGCCCTTGGCGAACAGGCGATGCCGGTGGCTCAAGCATTGGCCGCCGAGTTGCAATTGAGCCTGCCGGAACAACCCTGGCACACCCAGCGCGACCGGCTGGTGGAGTTCGCCTCGGTGCTTGGCCTGATCGCCGGCAGCCTCGGCAAACTGGGCCGCGACATCAGCCTGTTGATGCAGACCGAGGCGGCGGAAGTGTTCGAGCCGTCGGCGCCCGGCAAAGGCGGCTCTTCGACCATGCCCCACAAGCGCAACCCGGTGGGCGCCGCCGTGCTGATCAGCGCCGCGACCCGCGTGCCGGGCCTGGTGGCGACGATGTTCAGCGCGATGCCTCAGGAACACGAGCGCAGCCTGGGCCTGTGGCACGCCGAATGGGAAACCCTGCCGGAGATTTGCCGGCTGGTGTCCGGTGCATTGCATCAGGCGCTGTTGGTCAGCGCAGGCCTGGAAGTCGACCCCGGGCGCATGGCACAGAATCTCGACCTGACTCAGGGCCTGGTCCTGGCCGAAGCGGTCAGCATCGTGCTCGCCCAACGGCTGGGCCGCGAAACCGCGCACCATCTGCTGGAACAATGCTGCAAACGCGCCGTCGCCGACGGGCGCCACCTGCGGGCGGTGCTGGGTGATGAACCGCAAGTGACGGCCGAGCTCTCGGCCGCCGAACTCGATCGCCTGCTGGACCCGGCGCACTACCTGGGCCAGGCACACACCTGGGTTACCCGGGCCGTTGCCGAACATTTTGCATTGACTGCCTGAGGAGGCTGCTGTGGGATTTGTACAACTCGCCGATGGCGAACTGAACTACCAACTCGATGGCCCCGAAGACGCACCGGTGCTGGTGCTGTCCAACTCCCTGGGCACCGACCTGCACATGTGGGACATCCAGATCGAGGCGTTCACGAAGTACTTCCGGGTGCTGCGCTTCGATACTCGTGGCCACGGCAAATCCCTGGTGACCGAAGGCCCCTACAGCATCGAGCAGTTGGGCCGTGACGTGTTGGCGTTGCTGGATGCATTGCAGATCGAACGCGCGCATTTTTGCGGGTTGTCCATGGGCGGCCTGATCGGCCAGTGGCTGGGTATTCATGCGGGCGAGCGTTTGCGTCGGCTGGTGGTGTGCAACACCGCCGCGAAAATCGGCACGCCGGAGATCTGGAACCCGCGCATCGAGATGGTCCTGCGGGACGGCGCGGCAGCGATGGTTGCCCTGCGTGATGCGTCGATCGCACGCTGGTTCACCGCCGACTTCGCCGAGGCCCACCCTGATCAAGCCACGCTGATCACCGACATGCTGGCGGCGACCAATCCCCAGGGGTATGCCGCCAATTGCGCGGCGGTGCGCGATGCGGATTTCCGTGAGCAACTGGTGTCGATCAAGGTGCCGACCCTGGTGATTGCGGGCAGTGAAGATGCGGTTACGCCGCCGGCCGGTGGGCACTTTATCCAGGAACACGTGAAGGGCGCCGAGTACGCCGAGTTCTACGCCGCGCACCTGTCCAACGTACAGGCCGGGGCCGCGTTCAGCGACCGCGTACTGGAATTTCTGTTAGCCCGCTGAGTTTCGCTGAACCCTGTGGCGAGGGAGCTTGCTCCCGTTGGGCTGCGTAGCAGCCCCTAAGCAGCCGCAACTCAACTATTTGTATAACCCTGCAGCGGCCTCACTGGGGCCGCTGCGCGACCCAACGGGAGCAAGCTCCCTCGCCACAGGTATGTGCCTGTCGTCACCGTTGTATGAGGAGCGTTTTGTGGACGAGAAACAACGTTATGCCGAGGGCCTGCAAGTGCGCCGCGAAGTGCTGGGCGACGCCCATGTCGACCGCAGCCTCAACGCCCTGACCGAGTTCAACAGCGAGTTCCAGGAAATGATCACCCGCCACGCCTGGGGTGATATCTGGACCCGCCCGGGCCTGCCCCGGCATACCCGCAGCCTGATCACCATCGCCATGCTCATCGGCATGAACCGCAGTGAAGAACTGAAGCTGCACCTGCGCGCCGCCGCGAGTAACGGCGTGACTCGCGCCGAGATCAAGGAAGTGCTGATGCAGAGCGCGATCTACTGCGGGATTCCGGCGGCCAATGCGACGTTTCATTTGGCTGAGTCGGTGTGGGATGAGCTGGGGGTTGAGTCGCGCAGTTAATGCGAGTCAGCGTCCCACACCCAATTCCATACGCCCGGCAGGTGCACCACTTCGTCGGCGTCCTTCACCGTGCGCGCCATGGCGGCGCGCTGCAAGGCGGCCCGGTCGGTGTAGAACGGCTGCGGGGCGACTGGCACGCCATTAATGCGCGCACTGTCCATCAGGATTTGCAGGTATTCCTTCAGGTGCCAGGCGGTGTAGCGGTTGATGTCGTGAAAGGTCACCACCACCGGGATCACACCGTCCACGGTCGGTAACTCACCCTTGGCAATGCGCTCGCGCAGTACCGACAACTGGCGGATCAGGTTTTCCCGGCGCCGGGGGCTGCCATTGAAGACCCAGATCACCCCGTCGTTTGCACTCAAGTCTGTGAGCAATACGTGCAGGCCATGCTGCTGGTACGCGGCGAAGGTGCGTTTGTCGTAATTCCAGAACGGCGGGCGCACCAGTGTGGGCGGCTGGCCGGTGATGGATTCAAGGGTCGATGAACCCAGGCTGAGGTAGTGTTCCAGTTCAACCGGATTCTGCGAGCGATGATTGCTGTGCCACGGGGTCGCGGTGTGGAAGGCCAGGATATGGCCGGCCGCGTACTCACGCTCCATGGTCTTGCGACCCCGAGGGTTGCCGCCGGAGCGGGGCGCCTCGGTCTGCAAAAAGAACACCGCCTTGATGCCCGGCTGTATCGGGTTATTCGCCAGGTCAGCCATCACCGAACGGCTCGGGTTCATAAAACCCGAGGCGCTGGGGCCGTCATCGAAGGTCAGTAAAAAACGAATCGGCGCCTCGGTTTTCAGGCGTTGTTCGGTCTGCGGTGTCAGGGCCAGGGGCGGACTGATGCAGCCGCTGAGGCTCAGGGCCAGGACCAATAGGGCCGATACGGCGGCGAAGGGTTTCATGGTGTACGGCGGACTCGAAAGACGTTGGCTGCGGGTTTCGGTCATCCATGACACGCGCGCACCATACAGCAAGTTCGTCGCAGTTTTTTGCCAGGCTGACGAGCGCGCACAGCCTGGTCACTCAGGCGGTTTTAAACCGGGGTGTAGTTCTGGTTTCTATATTGTTGGTCCTGCTTCGTTTCTTCCGGGCCGGAGACAAATCCACCGCCGGTATAAACCGTCCCCGACTTGTCCGCGCCCAAGTTGATATAAGAGAAGTTTTTAACGTTCGAGTCGATGGTGACGTTATCGCTACCTTCCTGGGTTTGGAGAAACAGTCGCGATTGTCCGGTGGGGTCATTTTTGACGGGTAGCAAAAATGACTCCCCATTGATATTGGCCATTAATGAACCATCGGCGGCGGCACTGATGCGAACCTTGTCATCACCGTTGCCTGTCTTAATTTGTGTGACACCATCCCCGGGCCGGTCGGAGTGCTTGTTTTGATCATATGAAATGGTTACATCGCCCTTCTTGAAGACCCGGCTATCACCCTCTTGCTTCATTTGGGAAGCCACCGGGATAGCGTCTGCCTCCGAAAACGTTTTTTTGTCAGAGGATTCAGGTGCGGACGTGTAGCCATTTCGGCCTGATACACGATGATCATCGTTGAGGCTGATCTGCGTTTCGAACCAGATATTTTTGGCGACGTTTACTTGATCTTTCCCACCGTTGGTTTTTATTTCAAGCAGCCCAGCCATTGCACCCACGTTTTCGATGGGGAGCTCGTAGGCTTTTCCATTGATTTCGGCCACGATGCCCCCGGACTGTAGGGTCTTTATCTCAACGTGATCGTCCTGATTACCCGTTTCGATGGTGACCTTGTTTCGCGGGGTAGCCGTGCCGTTGAAGCTTCCCTGGTGCATGGGCGACGAGGTTATTTTGACATTGCCATTGTCAAATTCGTGGGTCACGGGAGCTCCACTCGCAGACCTGGGCACGTTGACAAGATCGGTCCAAACGAATTCGTTGGCGCGGTACTCGTTACCGGGTGGTGTGACAGCGGGTTTTGCGGGTGGTGGGGTCGCGTCGTACTTGTGTTGAGTGAAGTGACCGGAAGAGTGAGATCGGTGCCGTTGGCGCTGGCCAGCTTCCTTGTTGTGGGGCGGCTCCTGATGGGCGCTCTGGTGGTGTGAGGTGCTTGCCGTATGTTTTTCGTCCAGTTTTTGTCGCCAGTCATTCCAGGAGAATGGACTTGGGTTGCCTGAAGTTACTGTCGTCATGGTGTTGCTCCATCTTGCAAACATTAAGTGAAGTGTTGGTCGGAACAGGTTGTTATTGGTGCAACGATGGAGTTGGTTCATTTGGGGTTGTGTCATTTCCCTACCGACCGTAGGGGAAAAATTTTCAAATAGGTGAGCGTTTTCCCAGTGCAGTCACAACCATGGGACTTCCAGCATTAGAGCAGCGAGATCGGGTAACTGACGATCAACCGGTTTTCATCAAACTCATTGTTGTTGTAGTCCCGGCGCATGCTGGAATTGCGCCAGCGCACATTGAGGTCCTTCAACGTTCCGCTCTGCACCGTGTAGCCCACTTCACTTTCCCGGCCCCATTCCCTGCCGTCGGTCACCGTGCCGCTGTGTACGTTGCTGCCGCTGATATAGCGGTTCATCACGGTCAGGCCTGGAATGCCCAGGGCGACGAAGTTGTAGTCGTGGCGCACCTGCCAGGATTTTTCCTGGGCGTTGTCATAGCTGGCGTTGTAGCTGTCGTTGGCCAGGGTGCCGCCGCTGGTGCCGTTGACCCGCATCCAGGCGCTGTTGCCGGTGAGTTTTTGCAGGCCGATGTAGAAGGTGTTGCCGCCGTATCGGGCCGAGAACAGGCCGGACCAGGTCTTGTTGTCGAGGTCGCCGGCGCGGGCGCTGCCGTCGTCCTTGCCGTAGAAGAACCCGAGGTTGGCGCCCAGGGTCCAGTCGCCCACGGGCTGGCTGTGGATCAGGTTGAGGTATTGCTGGCGGTAGATGTCCTTGAGTTGGGCGTTCCACACGCCGATCTGGGTGCGCTTGTCGTTGAAGGCATATTCGCCGCCCTGGAAGTTGAAACGGTCGGAGGTGAAGGCGGTTTTTCCGAACATCGACATCTCGGTCATGCTGCTGTCGTCCCGCGGGCTGTTGGCGCGGAACTGGCCACCGTAGAGGGTCAGGCCGTCGATCTCTTTGGAGGTGATCTGGCCGCCGCGCAGGGTTTGCGGGAGTGAGCGGCCGTCATCGGAGCGCAGGATCGGCAGCACCGGCATCCACTCGCCGACCTTCACTTCGGTCTTCGAGATCCGGGCCTTGAACGCGACGCCCAGGCGACCGAAGTTATCGGCGGGCCGTCCGTCGTGGTCCAGCGGCAGCAGTTGGGTGCCGCCGGTGCCGCGCCCGCCGTCGAGCTTTTCCGAGTACAGGCCCAGTACGTCCATGCCGAACCCGACGGTGCCCTGGGTGAAGCCGGACCTGGCATCGAGAATGAAGCTCTGGGTCCACTCCTGGGCGTCGCCCTGGGCCTTGGTCGGGTTGGTGAAGTTACGGTTGAAGAAGAAATTGCGCAGGTTGAGGTTGGCGCTGGCGTCTTCGAGAAAGCCGTGTTCTTCGGCGAGAACGGGTAGGGCGAGACTGGCAACAGCGGTCGCCAGCAATAGCTGGCGCGGGTGAAGAATGCTCATGGCGTTAGACCTGTTGTTATTGGGGTTATGCAGGTGCGGGCCATGGTGCGGGGCGGTGCGGGGGCGTTTCAATTGGGGGAAGCGGGTTCTGGGCGATGATCGAACGCAAGTTGCGGGGCCGGCCCCGGGGAAGGGCCGGCCGGCGTTTCGGGGGATTACAGGCGGGAAGCGGTGAGGCTGGTCCAGGGAAAGGCGGGCAGGTATTTCTGGCAGGCGAGGGTTGACGCCACCATCACGATCAGGAACCCCACTTGCAGCGGGCTCCAGTAGCCCCAGTGCAGGCCGCAGATCCACGGCCATTTCTCATTGAAGCTTTCGCTCACTTCGCCTATGCGCCGGCGGTGAAACAGGCTGATCAGAATCATGCCCAGGTAGCCCAGCATCCCCATCAGCCCCAGCACGAAGCCGAACATCAACAGCATGCCCACTTGCGGGATGCCGTGGCGCAGCACCAGCCAGTATTGGTGAGGGTTGAAGCGTTTGGGCAACAGGCGTTCGCTCAGCCACAGGTCCGGGACGATCAGCCGGGACGTGAAGGCGGCCCATAACTGGGTGCCACGAATGGCGATCATGGCCGGGATGAAAGTCAGCAACATGAACATGACCATTTCGGCGACCAGCGTGGTTTTTTTCTGCTGATAAAACGCCAGGCCACTGGCGATGGCCAAGCCGCCCCACACCCGGGCCCAGCTCTGATAAGAGACGGGACGCGGCAGGAACTTGCGCCAGAAAAACACCTCGGGCTGGGGCAGGCGCTCCAGCAATTGCGGGTAGCGCCAGGCCAGGGTTTCAGACAGATGCTGGCAGGCGTTCCATTCGTTGCCGCCAAACGGGTCCGTGAAGCGATGCTGCTGCGTGGCGGACATGGGCGTCAGCAGCAACCGCGCCGCCAGGACATCGGGTGAATTGCGCGGACCCTCCTTGGCTTTGGCCAGCAGGTTGTCGTAGAAGCTTTCCTGCTGGCAGCGCTCCAACAGGCCGGTCCACATCCATTCGGGCTCCGGGTGCACACCTTTCTGGTCGTCCCAGCCAAAGGCCTGGGACACCCGCTCGAACAGCGGCACGCTCCACTGGGTGTCGTGGAGCAATTGCAGGACGATGCGTTGCCACTGTTGCTGCAGGTCGAAAACCCGCAGCCAGGGTTGCTGGTTGTAGGCCTTGAGTAGGTTGACGAACTCGCGCTCGGCCTTTTGCTCCAGCCGTTCGTGGAGCGCCTGGCGGTATTCCTGGAGGAGCTCGTTGGTGAGTGCTTCGTGCTGCCAGGGCGTCATCACCACGCTCTGCCACGGCGTCAGCCACTCCAGATGGTGCACGGCCCAGGCGGCAATCGCACCGCGTTCGCCAGGGGTGTCGAAGCAGTGGCGCAACAGGGCCGCCTGGAAGGCATCCGCGCACAGTTGCTGCTGCGCCTGCTCCCAGCGTTCGTTGAGGTTGGCTGCGGTCAGCCCTTTGATCAGGGCGTGTGCGCGGCTCTGCTCGGGCGGTGGCTCGAACGGGGCAGGGCTGACGGGGCGTACGTCGATAAAATCCGAGTACTCATTCCGGTCGCCGTGGGCCAGTTCGGCCACCGGGGCTTCAATGACGTCGGCTTCGTCCTCTTCATGCTCGGCCCGCCAGCGTGCGATGTTCAGCGCCTGTTCGTAAGCCTCCCGCAGGCGCTGGAAGCCTTCGGCGTCGTCATCCGGGCGGCAGCTTTTGAGCAGGCGCGCATAGCTGCGCTTGATGCTGCGTTCGTCGGCGTCTTCCGGCAGTTGCAACACTGTCCAACATTCCATGTCGCAGGCTCCCTAGCGCCAGATGCCACTGTCCAGTTGTTCCAGTTGCCGGGTGAGTTCAGCGCGCGCTTCACGGATGCGGCGTTCGTCCTGGGTATTGAGCACTTGCTGGAACTGCGCGGCCCAATGCCCCAGTTGTTCACGCAACTCCCCGAGGTTTTCCTGGTACAGCCGCTCCAGGCGGGCGGTCAGCACGGTGTTGACCTGTTGGTCCCTGGGGTGAATCTTCAGCAGCGCCAGGGCTTGCAGGCGTTGCTGGATTTCGTGGGCGGTCAGTACGCCGGGGTTGTTCTCGATGACCAGCGAGTGTTGCTCGCCCGTCAGCGGAATACTCACCTGGGCTTCCAGCAGGCCGTTGTTGTCGTAGGTGAAGCGCACATCCAGCGAGACTTCGCCGGCCTTGCGCTTGGGCACATCAATCTCCAGTTCGCCGAGCTTGATGTTGTCTTTCACCAGGCGGCTTTCACCCTGGAAGATTTTCAGCAGTACCTGGGTCTGGTTGTCGTGCATCGTGTGCACGGTTTTGACGCGGCTCACCGGCACGCTGCTGTTGCGCTCGATCAGCGGCAGGTAATGGCCGCTTTCGATCTGGTTGCCATACTGGGTCGAGGTTTCGATGCCCAGGCTGTAGGGGCAGACGTCGGTCAGCACCACTTCCTCCAGCGCCGCCGAACGTGCCTTGAGTGCGGCCTGAATTGCAGCGCCGTGGGCGACGACCTGGTCAGGGTCGAGGCTGATGGACGGGAAGCGCCCGAACAGCCCGGCCGCCAGTTTGCGCACCAGCGGCATGCGCGTGGTGCCGCCCACCAGCAGGATTTCGTCCAGGTCGCCGACCCGGATGCGCGCGTCCCGCAGCGCCCGTTCGATCGGGGTGCGCAGGCGCTCCAGCAGCGGCGTGAAGAGCTTGGCCTGTTCCTGCTGGGTGATGGTGTGGGTCCATTGCTGGCCGTCCACCCGCAACGTGAATTCGGCGCTGTCGTCCTGGCCGAGGGCCTTGCGCACGCGTTCGGCTTCGCGCCGCAGGGGTTGCAGCACCGACGCACGTGGTGGGAAGCCCTGGACGTTGCGCTGGCTGTCGATGAAATGGTCGAGCAGCAGGGTGTCGAAGTCTTCGCCGCCGAGGAAGTTGTCACCGGCGCTGGCGCGCACTTCCATGACCCCGTCGAACAGCTCGATGATCGACACGTCAAAGGTGCCGCCGCCGAGGTCGAACACCAGGAACGAGGTTTCCTTGTCCCGCTGGTGCAGGCCATAGGCGAGGGCGGCCGCAGTGGGTTCGTTGATCAGTTTTTCGATGTTCAGCCCCGCCAGCTCACCGGCGATGCGGGTGGCCTTGCGTTGGCCGTCGCTGAAATAGGCGGGCACGCTGATCACGGCTTCCGTGACGGTGTGGCCGTACGTGCGCTCGATGTCTTCTTTCAGGCTTTTGAGCACCAGCGCCGAGAGTTCTTCCGGGCGGAACAGCCGGTCGCCCAGGCGCACTTCAGTGGCGCTGCCCATGTAGCGCTTGAACAACGAGGTGGTCAGCTGCGGGTGAGTGTGCAGCCGCTCGCGTGCGGCCTGGCCTACCAGGATGCGGCCCTGGTCATCCAGCCCGACCACGCTTGGGGTCAGGAACTGGCCAAGGGCGTTGGGCACCAACTCGGTGGTGTCGCCGCGCCAGACGGCGGCAAGGCTGTTGGTGGTCCCCAAGTCGATTCCTACGATCATTACGACAAGCTCCCTCTGTGGTCTGTAAGAATCTGTTACCAATTTTACCCTGATGTCCGGCGCGAAACGCAACCCGCATCAGAGCAGTGCCGCTTCCGGATCTGTAATGCACTCCCCTATGGGAGCCGGGCTTGCCCGCGATGCAGACGACGCGGTCTGCCAGAAACACCGCAGCGATCCCATCGCAGCCTCGCCAGGGCTCGCCAGCTCCCACAGTTAATCGGTGTTGCAGGCATAAAAAAACCGCTTCCCGAGGGAAGCGGTTTTTCTGAGTTACCGGGCTATCAGAACAACTTCAGCGCCGGTGCTTCTTCTTTCAACGGTTCATTCTTCGCGGTTTGCTCGTTCCAGCCACCACCGAGGGCCTTGTACAGGTTGACCTCGCTGTTGAGCTGCGCCAGGCGGTCGGTGATCAGCGATTGCTGGGCACTGAACAGTTGGCGCTGGGCGTCGAGGAACGTCAGGTTGCTGTCGACACCAATGCGGTAGCGACGCTCGGCCAGTCGGTAGTAATCCTGGTTGGCGGCGACGAAGCCACGTTGGGCGTCCAGTTGCTGCTTGTAGGTCTCGCGGGCGGCGAGGCCGTCAGAGACTTCCTGGAAGCCGGTCTGGATCGCTTTCTCGTAGTTGGCGACGTTGATCTCTTTCTGGATTTTCGAGTAATCCAGGCTGGCGCGCAGGCTGCCGGCGTTGAAGATCGGGATGTTGATCTGCGGTGCGAACGACCAGGTACCCGAACCGCCCTTGAACAGGCCGCCCAGCGACGGGCTTGCGGTACCGGCGCTGGCGGTCAGGCTGATGCTCGGGAAGAACGCCGCCCGTGCCGCGCCGATGTTGGCGTTGGCCGCCTTGAGGTTGTACTCGGCCTGCAGGATGTCGGGACGACGTTGCAGCAGGTCCGACGGCAGGCCGGCCGGTACTTCGCTCAAGAGGTCGTCAGCCAATGGCCGGCTGACGATATTCGCCGGCAGGCCGGTGCCCAGCAGCAGGGTCAGGCTGTTTTCGTCCTGGGCCACCTGGCGGGTGTAACGCGCCAGTGCAACCCGGGCGTTTTCCACCGAGGTACGGGCCTGGCTCAGGTCCAGGGCCGACGCCACGCCGACTTCGTTGCTGCGGGAGGTGAGCTTGAAGCTCTGCTCGTACGCGCCCAGGGTGTCCTGGGTGAGCTTGAGCAGTTCCTTGTCGGCCTGCCAGGTCAGGTAGGCATTGGCCACGCTGGCCACCAGGCTGATCTGGGTGGTGCGACGGGCTTCTTCGGTCGCGAAGTATTGTTGCAGCGCTTGCTCGCTCAGGCTGCGCACGCGGCCGAACAGGTCCAGCTCATAAGAGCTGATCCCCAGGCCCGCCGAATATTGGCTGGTGATGCCTGCTTCGCCGGTCTGCGACAGTTTGGCCGGGGTACGCGAACGGCTGCCGCTGCCGGTGGCCGAAACCGCCGGGAACAGGTCGGCACGCTGGATCTGGTACTGCGCGGCATACGCGTCGATGTTCAGGGCCGCGACACGCAGGTCGCGGTTGTTCACCAGCGCGGTCTGGATCAGCTGTTGCAGGGCAGGGTCATGGAAAAACTGCTTCCAGCCTTGCTCGGCAGCGGCCTGGCTCGGCGCCTGGGCCGACGAATACGCCGGCCCCTGCGGGAACTGCGCGGCTACCGGCGCTTCAGGGCGCTGGTAGTCCGGGATCAGCGAGCAGCCACTGAGCACGAATGCCGTAACTGCCAGGGAAAGTAGCGACTTGCTCATCGGCCAGCCTCGTTGTGTGGAGTTTCAGTGTCGTCCGGTTTGTCCGCATCTTTCCTGCGGCCGATGGACGATACCGTGACAAAGAACAGCGGTACCCAGAAGATTGCCAATACGGTGGCGGTGATCATACCCCCGATCACTACGGTACCGATGGCGTGCTGGCTGCCCGAACCTGCGCCGGTGGAGATTGCCAGTGGCAATACACCCAAGACGAAGGCCAGGGAGGTCATGATGATCGGACGCAAACGCATGCGGCACGCCTCGATGGCTGCCTCCTGCAAGCTCTTGCCCTGTTCATGCAGGTCTTTGGCGAACTCTACGATCAGGATGGCGTTTTTCGCCGCCAGACCGATTGTCGTCAACAGGCCTACCAGGAAGTACACGTCATTGGACAGACCCCGCAGGCTGGTCGCCAACAGCGCACCGATAATCCCCAATGGCACCACCAATACGACGGCGATCGGAATCGACCAGCTTTCGTACAGTGCCGCCAGGCACAGGAACACCATCAGCAGCGACAGGGCGAACAATGCGGGTGCCTGGGAACCAGCAAGACGTTCCTCATAAGACAAGCCTGTCCAGGAGATACCCACACCTTTTGGCAGTTTCGCCGCGATGCGCTCGACTTCCGCCATGGCCTCGCCGGTGCTGTAGCCCGGTGCCGGAGCACCCAGGATTTCCATCGCTTCTACGCCGTTGTAACGCGCCAGCTTCGGCGAACCGTAGCCCCACTCGCCCTTGGCGAAGGCGGTGAACGGCACCATGGTCCCGCTGCTGTTGCGCACGTACCACTTCTTCAGGTCTTCCGGGCTCATCCGCGAACCGGCGATACCCTGGATGAAGACTTTCTTCACACGACCGCGGTCGATGAAGTCGTTGACGTAAGCACTGCCCAGGGCAATCGACAAGGTGCTGTTGATGTCGCTCAAGCTGACGCCCAGGGCGCTGGCTTTCTCGTCATCGATTTCCAGCAGGTACTGCGGTTCGTCGTTCAGGCCGTTTGGACGTACCTGCGTCAGGATCTTGCTTTGTGCGGCCATGCCGAGGAACTGGTTGCGAGCTTCCATCAGTTTGTCGTGGCCGATACCGGCGCGGTCCTGCAGGAAGACGTCGAAACCGGTCGCGTTACCCAACTCCAGTACGGCGGGCGGGGCGAAAGCAAACACCATCGCATCGCGGAAGCTGAAGAAGTGCATCTGTGCGCGCTGAGCCAGTTTGAACACGCTGTTGTCAGCGTTACGTTCGTCCCATGGCTTGAGCATGATGAACGCCATGCCCGAGCTCTGGCCACGGCCGGCGAAGTTGAAGCCGGTCACAGTAAACACCGAGTTCACTGCGTCTGCCTCACCGCCATCTTTGTTCGGACGCAGCAGGTATTCGCGCATTTCGTCGACGACAACCTGAGTACGTTCGGCACTCGAGCCGGCAGGCGTCTGGACTTGGGCAAAAAGAACGCCCTGGTCTTCTTCCGGGAGAAAGGAGGACGGGATGCGCAGGAACATCCAGATCATGCCCGCGACAATCACCACATAGATCAGCAGGTACGGTGCCTTGCGCCGCAGGATATTGCCCACGCCGCGCTCGTAGCTCTTCACGCTGCGGTCAAAGGTGCGGTTGAACCAGCCGAAGAAGCCTTTTTTCGGAACGCCGTGTTCACCCTTTGGAATCGCCTTGAGCATGGTTGCGCACAGGGCAGGGGTGAAGATCAGGGCAACCAGTACCGAAAGGCCCATGGCCGATACGATGGTGATCGAGAACTGCTTGTAGATAACCCCGGTGGAGCCGCCGAAGAATGCCATCGGCAACAGTACCGCCGAGAGCACCATGGCAATACCGACCAATGCACCCTGAATTTGCCCCATCGACTTGATGGTCGCATCCTTGGGCGACAGTCCCTCTTCACTCATGACCCGTTCGACGTTCTCCACCACGACGATGGCGTCATCCACCAGCAATCCGATGGCCAGTACCATGGCGAACATGGTCAGGGTGTTGATGCTGAAACCGAAGGCGGCCAGGATCCCGAAGGTACCCAGCAGTACCACCGGTACCGTCATGGTGGTGATCACCGTGGCGCGGAAGTTCTGCAGGAACAGGAACATCACCAGGAACACCAGCACGATTGCTTCGACCAGGGTTTCAACTACGCCCTTGATCGACTCGGTTACCACAGGGGTGGTGTCGTACGGGAATACCACTTTCATCCCGGCAGGGAAGAAGGGTTCAAGGTCCTTGATGGTCTGGCGCAGTGCCTTGGCGGTGTCCAGGGCGTTGGCGCCGTTGGCCAGTTTGACCGCCAGGCCGGAAGCCGGGCTACCGTTGAACTGGGCACTGATCGCGTAGTTTTCACCCCCCAGGGCCACATCGGCAACGTCGCCGACGCGCACTTGCGAACCATCCGGGTTGACCTTCAGCAGGATCGCCTTGAATTGCTCGGCGGTCTGCAAGCGGGTCTTGCCGATGATCGTGGCGTTCAGCTGCGTACCTGGTTTTGCTGGCAAACCGCCCAACTGCCCTGAGGACACCTGCACGTTCTGCGCGGCAATCGCGTTCTGCACGTCGACCGGGGTCAGGCTGAAGTTGTTCAGCTTGGCCGGGTCAACCCAGATACGCATGGCGTACTGTGCACCGAACACCTGGAAGTCACCGACGCCGGCGGTCCGCGAGATCGGGTCCTGCATGTTGGACACGATGTAGTTGGACAGGTCGTCCTTGCTCATGCTGCCGTCGGTGGAAACCACACCGATCACCAGCAGGAAGTTCTTCACGGCCTTGGTAACGCGGATACCCTGTTGCTGCACTTCTTGAGGCAGCAGCGGGGTAGCCAGGTTCAGCTTGTTCTGCACCTGAACCTGGGCGGTGTCCGAGTTGGTGCCTTGTTCGAACGTCGCGGTGATGGTCATGCTGCCGTCGGAGTTACTTTCCGAGGATACATAACGCAGGTTATCGATACCGTTGAGCTGCTGCTCGATGACCTGTACCACGGTGTCCTGCACGGTTTGTGCAGAGGCGCCCGGGTAGGTCACGGAGATCGCGATCGACGGTGGGGCGATGCTCGGGTACTGGTTGATCGGTAGCTTGAGAATCGAGATTGCACCGACCAGCATGATCACCAGGGCAATTACCCAGGCGAAAATCGGACGGTTGATGAAAAAGTTCGACATGGTTTACTCCCCTTTGCCGCCTGCAGCTTTATCAGTTGCCGGGGCAGGGGCCGGGTTTGCTGCCTTCACGTTAGTCGCTTCGGTTGCCTTGACTTCAATGCCAGGGCGCACGAATTGCAGGCCTTCAGTGATCACACGATCACCGGCTTTCAAGCCGTCTTCGATCAGCCACTGGCTGCCAACGGTACGGCTGGCCTTGAGCTGACGCAGTTCAACCTTGTTGTCCGGGCCGACTACCAGCGCGGTCGGGGTGCCTTTCAGGTCACGGGTCACGCCTTGTTGCGGGGCGAGGATCGCGGCGCTGTTCACACCGGCTTGCAATTGCGCGTGCACAAACATGCCCGGCAGCAGGGTGTGGTCAGGGTTGGGGAACACGGCACGAATGGTTACGGATCCGGTGGTTTCGTCCACCGAGACTTCCGAGAATTCCAGCTTGCCGTCCAGCTTGTACTGGCTGCCGTCTTCCAGGGTGAGCTTGACCTTGGCCGAGTTGTCGCCGGCTTTTTGCAGGCGACCGCTTTCCAGTTCGCGGCGCAGTTCCAGCAGCTCAACCGACGACTGGGTCACGTCGACGTAGATCGGGTCCAGTTGCTGGATGGTGGCCATGGCGTTGGTCTGGCCATTGCTGACCAGGGCGCCTTCGGTGACCGAGGAGCGACCGATACGGCCGGTCAGAGGTGCGTAGACCTTGGTGTAGCGCACGTTGATCTGGGCGCTTTGCAGGTTGGCTTCCGACGTCAGGCGGTTGGCCACGGCCGTGTCGTATTCCTGGCGGCTGACAGCCTGCTCGTTAACCAATTGCTTGTAACGATCGGAAATCGACTTGGTCTGTTGCAGGTTGGCTTCGGCGCTTTTCAGGGTGGCCTCATACACCGACGGATCGATCTGATAGAGCTGCTGGCCTTCTTTAACGTCGCCGCCTTCCTTGAACAGGCGCTTGAGAATGATGCCATTGACCTGAGGGCGAACCTCGGCAATGCGGTAGGCCGTGGTGCGGCCTGGCAGCTCGGATGTCAGGGTGAAGGCTTGAGGTTGAATAGTGACCACGCCGACCTGAGGGGTTTGAGCGGGCGGAGCCGCTTCTTCCTTTTTACATCCGCTGAGCAGCGATGCCAGGGCGACGGCAGTAACCAGGGCGGTAACAGCTGGCTTAAGTTGCATGAAGATCCTCGGGTCAGGCGCGCAGAGTGCGCACAAGAAGTGTGGAAGGGTAAAAAACAGGCACTGAGTGGATAAGTAGCTTGCTACGCAATATACTTACGTTCATGGTTGTTTGTAAACTCTTGACAGGCTTCGCGGAATGTTGACAAAGCACCGTCCAAAGCCTCGATTCTAGTACGTTCGGCGCCCATGAAGGCGTCGTCCCACAATTATTCAGATGGTCGTTTCCGGCCACCCCAAGTGTCCTGATTGAGGTTTTACTGCCATGGTTCGTCGTACCAAAGAGGAAGCTCAGGAAACGCGCAGCCAGATTCTTGAAGCGGCCGAGCAAGCCTTTTACGAGCGCGGGGTTGCGCGTACCACGCTGGCGGATATCGCCGCGCTGGCCGGCGTGACGCGCGGTGCCATCTACTGGCATTTCAGCAACAAGGCCGACCTGGTGCAGGCGATGCTCGATACGCTGCACGAGCCGCTGGATGAGTTGGCCAGGGCCAGTGAGAGCGAGGACGAGGTCGATCCGCTGGGTTGCATGCGCAAGCTGCTGATTCATCTGTTCCATCAAGTGGCCCTGGACCCGAAGACCCGGCGCATCAATGAGATTTTGTTTCATAAGTGCGAATTCACCGATGAAATGTGTGACCTGCGCCGTCAGCGCCAGACCGCCAGCCTTGAATGCAACCTGCGCATCGGGCTGACCCTGCGTAACGCGGTCCATCGCGGGCAGCTTCCAGAGAACCTCGACACAGTGCGTGCCGCTGTGTGCATGCACGCCTATATCGACGGAATTCTCGGCCAATGGCTGCTGGTGCCCGACAGTTTTCAGTTGGCCCAGGACGCAGAGCGATGGGTCGATATCGCGTTGGACATGCTGCGCTTGAGCCCTGGCCTGCGCAATTAAGACAAAATGCGTAATTGCGACCAGTTGTGTCAACAATAAAGGCCAGGGCAGGTCAATCAGCCTTTTCCCTGAATTTATGGGGTGACGTTATATACGGGCTGGCGGGTGGTTGATAGGTAGTTGGCTAAGTATTTTGTAGCAATATTGTTGCAAGGCTGTGAAGGAATATTTCCTGCGGCCTATAAAAAGCCCTGGCGCGTGCGCCGGGGCTTTTTTTTTAATCAATTGGGTGCCATGGCCTCGTGGTCACGTCGAGATGGCGCTTGGCGAGTGATTTCCAGGTGAGTAGTGCCTGCCGCCTACCATATGGTTTTTCCGATAACAACTGCTTGAGTAGACAGGTGTGTGGTTTTTCGTGGCTGGTTAGTGTCTGCATCCAGAGCGGGCAGCCGCGGTGGCGAAAAAATCTATGTCGATGAGGGAGCAGGTTATGGGTGCGGTAAAGGTGTTTGATGAGTTCACCGTAAAGTATGACGAAGTTCACCGGGCGTACTGGACCAATACGTTAAGTGAAGGCGATCTGAAGCAATGGCATGAAGCACAGCTCAGAACAGTCTTGCGCCACGTCAAAAACAAGTCCGCTTTCTATGCGGGGCACTTGAAGGACATCGATGTTGACGGTGTCACGCTGGCGAATTTTTCCTCACTGCCGTTTACCACCAAGGATGATTTGCGAGAGTCCATGCTGGATATCCTCTCCGGCTCGCTGGAAGACAGTATTTACTATTACGAAACCACCGGTACCACCGGCCCGGCGACGCCGTGCCCGAGGGATAAAAAGGAAAGTTATGCCAGCAACAAGCAACTGGCCATGTCTTATCAAGCGGTCTTGGAGAAGCACTTCCCCACCGAGAAAACCGTTGTAGGCGTCATGGGGCCAACCGAGGTGCACTCCTTCGGCGATACTTTGGGTGATGTCTGTCACCAACTGGGAGTCTGTAACGCCAAGATCTGGCCACACTCCCCGGTCATCGGGTATCCCAAGACGCTCCAGTTGATGAAGGATTTGCGTATCGGGGTCGTTGCGTCGGCACCGGGGCTGTTGCTGGCGCTGGCCAAGGAAGCCGAGCGGCTTGGCTTCAACCCGCGTGAGGACTTTCATCTGCGTGCGTTCATGATGAGCGGTGAATTGTGCACGCCGGCGCTGAAGAACAACTTGTACAGCCTCTGGGGCTGCGAAGCCTACAACAGCCTGTATGGCTCCCAGGAAGCCATGATCATTGCCGCGGCCAATGCCAGCGATCAACTGATGCCTCACCGACTCAACTACATCATTGAGGTGCTGAATCCGCAAACGGGTGAAAGCCTGGGTGACAGTGGCGAGGGGGAGTTGTGCGTCACCATGCTGATCGATGGCGTGAAGCCGCTGATTCGCTACCGTACGGGCGACCTGGTCAGCATTCAAAAAAACCCGAAGAACCCGATCGCTCACGCACAGGTCATGAAAGTGGTCGGGCGCGTCAAGGATGCGATGACGCTCAACGGCAAGGCCTTTACCGCCGGCCATATCGAGCAGGCGCTGCTTGAGGGCGTGGAACAATGCCTGGGTTACCAGATCGTCATCAACTGCGTGAACGGCAGGGATACGGTGATCGCCAAGATGGAGATGTCCAGATTCTACGAAGGCGATCGCAGCCAATTGACGCTGCTGATTCGTGAGCGTGTGCGCGAACGCCTGGGGGTCGAGGCCACGATCATGATCGTTGAAGACCTCGATGACCACGTGAACCTGGGCAGTTGGTTCAGCTGGAAAGAAGCGCGAATTGTCGATCAGCGCAATCGATAGTCGGGGGCTGCGTATGAGCATGTCCGTGCAAATCGTTTCGGCGAAAAGTGAACTGTTCCAGAAAGTCTGCGCATTAAGGTCCCGCTATATCGGTGATAACCCGGCCAATGAAGAAAGCTTCTCCGATACCGAAGCGCTACGGGATACCTGTTCGTACCACATGGCTTATTTCGATGGCGACGAAGTAGTCGGGGCTATTCGGATAACGCCATTGGGGCATGGCATGAGCTTTGTCGAACGAGTGGTTGAAGTGGGGAGTTACTTTGCTCATCCCATGGATTCATTTGATGCCAATCGGTTGGTATTGGATGAGAAGTACAGAGGGGGTTTGCACTTGAGGTCGTTTCTTCTGCAAACCGCCATCTGGTTGAGGGCCAATACGCAGTTTCGATACATCTCGGCTTTATGCCGGGGGCGCCTGGCTGCCCTGTATGTCGATATCGGCGGCCATGTCCTGGTTGACGATATTACCTGGACGAACCGCCAGTCATCACGGAATTACAGTTTGGTTTACCTGGAACTGGAAACCGTCTTTAACACCATCAAAGGAAAAGTAGCTCATGGATAATTTTTTCAAGGAACTGGATGCGATTGTTGACAGTGGCTGGGCCAAAATCAAGAAAGGTCGTTATTGGAATCACAGCCTTGAGCAGACGATTACGGTCGAGCTCTATCAGCAGGTGATGCTCCAGGTTTATCACTACACCCGGTTCAACTCGATTAATCAGGCAGCCTGTGCATTCAGTGCGGACCCGAGCCAGACCACACTGCTGCGCTTTGTCTACAAGCATGCGCTTGAAGAGTTGGGGCACGAAAAGATGGTGATTCGCGACCTGGAATCCATCAGTGCCTTGCCTGCGTCACTGCCGGCGCCGCTACCGCCTACTCAAGCGTTGATCGCTTATCTGAATGACGTCGCCATTCGCCTCGGGCCGGTCGCTCGCCTGGGTTACAGCTACTGGGCCGAAGAGGTGTATGAGCATATCCAGCCGATCCTGGACAAGTTTCGCACAGACCTGGGGCTCAAGGACGAGCAGATGACATTCTTCGTCGCTCATTCGACGATCGACGAAAAGCACTCCGAAGAAGTTCGCCTGGCGATGCAACGCTCGGTGAAGACGGATGAAGAACGGGCGCTGATCAAGGAAGTGGCCCGGGTGACCCTGTACCTCACCGGTCAGTTGCTGGAGGAGTCGTTGCTCGAGTACGAGCGTATCGCCGATGCGCCGCTGGCCAAGGCGTCCTGAACCGATGAAGCTGATCGTCATCGTCGGGTCAAGCCGCTCGCACGGGGTCAGCAGCCAGGTGGTGTCGTTGATTCGACGCCACCTGGAAGGGCGTGCCTCGGTCCAGGACCTCTGGTTGCGCGATTATCGGATCGACTACTGTGACGCCGATAACGCCTGCTCACACACCGATTGTCTACTGCAGGACGATGTCGCGGCGATTGTCGATGAAATGGCCAAGGCCGACGCCATCCTGTACCTGCCAGTGATGCATGCTTATGGCACCAACAGCCGGTTCCAGGCGTTTCTGGAGCGGGTGGGGTACGGCTTTTTGCGGCCCAGGGAACGCCCGTTGCGGGACAAGCTGGCCGCGGTGGCAGTGGTGGGGCGCCGCTATGGGCATACGGCGGTCTTCAGCCAGGTGGTGCTGAACGTTCTGTTGAACAAGATGGTACTCGTTGGCTCCGGTTTTCCAGCCACGTTCAACACGCAGTTGGTTCAGGACACTGAGGCAGAACAAGCCCTGCGGGAAACCCTGGATCGCCTCCTTGAGCACTTTCACAAATTGAATGAACGCCCGCGCCAAGGCGTCGAGCGCCTGCGCTTGCTCAAGCAAGTCCAATTTCAAACGGGATGATCGATTAATGCCTATTCGCGATTCGTTGATAGCCGTGCTGGTAGCGTTTTTATGGGGCGCCCAGGTGACGGCAGTTAAAATTGGGGGGCAGGAATTCCCGCCAATTCTCATGGTTGCCATGCGCTTTGCCTTGATGGCGATTGTATTGGTGCCGTTTTGCGGGATCCCCAAACGCCGCGAACTACTCCCCGTATTCTGGATTGCCTCACTGGTGGGCGCTCTGCACTTTGGGCTGTTGTACTGCGGTATTTCGCGGGTGGATGCCTCCACCTCTGCTGTCGCGTACCAACTGGCAACCCCCTTCACGTTGTTGCTGGCTTTCGGCGTCTTGAAGGAGCGGATTGGCGTGCAGGTGGTGGCCGGGATTGTCATTGCGCTGATTGGGGTGCTGACGGTGTTGGGGGGCGTTGGCCGTGGCGGTGCGTTATCGGGCGTCTTGCTGGTTATTGCCGCGGCGTTTGTTTTCGCGGTGGGCACTGTCCTCACCAAGCGCTGGGGGCCATTCAATCCCGTGGCGATCAGCGCGTGGACAGCATTGATTGCTGCACCGGAGTTACTGATGGTTTCCGCCGCGGTGGAAGGGCATGCGTGGGGCTCGGTGCTGACTGCCAGCCCGAGAGCCTGGGCCGCCGTGTTGTATACCGCCGTCAGTGGCGGGCTGGTCGGGTTTGGCCTGTGGTACTGGCTTTTGGGGCGGCATCCGGTCCAGCGCCTGACGCCGTTCCTCTTATTGGTGCCGGTGTTTGCAGTGGCGGTCAGCCAAGTGCTTCTGCAGGAAGGTGTTTCGCTGAGCCTGGTCGTCGGCGGCGTGGCGGTTTTGGTGGGGGTTGCATTGTGTCAGGTACGGCTACCGCCACGGCAGGCCCCTGCCGAAAATACTCCGGCCGATTGATTGGCGAACCCGTTGGGAGGTGATGTTCGATGAATTGGCCAGGTCAGTGGGCATTGTTCGCCATGCGTGAGCAAAACCGGTTTCGCTACAGGCTTAAGGCCCGGCGCTGGAAGGGGCAAGGTTATGAGGTCGCCTACCTGCAATCGAGCGGCGTTAAAGCCGGACCTACCTTGGTGTTCCTTCATGGCTTGGGCGCCAGCAAGGATCAATGGGGCCCCAGGCTCTATTCGTTGGTTGAGACCTGCAACTGCGTTTTCCTGGACCTTCCCGGGGAAGGCGAGTCCTCGTTCGACGACTCGCAAAGCTACAGCCCCGTTGCTCAGGTGGCTCGATTGAAGGGTTTTTTCGAGGCGCACGCTTTCCGGGAGCTTGTCTTGATAGGCAGCTCCATTGGTGGCTGTATCGCCTGTCTCTATGCGGCCACTCATCCGGCAGACGTTTCTCACGTCATTGCAATGGCACCTGCGGGGTTACCGGCTGCACGGCTCAGCCCGGCGATGAGTCGGTTTCTGGAGTCTGGCAAACACCCGTTTGGCTACCGTTGCGTTGGTGAAATGCAGGCCCTGTGGGAGGTGGTGTTCACTCGGCCGCCCAAGGTTCCGGTGTTTCTGGCGAAGGCGCTGGCCCACAAGGGGGCACAGCGCTATGGCAAGGTCCGGAAAATACTCGATGACTTCAAGGGCGCCGGACTGTACCCGCTTCAACCTCGATTATCGGACGTTCAAGCCAGGACGTTGGTGGTGTGGGGGAGCAATGATCGGGTCTTTGATGTGTCGTGCCTGCACGAGGTCTACCGGCTTCTGCCGCAGGCGAGCACTTGCATTATCGAGGATGCGGGACATGTACCGTACCTGGAGTGTGCCGAGCAAACCCTGGAGGCTATCCAGCGGTTTCTTGCCGGGTCCCCGCACCTGGATGAGAGCACCAATAGAGCGTAGGCAATTGAGGTTGACCCTTATTGAACCTATGAGTAGTATCCAACGGGCATTCAGGAATTACTCCTGCAATGCCCTCAAGACACAGGAAGTCTTAAATGTACTACCGACTATCAGTGCTGAAGAACTCCCTCGGATCTTCCTCCGAGTCCAACACTGCCCATCTTTCGGTTTTCAAAAGCAATATCTGGCGTCGCTAATCCAGCAACCGCCGGTGTCTTGCTGCCTGTTTCAGTCAAACACCCCTAATTGGTAATTCATTAATAGCCGAGCGCTGTTATTCGATCTTTCGTGGCTGTTTCCATGAAAATCGTAATACGCGAATGGTACGCTGAAGTTCTGCCTGGTTTTTGAGCCAGTGCTTTTGCGGGCCCCGAGTGGGCGCATGGCTGATGAATCCTTCACATCAATAATTAGCTGGTTGAACTGCCAGACAGTTTGAGGCGTCGCCCTGTGCGCTCGATGCTCTGCTGTGTGCGCTGTTATTAATAAAGAGGAGTGATGTCATGCGTGGGATAACCACACCCGTGAGTGTTCAACTACATACCGAACGTTTGAAATGCGAGCCGCTTGTTGTCTATGAGGCGGCGACAAAAGTACTTGGCGCCGATAAAACGTTCATTCTCGAATCACTGTCCGGCCCCAGCCGGGATCGCAAGGCGACGATTATCGGAATAGACCCCCTGCTGGCGGTAAAGATTTATGAGGGGCATGCAACACTCGAGGCTAATGAGCAACTGCTCGGGTATCTAAGAAGTGCATTGTCGGCACAGGAAATAGTCCTGGACGACCATGGGCGTATCGGCATCAATTCGAACGACGCGGTATGGGATTTGCTGCGTGCGTTACAGGCGCCATTTGATGTTCCGCGCCAGACTAACCCCAGCCTCGCTTTTTTTGGCTACCTCTCTTATGACTGCGTTCGGTTCGTCGAGGATATTCCTGACCTGACCGAGCGAACCAATGATTATCCGATCATCGCCCTGACGGTGTTTCAGACGCTGGTGTATTTCCACGCCAATGGAACAGTAGACGTCATGGTCAATAACAGTGCCCTCTGGAAGTCCCGCAGTACCGATGATTACGTTGCGCTGTTGGCGGATGCCGCGGGCACCCCGGCGCAAGACTCGCCGATTCTTTACCCAGCGGTCACGGTTGTGCGCGATACGGTGCAAAAAGAGCAGTTCCTTGGCTGGGTCGACAAGGCGCTGGAGCACATTCGCCAAGGTGATATCTATCAAATCCAGTTGGGTCATGAAGTGCAGGTGGATACGCCGGTCAAACCCTTTGATGTGTATCGGGCGCTGCGCAAGAACAACCCGTCGCCTTACATGTATCTGGCTAACCTGGGGGGCGTTGACCTGATTGGTGCAAGCCCCGAGCTGTTTGTTCGCATCAAGGACGACCTGATCGAGATGAGGCCTATCGCCGGGACGGTGGGCAAAACCCCGGGGATACCTTCCAGCGAGCTGATCCTGAGCATGACGCGCTCTGAAAAAGAGCGGGCTGAACATTTGATGTTGGTGGATCTGTGCAGGAACGACATCGGTCGCGTCTGCCAGCCAGGTTCGCTTGAGGTCGATGAATTGATGTTGGTCGAGGAGTACTCCCACCTCTATCACATGGTGTCCAACGTCCGTGGTTTATTGCGAAAAGGCTTCGATGCCTTTGATGTGATCAAGGCGTCTTTTCCTGCGGGAACCATGACCGGTGCGCCGAAAATCCGCGCGATGCAGATTATCGAAAGCATGGAAAACAATCGCCGCGGGATATATGCCGGTGCAGTCGGTTTGATTGGATTCGACGGCAGCATCAATACAGCGTTATGCATTCGCTCCGCCGTTCATAAAGACGGTACTTATTACCTGCGCGCTTCGGCAGGCGTGGTTGCCGATTCGGTCCCGGAGAAAGAGTGGACTGAAACCTTCTACAAAATGGGCTCTGTCTATCGTGCGGTGACCGGAAAGGAGATGTTGCAATGAAAGTTTTCCTGATTGATGCCTACGACAGTTTTGTATTCATTATCAGCCAGTACCTTGAACAGTTAGGACTGGAAACCCACGTGGAGCGCAATGATGTTCCGGACTTGATCGAACGTATCGAAGCGTATGCGCCAGACTTTTGCGTCCTGGGCCCGGGGCCTGGGCATCCCCGAGATGCTGGCTACATCGAGGTTATCCAGCATTTTAAAGGACGCTTGCCGATACTGGGTGTATGCCTGGGGCATCAAGCCATTGGCCTGGCGTTTGGCGGTTCGGTGATCCGGGCTTCCCATGTCATGCACGGCAAGATCAGCACCATCAATAACGATGGGCGAGGCGTTTATACCCATACCGGGGGCCGCTCGATCCAGGCGACCCGCTACCATTCGTTGATTGTTGACCACCAGGGCCTGCCCGGGGAACTGGCCGTGACATCCACTTCGACGGACGATGGATACATCATGGGCGTGCGACACGCGGGCTACCCCATCGAGGGAGTCCAGTTCCATCCCGAGAGTATTTTGACGGAGGATGGTCTCGGAATATTCAAAAGCTTTATAGAACAACACTGTCGCTAATCAGAATTGTCGGTGACGGCCAGCGGGCCGCGTGTTCAGCGGCCCGTTTTTAAATATTGAGTTGTATCAAAAAAAGCTTCTATGAGTAGCAGGGATTTATCGTGGATGACTTATTCAGGGATAAGAAAGAAGACGTAATCCTGAGGATTAATTTCAAAGAGGTATTGGATGACTTCTCTGTACTGGCCACCGACTTGCACCGGCGTGACTGGGAAAGCCATCTACGCAAAGTGCTGCGTCGCATCGGCTATGAACGCTATTTGCTGAGCCTCGGCCCCTCCAGCACCAGTGACCCCTTTAACCGGATCATGACGACTTATCCTTCTGACTGGCTCAGGCGATACAAGGATGAGAACTTTATTCAGGTGGACCCGATCATCAGGCATTGCCGCCATCACTTCGCGCCCCTTTTCTGGGGCCTGGCGCGCAGACAGGCGCGAGGCCGATCCCATCAATTCTGGACGGAGCGTGAGGGGTATGGCCTGTTGCAAGGTGTCAGTATTCCCCTGCGCTTCAACGAAATGGCCGGCTCAATCAATGTCGCCCACTGCGTGAGTTCTACCAACGACCTCGGCGATGACCCGAATGGCCCCTTGGGTAAGTTATTCATGCTGATTCCCTTTCTTCTGGAAGGCTCACAAAGACACTTGAAAGCCGCCGGCGAACAACCTTGCAACCTGACGTTGAGAGAGTCTGAGGTGCTGAAATGGGCCGGGGTGGGTAAAACGACCTGGGAAATGAGCTGCATCTTGGGCTGTTCAGAGCGAACCATCAATTTCCACATTTCGAATGCGAGTCGAAAGCTGGGTTCTTTCAGCCGCCGGCAAGCCGTGGGCGTAGCGTTGGCGCAGGGATTGATCGCTCTGTAGGTCACGATTCCGGGGGACGCTGTTCATTTCAAATCGTGCCAGGTGTTTCATTTTTCCATAGAAAAGCCCCGGCTCTTGCGAGCCGGGGCTTGTTCATTTCAGCGGATCAGAGTGCCAGGGTCGGATAGTCGATGTAGCCGACCGGGCCTTTGCCGTAGAACGTCTCTGGATGAGCTTCGTTCAGCGGAGCATCGGCCTTCAGACGAGCCGGCAGGTCCGGGTTGGCGATGAACGGCACGCCGAACGCGACGGCGTCTGCCTTGCCCGAGGCCAGCCAGGCGTTGGCGCTGTCCTTGGTGAAGCGTTCGTTGGCGATGTAAGGACCGCCGAAGGCCGCTTTCAGTTGTGGGCCGAGGCTGTCGCCCGCTTCCTTTTCACGGGAGCAGATGAACGCGATGCCACGCTTGCCCAGTTCCTTGGCGATGTAGGTGAAGGTTTCCGACAGGTTGGCGTCGCCCATGTCGTGGGAGTCGGCGCGCGGTGCCAGGTGCACACCTACACGGCCGGCGCCCCACACTTCAATCACCGCGTCAGTCACCTCGAGCATCAGGCGTGCGCGGTTTTCCAGGGAACCACCGTAGTTGTCGGTGCGCTGGTTGGTGCTGCTTTGCAGGAACTGGTCGAGCAGGTAGCCGTTGGCGCCATGCACTTCCACGCCGTCAAAACCGGCAGCCTTGGCGTTCTCGGCGCCTACGCGGTAAGCGTCGACGATGTCGGCGATTTCAGCGATTTCCAGGGCGCGCGGGGTAGGGTAGTCGGCCAGTGGGCGCACCAGGCTGACGTGGCCTTTAGGCTGGATGGCACTTGGCGCGACCGGGGTTTCACCATCAAGGTAGGACTCATGGGAGATACGGCCCACGTGCCACAGTTGCAGGAAGATTTTGCCGCCCGCGCCGTGTACGGCCTTGGTCACGTTGGCCCAGCCGCGCACCTGGTCGTTGGACCAGATGCCCGGGGTATCCGGGTAACCCACGCCCATTGGCGTCACGGAGGTGGCTTCGCTGAGGATCAGCCCGGCGGAGGCACGTTGTACGTAGTACTCGGCCATCAGCGCATTCGGCACACGGCCGGCGTCGGCACGGCAGCGGGTCAGCGGCGCCATGATGATGCGGTTCGACAGTTCCAGGTCGCCCAGTTTGATGGGATCGAAAATAGTCGTCATGGGATAACACCCTTCTCTTTAGTTGATCAGTTGGTCGCGGGGGCCAGGTCGGCATCGCCGGTCTGACGGAAAGTAATCAGGGTCACCAGCAGGGCGAGCACCGCCAGTGCCGCAGCGGCCAGGGGCACGCTGGTCAGTCCGAAACCATGGGCAATCACGCTGCCGCCTACCCAGGCGCCGAGGGCGTTGCCGATGTTGAAGGCGCCGATGTTCAAGGTGGACACGAGGTTGGGCGCCGCCTTGCCGAAGGTCACCACGTTGATTTGCAGCGCCGGTACGGCGGCAAACGAGGCGGTGGCCCAGAGGAACAGGGTGATTTCAGTCGGGATCACGGCGACGCTGGTCCAGGTCAGTACCGTGGACACCACCGCCATGCTGATAAATACGCCGATCAGGGTGGCGGCCAGGCGTTTGTCGGCCAGCTTGCCGCCGATGATGTTGCCGACGGTCAGGCCCAGGCCGATCAGCAGCAGGGTCCAGGTCACGCCTTTGGGCGAAACACCGGTGACATCCCCCAGCAGCGGCGCGACGTAGGTAAAGAGGGTGAACATCGAGGCGGCGAACAGCGCGGTCATGCTCAGCGACAACCAGATCCCGGCACCCTTGAGGGCGGCCAGTTCGGCGCGCATGTCGAGTTTTTCCTCGTCACGCTTGGCCGGCAGGAAGCGGATCAGGCCGATCAATGCGATCACCCCAATCACCGTCACTGCCCAGAAGGTCGAGCGCCAGCCGGCTTCCTGGCCCAGCGCAGTGCCCAGCGGCACGCCCAGCACGTTGGCCAGGGTCAAGCCGGTGAACATCAATGCCACGGCTGAAGCACGCTTGTTGGCCGGTACCAGGTTGGCCGCAACCACCGAACCGATACCGAAGAAGGCACCGTGGCAGAGCGCCGTGACCACACGGGCAAACATCAGCACGTTGTAGTCACTGGCCAGTGCGCAGAGCAGGTTGCCGATGATGAAGATGCCCATCAACGCTACCAGGGCGGCCTTGCGTGGCAGCTTGGCGGTGGCCAGTGCCATGAACGGAGCACCGATGGCCACGCCCAGGGCGTAACCGGTCACCAGCCAGCCGGCGCCGGGAATCGATACACCGAGGTCGGTCGCCACATCGGGCAACAGCCCCATGATGACGAACTCGGTCGTACCGATGGCGAAGGCGCTTAAGGCCAGGATGAGTAGCGAGAGAGGCATTGTCGGGTCCTTGTTACAGCGGTGTGCTGAGTTCTTCGGTGAGCGCTTTGAGGAAGGCTTGGATCACCTCCTCATTGCGTTTGAAAAAGTGCCACTGGCCCGCCTTCTGGCTGCTGATCAGCCCCGCCCGTTGCAGGTTCGCCAGGTGCGCCGACACGGTGGACTGCGACAGGCCGCAGCGCTGGTCGATCTGCCCGGCGCAAATACCGTGCTCGTGGTTGTGGATCTGCTCGGGGAATTGCACTTTCGGGTCTTTCAGCCAGTTGAGGATGTCTCGCCGTACTGGGTGCGCCAGGGCTTTTATTATTTCGTCGAGGTCGATGGACATGGCAGTGATGCTCGGGTTTGTAAAACGTTATATCGCGATGAGGCGAACCTTAAATCGTTATATCCCGATATACCAATATGATTTTGGTCTTAAACCAGATTAAATCGGTATATCGGGTTATAACGATGCGTTGACGGCAGTGCTAGACTGCGCGCCATGAATTATCTCGCACATCTGCACCTGGGCGGCCAACTTCCTGCTCAATTGCTCGGCAGCCTGTATGGCGACTTCGTTAAAGGTCGCCTGCAAGGCCAGTTCAGCCCGCAAATCGAGTCGGCGATTCAGTTGCACCGCTCAATCGATCGCTACACCGACAGCCACCCGCTGATAGGGGAGGCCCTGTCGCGCTTCACCCTCACCCGACGCCGCTACGCCGGGATCGTCCTCGATGTGTTTTTCGACCACTGCCTGGCGCGGGATTGGGCGTTGTATGCCGATCAACCGCTGGAGCGCTTTACCTCCCGGGTTTATCGAGTGCTCGCCGAAGAACCGGCGTTGCCGGGGCGGCTGGCGCAGATTGCGCCGTATATGGCGGCGGATGACTGGCTGGGTTCATACCGCGAGTTCGCGGTGATGGAACAGGTGTTGGCGGGAATCGGCCGGCGCCTGACACGGCCCGAAGAACTGGGCCATGCCATGCAGGAATTGCGCGCGCTGTATGAGCCGTTGAGCGAGGATTTCCGGGTGTTTTACCCGCAGTTGCAGGTGTTTGCCGCGCAACACATCTAGGCTGCGGCCAGAGTTCCGGCACGCCGCGGTTCTGCCGGCTGCACCACTTCACCGAACAACGCTTTCTGCACCGCCTGCTGCGCCTGGAACGCCAGCGCCGCACGTTCCTGCCCGGCGCAGGCAATCGGCTTGAGCAGATGGATTTCCACATCGCCCTGGTCATTGCCAAACAACCGCATCAGGTGCGAGAGCAAATCATCGTCGCCCACAAACGGAGCCAGCGGGTCGATGTTGCCATCGCGCAGGTAACGAATCGCCACCGGTTGCAGCGACACATCGGCATCAATCGCACTGGCCAATAACCGCCCGTGGAATGTACGCAACGTTCGGCCATCGGTGGTGGTGCCTTCGGGGAACATCAACAGCGGGTGTTTTTGTTCCAGGTGGCGGGTCATCTGCTTGCGGATCAACTGGCTGTCACCCGAACCACGGCGGATAAACAGGCTGCCGGCCTTGGCTGCCAACCACCCCGCCACGGGCCAGGTACGCACCTCGGCCTTGGACAGGAACGACATCGGCGCCACCATCCCCAGCAACGGGATATCGGTCCATGACACGTGGTTGCTGACCCACAGCATCGACTGCTGTGGCAACTCACCGTGAACGGTCACGCGAAAGGGCAGGGCGTTGGTCAGCCGTGCCATGAAAAACCGCGACCAGCGCTGCCGGCGCACCATCGAGTTGGCCACGCCCAGTCGCTCAAACACCCCAAACACACTGGCCATGCTCAAACCCAGGGCCACCACCACCAGCACGCGGGCGATCCGCCCGTACACCCGAAGGCGGCTCATCACATGGCTGCCTTGAAGTGGCGGGCATAACGCGGGCACAGCTCGTCGCGTTTGAGCAGGATAAACACGTCGGCCACCTGGAAGTCCTCGTCCCAGCACGGCTCGCCGCAAATCTTCGCCCCCAGGCGCATATAGGCCTTGAGCAGGGGCGGCATTTCTGCGATCACGTTGGACGGCAGGTCCAATGCCGGCAGCGGCTTCTTCGGCTCGGCCCGCAGGTGTTCGTTGCACAGGTAGCGTTCGCGCAGGCGCTGCATGATCGCATGGGCCTGGATGCCGCCGTCGTGCATCGGGATGCTCGCGCAGCCCATCAGGTAGCTGTAGCCGCCCTGGTTGAGCACTTCGGCCAATTCGCCCCACAACACCGCGATGGTGCCGCCGTTGCGGTAGGCCGGGTCGACGCAGGTGCGGCCGATCTCCAGGATCGGGCCTTTGAGGTGCAGCAGGCCGTGGAGGCTGAATTCTTCTTCGCTGTAGAAGCGGCCCAGGGTGCTGGCGGCCTGGTGGTCGAGCAAACGGGTGGTGGCGACGAGTCGACCGCTGTTCAAATCCCGCACGCCGATGTGGCTGCAGTGAACATCATAGTCATCCATGTCCAGGCCCAGTTCCGCGCCTTTCAGCTTGGCGTTGAATTCGCCGCTGAACACGTTGAACCGCAGGGCTTGGGCTTCCTGCAAAGCCTGGGCGCCGATCAGGCGTTCGGCTTGCAGGCGGCGTTCATTGCCGGTGTCGCTGATGCGGGCGATCTGAGTCATGGCGAGTCTCCGAGTGCCGGCCAGGGTTGCGGCCGGTCGACTTGTTTGTGCCAACTCAGGCTATGTACGGCCGGTGTCATCTCCATGAAGTTACGGTGACGCTTAGATGACAGGCGTTTCGGTTGGGGATCGCGGGGTACATATCCGTTATTTAGGTAACGGCCGCTTATGGTTTCGCTCTTACAGCGACTCACTTTGGAAAAGCCCCAAAGTAAGCAAAGGGCTCTGCCCCGCCTGTCGGCACCTCGCCTAGGCTCGGTGTTCCCTCACTCCGGCGATGCTCCGCGGGCCGCCGCGATGGGCCATCCTTGGCCCAGCGCGGCTAAACCGGCGTCCTGCCGGTTTACCCGCTCCGCACCACCTGCGTTCGGCCTCGGGCTTATTGGGGCAGTCAGATCAAGATCAAAAGCAAGAGCACAGCGGCCTACAGGCCGGCTTGAGTGGTAGAAGCCAGATCAAAAGCCAAAGCAGAGCCGCTTTTCTGTAGGAGCCGGCTTGCCGGCGAAAAACCTGAGGTCGCCGCGTTGAATCAGGATGCCCGCGTCATCGTTAACGACTATCGCCGGCAAGCCAGCTCCTACAGGGGATCGTGCCCGCTTTAGATTTTGATTTTGCTTTTGCCTTTGCTTCACACCACTCAAGCCGGCCTGTAGGCCGCTGTGCTGTTGATCTGCTTTTGATCTTGATCTTAGGCGCCCCGTTAAACCACGCTGGCCGAACGCAGGTAGTACGGAGCGGGTAAACCGGCAGGACGCCGGTTTAGCCGCGACGGGGCAGGGACGCCCCGTCGCGGCGGCCCGCGGAGTAATGCCGGAGAGAGGGCACACCGAGCCTAGGCGAGGTGCCGAGTGGTGGGGCAAGAGCGTTTTGCTTACTTTTGCGCTGTTCAAAAGTGAGCCGCCGTAAGGGCGGAACCCATTTCAGCAACGCCCAAAAAACGGATATGTACTCACCCCCAAGGCCCCGTAACAAAACCGTCATTTCCCTCCGCTAGCCTCGCGGGCTTGAATGCCCGAGTCCCAAGCCCATGTTCAAAGGCCTGCTCTACGCCGCGCTGCTGTTCACCCTGACGGCCCACGCCGAAACCTGGCCGTCCAAAGACTGGACCCAAGGCGAGCAACTCACCGGTCCCGCCGCTCAGGCCCTGGATGACTACGCTTTCCCGCCCCGCGACGACACCACCCGCAAAGGCATCCGCACCGACGCCTTGCTGGTCATCCGCGACGGCCAAATCATCTACGAACGCTACGCCGCGCCCACCACCGCGAGCACCCCGCACCTGACCTGGTCCATCAGCAAGAGCCTGATGGCCACTGTGCTCGGCGTGGCCTTCGGCGAAAACCGCTTCAAACTCACCGACCCCGCCGCGCGCTTTTACCCGCCGATGAAGCAACACCCCAGCGTAACAATGGCCGACCTGTTGCACTGGGCCTCGGGCCTCGACTGGCAGGAAGACTACGAATACGCCCCGCTGAAATCCTCGGTGGTGGCCATGCTCTACACCCGCGGCCGCCACGACATGGCCGAGTTCACCGCCGACACCGGCACCTTCAGCGCCCCCGGCCAGGCGTTCCGTTATTCCAGCGGCGACAGCAACCTGCTGTCCGCTACCCTAAAGGGCATGCTCGGCCACAAGGCCTACGTCGACTACCCGTGGACGGCACTGTTCCAGCCGTTGGGCATCCGCAACGCCACCTGGGAAAGCGACGCCGACGAAACCTTCGTTGCCTCCTCATACGCCTACCTCACCGCCCGCGACCTGGCGCGCGTCGGCCTGTTGATGCAGCGCGACGGTCGCTGGGGCGATCAACAGGTGCTGCCCAAGGAGTGGGTCGCGTTCAACCGCCAGCCGTTCGATAAGTACAAGCCGGGCCAGGACGAAGCCGTTCCGGGCGGCCAATGGTGGCTCAACCGCGAGGTGCAAGGTGCCGCCAGACCCTGGCCGGATGCGCCCGCCGACACCTTCGCGGCCCTCGGTCACTGGGGCCAGGCGCTCTACGTGATGCCTGAGAAACAGCTGGTGATCGTGCGCTACGGCGATGATCGCGACGGCAGCTATCGGCACAATGAACTCCTCAAGCGCGTCCTCGCGGCGGTGCAACCATGATCCGCCGTCGTCCCTTCAGCAGCCTGTTGGTTCTGCTGCTGCTCGCGTTGCTCGGCTGGGTCTGGCACGAGCGGGTCAACCTGCAAGCCTTCCCCGACATCATCGCGGCCTACACCGCCAAGGAGTACTGCTCGTGCCGGTACGTGGAAGGCAATCCCGCTGATTATTGCGTGGGGTATGTGAAGCAATACGTGCCCACCAGCGCCTTCGCCGATAATCCGGAAAAACACTCGGTGACCGCCAGCGGCCTGGGCCGCACCCACAGTGCCCAGTGGCTGGGCCAACGCGAGGGCTGCCGCCTCACGCCCTGAGGTTCCACAGGGTGGAACCACCTTTGATTGTCCTCCTGCGCGCATCGCGGTTATCTGGCGGTGTGCAACGAAAAAGAACGGGAACACCCGCCTGCGAGGAGAATCACCATGAGCCCACACCAGCACATCCTGGATTGGCTGAGCGATGTCGCCAGCGACCTGCACGCCGTGCGTCAGGACATTCACGCCCATCCCGAACTGGGCTTTGAAGAAAACCGCACCTCCGCCCTCGTGGCGCACTCCCTGCGAAACTGGGGCTATGAAGTGCACACCGGCATCGGCCAGACCGGCGTGGTCGGTGTGCTGCGCAATGGCAGCAGTTCACGCAAGCTGGGCATCCGTGCCGACATGGACGCGTTGCCGATCATCGAAAACACCGGCGCCAGCTACAGCAGCCAACACGCCGGCTGCATGCACGCCTGCGGTCACGACGGCCACACCACCATGCTGCTGGGCGCCGCCCGTTACCTGGCCGCGACCCGTCAGTTCGACGGCACCCTGAACCTGATTTTCCAGCCTGCCGAAGAAGGCCAGGGCGGCGCCGAGGCCATGCTTGCCGACGGCCTGCTGGAGCGTTTTCCCTGCGATGCATTGTTCGGCATGCACAACATGCCGGGCTTGCCTGCCGGCCATCTGGGGCTGCGGGTGGGGCCGATGATGGCCTCCCAGGACCTGCTCACCGTGACCCTCGAAGGCGTCGGCGGTCACGGTTCCATGCCGCACCTGACGGTAGACCCGCTGGTGGCTGCCGCCAGTATGGTCATGGCGTTGCAGACCGTGGTGGCGCGCAATATCAATGCCCAGGAAGCCGCCGTAGTCACCGTCGGTGCCCTGCAAGCGGGCCAGGCGGCCAACGTGATTCCCCAGCAGGCGCTGTTGCGCCTGAGCCTGCGCGCCCTGGACGCAAGTGTGCGTGAACTGATGCTGGAGCGGGTCAAGGCGATCATCCTGACCCAGGCCGCGAGTTTCGGGTGCACCGCGCAGATCGAACATCGGCCGGCGTATCCGGTGCTGGTCAATCATCCCGAAGAAACCGAATTCGCCCGCCAGGTCGGTGTCGCCTTGCTCGGTGAAGATGCCGTCGACGGCAACACCCACAAGCTGATGGGCAGCGAAGACTTCGCCTGGATGCTGCAACGCTGCCCCGGCAGTTACCTGTTTATCGGCAATGGTGTTTCGCGGCCGATGGTCCACAACCCCGCCTATGACTTCAACGACGACATCCTGCTGACCGGCGCCGCCTACTGGGGCGCGCTGGCCGAGAGCTGGCTCAAGCCTGCCTGACGACCTCTTTTTTCTGCCGCTGGACCCTTTCCCAACAGGTTGAATGGAGTGTTCCCATGCAGGCTACAAAACAAGGTGTATCGCGCACCCGCCAGGTGGTGGCGGCCGTGATCGGCAATGCGCTCGAATGGTATGACTTCATCGTCTACGGCTTTCTCGCCAGCATCATCGCCCGGCAGTTTTTCCCCTCGGAGGACGAATACGCCTCGCTGCTGATGGCCTTGGCGACCTTTGGCGTCGGCTTCTTCATGCGCCCGGTGGGCGGGATTCTGCTGGGCATGTATTCGGACCGCAAAGGTCGCAAGGCCGCGATGCAGTTGATCATCCGGCTGATGACCATTTCCATCGCGCTGATCGCGTTTGCTCCCAGCTACGCCGCCATCGGCATGGGCGCGCCGATGCTGATCGTGGTTGCGCGCATGCTCCAGGGCTTTGCCACGGGCGGCGAATATGCCAGCGCCACGGCGTTCCTGGTGGAAAGCGCGCCGGCCCATCGCAAGGGCCTGTACGGCTCCTGGCAGTTGGTGGGGCAGTGCCTGGCGGTGTTTGGCGGGGCGGCGATGGTGGCGTTGGTGACGCACTTCTTCGAACCGCAAACCCTTGAAGTGTGGGGCTGGCGCCTGCCGTTCATCTTCGGCTTGCTGATCGGCCCGGTGGGCTTGTGGATCCGTCGGCACATGGAAGATCCCGAAGAATTTATCGAGGCGCGCAAACAGGCCAAAGGCGCGGCGCCGAGCTTGATGGAGGTGATCCGCGATCACCGCCGCAGCATCCTCGTGTCGATGGGCCTGGCCTGTGGCGCGACGGTGTCGTTCTACGTGGTGCTGGTGAACATGCCGACCTTCGCCCACAAGAATCTTGGCCTGCCGCTGGACCAGGTGTTGATGGTGCAGATGTTCGCCGTGGCGCTGATGACCGTGGTGATTCCGCTGTCCGGCCTGCTGTCGGATCGGCTGGGGCGGCGCCCGGTATTGATGGCGTTCACCCTGGCGTTTTTTGTGATGGTGTACCCGCTGTATGTGTGGGTCGCGGCGGCACCGTCCATCGAGCGTTTGCTGGTGATGCAGGTGATGCTGTGCACCGCCATCGGCGGGTTTTTCGGCCCGGCGCCGACGGCCCTGGCCGAGCAGTTTCCCATCGAAGTACGTTCCACTGGGGTGTCGGTGGCCTACAACGTGGCGGTGATGGTGTTCGGCGGTTTTGCGCCGCTGATCGTCACCTGGCTCAGCAAGGTGCTGGGCACACCGGTAGCTCCGGCGTTTTATGTGCTGTTCGCTTGCGTCCTGACGCTGCTGGGCACTTACTGCATGCATGAGGCGCCACGGGCGAAACGACCGGCGCCGTTTTCCAGCGAGGTGAAACCTTGAGTATTGTTGAACTGGATGCCATCGAACTGTCTCGGGCGATCCATGCGCGGCAGGTGTCCTGCCATGAAGTGATGCAGGCGTACCTGGCCCAGGTCGAGCGCTTCAACCCGGCGGTGAATGCGCTGGTCTCGCTGCGCTCCGATGAGGAGGTGCTGGCCGAAGCGGTGCAGCGCGACCGGGAGCTGGACCAGGGCCAATCCCGTGGCTGGATGCACGGCATGCCCCAGGCGATCAAGGATCTGGCGGCCACCAAGGGGTTGCGCACCACCCTCGGTTCGCCGTTGTTTGCCGAGCACATGCCTCAATACGATGCGATCAGCGTGGCACGGGTTCGGGACAGCGGCGCGATCATCATCGGCAAGAGCAACGTGCCGGAGTTCGGCCTGGGTTCGCAGACCTACAACAGCGTGTTCGGCACCACCGGCAACGCCTACGACCCACGCCTGGTGGCCGGTGGCAGCAGCGGCGGGGCGGCAGTCGCGTTGGCCCTGCGCATGCTGCCGGTGGCCGATGGCAGCGACATGATGGGCTCGCTGCGTAACCCGGCGGCGTTCAATAACGTGTTTGGCCTGCGTCCGTCACTGGGCCGTGTGCCTTATGGGCCGGCGCCGGAACTGTTCATCCAGCAACTGGGCACCGAAGGCCCGATGGGCCGCAGTGTGGCGGACGTGGCGCGGCTGCTGAGTGTGCAGGCCGGCTACGACCCTCGGGTGCCGCTGTCGCTCAAGGAGGATCCGGCGGTGTTCGGTGAGCCGTTGCAGCGCGATTTCAAGGGCGCACGGCTTGGCTGGTTGGGGGACTACAACGGTTATCTGCCGATGGAAGACGGCGTGATGAGCCTGTGTGAGTCGGCCCTCAAGGACTTTGCGGCGCTGGGCTGCGAGGTGGAAAACTGCCAGCCGGAATTCTCCCTGGAACGTCTGTGGCAGACCTGGCTGACGCACCGCCATTGGCTGATCCAGGGCTCCCTCGGCGCAGCCTACGCCGACCCGCAAAAACGTGCGCTGCTCAAGCCCGAAGCGCAATGGGAAGTGCAGGGCGGTCTGCAACTGAGCGCGGCCGATGTCTACCAGGCTTCTGTCAACCGCAGTGACTGGTACCGCGCCCTCGGCAAACTGTTCGAACGTTACGACTTCCTGTTGCTGCCCACCGCCCAAGTGTTCCCTTTCGATGCACAACAACCCTGGCCGCGCATTGTCGCAGGGCGCGAGATGGACACCTATCACCGCTGGATGGAGGTGGTGATCGGTCCCACACTGGCCGGCCTGCCGAGCATGAGTGTGCCGGTGGGTTTCAACCCCCAGGGCTTGCCCATGGGCCTGCAAATCATCGGCCCGGCCCAGGCGGACAGGGCGGTGTTGCAGCTGGCGTACGCCCACGAACAACTGACCCGCTGGGTGCAGCGACGACCGCCCGCGTGCCTCGCCCCGACCGGCTGAGCCGCGACGGGCCTGTATCTTGCTGTGAAATCAGATCATCCATTGGCCTCAAGGAGATCGACACATGGGCAGCGACGCCGAGACGGGAACCGTACGCTCAGTGGGGCGGGCACTGGCGATCATCGAATTGCTCGGCGAGCACCAGGCGCTGGGGCTGGAAGAGTTGCATTACCTGACCCGCCTGCCCAAGGCCACCGTCTCGCGGATGCTGCTGACCTTGCAGGAGCAGGGCTGGATCTATCGCGGCCTGAGCGACCGGCGTTACCGCCTGCGGGCCCGACGCCTGTTTGGCGACACCCAGCAACGCTTCAAGCGCCAGTTGGTGGAAAGTGCTGCGCCCTGGTTGCTGGACCTCAGCGAGCGCACCGGCCTGGTGGTGGACCTGTCGAGCTTCGACGGTGAACGCCTGGAGGTGATGGAAAGCGCGATCCCCACGGTGCTGCGCAAGCTCTACCCGAACAACTGCCAGATCGTCGGCCAGCACGCCAGCCTGTTTCACTCGGCCATGGGCAAGGCGTGCCTGTCGCAATTGTCGGCGGATGAAGTGCAGCGCCTGGCCGGTCGTGAGCGGGTGGCAGAAGACGACCAATACCGGGCGTGTGAACAGTCCCAGCACCAAGGGTTTGGCCAGCGCACCGAGGGCTACTGGGAATACCCGGTGCGCTTGCCGTTCCTGATTCGCGCCGTGGCCTTGCCGGTGCGGGCCAACGGGCGATTGGTGGGCAGCATGGCGCTGCATTGGCCGATGGATCAGGCTCCGGTGGAGCGGGTGTTGAGCCTGCACCTGGCCAGCCTGGAGTCGACCATTCGCGATGTGCAGCAGGCGTTGGCCTGAAATACAGCTCCCACACAAGCCAGCTCCCACATTGAATTTGCGCCGCTCGTTACATTGCGCTTAAGGTTCGTGCAGGTTTTTTGCCCCACGAGTCTTTATGTCCCTGTTCAAACCCATGGCCTTCCTGCTGCTGGCCGCTGCCACCGTGCCTGCCCACGCCGACTGGTACCTGGACAACGAGTCCTCGCGCCTGTCGTTCGTCACCACCAAAAACACCGACATTGCCGAAGTGCAGCGCTTCCTGGTGCTGCACGGCAAGGTCGACAGCAAGGGCGCGGCGCAGCTGGAAGTCGAACTGGAGTCGATCAACAGCGGCATCCCGCTGCGGGATGAGCGCATGCGCAATGACCTGTTCGAGATCAAGTCCTTCCCCGACGCCGTGATCAACGCGCAGATCAACCTGCAACCCATCAACGACCTGGCCCCCGGCGCGCAATACGAGCTGCGCCTGCCGCTGTCGGTGACGTTGCACGGTAAGACCCAAACCTATAGCGCCGAGTTGTTGGCCACGCGCCTGGATGACCGGCGCTTTCAAGTGGTGACCCTGGAGCCGTTGGTGGTGCACGCCGAGGATTTCGATTTGCTGCCGGGCGTAGCCGCTTTGCGCAAGGCCGCCGGGCTGTCGCAGATCAGCCTGTCGGTGCCGGTGGGTGCGGTACTGATTTTCACGGCGCGCTGACATGAGCGGCGCAGTGTTCCCGTGGCGCAGCGCCAACCGTTTCGAGTTGATGATCGACGGTCCGAGTTTCTTTCCGCGCATGCTGGAAGGCATCGCCCAGGCCGAGCAACAGGTTGCGCTGGAGCTGTATCTGGTGGAAGCAGGGGCGTGTGCCGAGGCGATGGTTCAGGCGCTGGTCGCTGCCGCTGAGCGGGGCGTGCGGGTGCGTTGCCTGTTCGATGACTACGGCAGTCTGGCCTTTACCCTGGGCCTGCGTCGGCGGTTGGTCGAGGCCGGGGTGGACCTGCGTTTCTACAACCGCCTGAGCTGGCGCCGCTGGATGCGCAACCTCTATCGGGACCACCGCAAGCTGTTGCTGATCGACCAGACCATCGCTGTGGTCGGCGGCACGGGTGTGACGGATGAATTCTGGACGCCCGGGGAAGACACCGCCGACTGGCACGAAGTGATGGTGCAAATCCGCGGCCCGCTGGTGCTGGATTGGCAGGCGTTGTTTGATCGCCAATGGCTGGCCAATGATGATCGTCGGGCGTGGAAACCGGCCACGCATTTTGGCCTGCCACGCTTGCCCAAGGTGCCGGCCACCGGGCCGGGGTTGGGGCGTGTGGCCTACGCCGACGCCCGCCAGCACCGGGATATTTTGCAATCGCTGATCCGCGCGCTGAACAGCGGCCACCGGCGTATCTGGCTGGCCACGCCGTATTTCCTGCCGACCTGGAGCGTTCGCCGGGCCCTGCGCCGGGCGGCGGGGCGCGGGGTGGATGTGCGCTTGCTGCTGACCGGGCCGCGCACCGATCACCCGTCGGTGCGGTATGCCGGGCACCGTTACTACCCGCGCCTGCTCAAGTCGGGGGTGCGGATTTTCGAGTATCAGCCGTGCTTCCTGCACCTGAAGATGGTGCTGGTGGACGATTGGGTGAGCATCGGCTCGTGCAACTTCGACCACTGGAATTTGCGCTTCAACCTGGAGGCAAATCTGGAAGCGCTGGACCCGGAGCTGACGCTGGCGGTGGCGGGGAGTTTCGAGCGGGACTTTGCCCAAAGCCAGGCGGTGAGCCTGGAGGCGTGGCAATCGCGGCCCTTGTGGCGGCGGGTGAAACAGCGGGTGTGGGGGTGGATTGACCGGTTGGTGGTTAACCTGCTGGACCGCCGCGGATAGCCAGACCAACCGATACAAATGTGGGAGCTGGCTTGTGTGGGAGCTGGCTTGCCTGCGATGCAGACACCTCGGTACTTCAGATGCACCGAGGTGATGCAATCGCGGGCAAGCCCGGCTCCCACACAAGCCAGCTCCCACACTGACCGCGTTTACAGCTTTAGATCAGAGCAGTTCGAAGCTCTGCTGCTTCACATCCTGGGAATCCAGCCCAATCTGCACATTGAACTCGCCCGGCTCAGCCGCGAATTTCAGCTGGGTGTTGTAGAACTTCAAGTCTTCCTCGGTGATGGTGAAGTGCACCGCGCGCTCTTCGCCCGCCTTGAGCATGATCTTCTGGAAGTTCTTCAATTCCTTCACCGGGCGGATCATCGAGCCGGCCACGTCCTGGATGTACAACTGCACCACGGTCTCGCCGTCGACCTTGCCGGTGTTTTTCACCACCACGGTGGCGTCGAGCTTGCCGGACTTGTTCAGGGTGGTGGACGACAGCGCCATGTCCGACAGGCTGAAGCTGGTGTAGCTCAAACCATAACCAAACGGAAACAGCGGCCCGGTGGTGTCATCGAAGTACTGCGAGGTGTAGTTGCCCGGCTTGCCCGGGGTGAACGGCCGGCCAATGCTCAGGTGGTTGTAGTAGGTCGGAATCTGCCCCACCGAACGCGGGAAGGTGATGGGCAGCTTGCCCGACGGGTTGTAGTCGCCGAACAGCACGTCTGCGATTGCGTTGCCGCCTTCGGTACCGGCGAACCAGGTTTCCAGGATCGCGTCAGCTTGTTCGTTCTCGTCGACAATCGACAGCGGACGACCGTTCATCAAGACCAGCACCAGCGGTTTGCCGGTGGCTTTCAGCGCCTTGATCAGGTCGCGCTGGCTTTGCGGGATGTTCAGGTCGGTACGGCTCGATGATTCGTGGGACATGCCACGGGACTCGCCCACGGCCGCCACGACCACGTCGGCGTCTTTGGCGGCTTTCACCGCTTCATCGATCATCGCCTGGGACGAGCGCGTGTCATCCACCACTTCCGGGGCATCGAAGTTCAGGAAATTGAGGTAATCGACCACTTTCTTGTCGTTGGTGATGTTGGCGCCACGGGCGTAGATCACTTTGCCTTTTTCACCGATCACGGCGTTCAGGCCGTCCAGCAGGGTCACCGATTGCGCGGGTTTGCCGGCAGCGGCCCAACTGCCCATCATGTCGATCGGCGCCTTGGCCAGCGGGCCGACCAGGGCGATGGTCGCGGTCTTTTTCAGTGGCAGGGTGTTGTTCTGGTTTTTCAGCAGCACCAGGCTGCGGCGCGCTACGTCACGGGCATCGCTGCGGTGCAGGCGGCTTTCGGCGTAAGTGTCGGCCGGGTCATCCTCGGCCTTGCCGATGCGCAGGTACGGGTCGGCGAACAGGCCCATGTCGTACTTGGCGCCGAGCACTTCGCGCACGGCGTTGTCGATGTCGCTCTGTTCGATCTCGCCGGACTTCAGCAGGCCGGGCAACTCCTTGCCGTAGAGCGAGTCGTTCATGCTCATGTCGATGCCGGCCTTGATCGCCAGCTTGGCGGCTTCACGCCCGTCCTTGGCCACGCCGTGCTTGATCAGCTCGAAGATCGCGCCATGGTCGCTGACGGCCAGGCCCTTGAAGCCCCAGTCCTTGCGCAGCAGGTCGTTCATCAGCCAGGTGTTGGCCGTGGCAGGCACGCCGTTGATCGAGTTCAGCGCAACCATCACGCCGCCGGCACCGGCCTTGATCGCCGCGTGGTAGGGCGGCAGGTAGTCCTGGTACATCTTGACCGGGCTCATGTCGACGACGTTGTAGTCGCGACCGCCTTCCACCGCGCCATACAGGGCGAAGTGCTTGACGCTGGCCATGATGCTGTCGGCCTTGGCGGGGCTGCTGCCCTGGAACGCCTTGACCATCACCTCGGCAATGCGCGAAGTCAGGTAGGTGTCTTCGCCAAACCCTTCGGAGGTACGGCCCCAGCGCGGGTCGCGGGAGATGTCGACCATCGGTGCAAAGGTAATGTCGAGGCTGTCGGCGGCGGCTTCCTGGGCAGCGATGCGCCCGGAGCGGCCAATGGCGTCCATGTCCCAGCTGGAGGCCAGGGCCAGGCTGATCGGGAAAATCGTGCGGTGGCCGTGGATCACGTCATAGGCGAAGAACATCGGGATCTTCAGCCGGCTGCGCATGGCCGCGTCCTGCATCGGACGGTTTTCCGGGCGGGTGATCGAGTTGAAGGTACCGCCGATGCGACCGGCGGCGATTTCCTTGCGGATCAGCTCACGGGGCATTTCGGGGCCGATGCTGATCAGGCGCAATTGGCCGATCTTTTCATCGAGGGTCATCTGCTTGAGCAGATCGCTGACGAAGGCGTCTTTGTCCTTGAGTACTGCGGGCTTTGTTTCGGCAAATACGGAGTGAGTGGCCAAACTGACAACAAGGCCCAGCAAACACAGCTTCTTCATGAAAATCCTTTCTCGCAGCCTCGGGACCGGAGAGCGTCTATTGTTGTTCGGGTGTTGTTCAGATAAATGCAGCACACTTCTGAACTCTTATTGGCGCTGGGCATCTTTTAGCTGATTGGCTCGATGCAATCCAGTGGGTGGTGGCGGATTATGCCCTAAGCCCGTAGCTAACGCGTCAGTCGGTATATTTCATAGGTTTGGCAGGAGAAACACCATGCAAGCAGCACAAGGTTACCGCTGGGGCTGGAAGGCCGTGGCATTGATACTGGTGAGCACCGTGCTGAGCGGTTGCGGCATCAACAAGATCCCGACCCTGGACGAACAGGCCAAGGCCGCCTGGGCCCAGGTGCAGAACCAGTACCAGCGGCGCGCCGACCTGATCCCCAACCTGGTGGAAGTGGTGAAGGGCTACGCCGCCCATGAACAGGACACCCTGACCGCCGTGATCGAAGCGCGGGCCAAGGCCACCTCGATCCAGGTGGACGCCAGCACCCTCGACAACCCGGAAAAACTCAAGCAGTTCCAGCAAGCCCAGGACGGCTTGAGCGGTGCACTCAGCCGCTTGATGGTGGTGTCCGAGCGCTACCCGGACCTGAAGGCCAACCAGAACTTCCTGGCCCTGCAGTCCCAGCTTGAAGGCACCGAAAACCGCATCAGCGTGGCCCGCCGCGACTTTATCCAGGCGGTGCAGGCCTACAACACCGAGATTCGCACCTTCCCCGGCCGCCTGTGGCACAGCGTGATGTACAGCGACTTGCCGATCCGCGCCAACTTCGAGGCCACCAGTGCCGATGCCGATAAAGCGCCGCAAGTGAAATTCTGATGGGCAAGCGCGCTTGGCTGCTGGCGGCGGTGCTGCTGGCCTTCAGCCTGACTGCCCAGGCCGCCCTGAATTTCCCGGCCCTGACCGGACGGGTGGTCGACAACGCCCAGATGATCGACCCGGCCGTGCGCGCGCAGCTGACCCAGCAATTGCAGGCTTTGGAGCAGACCAGCGGCGACCAGCTCGTGGTGGTCACCGTGCCGGACCTGCAAGGCGTGCCCATTGAAGACTTCGGTTATCAACTGGGCCGCGCCTGGGGCATCGGCCAGAAGGGCAAGGACAACGGCGCCCTGCTGATCGTCGCCCGGGATGAGCGCAAGATCCGTATCGAAGTGGGTTACGGCCTCGAAGGCGTACTCACCGACGCGCAGTCCTGGGTGATCATCAACCAGGTGATTGCCCCGGCGTTCAAGGCGGGCAACTACAGCAAGGGCATCAGCGACGGTGTGGCGGCGATGCTGCAGGTGGTGGGCGGCGATCCGCTGGCGGTGCCGGCGCATGTGTCCGAGGCCAACTTCGCCACGCAAAACCCTGGTATTTCCTTCGGCCTGTTTATCCTGCTGCTGGCGGTGTTGTGGCTGTGCAATCGCATGGGCCTGCCCGTTGGCGCTATCCTGCTGGCGATTCTCAGCAGCAGTGGCCGTGGCGGCGGGGGAGGCGGCGGTGGCGGTGGTGGTTTCAGGGGCGGCGGCGGTGGTTTTGGCGGCGGTGGCGCCTCGGGCGGCTGGTAATGACAATAACTAGAGAGCATCAACAACCATGGCATTACTGAGTCAACACGAGCAACGCCAGGTCGCCGAGGCGATCGCCCGGGTCGAGCAACAGACCGACGCCGAACTGGTGACCGTGCTTGCGGCCCGCGCCGACGACTACGCCTACATCCCGCTGTTGTGGGCCAGCCTGCTGGCGCTGGTGGTGCCGGGGATCATTCACTATGTGTCGGGCTGGTTGAGCATGTACACCTTGCTGCTGGCGCAATGGGGCACGTTTGTCGTGCTGTGCCTGGTGTTCCGGTTGCCCAGGGTCACCACGCGGCTGATCCCGCGTTCTGTGCGGCATTGGCGTGCGTCCAACCTGGCGCGCCGGCAGTTCCTGGAGCAGCACCTGCACCACACGCTGGGCAGTACCGGAGTGCTGATCTTTGTCAGCGAGGCGGAGCGGTATGTGGAAATCCTGGTGGACAAGGGCATTTCCAGTCGCCTGGATGACAGCAGTTGGGATGTGATCGTCAAGGACTTCACCCGCCAGGTGAAGCAAGGCCAGACGTTGGCCGGGTTTATCAGCTGCATTGAAGCCTGTGGGGCGCTGCTCAAGGAGCACGTACCGGTGACCCACGCACGGAATGAGTTGCCGAACCGGTTGGTGGTGTTGGAGTAGTGTAAAATTCCCGGCATTCCCTGCCCGAGGCGTTTTTGTTCATGTCTGCCACCGCTAAACCTGCCAGCCCCGCGCCGGATCATCACGCGCAGTTCCTCGAACTGCTGAGTGCGAGCCTTGAGCAAAACGCCTTTATCAAGCTGGTGCTGGCCAAGTACGTCGGCACCGAGCCTGACCTGCAGAAGCTGATCATCAAGCAACTGACGGTCAAGGATCAGCCTTGCCTGTCCTTCGTCTACCGCTACAAGACCCGCGACATCACCAAGAACTTCTCCCTGGCTGACGGCGTGGCGGCGATCGCCGAGCTGTTGCCCGCGTCGTTCAAGAACGCGCACCTGCTCTCGGTGACCGACGAAGCCCAGCTGGAATACAGCAAGAAGAACAAAAGCTCGCTGTTCAAGAGCAAGCCGCAACAACTGCGGGAAGCGCCGTCTGCGGAGCACAACCGCGAGAAGAATCGCTTCCTGGACCTTACGCGGCCCTTTCTTGCTGACCTTGGCGTGACCAACGCCAAGCATGAGCTGATCCCGGCGATGTCGCGCAAGTGGAAGCAGATCAACAAGTTCATCGAAGTGTTCAGCCATGCGCTGACCACGTCACCGTTGAAGCTGGACCAGCCGGTGCGGGTCGCGGACTTTGGCTCGGGCAAGGGCTACCTGACCTTCGCCATCCACGATTACCTGCGCAACACCCTCAATGCCGAGGGCGAAGTGACCGGCGTGGAATTGCGCGAAGACATGGTGACCCTGTGCAACAACGCCGCCGCCCGCCTGGACCACCCGGGGCTGGTGTTCAAGTGCGGTGATGTGCGCAGCGTCGCGCCCAGCGAACTGGACGTGATGATTGCCCTGCATGCCTGCGACATCGCCACCGACTACGCGATTCACACCGGCATCCGCTCCGGCGCGTCGATCATCATGTGCTCGCCGTGCTGCCATAAGCAGATTCGCCTGCAGATTCAGAGCCCGGCGCTGCTCAAACCGATGCTGCAATACGGCCTGCACCTGGGCCAGCAGGCGGAAATGGTCACCGACAGTTTGCGGGCATTGTTCCTCGAAGCCTGTGGCTACGAGACCAAGGTGTTTGAGTTCATCTCGTTGGAACACACCAACAAGAACAAGATGATCCTCGCGGTGAAACGTGCCGAGCCGGTAGACCCGGCGCAGTTGCTGGTGAAAATCCAGGAGCTGAAGGCGTTTTACACCATCACCGAGCACTGCCTGGAAACCCTGCTGCGGGCGGACGGTTACCTGGCCTGAGAACGACGCTGACCAAAATGTGGGAGCTGGCTTGCCTGCGATGCAGGCACCTCGGTGTATCAGGTAAAGCGGGGTGATGCTATCGCAGGCAAGCCAGCTCCTACAGTTAGACTGTACTGGCCTTGGGAGCTGGCGCAGGTTTCACACTGGTCTTGCGCCCCAACATCACCGTCACAATCACCCCACAGGCAAACAGCCAGGTAATCGGCTCGATGTGCTCACCAAAAAACAGCGCCGAAAACGCGATGGTGAAAAAGATCTGCAGCAGCTGAATCTGGCTGACCCGGGCGATGCCACCCATGGCCAGCCCGGCGTACCACGCAAAGAATCCCAGGAACTGCGAAAACAGCGAGACATAACCAAACGCCCACCAGGTGTGCATGGAAATCGGCCCTTGGTGTTGCAGTGCCAGGTACGCCACCGGCCCGATCAACACTGGCGTCGACAGCACCAGCGCCCAGCAGATCACCTGCCAGCCGCCCATCTCCTTGGCCAACCGGCCGCCTTCGGCATAACCCAGCCCGCCCACGGCAATCGCGCCGAGCATCAACAGGTCGCCCGCCTGGATACTGCCGGCCCCGGTGATCAACGCATAACTCAGCACCAGCGCGCTGCCCAGCGCCGCACAGGCCCAGAAGGCTTTTGACGGCCGCTCATGGGACAGCCACGCCGCATACAGCGCCACGCACAGCGGCTGCAAGCCGTTGACCAGTGCACCATGGGACGCCGGCAAGGTTTGCATGGCCCAGGCCGACAGCACCGGGAAACCCAGGATCACCCCGGCAATCACCAGCGTCAGCCCGCGCACCTGGCGCCAGGTGGGCCAGCGCTCACGGCGCCACAGCAACAACGCCGCCGCCGGCACCGCCGCAAACAACGCCCGGCCCAGGCCATTGAGCAGCGGATGGATTTCCTGCACCACGATACGGGTGAAGGGCAGGGTAAGGCTGAAGATGATGACGCCCAGCAGGCCGAGGGCCATGCCGGTATTTTCGCGGGAGCTCATGGAAGGAACCAGGGTCGAATGGGCCGGAAGTGGACGTTCATCTAGCCACAAAGCCCGAAAAACGCGGGCCTACAGCTGGGTGCGGATTTATCCGTACAGTTGTAGTAGCGGGCCATTACCCGGCCCGGCGGCACAGGTCTATCTTGGCTACTCTTGTCTGCCCAACCGTTCAACCGGAGGAATGTCCCATGGCCGCGAAAAAAATCCTGATGCTGGTCGGCGATTACGTCGAAGACTATGAAGTGATGGTGCCGTTCCAGGCGCTGTTGATGGTGGGGCATACCGTGCACGCCGTGTGCCCGGACAAGACCGCCGGCCAGACCGTGCGCACGGCGATCCACGACTTCGAAGGCGACCAGACCTACAGCGAAAAGCCCGGGCACCTGTTCGCCTTGAATGCCGACTTCGCCAAGGTCGACGCCGCCGACTACGACGCGCTGCTGGTGCCCGGTGGCCGTGCCCCCGAGTACTTGCGCCTGAACGAAAAAGTCCTGCAACTGGTGAAGGCATTCGACCGGGCTGGCAAGCCCATCGCTGCGGTGTGCCACGGCGCGCAACTGCTGGCGGCCGCCGGCATCCTGGAAGGCCGTGAGTGCAGTGCCTATCCTGCGTGCGGGCCTGAAGTGCGATTGGCGGGTGGTACGTTCATCGATATCCCGGTGACCGACAGCCACGTTCAAGGCAATCTGGTAACTGCCCCGGCGTGGCCGGCGCACCCAAGCTGGCTGGCGGGTTTCCTCGGCCTGCTGGGCACCAGAATTACCCTGTAACCCGGAGGTCATCGCCATGTGCGAGCTGTACGTCAAGGCCGACCCGATTCTGTACGAGTCCCGCTCGCGCTCCCTGCGCATCTGTGGCGTGGTGACCACCGTGCGCCTGGAAAACCAGTTCTGGGACATCCTCAGTGAAATCGCCGAGGTGGATGGCATGACCACCAATCAACTGATCGCCAAGTTGTATGAGGAGGTGATGGATTATCGCGGCGAAGTGGTGAATTTCGCTTCGTTCTTGCGGGTGAGTTGCACGCGGTATTTGAGCCGGCAGCGGGTTCATGCGCCAGAGCTCAGCCTTGTTAATACACGAGGTGGCGCGCAGAAGATCTAAATGTGGGAGCGGGCTTGCTGTGGTGAGGGGGCTTGTCCCCCGTCGGGTTCACCACAGATTGATGGGGCTGCTTCGCAGCCCAACGCGGGGCAAGCCCGCTCGCCACAGCAAGCCAGCTCCCACACTGATCGGGTTTCCAAGCCGAATGCTGGTGAAGGGTCAGAAGAACCGCGTCACGCTGATCTTGGCATCGCGGCCCTTGGTATAGGCGCGGTCGCCGCTCAGGGCCGGGCGGAAGTTGTTGTTGAACAGGTTGTCTACGGTGAAGTTCACCTCGGTGCCCTTCAGATAAGCCTGTTGCGGCTTCCAGCTGGCGAACAGGCCCTGGGTGTTGTAGCGCTTGTTGCCGTACTGATCGTAGAACAGGTCGCCGATGCTGGTGCCCGGGCCGCCGGAGTACTTGTCGCTCGGCAAACGGCTGGTGGCGCCGATGAACTGCCCTTGCCAGCCCACCTGCGCATCCAGGCTCGGGATCTTGGTGCCGAGCACGATCACCCATTTGGTCGGCGGAATATCCCGCGCCCAGACGTCCGGCCCCCATGGGTTGGTGTAGGCACCTTCGTGTTTGCCGGTGGTGTAGGCGAAGGACACAGAGCCGAACACGTAGGTGGAGTCATAGAAACTCTCGGCCTCGAAACCCTTGATGGTCATGCCGCCGATGTTGCGGTAGTTGGACATCGCCCCCGGCGGGCAGGCGCTGGAAATCGTCCCGCCGTTGACCGCCTGATTCTGGCAGCCCACACCCGTGTTCTTGAAGATCTCGTCCTCGACCTTGTTGTGGAACAACGTGGTACGCAGTTGCAGGTTGTCGCCGTGGGTGAACACGTCGGCGAAGCTCGTGACGTTGCCCAGGGTGATCGAGGTGATGCGCTCCGGGTCCAGGTCGAGGCTGGTGGCGGTGCGGCTGCCCAGGCCCTGCACTTCATACTGCTCGTCGATTACCGGGGCGCGCCAGGTGCGGCTCCAGTTGGCAAACATCGCCACGTTCGGGGTGATGGTCCAGTACGCCGCGAGGCGGGGCGACCAACCGGTGTAGGTACGGTCGCTGTAGTCGTGGCCGATGGCCGGGTCCGGACTGCTGTAGTACGGCGCGTCGTTGGCTTCGCCGCGGTTGCGCACATGGTCATAGCGCATCGACGGGGTAATGGTGACATCGCCCAGCGTCACCGCGTCCTGGATAAAGAAACTGTTGGTGTCGACCTTGCCATGGGGCATGAAGCCCGGCTGGAAGTGCCCGTAGTTGTATTTGGGGGTGTTGTAGGTAGCGCCGGGCATCCACATTTCGGTTTCCCGGGTGTGCTTGCGGATCTGCACCCCGGTGGTCACCGCGTGCTGCAACTGGCCGGTTGAAAACAGGCTGACGTTGCGTACGTCGAGGTTCTTGTCGTTGTAGGAGGTGTCCATCTTGCGCCCGCCGGTGGCCAGTTGGAAAAACGCTGTGGCGTCACGCTCGTCGGTCTGGTCGGTGTTGGACTCGGAATACTTGATGGTCAAGTCCACCAGCGGGTTATTCATCGGCTGGTATTCGTACTTGCTGCTCCAGGTGGTGTCGACGGTGTTGCGGTTGGCCAGGAAGCGCTTCAGCGCGGCTTCGTAGCCATAGCGGTCGATGTTGGCCTGGGTGGGCGGCGTCGGGTAGCTGGCGGCGGAGAAGGGCGTCCAGCGCTGGCTGTTGGAGCGTGAATACGACAGGCCCAGGCTGTGCTCGTCGGTGAAGTGGGCGTTCACCTTGAACAGTTTGCCGTCCACATTCTGCGCGCTGTTGGGCAGGCGCTTGGGGTTGATCGGGTACTGGTTGTTGTCGTTGGGCAGGGTGGCGGCCAGCTTCATGTCGCCGCCGTCGCGCTGGGTCAGGTAGGCGAGGGCGTCGAAGCGCCCGTCGTCGGTACGCCCGTAAACTGCGCTGCTGTAGACCTGCTCATGGTCGTTGCTGGAGTAGCCGTACTTGAGCATGGCGCCGCTGTTGCGCCCGTCCTTGAGCAGGTCCGGGGCATCCTTGGTGGTCATGTTGACCGTACCGCCAAAGCCGCCGTTGCCGCTGAAGGGCGAGTTGGGGCCTTTCTCCACTTCGATGCTCTTGATCAGTTCGGGCTCGATAAACACGGTGCCTTGCTGGTAACGCTCAAACCCGCTTTTGGTGGCGCCATCGACGGTCAGCGGCACGTCTTCGGCATCGCCGAAACCGCGGATATTGATGGTCTGGCCGCCGGGCTTCAGCGAGCCGCCCTGGCTGATGCCGGGCAAGGTTTGCAGCAGGCTGGGGATGTTATTGGACTGGTAACGGTCGATGTCGGCCTGGCTCAGGGTGGAGCGGCCGACGGTGGTGGAGTCGACCTCGTTGCCGGTGCCGATCACGCTCAGGGCTTCCAGCTGAATCGCGCTGCTGTTGGTGGTCTTGCCTTCTTCGGGCCGTACCACGTAGGTGCTGCCGACCTTGAGCAACACGAACTCGCCGTCCTTGAGCAGGGTGCGAATCGCCACTTCCGGTGTGAAGTCGCCGTTGAGGGCCGGCGCCTGGACATTTTTCAGCAGTGTTTCATCGAACAGCAGCTGGATTTTCGCTTGCTGCGCCACCTGGCTCAGGGACGTGGCCAGGGACTGGGCCGGCAGTTGCAGCTTGAACGACTCGGCCTGGGCACTCAGGCTGAAGGCCAGGCAGGCGGCAATGGCGGTGGGTCGAATAAACAGGTGCTGAACGTGGCAAGGCGCGCGAAACATGAAATCCCCCGGAGTAGCCAAATGGCCAAAAAGGTGTGCGTATCAAACGCAGACCCGAGGAAGACGCGGCAGGAAAAATAATCCTCACATGCGAATGCAAAATATTCTCAAACAAGAGTTTCGCGGGGTTATTTGCGCGGTTCGATCCTGATATTGCCGTCTGCCAACGCCACGGTTTTCACCGGCAACAGGGCCGGCAGCGCGTTGAGCAGAGCGTCTGGATCATTCACATCCAGGTTGCCCGAGACCTTCAACTGCGCTACCGCGCTGTCCACCAGCAATGGCGCCTGGGGCCGGTACAGGCTCAACTCGTCCATCAAACTGGCCAGCTCGCGATTACGAAACGACACATGGCCGCCGCGCCAATCGGCGACCTCGCCGGCGGTGAGGGTTTGCTGCTGCACGGTGCCCTTGGCATAGCTGAGCGTGGCGCGCTGCTGGGCGCCGAGCAACAGGGCGGGCACCTTGGCATCGGCGTCGAACGCCACTTGGCCGTGGGCCACACTGACCACCAGCTGCTGCTTGCTGCGCCGCACGTCGAAGCCGGTGCCTACCACCCGCACATTGGCTTCGCCGGCCTGCACGAACAGCGGCCGTTCCTTGTCGGCGGCCACCTCGATATACAACTGGCCCTGATCCAGGTGCACGATGCGCTGGTGACTGTTGAAGTCGACCCGCAAGCGCGTGTTGGCATTGACGTACAGCGTGCTGCCGTCGGGCAGATGCAGGGTGCGCATGCCTTTGGCATGGGCCGCGACCTGGGTGTGGAACAGCTCACGCGGGGCGCCGATGTTGCTTGCCAGCACGGCACACACCAACGCGGCAGCCACCGCCAGGGCGGGGCGCCACACGGGTGTCTTGCGCACGGGCAGCGGTGTCGGTTTGTTCAGTTGCTGCAACTGGGCCAGGTCGGCCCACAGCTGTTCGAACTCGGCATAGGCGCGGGCATGGGCCGGCTCGGACTGCCAGGCGGCAAACGCCTTGCGGTCGGCGCGCGCCGTGTCATTGCGGTTGCGCGCAAACCAGCTGGCGGCCTGGGCATCGATCGAGTCGCTGGCCTCGATGTCACAGGTGTCGATGTCGCTCAGGCGGTTCATTCTGGCTGCTCCTTGCCGTGTTCTTGTTGAAGTCGCTGCTTGCAATGCAGCAGGGCAAAGGCGATGTGCTTTTCCACCATGCTGACCGAAACTCCCATGCGCTCGGCGATCTGGGCCTGGCTCAGGCCTTCGAAGCGGTGCAGCATAAGGGCTTCTCGCCTTCTGGGCGAGAGTTCAGCGAGGACTTCTTTCAACTGTTCCAGGCGTTGCAGGCGTTGCGCGGCGGCCATGGGATCGTCTCGCGGGTCGCTGACAGACTCGGCATCCAGTTCGGCCTGTTGCTGGTGGACGGTGTGCCGCACCTTCTGTTTGCGCCAGTGATCGCGCAGCAGGTTGCGCGCCATCTGGAACAGAAACGCCCGTGGCTGCTCGACCTGAGCCCGGTCGCGGTAGTCCAGCCATTGGGTGAAGACATCCTGGGTCATGTCTGCCGCGTCGCTGGCGTTGTCCGTGCGTTTGCGCAGGAAATGCAGGATATCTGCATAAAACCCGCGAAAGGCATCGGCCGACAGCGGGTCGGGCTTGGGACGAGACATGGATATCCTTCTTGACGAAGCACGACGTAGAAAAGTCGCGAATGATATCGAGAATTATTGTCATTTGTCTTTATCGAAATACACGCATCAGTGTGGGAGCAGGCTTGCCTGCGATGCAGGCACCTCGGTTTGTCAGAAATACCGAGGTGATGCCATCGCAGGCAAGCCTGCTCCTACAGGGGGTTCACCGCAATGTGGTCAGTAGCTCTTGAAGCTGAACCCGGCCAGCCTCACCCAGCGGGAACACCGGCAAGCGTGGGTCCCCGCACTCCAGCCCCGTGAGCCGCAAACCGGCCTTGATCGTCGCCGGCAAGCCGCCTTTGAGGATGAAGTCCAGCAACGGCAACTGGCGATAAAACAGCTCCCGCGCTTTCTTCAGGTCATTGGCCAAAACGGCTCCATACAGATCCAGATTGAGCTGTGGAATCAGGTTTGGCGCTGCCGTGCACCAACCCTTCGCGCCCGCCGCAAACGCTTCCAGTGCCAGCGGATTGCAGCCGTTGTAGAACGGCAACTGGCCCTCGCTGCGCCGATACAGCTGGTGCATGCGCTGAATATCCCCGGTGCTCTCCTTGACCATGGTCACGTTGTCGACGCTTTCGACGATGCGCAGGATCAAGTCCACCGACAGGTCTGTACCGCTGGTGGCCGGGTTGTTGTAGAGCATGATCGGCACGCTGATGCTGTCACCGATGGCCGCATAGTGGGCGAGGATTTCCGCCTCGCTGAGCTTCCAGTACGAGGCTGGCAATACCATCACCACGTCCGCACCGTGGCTTTCGGCAAACCGCGCGCGGCGCACGGCCTTGGCGGTGGTCAGGTCGGAGACGCTGACGATGGTCGGCACGCGCTTGCCGACCTTCTGGAGGCTGTAGGCGGCGACGTCGTCCCACTCCGCATCGCTGAGGTAGGCGCCTTCGCCGGTGCTGCCCAACGGTGCGATGGCGTGCACGCCGCTGTCGATCAAGCGGTCGATGGAGCGCCCGAGGGCGTTCAGGTCAAGGTGCTGGCCGTCTGCACTGAACGGGGTGATGGTGTAGCCGATAATGCCGTGAATAGAAGGGCTGGACATGGAAAAGTCTCCGGTCGAAAAAGGGGTTCAGTTCAGGCAATCGGCGTGTTGACGCAGGTTCTGCCGAGCGTAGTAGTTGAACGCGGCGCCATGGCGCTTGGGCTTGGAAATCCAGTCATGGGCTTCGCGGCCCAGTTCCGGCAGGATCGGCTTGATCGTGCCGGCGGCCATCGCCAGCAGCTGCAATTTCGCCGCGCGCTCAATCAACTGCGCGATGACACAGGCTTCCTCGATGCTCGCCCCGGTGGACAATTGACCGTGGTGGGACAGCAGGATGGCGCGCTTGTCGCCCAGGGCGGCGGTGATAATTTCGCCTTCTTCGTTGCCCACCGGCACACCGGGCCAGGCTTCGAGGAAGGCGCAGTCTTCGTACAGCGGGCACAGGTCCATGTGGGACACCTGCAGCGGCACTTCGAGCATCGACAATGCAGCGATGTGAGTCGGGTGAGTGTGGATGATGCAGTTCACGTCCGGGCGACCGCGGTACACCCAGCTGTGAAAACGGTTGGCCGGGTTGGGCATGCCATGGCCTTCCAACACCTCCAGGTCTTCGTTGACCAGCAACAGGTTGCTGGCGGTGATCTCATCGAAACCCAGGCCCAGTTGCTGGGTGTAATAAGTGCCCGGTGTCGGGCCGCGTGCGGTGATCTGCCCGGCGAGGCCGGAGTCGTGGCCGTTTTCGAACAGGATCCGGCAGGTGAGCGCCAGCTTTTGCCGGTCGGTCCACGTATTATCCGCCAGGGTGCTTTGCATCTGGGTCAGTGCTTGCTTGACCAGTTGGTCTTTCGGGAGTGCTAATGTCTTGGCCATATCAGTGTCCTTGTTCGCCGCAAATGACACGAAAGAGACTATATGACACAAAGTGTCATTGGCAAGCATTCATCATCGCCTCTTTAATGGATTAACCGCTGCACATGTCTATCCGTTTGAAAATACTGAGAAAAAAACTTGGCGTGACCCTGGAGTCGCTCGCGGAAAAATCCGGGATGACCAAGAGTTACCTGTCGAAAGTCGAGCGCGGGCTGAATACGCCGTCGATTGCGGCGGCGCTGAAACTGGCCAAGGCGTTGAACGTGAAGGTCGAAGAGCTGTTCAGCGAAGACAACGTCAGCCTGGACAGCTACAGCCTGGTGCGCAGCCATGAGCGGCAGGCCTTGTCGGGCACCGATGCGTCACCGGGGTATGCGGTGCTGGCCCATCAGGTCAGTGAGCGCAGCCTGCTGCCGTTCATCATTTATCCGCCGGCGGAGTTCACTGACAAGACTTTCAAGGAGCATTTGGGGGAAGAGTTTTTGTTTGTGCATGAAGGCCAGGTGGAGGTGGATTTCATGAGCGAGCGGGTGGTGTTGAACCGTGGGGATGCGCTGCATTTCAATGCGCAGAAACCTCACCGGATTCGGTCGGTGGGGGAGGTTCAGGCGCAGCTTTTGGTGGTGGTGCACAGCAGCGACGAGTGATTTTGGGTTTGGGTACATATCCGTTATTTGGGTGATGGCTTCGATGGGTTCCGCTCTTACAGCGGGTCACTTTTGAAAGGAGCCCAAAAGTAACCAAAAGGCTCTTGCCCCACCACTCGGCACCTCGCCTAGGCTCGGTGTGCCCTCTCTCCGGCTTTGGAGCGTGGGCCGCCGCGATGGGCCATCCTTGGCCCAGCGCGGCTAACCCGGCGTCCTGCCGGGTTACCCACGCTCCAAAGCCTGCGTTCGGCCAGCGTGGTTTAACGGGGCGCCCAAGATCAAGATCAAAAGCAGATCAAGAGCACAGCGGCCTACAGGCCGGCTTGAGTGGTGTGAAGCAAAGGCAAAATCAAAATCAAAAGCGGGCACGGTCCAAATGTGGGAGCTGGCTTGCCTGCGATGGCCTCGCCTCGGTGCATCTGAAAAACCGAGGTGTCTGCATCGCAGGCAAGCCAGCTCCCACAGAAAGCAGCTCTGTTTTCGCTTTGGCTTTTGATCTGGCTTCTACCACTCAAGCCGGCCTGTAGGCCGCTGTGCTCTTGCTTTTGATCTTGATCTGGCTCTGACTGCCCCAATAAGCCCGAGGCCGAACGCAGGGATTGAGGAGCGGGTAAACCGGCAGGACGCCGGTTTAGCCGCGACGGGGCAGGGACGCCCCGTCGCGGCGGCCCGCGGAGCAATGCCGGAGTGAGGGAACACCGAGCCTAGGCGAGGTGCCGACAGGCGGGGCAGAGCCCTTTGCTTACTTTGGGGCTTTTCCAAAGTGAGTCGCTGTAAGAGCGAAACCCTAAGTAGCCGTTACCTAAATAACGGATATGTACACAACCCCCACCCCCCATCACCGCTCCACCGGCACCGAAAGCCCCGGCGTGCCAAGCGCATGACTACGCGCATCAAAAAACCGCAACTCCACATCCATCCCCTCAAACAGCTCCGCAAAACGCCGCTTCTGCTGCTGGATAAACCCCGCACTACGACCAAACACCGAAATCGCCAAAGTGCTGACGTTCGCCTGCCGAATCGCCTGCACAAGATGCACATCCTGCGCGCCGAGGTGATGCCCGAAAATGCAAAGCCCACCCTCATGGCTCAACAACTGCTCATAACAGAACGACAAATAGTCAGAACTGCGAATCGTCTTCAGCTTCTCCTCAACCTTCCCCTCACTGACAAACAACGGCACATCATCCAGCGTCTTGATCGTATTGTTGATCGCAAAACTGCTGAGCAACGTGCTGTCAGTGGTCGGCAATTTACGCGCCGTACCGTCAAGGTTACGCACCAGATGCAGGCCGCCGTGCAGGTACAGAACGCGTGTGGTGTCGGTCACGGTATTGCGCAGGTCAAAGCTCGCATCGGCACTGCGAAACAGATCATCGATGCCCGGCGCCTGCAGGATCGCCCAGTAGTTGAGCAAGTCGTAATTGCTGGTAAACACCGTCGGGTAACTCGCCAATTCCTGATGAATCGTCGCCAGCGTCGAAGGCTTCACCAGGCGCCACGGGATGTGCACGCTGTGGATCGTGTTGATCAGCGCTTCCTTGATCGCGTAGTACCGATTACGCGGCGCCGCCGAGCTGACCGCCAGGGCCTTGTTGACCCGGCTGGTGGTCTTCAGCGCCCCCAGCACCTGTTCGAAGCTGCGGGTCTGCATCGCGTCAAACACGCTGAGTTCAGACTGGCTCAGGGGTTTTTCTTCCACGGTGCGGGCGTTTTCGAACAGTGAGTCGTAGGCAAAGTCTTCCCACACTGCGCGGCTGGCGCCGTTGCCGATCAGGATCCCGCTGAAGGCGGTACTGCTGCGCAAGGCGTTCCAGTCTTCTAGGTGGGCATCAAAATCCTGGGAATCCTTCATTGCGGCGGGTCTACTCAAAATCGGCTGGGCGGTGACTTTATCACGAGCGGGCGTTGATCCTGGTCAAGATGCCGCAGGCAATCGAGGTCGATGCTGTAGGCATAACGACTTTAAAGGATTAGCCACCATGAGCAGCACCTTCTTCATTCCCGCCGTCAACATCATGGGCATCGACTGCCTCGACGAAGCCATGACCGCCATTCGCAACTACGGTTTCCGCAAGGCGCTGATCGTTACCGACGCCGGGATGGCCAAGGCAGGTGTTGCCAGCATGATCGCCGAAAAACTCGCGATGCAGGACATCGACTCGGTGATCTATGACGGCGCCAAGCCCAACCCGAATGTCGAGAACGTTGAAAAAGGCCTGGCCCTGCTGAAACAGAGCGCCTGTGATTTCGTGGTGTCGCTGGGTGGCGGTTCGCCCCATGACTGCGCCAAGGGCATTGCCCTGTGTGCGACCAACGGTGGGCACATTGGGGATTACGAAGGCGTCGACCAGTCGGCCAAGCCGCAACTGCCGCTGGTGGCCATCAACACCACCGCCGGCACCGCCAGCGAAATGACCCGCTTCTGCATCATCACCGACGAAACCCGCCACGTGAAAATGGCCATCGTCGACCGCAATGTCACGCCGCTGCTGTCGGTCAACGACCCGGCGCTGATGGTCGGCATGCCCAAGGGCCTGACCGCCGCCACTGGCATGGACGCGCTCACCCACGCAATCGAAGCCTACGTCTCCACGGCCGCCAACCCGATCACCGATGCGTGCGCGATCAAGGCCATCGAGCTGATCAGCGCCAACCTGCGCATTGCAGTGCGCGACGGTAAAGACATGGCCGCCCGGGAGAATATGGCCTACGCGCAGTTCCTCGCCGGCATGGCCTTCAACAATGCATCCCTGGGGTTCGTGCACGCCATGGCTCACCAGTTGGGCGGCCTGTATGACTTGCCACACGGCGTGTGCAATGCGGTGCTGTTGCCCCACGTGCAAAGCTTCAACGCCAGCGTCAGCGCCGAACGCCTCAGCCATGTGGCCCGCGCGTTGGGTGCCGACATCAAGGGTACGTCGGCGGAAGAGGGCGCCCAGGCGGCCATTGCGGCGATTCGCAGCCTGTCCCAGGATGTGGAAATTCCTGCCGGGCTGCGGGAGTTGGGCGCCAAGTTGCAGGACATCCCGCTGCTGGCGAGCAACGCACTGAAGGATGCCTGCGGCCTGACCAATCCACGGCGGGCGGATCAGCGTCAGATTGAGGAGATCTTTCGCAGCGCGTTTTGATCGGCTCTGATCAGGGCGACGTTCAGCAGTGCGCCGCCCGCCAGCACCCCGCACAACACCGCCAACGGCCAGGCCTGCTGACTCGCCAGCAGGCTGGCCACACCACCGATCACCGCGGCCATCAACTGATGCATAAAGCCGCTCAAGGCCATGGCGTAGGAGCCGCTCACCGGCGACTCATCATTGGCCAGCGACAGGCTGATGGGATAACTCATCGACTGCCCGAACACCGCCAGGCAGTAAGGCAACCACAATAGAATCGCCAGGCCATTGGCAAACAGGCTGCCCAGCAACATCGTTGCGCTGCCGGACATCACCAACACCACGCCCCAACTCATCATCGACAGGCGCCCGGTGCGGGCGACCAGGCGATTGACCATCAACGCCCCCGCCAGATACGCCCCGCTGATCGGCCAGCCGAGCCAGCCATATTGCGCCGCGCTCCACTGGAAATGGCCCTGCAAGATCAAGGGGGCGCAGGTGTTGAAGGCGATGATCACCCCGTAGCCCAAACCGCCCGCCAATGCAGGACGCAGGAACGCCGGATGGCGCAGGATCGTGCCGTAGATGCGCCAGGCCGAGACGTGCCCGGCGGCTTTTTCCAGTGTCGGAAACACCACCCGTTGCAGCGCAATCATCAAGCCGGCAGCCGCCATCGCCAGCCCATAAAAGATCGCTTCCCAGCCAAATGCCACCTGCAACAGCGAGCCCACAAACTGCCCGATGCCCAACGCGATCACGAACGTCATGCCCAGCCACGACAGCCCCTTGGCCAACAGCGCACCGCTGAAACTGTCGCGAACCAGCACCCGCGCCATCACCGATACACCGCCCGCGCCGAGGCCTTGAACCAGCCGCAGGCCAAGAAAGGATTCGAGGTTGTAGGCGGACGGAATCGCCGCACTGGCCAGGGCATACAGCGCCAACGCCGCCAGCAGCACCGGCTTTCTGCCAACCCGCTCACCGAGGCTGCCCCAGAGCAGCATCGGCAGCGCCATGCCGATCAAATACACCGCCAGGGCCAGCGCCACCTGGTCTTCGGCGGCAGGCAATACGTGGGCAATCGCCGGTACGGCGGGTAGGTAACTGCTGATGCCAACCTGGGACAGAAAGGCCGCGCTGCAGGCGATGGCGAGGGTGGTGGTGCTTTTCAAGGGGCAAAAGATCCTGTTGAGCAGTAAGCTGCAAGCCGCAAGCTACAAGCTGCTAGTGTGTTTGTCTCTAACTAGCCGCCTGAAGCTAACCGCTTGTCGCTTAGGAACCAACCTTATGAGAGTTCTATTATTCGGCGCCACCGGCATGGTCGGCCAGGGCGTGTTGCGCGAGTGCCTGCTGGCCAGTGACGTGCAGGAAGTGGTGGCCGTCGGCCGGACCGCGCTGACCCAGGAACACGGCAAGTTGCACCAGGTGCTGCATGCCGACATGTTCGACTTCCAGCCCCTTGAGCATCTGCTGCAAGGCTTCGATGCCTGCTTCTTTTGCCTGGGCGTGTCCTCGGTGGGTATGGATGAGGCCAAGTACACTCACTTGAGCTACGACCTGACCCTGGTGGCCGCCAGCACCCTGGCCCGGCTCAATCCGCAGATGACCTTTATCTACGTGTCCGGCGCCGGTACCGACAGCAGCGAAACCGGTAAAACCATGTGGGCGCGGATCAAGGGCAAGACCGAGAACGCCTTGCTGCGCCTGCCGTTCAAGGCGGTGTACCTGTTCCGTCCCGGGGTGATTCAGCCGCTGCACGGTGTGCGTTCGAAAACCCCGCTCTACCAATCCCTCTACACTGTCACCGGCCCGCTGTTGTCGTTGCTGCGCCATGTGCGGCCGGCCTGGGTGGTGAGCACGGAAACCGTCGGCCGGGCGATGCTCTCGGCTGTCCGTCACGGCGCACCTCTGCCGGTGGTGGAGCAGGCCGACATCAATCGCCTGGCCACCGAGCGCGCCTAGATGCTGCACAAAAGCCTGGTTCGCCGCCTGGACCTGATCACCCTGCAACTGTTTGTGGCGGTGCATGAAGAAGGCACGCTGACCCGCGCCGCCGCCCGTGAAGCCATCGCCGTCTCGGCGGCCAGCAAGCGCTTGATGGAGCTGGAACAGGTGCTGGGCGTGAGCCTGTTTGTGCGCCAGGCCAAGGGTATGCAGCTGACGGCTGCCGGCGAGACCTTGCTGCACCATGCGCGGCAGATGCTGTTCAACGTCGAGAAGATGGGCCTGGAGCTGGGCGAACACAGCCATGGCGTGCGTGGTTATGTGCGGATGCTGGCGAATCTCTCGGCGATCATTCAGTTCCTGCCTGAAGACTTGCGCGACTTTTCCGCGCTGCACCCACAGGTGAAAGCCGACCTGGAAGAGCGGCCCAGCAATGGCGTGGTGCAGGGCGTGCTCGACGGTGTCGCGGACTTGGGCATCTGTTCCAGCGACACCGATACCAAAGGCCTGCCGGGCGTGACCTATCGGCGGGACAAACTGGTGGTGCTGATGCCGGCGGATCACCCGTTGGCGGCGCGCAAGGCAGTGGCTTTCGTCGAGACCCTGGACAGCGACTACGTGGGCCTGCATTCCGCCAGTTCGATCAACATGCGTACCCACGCAGCCGCGCGGGAGGCGGGCAAGGTGCTGCGCCTGCGGATCCACGTGCCGGGCTTTGACGCGATGTGCCGGATGGTCCAGGCCAACATGGGCATTGGTATCCTGCCGCAAAAGGCTTACGAGCTGTTTGGTCGGGCGTTGGGGTTGCATGCGGTGCCGCTGACTGATGCGTGGTCGGACCGCAGCCTGATTCTGGTGGTGCGTGATGAGGCGCAGTTGTCGCCGGTAAGTCGGTTGCTGTTCGATTATTTGCGTCGGGAGCAGGGCTGAGCGAAACGCTGCAGGCCTCATCGCGGGCAAGCCCTGCTCCCACAGTTGACCGAGATGTTTGGGGAAAAATCGATCCCCTGTGGGAGCCGGGCTTGCCCGCGATAGCGATTTAAAGAGCGCCCAAAATCCCCGAGCCTTCGCATTTCGCGAACGCTCGTTGCCAACTGACGGTTGGATTTCTGCTGCCCGTGTCCTCTAGCCTTGGCCCCACATTCCAAGAACAAGAGGTACACCCCATGACGGCTCCCCTGAGCGGTATAAAGGTGATCGAGATCGGCACCCTGATTGCCGCGCCCTTCGCCGCCCGCCTGATGGCCGAGTTTGGCGCCGAGGTGATCAAGATCGAAGCCATGGGCCAGGGCGATCCGCTTCGCAAATGGCGAAAGCTGCACGAAGGCACGTCGCTGTGGTGGTACCTGCAATCGCGCAACAAGAAGTCCCTGGCCCTGGACCTCAAGTCCGCAGAAGGCCTGGACCTGGTCAAGCAACTGCTGGGCGACGCCGACGTGCTGATCGAAAACCTGCGCCCCGGTGGCCTGGAAAAACTCGGCCTGGGCTGGGACGTGTTGCACGCCCTCAACCCCAAGCTGACCCTGGTGCGCATCTCCGGCTACGGCCAGACCGGCCCTTACCGCGACCGCCCGGGCTTTGGTGCCATCGGCGAGGCGATGGGCGGGATTCGCTACACCACCGGCAACCCGGATTCGCCACCGGCGCGGGTCGGCGTGAGCCTCGGTGATTCCCTGGCGTCGCTGCACGGGGTGATCGGCGCGCTGATGTCGCTGCTGCGGGTCAAGACCGGCCAGGGCGATGGCCAGATCGTCGACGTGTCCCTGGCCGAAAGCGTGTTCAACCTGATGGAAAGCCTGGTGCCGGAATACGACATGCTCGGCCATGTGCGCGAACGCAGCGGCGGCGCCTTGCCGGGCATCGCGCCGTCCAACACCTACCTGACCGCCGACGGCGCCTACGTGGTGATCGCCGGTAACAGCGACCCGATCTACAAGCGCCTGATGCTCACCATCGGCCGCGCCGACCTGGCCGAGGCGCCGGAGTTTGCCCACAACGACGGCCGCGCCGCCAAGAGCGGCCTGCTCGACGCGGCCATCACTCACTGGACCAGCAGCCTGCCCATCGATCAGGTGCTCAGCGCCCTGGAAGCCGCCGAAGTTCCGGCGGGGCGCATCTATTCAGTGGCCGATATCGTCACCGACCCGCACTACCAGGCGCGCGACATGCTGCTCAGCGCCGACCTGCCCGGCGGCCTGACCGTGAAGATGCCCGGCATTGTGCCCAAACTGTCGGAAACCCCTGGCGCGGTGAACTGGCAGGGCCCGAGTCTGGGCCAGCACACCGACTCGATCCTCGGCGACCTGGGCTTGACCGGCGCAGACATTCAACGCCTGAAAACGTCAGGAGTGGTGCAATGAAAAACTATTCAGATGCCTTGATCGTGCAGGAAGTCTCGCCCCGGGACGGCCTGCAAATCGAGCCGACCTGGGTCGAGACCGTCGACAAGATCGCCCTGATCGATCAACTGTCCCTTGCCGGGTTTTCCCGGATCGAAGCCGGCTCGTTCGTGTCGCCCAAGGCCATTCCCGCGTTGCGCGATGGCGAGCAGGTGTTCCAGGGCATTACCCGCCGTCCCGGGGTTATCTACGTGGCGCTGATCCCCAACCTCAAGGGCGCCCAGCGTGCCATCGAGTCCCGGGCCGATGAGTTGAACCTGGTGATGTCCGCCAGCCAGACCCACAACCTGGCCAATATGCGCATGCGCTGCGAAGCGTCGTTGGCAGCGTTTGGCGACATTGTGAGTTTTGCTGCTGACTTTCCGGTGCGCCTCAACGGCAGCATCGCCACGACCTTCGGTTGCCCGTTCGAAGGCAAGATCGACGAAGACCGCGTGCTGCAATTGGTCGACGCCTATCGCGAACTGGGCATCCAGGGCATCAGCCTGGCGGACACCACGGGCATGGCCAATCCGCGTCAGGTGGAGCGCTTGGTCAAGCGCGTGCTGGAAGGGGTTCCAGCCAGAGATTTGACCCTGCATTTCCACAACACCCGCGGCCTGGGCTTGTGCAATGTGCTGGCCGCCTACGAGGCGGGGGCACGACGTTTTGATGCGGCATTGGGCGGCCTCGGCGGCTGCCCGTTTGCGCCCGGCGCGTCGGGCAATATCTGCACCGAAGACCTGGTCAACCTGTGCGAAGAAGTCGGGATTCACACTGGCATCGACCTGCCGCACCTGCTGCAGATGTCGCGGCAATTGCCGGCGTTGCTCGGCCATGAACTGCCGGGCCAGGTGGCCAAGGCCGGGCGCAATTGCGACCTGCATCCGCCACCGGCCTACATCGCCACCCTGTAAGCCGCAACCAGACAACAAAAACAATCGGACGCCTGCGAGCAGTCCGCTGGAGAGAAACAATGAGCCTTAATACGTTGGAGGCCGGCGTGCGCCCGGCCGCTGAACACGATGCCGAAAAAGCCCTGGTCAGCAAGGTCGCCTGGCGCCTGATGCCGCTGATCATGGTCTGCTATCTGTTCGCCTTTTTTGACCGCATCAACATCAGCTTCGCCAAGTTCCAGCTGCAGACCGACCTGAGCCTGAGCGACACCGCCTATGGCCTCGGCGCCGGGCTGTTTGTGGTCGGCTATGTGATCTTCGAAGTGCCGAGCAACATGATGCTGTACAAGGTCGGCGCCCGCCGCTGGATTGCCCGCATCATGATGTCGTGGGGGCTGGCGACGGCGGCCATGGTCTTCGTCACGGCCGAATGGCAGTTCTATGGGCTGCGTTTCATCATCGGTGCGATGGAGGCGGGGTTCGCGCCGGGCGTGTTGTATTACCTGACGCTGTGGTTCCCGCAGCACTACCGTGGGCGCATCACCTCGATGCTGTTCCTGGCGTCGGCGTTTGCCGGGCTGGTGGGGGCGCCGTTCTCCGGGCTGGTGCTGGAACACCTCGACGGCGTGCTGCAAATGCGCGGCTGGCACTGGTTGTTTTTGCTCGGCGGTTTGCCTTGCGTGGGCCTGGGGTTCCTGGTGCTCAAGTTGCTCAAGGACCGCATCGAGGACGCCCACTGGCTGACCCCGTCGGAGAAGACCTTGCTGGCCAGCCGCATTGCCGTGCATGAACCCCACAAGAGCGGCGGGTCGCTGCTGGCGGCACTGCGTATCCCGGGCTTCCTGATGCTCGGCTTTATCTACTTCCTGATCCAGGTGGCGTCCTACGGCCTGAACTTCTGGGCGCCACAACTGATCCGCAGCGCCGGCACCCAGAGCCCGGTGATGATCGGCCTGCTGACGGCGATTCCCTACGTCTGCGGGGCGATCAGCATGGTGGTGATCGGGCGCTTGTCCGACGCCACCGGCGAGCGCCGCAAGTTTGTCAGCGGCCTGGTGGCGCTGGGGGCGGTGGGGTTCTTCTGTGCGGGGATCTTTGCCGACCACACCACCTTCCTGATCGTCGCCCTGAGCCTGCTGGGCGCCGGGATCATTGCCTCGATTCCGACCTTCTGGACCTTGCCGCCGAAGTTGTTGGCCGGTGCCGGTGCAGGCGCGGCGGGCGGGATTGCGGTGATCAACACCCTGGGCCAGTTCGGCGGCATCGTCAGCCCGGTGATGGTCGGCCGGATCAAGGACCTGACCGGCAGCACTACGCCGGCACTGTATGTCATCGGCGTGTGTGCACTGCTGGCGGCGGCGCTGTTGCTGTGGGGCTTGCCGCAAAAGCTGCGCACCCTCGACAAGCGCTGATCAGCCCGCAGTCACCAGTGACCGGGTGGGTGTGGTGCTGAATTGAATCAGTGCCACACCACCGATCAACATCAACGCCCCGACCAACCGGGGCGCGGTCAATTGGCGCTCCACCAGCCCGAACAGGCCGAAGTGGTCGAGCATCAACGAGGCGACGATTTGCCCGGCCATCGCCAGGGCGATAAACCCTGAAGCGCCGAGCTTGGGCATCAGGATCAACGCCAGCGAAATAAAGCACACCCCGAACGCACCGCCGCTCCACATCCACAGCGGCGCCCTTGTGATAAACCCAAGGTTGGGCAGCGGCAGGCGCAGGGCCAGGATCACCGGCAGCAACACGATGATGCTCACCAGCAGCGAGGCGAGGGTGGCCCATAACGGATGGCCCAGGCCGCGCCCCAGGTTGGCGTTGATCGCACTTTGAAACGGCACCACCGCCCCGGCGAACGCTGCCAACAGCAACAAACCTACCCAATGCAACGTTGTCATGATCAATCTCCCAGAGGTTTTGCTGGACTCTAAGTCATTCGTCGCGCAAATTTAAATTCCAAGTTCTTATACAGAACATGCAGCTGATGAATGATCTTCGACGCATCGACCTTAACCTGCTGGTGATCCTCGACGCCTTGCTCAGCGAGCAGCACGTAACCCGCGCCGCCGAGCGCCTGCACTTGAGCCAGCCGGCGGTGAGCCACGCCCTGGCGCGGTTGCGGGATTTGCTTGGGGACCCGCTGTTGGTGCGCCAAGGCAGCGCGTTGGTGCCCACCGCTCGCGCGCTGGAACTGGCCATGCCGCTGGCGGAAGCGCTGGCCCAGGTGCAGGCGTTGCTGGCGCCCAATCGCTTTGATCCGGCCTCGGCCAAACGCACCTTTCGGGTGGCCATGTCGGACTACAGCGCGGCGATTTTTTTGCCGGGGCTGGTCCGTGCCTTGCGCCGGGAAGCGCCGGGGATTGATTTGCAGATTATCCAGGCCAGTCGCGAGGGCATGCTGGATGGGGTGCTCAATGGTGATATCGACCTGGCCGCCGGGGTGTTTCCCGACATGCCGGCCGAACTGCGCAGCACGCCGCTATTTGACGAGCATTACGTGTGCCTGGTGGATCGTGACAGCCTGCCGAAAAGCGGCGTGCTCGACCTGCCTACTTACCTGGCACGGCCCCACGTATTGCTGGAAATGCGCGGCAGCGGCACGCCGGAAATCGAACGGGCGCTGACGGCGATTCGTGAACGCCGGCACGTGGCTATCAGCTTGCCCCACTGGGGTGTTGCGCCGCAGTTGATCCAGGGCACCGACCTGATCCTTACCGTGTCGTCGCGCGGGCTGCTCAACATTGATCACGAGCAACTGTTGGCCGTGCCACCACCGTTTCACATTCCATCGTTTGCGTTTGTACTGGCGTGGCATTCGCGGCGGGGCGGGGACCCGGCGTTGCAGTGGTTGAATGGGCAGGTGCAGGTTGTGATACAGGGTTGATCGGCGTTACCAATGGTTCGGTGGTTGGCGCCGTGTGTGAAATATTCGAAGAACCTGTAACCGTCCCTCGCGAATACGATAGGGCACGAGATAGGGCCAGCGTGGCATCACCCATTCACGTGTACCAGGAACGCGTCCTTCTCGCCCCATTGCCGGAAACTCCGCAACGTGCTCAAGCCCTGTCCGGACGGCCAGAACAAACTCATAAGCTGCTTTGGGGTTTTCCTCGGCGATGTAAGCCGCTTCGTCATCAAGATTTTTGAGTGCCGTCTTTAGCCACTCAACGCGCATTGGTACGCCATTTGTTTGCCACTGCGTCTACTTCGGCGGCGGTTGCAAAATCACCCGCATCGGCTTCTTTCAACGCCTTTTGGATTTCTTCGATTTGCCATGCTTCACGCGTCAGGTATTCGCGTAGTGCGTCGACGGCGAGGAACGATTTGCTGCGCCCGGTGGCCTTGGCGAGACTGGCGAGTGTTTCGGAGATGTCTTCAGGTAGGCGTAATGACATTACCGACATAAGTGCCTCGATGTAGTGATGTGTAATACAACATACTACATTGTCACCGTTGCATCGTTGTGTCCCGTTCGTCAGGACTGCACCTCGGTAAGGCCATACGACCGTTCGTCGCACTAACAAGTTTTTTCTAAACCTTTACCGCCCTGAAAATTCAGATTCAGGGCGGGGTTCGTTTCCCTGCACCTGTTTATTACCTGGAGGAACCCATCATGAGCCGCATGGCTATCCGGTTACGCACCGCCAGTTTCGCGATGCTGCTGGGCCTCGGCGCCAGCAATGCTTTCGCCCAGTCGCCTGCCGATTTCATTGAGCAGGCTTCGGCCAAGGGCATGGCCGATATCGAGACCAGCCGCATGGCACACGCCAAGACTTCGTCCCAGGAGATCAAGGACTACACCATCGAAGTCATCAATGAACGCACCCTGGCCAATCAGCACTTGGCCGCCATCGCCAAGAAGCTCGATCTGCCGGTAGCCCCTCGGGACAAGATCGTCGACAAGGCCGAATCGCTGATGCCGGAGCTCAAGGATGGCGACTCTTTTGACGCCGCCTATACCGCCCAGCAGATAAAGGCCAATGAAGACGCGATCGCCTTGTTCAAGCAGGAAGGCGCCGAGTCCGATATCCCGGAAATAAAGGCCCTGGTGGACGAGACCCTGCCGAAGTTGGAAGAGCGCCTGGAGAAAGCCCGCGCGCTGGCCTCGACTTATGGGAAAGGTCATCAAGGCGACGGTTGATCACCTGGCGTACCCCATGAAAAACGGCGACTGGATCACTCCAGTCGCCGTTTTTTTATGCCTGGTTCAGGTCGGTTTTGGGCTGTTCACCTTCAGTCGTCAGCGTGGTGACGGTGATGGTTTCGCTGTCGCCCATGGTCTTGTATTCCTTGCGCAATTTCTCAAGCTGCTTGCGATCAAGGCCATCGAGGCTCAGCACGGCATTTTGCGCATCCTTGGTGGCGCGCAGCAGTTCGTCGATCTTGATATGCAAAATGTCGTTGTCGCGGTTCTGTGTGTTCTGGATCAGGAACACCATCAGGAAAGTGATGATGGTGGTAGAGGTGTTGATGATCAGTTGCCAGGTGTCGTTGTAGTGGAAGTAGGGGCCACTCAAACTCCACAGAATGATCAATCCCACGGCCGCATAGAACGTGCGGGCACTGCCTGCCCAGCGGGACAGGGACTGTGAGATGGCGGAGAATTTCATGACCGTTTTCCTTTAAAGGTGGGTGATGAAAATACTGACCGCAGGCGCGCTCTGAAATTTCTTTTTACATTTGGACATCTGAACAAAGTTGTACGTTTTTTGGGTGAGCTTTTCGGAGGGATCCTACGGTGTGCTGAAGCGGCGAGGGGAAGACTGGGTTTTTGCCCGGACGAGCTTTCATGCACTCCACTGCAGCCAGCACCTTGGCCACGCTCTATCACCAGACCGAAGCGCATTTTTTTGCGGCAGTCTGTCCTTTGCATCGTCGTTATAGCGCGGGTGTAAATGCCTATTTTATCGATGCAGATCAGGTCCCATGGAACCTGTTATTTATCCGGGTGAGCAGCGTCGCGCAGGACGACGCCATGCTGGAGCCCCTGGACTTGATCCGTCGCACCACGATGGGCATACGTGTGGCGATTCATGACGACAGGGTCGAAGGCCTTCAGCCCGTGCTGACGGATTCAGGTTTTGTTGCGCTTGAAAGGTCCACGGCGATGGTCCTTGAATTGTCGAGGTTTACCCCACTGCCGGCAGACAGCCACGTGCAGATCAACCTGACCCGGCACTTGGGAGACTGGGCCGGGCCGGTGGGCAACGCCTTCGGGCTATCGGAGGGTGGCATTGCCAACTATCAGGCTCAGCATCAGCGGGCCCTGGACAGCGATCAGGCCTTTTACCACTTCACACTCTCAGTCAACACTGTTGTGGTGTGTTCGTTGACGTTGTCGATGTGTGAGGGGGAGGCCAGGCTCAACGACCTCGGCACTGAGAGTGCGGCGCGCGGTAAAGGCTACGCCACGCACTTGATTCACGCTGCACTGGTGCACGCCCAGGCCTTGGGCGCCAGGCGCTGCTTTCTTGAGGCCACGCCGGCGGGTGTCTCGCTTTATCGAAAGTTGGGGTTCGAACGGTTGTTCGGGTACCAGGCTTTCGTGCGCGGCCCTGTTGTTCAGGCGTGATTAGAGGGCGACTTTTGCTGCATCGCCATCCTCCAGCGCCAACAGGTACTGCTTGGCCTCAAGCCCGCCGGCGAACCCGGTCAACCCGCCTGACGCACCAATCACCCGATGGCACGGCGCGACAATCGAAATCGGGTTGCGCCCGTTGGCCGCGCCGACCGCACGCACGGCCTTGGGGTTGCCGATCTGTGCGGCGATCTGGCTGTAGCTGCGGGTTTCTCCGAACGGAATGGTCAGCAGCGCCTGCCAGACCTTCTTCTGGAACTCGGTGCCGGCAAAGTCCAGTTCCAGCTCGAAACGGTTGCGGGTACCGGCGAAATATTCTTTCAACTGCCGCTCGGTTTCCTGCAACACCGGGCTGTTGTTGGCTTCTTGCAGGGCGCCGAGCCGAACACGGTTGGGGCGCTCTTTTTCCCAAAGGATAGCGGTGAGTTTTCCGTCACGGGCCACGAGGGTCAGTTGGCCGACGGGAGAGGGCATGAGGGTGTATTCACAGGACATGGTCGGGCTCCTTGAGGGTGTATGGCGCTACTGTAAATGCGCCGGTCCATGGGCGAACTACGTTTCTTGCGGTGGAATTCACACCGTGAGTAGACGTTCCAGTAGGAACCCGTAGTGGGTCTATGTGCTGTTACCGATCCTGTTGCAACACTTTCAGCGCTGCTGAGGCAAGAAACCCCGAACGGCTTTTTTCTTCCGGGTGATGCAGTACATATTCATCAATACGGTTCAGCAGGTAGCCAGGCAGCGTGATGTTGAGTTTCTGCGCCTTGCCCAGGTGCAGCCGGCGTACTGCGGATTAGCTGCATGGAGCGTGACTTTCTGCGCAGCAGGAATGGGCGCACCGTCTTCTGCGAGGATCTCGAAATGGCCTTCGATCGCTTCGCGGGCCATGGCCATGGCGTCGTCCAGGTCCTCTCCGGCGGAGAAGCAACCGGGAATGTCCGGGACTTCCACACCCCAGGCGTGGTCCTCGTCACCGGTTGAAATTGCGATTGGGTACAGCATGTCTGTTGTCCTCCACGGACGTGTTAGCTGAGCAGAGCCTGTTTCAAAATGCTCTTTGCGGTCTTGTCCAAAAGGTCCTTTTTAGGATGGGGAATTGTCACCAGCCCCGGCTTGGTCGGGTGTTTGAAAGGGTGATGACTGCCGCTGATTCGCACCAGATACCAGCCGTCCGCGACGATATGACCTATCAAATATCGGCTGTCCACATCACCTCCTTGTGGTGTGTGTTGGTGGTGACTATAACCACTGAAAATAATTTATTAACACTCTACCTACCAGCGGTCGTTGACCGATGTTTCGGCAGGCGATGTATGCAGTGTATGAGGGCGGGGGAACGCTGCCGGACGGAGGTATTGCGAGGTTTTTCGGCTGGATGTTCAGAGTTGCGGGCGAGCCTGCAACAACTCATCAATCACTGTCAGGAATGCCGTGACCATCAAGCTGCGCCCATCAGTACGCGTAAGCACAAGCAACTGCGCATACGCATCCAGATCCACCAACGGCCGATAGGTCACGCCCTTGTTCATCAAACTCTGGGTGCACGCCGGCACCAGCGCCACACCTTGCCCCGCCGCCACCAGTGCAATGATCGATGTGATTTGCCGCCCCGATGGCCCGGCACGCAATGGCAACCCATTACGCCGGTAAAGCTGCTCAATGGATTGGTTAAGCCCCGAGCCGTAATCGGCGGGGAACAGAATCAGCGGGTACGCACTCAACTGCGCCAGGCTGACCTCGGGCTGGCTGGCCAGCGGGCTGTCGCTGGACACCGCCGCCACCAGCCGCTCTTCACCCAACGACAACGCCCGCACCTCTGTCTGCCCGTCCTGGGGCAGCAAGCGACTCAGGCCGATATCCAGGCGGCCATCAGCCACCTGCGCGCCGAGGCTGCCGGAGGCGCACTCCACCAGCGTCAATTGCACATCGGGAAAGCGTTGGGCGAAGGCTTGAATCGCCTGGCTGAACAAATCCGACAGGGCGATCGAACTGACGTAACCCAGCGCCAGCTGCCCGGCGGCACCTGCGGCAAGTTTGCCGGCGATGACTTCGGCGAGGTCGACCTGCTCCAACACTGCACGGGCGTAGGGCAGGAACGAACGACCCTGGGCGGTGAGCGAAACCGTGCGACTGGTGCGGTCGAACAGGCGAAACCCCAGTTCGGCCTCCAGCGCGGAAATCTGCCGGGTTAACGGCGGCTGGGCCAGGTGCAGGCGCAGGGCGGCGCGGCCGAAGTGCAATTCTTCGGCGACGGTCAGAAAGTAGCGCAGCTTGCGTAGGTCGAGCATCCTGGCCCCAGGGTATTGATCGGTCCGAAATCGGTATTGGTCTCGGGTGTGCGGGTCATTCTATAAAGGCCTCTGATAATAAAACGAGAGGTTTCATGAAACCGCGCCTGCATTGTGCCCGTCTTGCCCTGTTCCTGTGTGGCTGCGCGGCGTTCCTCAACCTCTACGCCACCCAGAGCATTTTGCAGACCTTCGCCACCAGCTTTCAGGTGAGCGCCAGGGCGGCGGGCTGGAGCATTACCGTTACCACCTTGGCGGTGGCGCTGACCGCACCCTTTGTCAGCCGCCTGACCGGGCGTTTTGAGCAGCGCACGGTGATCTCGGTGGCCGCGCTGTTGCTGGCCGTGCCGGCGCTGATGACCGCCTATGCCACCAGCTTTGCCGAACTGCTGGTGTGGCGCTTTATCGAAGGCATGCTCATTCCCGTGGTGTTTGCCACCAGCGTGGCCTACATCGGTGATCGCTGGCGTGGCGGCACCGTGACCGAAGTCACCAGCCTCTACGTGGCCGGCACCGTGCTCGGTGGTTTTGCCGGACGCTTCGTCACTGGCGTGATGACCGAGTACGTCGGCTGGCGTGAAGCCTTTGAGTTGCTGGCGGTGCTGAGCCTGATGGTGGGCGGGTTTATCCAGTTTTTGCTGCCGGACAATCCTCCCCGTGTGGCGCGACCTTCAACCACCTGGAGCGATGTGCTCGGCACTCCGTTGTTGGCTGCCTATGCCGTAGGATTTTGCGTACTGTTCTCCCAAGTGGCGACGTTTACCTACGCCGGCCTGTACCTCAGCCAAGCGCCCTTTGACCTTGGCCCGGCGGCGCTAGGTACCATTTACATGGTGTTCCTGCTGGCGTTGGTAGTGATCCCCGTCGCCGGTCGCCTGAGCAAATCCCGCCCGCAATCCGAACTGCTGACCGCCGCCGCGGCGCTTGGTGTATGCGGCTCGGCGCTGACCTTACTGCCATCCTTGTGGTGCATCGTACTGGGCCTGGCCCTCAGCTCCACCGGTGTATTCCTTGCCCAGGCCGCTGCCAGCGCCTTCACCACCGCCACCGCCCGCCACAACAAAGCCGGTGCCGTAGGCCTGTACCTCACCTGCTATTACCTGGGCGGCAGCTTCGGTGCCATCGTCCCGGCGCTGATTTGGGGGCGTTGGGGTTGGGTGGGCTGTGTGGCGCTGATCATTGGTTTCCAGCTACTGTCGCTGCTGATCGCCCTGGCGGGCTGGAAGCCCCTCCAACCTGAACTGAGCAAGACCTCATGAACGACGCCGTTGCCTTGCCCGTACCCGAGACTTCCGCCCGTCGCCGCTCGTTGATCGCAGGCTGCAGCGCCCACGCGATTCACGATGGCCTGACCGATGTGATCTACGTGCTGCTGCCGATCTGGCAAGCGCAGTTCGGCATGACCTACGCCCAGATCGGCCTGCTGCGCGGTGCCTATTCCGGGATGATGGCGGTGTTCCAGCTGATGGCCAGCCGCGCCGCCAAACGCTGGGGGCGCACGCCGATGCTGGTGGGCGGGACCGCGCTTGCCGGTGTTGCCTACCTGTTGGCGGGGCAGGCGACCGGGTTGGGCATGTTGTTACTGGCGCTGCTGTTGGGCGGGCTGGGCGCAAGTACTCAGCATCCGCTGGCGTCCTCAATGATCACCGACACCTATGAGGGCGGTGGTGGGGTCAAGGAGGCGCTGTCTCAATACAACTTCTCCGGGGACATCGGCAAAACCCTGGTTCCCGGGCTGGTGGGGCTGTTGCTGACGGTCATCAGCTGGCGTGCGAGCGTTACGCTTTTGGGCCTGCTGGGGTTGGCCGCGGCGGGGTTGCTGTGGTGGCTGATCCCCACGCAGGCCGCGGCGTCCACTTCCGGGAAAAACGCCAAGACACTGGTAGGAAGCGGCTCCGTCAGCGGCCTGCGTGCACTGATCGTCACGGGCACGCTCGACAGTGCGGTGCGCATGGGGTTTCTCACGTTTTTGCCCTTTCTGCTGCAAGCCAAAGGCGCCGGCACTGCGGGAATCGGGCTGGCGCTGACCATGCTGTTTATCGGTGGCGCCTTCGGCAAATTGCTCTGCGGCTACCTCGGCGCACGCATCGGCATGATGAAAACCGTGTGGCTGACGGAGACCAGCACGGCGCTGTTGATCGTCGCGGCGGTGTACCTGCCGTTGACCGGTTTGATGGTGATGTTGCCGGTGTTGGGACTCGCGTTGAACGGCACGTCTTCGGTGCTGTACGGCGCGGTGCCGGACCTGGCGGGCGCAGGGAAACGGGAACAGGCGTTTGCCGTGTTCTACACCGGGACCATCGGTGGTGGCGCGCTGGCGCCGGTGCTGTTTGGCGGGCTGGGGGACTCGATGGGCGTACCGGTGGCGGTGATGGTGTTGGCGGGGATGTTGTTGCTGACCTTGCCGTTGGCGTGGGTGGTGCAGCGGGGAGTGAGGTTCGAGAGATAGCCGTCTTTTCGGATGGTGAATTCAGTTCCTTGTGGGAGCTGTCGAGCTTTAGCGAGGCTGCGATGGGGGCCGCACTGCAACCATTGATGCCAGCTGACCCAACCGAAAACCTATCTCATCAGCGATGCGATCCGCTGCGCATCCTCCGGCGTCGCCGGGTTGTACACCACCATATTCAGGTCCTTGCGCCCATCGACCGCAAACACCGAATACTCAAATTCAATCGGCCCCAACACCGAATGGCGTATCCGCTTGACGCCATCACCATGGGCGCCCTGAACGTTGTTCTCGCTCCACATCGCTTTAAACTCAGGACTACGCCGACACAGTTCATCGACCATCGGCTGCACCTGCTCAGCGGCGCCTGAGCGCGCCGTATCAATCCGGAAGGCGCCCAACACAAACCGCGCCACGCTTTCCCAGTCGTATTGGGCCGCGCGGGAATTGGGATCCAGGAACATGAAACGCAGGATATTTCGCTGTTCCGGCGCCTGGGATCCGTAGTCCATCAACATCACCGTCGCCGCCTGGTTCCAGGCCACCACATCCCACGTCGCCGTACGCAGGATCGCGGCGCTGGGGTTCAAGGCATCCAGCACCCGTTGCAGGCGTGGCGTCACCGTTTCGTTCTGCTGATAGCGAACTTCGGGTGGGCGTCCGAAGGCCAGCAGGAACAGATGCTCGCGTTCGATATCGGTCAACATCAGCGCATGGGCAATCCGTTCCAGCACTTCCACCGAAGGCGCGCCGCCACGGCCTTGTTCGAGCCAGGTGTACCAGGTGGGGCTGATGTTCGCGCGTTGGGCCACCTCTTCGCGGCGCAAACCTGGCGTACGCCGTCGTGCCGAAGAGAAGCCGAACGCCCCCGGGTCGAGCCGTGTGCGACGGTCTTTCAGATAGCTGCCCAGCGGGTTTGCGCTCATAGCCTGTTAGCCTCTATACCCTGATAACTTCACTACTTTACCCGTATAGGGCAAGCGCACAGATTAGTCTCTGAATACACACGGAGATACGATTCATGCGCATATTTATCACGGGTGCCAGCGGATTTATCGGGTCGGCTGTCGTCAAGGAGCTGATCTCGGCGGGCCATGAAGTACTGGGGTTGTGCCGCTCGGATGACAAGGTGGCAGCGCTGGAGGCGGCCGGTGCCCAGGTGCACCGTGGGTCGCTTGAGGACCTTGAAAGCCTGAAGGCCGGGGCCGCCCAAGCGGACGGCGTGATTCACCTGGCGTTCAATCATGACTTCTCGACATTCGTCGCGAACTGCGAGGATGACCGCCGGGTTATCCAGGCGCTGGGAGAGGCACTTGCCGGGTCGGATCGACCGCTGATCATCACCTCCGGCGTCGGGATCGCGAGCACCGTGCCGGGCCAGTTGGCGACGGAGGATGGCGCGGTGGTGACCTCCGCGCAGATTCCCCGTGCAGCGTCGGAAGAAGCGGCCAACGCTGTAGCCGCGACGGGTGTGAATGTATCGGTAATGCGTTTGCCTCAAGTACACGACACCTTCAGGCAGGGGCTGGTCAGCCCGGTGATCGAGTTGTATCGCGAGAAGGGCGTTTGCGCTTACATCGCCGACGGGAAAAACCGTTGGCCGGCGGCACATATTCTGGATGTGGCGCGGCTCTACAGGCTGGCGATTGAAAAGGCTGAGCCGGGCGCGAGGTATCACGCGGTGGCGGAGGAGGGTGTGTCGCAGCGGGAGATAGCCGAGGTGTTGGGGACGCGGCTAGGGTTGCCGGTTAAATCCATTGCTGCTGGAGAGGCTCAAGGTTTTTTTGGGTGGTTGTCGATGTTTACCGCTCACGATATGCCAGCGTCCAGCGCGATTACGCGCGCGACGTTGGGATGGGAACCGGTGGGACCGGGGCTACTGGTGGATCTTGCGCAGTTGGAGGGAATTGAAGGCTGAAGCGCGGAATAGTCTGAATATTTGAATCTTGCTCCATTGCCTACACAACCATCAGAATCGTCCCGGTTGTACGCCTTGGGCGACCTCTTTAAGGTTCGTCAGCCGCTGCCCATCAGCGGTCGGGTTTAGTAGCCCTGTGAAGTTTTGGCGTACTGCTGTCCAATCGGTCAGGCATCTCATTGCCTGTGCTTAATGGTAGCTGTGCGCAGGGCGTCTTCGGGCGCGCCGGTTCTGAAACTTCCCGGTCTACTAACCTGCGTACAGCTGCCACCCTATTTCTGTAGTACTGGGTGGTGGTCCTTCTTGAGGATCAACAGATGTGTACTGACTCGTATAATTCACCCATAAAAATATTCAGCGTACGTCCCGAAATCGGCACCGATGCATTGCTCGCCAACGCCTACGAAACCATTGCCGGTGCTGGCGCCATGACCAACGAATTTGCAGATAACCTGCCAGACGAGCATCGCTGTCTGGCCTTGGCGATTCAGCAAACCATTGAGTTGGGCCTGATGCTGGTGGAGGCGGCACAAGACCGCGTGGACTCAGTCGCCTAGGCATTCTGTAACAGGCTTGCCTTCCCAGGCCGCCCATACCAAGGGGAAGGAAGCCAAATGTCTGTTAGCTGGAACGTTCCCGCCTCAAATCCAAACGGTCTGCGAGACTCGCCGCCTCTTCAATCAGCGCGTCACAGAACGCGTCGACGAAGAGAGAGGACGGTCGATAATCGGGCCTGATCAACATGACTCGATACGGAATCGATACGCTGATCGGCCGAATGGCCAGCCCGTCACCGGCCTCCGCCAGCGCAGTCAACGGGTTGATAATTGCCACTCCCAGTTGTTGCCTGACCATGGCGCACACCGACGCAGCGTTGGTTGTTTCAACCACAATATGCCGGTCGACGCCCGCCCGGCGGAAGAGCTCATCGAGGGTTTGACGATAGATATCCAGGCCCGACAGGTTGATGAAATGGACCCCCTGAAAGTCTTCCAGTGTCAGCAACGGTTTAGCCAACATAGGATCACCGTCCGGCAGTACGCACACCATGTCGGAACAAAAAAGTAGTTTCCCCTGTGTGCCCTGAGGCGCATGTTCGCCTTCGGTCAATCCGAGGTCGTATCGCTGGGCGCTGAGTGATTCTTCCAGCAGGGGCGTTTCCTGTGCCGCGATGCTCAAGGCTATGCCGACATGCTGCTGCTGAAAGCGCTTAAAGACCTTGGGCAGGAGCGTCTGGGAAAACAGCGGAAGGCAGGTAACGCTCAGTTGGCCATGTTCAAAGCGACGAATTGACTGTGCAACGCTGTTGATTCGTTCCAGGCCGATGTAGGAGCGCTCGACCTCTTCGAACAGCATGATCGCCTGGGCCGTCGGTACCAGCCGCCCTCCTGTGCGATCAAAGAGTCGCAAACCAGAAAGCTTTTCCAGTCGCGCCAGCTCCCGGCTGACCGTCGGTTGGGAAGTAAATAGCAACTGCGCCGCTCCCGTGACGCTGCCGGCCTGCATGATGGCCCGGAACACCTCGATCTGCCGTATGGAGACTTCCATCCCTGACCTCTACCCAATTAACCAGGTCCATATCAAAACTGAATCGCGTGGCAAAGAATAGGTATTTTATTGAATGTAAAGCGCCGGGCATGCTGGTTTCTCTCCCTATTTCAGAAAGAAAAACGCCATGCCCAACACCTCCGTTTTCCAGTCGTTGGCCGATTCTGCAAGACAGCACGGTACCCCGCTCTGGTGTTATGAGGCCGAGACCATCAGGTCTCGCATCAATCAATTGCAGGGTTTTGATGGGGTTCGATACGCGCAGAAAGCCTGCTCCAACCTGCATATTCTTCGGTTGATTCGCGAACAAGGCGTACGAATCGATGCGGTGTCGCTGGGGAAATCGAGCGGGCACTGCTGGCTGGATTCAGCCCTGGCGGTGACCCGGCCGGCATTGTTTTTACCTGTGATCTATTCGATGAAGCGACATTGCACCGTGTCGTGGAACTGCAAGTGGAAGTGAACACCGGCTCGATTGATATGCTGCGCCAACTGGGTCAGCGGTCGCCCGGCCACCGCGTTTGGCTGCGGATCAATCCGGGGTTTGGTCACGGTCACAGCCGCAAGACCAACACCGGTGGCGAAAACAGCAAGCACGGGATCTGGCACGAGCAGGTCCAGGACGCGCTCAACGTGATCCGGCAATTCGGCCTGACGCTGGTGGGCGTGCACATGCATATCGGTTCCGGTGTGGACTACGCACACCTTCAGCAAGTGGGCTGTGCGATGGTCTCGGTGGTGAAGGCACTGGACCACGATATCGAGGCGTTTTCCATCGGCGGGGGGCTTGCCACGCCTTATCGTGCGGAAGATGAACCGGTGGATATCCAGCGTTATGCGAGCACCTGGCGCCAGGCCAAACAGGAGATTGAAGGCTGGCTCGGTCATCCGGTACGCATGGAGATCGAGCCTGGCCGCTTCCTGGTCGCGGAGTCGGGCTATCTGGTCACCGAAGTTCGGGCGGTAAAAAAAGTGGGTAGCAGGAACTTCATCCTGGTGGATGCCGGCTTCAATGACCTGATGCGGCCTGCGCTCTATGGTGCCTATCACCACATGACTTTACTGGATGCCCACGGTGTGCCGGTCAGCCGGCCGGAGCACCTGTGCGCAGTGGGCGGCCCGTTGTGCGAGGCCGGTGATATTTTCACCCAGGATGAACAGGGCATCACGCCGCGCATGTTGCCGCAAGCGCAGGTTGGCGATTGGTTGGTGATTCACGACACCGGGGCTTATGGCGCCGCCATGTCATCCAATTACAACAGCCGCCCGCTGTTGCCGGAGGTACTGATCGAGCAAGGGCACGCCAAATTGATTCGACGCCCGCAACCGCTGTCGGACTTGCTGGCCTTGGAATTGGGGCTTTAACGCCACCCATAAAAAAACCGGCCACCAAGAGCCGGTTTTTTTACACATCCCCCGTCAACAACCAGCCTGACGCAGGGCCTAAATCTGAGTGGAGCGGGTAGAGGGAATCGAACCCTCATCTAAAGCTTGGGAAGCTTTCGTTCTACCACTAAACTATACCCGCTCAGAGCGGCTGACTTTGTACCAGATGTGCTCGCGGATTTGAAGTTTTTCTTCGAAAATTCTGTGTTTTACGTGCCAACGGTCGGTCGTGGGCAGGTGGATCCCCTGGGAAATCCAGCCCGCCCACAACCCCGCCGCTCATACGGCAAATGCATGCTGTGGCTGCGACGCGTGGTACCGCAACCGGCTCGGTTGCTGCTCCGGCCTCAAAAAGCCCATCAACGCCTCCCGGCTATCCCGGCACGCCGCCTTGTGCTCCATGTCCAAAAAGTGCCCGGTCGCTTGAATCGTCCCAAAGCTGCTTTTCGCAATATGTTGCCCAAATAACTTGGCATCCTGGGCGCTGGTGTACTCGTCCCATTCGCCGTTCAAGAACAGCACCGGAATCTCAATCTGCTTCGCCGCCTTGAGGTAGCACAGCCGGTCGCTGTTCAGCACGTGGCTGATGTGAAAGTGCATCTGCCCATACTCATGCTCGGCCAGGCTGCTCACGTGTTTGTAGTTGTAGCGCTTGAACAGCGACGGCAGGTGTTTGCCGATGGTGCTGTTGACCAGGTGGCCCACGCGGTCGCGGTCGAGGTTGCCGAGGTAGTCGACACCGCGCTCCAAATAGTCGCGCATCGGGGTGTTGATCACCGGGGAGAATGAGCTGATCACGGCCTTTTCCACACGGCGGGGGCGGTGGGACAGGGCGACAAGGGTCGCGGCGCCACCCCAGGAAAAGGACAGCACGTGTTCGGCGGCGAAGTGGTCAATGAGTTCCAGAAGGATCTGGCCCTCGACTTCTTTCGTCAGCATCTGCTCGTGGCGGTTGTGGATTTTTGAGCGACCGGCGTAGGGCTGGTCGTACAAAACCACGTTGAACGTCGGGTGCAGGCTTTTCACGGTCTGGGCGAAAGACGCGGTGGTGGCCATTGAGCCGTTGACCAGGATGATGGTCTTGGCGGCTGCGTCCGCGCGATAGAACTCCGTGTAAACCCGATACTGACCCTGTATATCCAGCACAGCGATTTCTGGCCTCATGTCATAAGACTCCTGGCAAGCGGGTAATGCGCGCAGATCACTCTGCACGAGCTTTGTGACAGGTAGGCATACGCCTGGAAGTGAGGGCCCATGTCGGTCCGGTACTGGCAGGCCGACGGGTGTTGTTATGGCGGGCAATTTGCCGTGAGAGGCCCGCAGGTCAAGCACGCGGACGGGCAAAGTGTTTCTTGTAGGTAGGGGTGACTCGCCAGTCAGATTGCGGCTGGCTGGGTTGATTCAAGCATCAGGGATGCCAGTTCGCCAGTCACAGGCGTGGTTTTTTGCCATCATCGGCTGAACGGTCATCAGACCTGTTGGATTTCAGCGTCCGTCAGCGCCCGGTACTGCCCTGGCGCCAGGGCCGAGTCCAATTCCAGCGGGCCCATGCGCTCGCGGTGCAGGCGCATCACTTTGTTGTCGAAGTGCCCGAACATGCGCTTCACCTGGTGATAACGCCCTTCAATGATGCTCAGGCGCGCCGTTCTGGGGCCCAATAGCTCCAGTTCCGCCGGTTGGGTGGTGAGGTCTTCGAAGGCGAAGTACAGGCCGGCGGCGAAGGTGGCCGCGTATTCCGGGCCTATAGCCTGCTCGGTCTCGACGTAGTAAACCTTGGGCAATTTGGTTTGCGGCTGGGTCAGGCGCCGCGACCACTGGCCGTCGTTGGTGATCAGCAGCAGGCCGGTAGTGTTGAAATCCAGACGACCGGCGATGTGCAGCTCGTGCTTGTCCGGTTCATCCAGCAGGTCGAGCACGGTAGGGTGTTGCGGGTCTGAGGTGGCGCTCACGCAGCCCTGGGGTTTGTGCAGCATGAAGTAGCGTGCAGGTTTGCCGGCTTGCAGCACTTCATCATCCAGCAACACGCGGCTGAACTCGCTGACCGGGTGATGCGGGTCGCTCACGAATTGGCCGTCGACGGTAATCCGCCGCTCCACCAGCAACAGGCGAACCTGTTTGCGGTTGAAACGGGGCAGGTTGCTGAGGAAACGGTCGACACGCATTACGTGGGCTCGGCCCCGCGCAGTTGCTTGTCCACCTGGGCACAACGCGGGCACAGGCAGGCCTTGTTGCGCAGCTCCGGCGCCAAGGCTTCGAGCACCGCAGGGTCGATGCTCACGGAGTAACACCAGCACGCCTGGTCGGCGGTGCGCGGGTCGGCCAGGGCGCAGTCGTTGCGGGCGCCGCAGGCGGGGCAGAGGGTTGGCGTGGTCATCGGTCGGTTCAGGCTGTATCGGACAAGGTCCCGGTGAAACCCGGTGTGCCTTGCACGATACAGCCCCGCCGCGTTATTGCAAATCACGCTCCAGCACGACCACCCGTTGGCCGGCGCCAATGCCGCTGCCCGGTTGCACGGGAATTTCGCGCACGGTGCCGGCGAACGGCGCGAGCACCGGGATTTCCATTTTCATCGACTCCAGGATCACCAGCACATCGCCCGCCGCGACGGGTTCGCCGACGGCCACCTGAACCTGCCAGAGATTGCCGGCGATGTGGCTGTCGATGCTGTATTCGTTGGCCTGCAATGGCGTGTCTTCGCCCAGTGGCGCGGCGAGTTCCTCGCTGTCGAAATGCGCCTGGCCGCTGGCGATCCAGCGCTCGCGTTCGGCGTTGAATGCGCGTTGCTGTTGGCCGCGAAACTCGCCGATGCTCTCGGCCTCCCGGGTAAGAAAAGCCTGGTAGTCCGTCAGGTTGAGTTGGCTGTGTTCGATGCTCAGTTCAAATCGCCCCAGGGGGAAATCCCGGCGAATCTGCACCAGCTTATCAGCGCTGACCGGGTAGAAACGGATCTGGTCGAAGAAGCGCAGCAACCACGGTTTGCCATCGAACGCCGCCACTTCCCGGTAGCGGTTCCACATCTGCAACGTGCGCCCGACGAACTGATAACCGCCGGGGCCTTCCATGCCGTAGACGCACAGGTAGGCGCCGCCGATGCCCACGGAGTTTTCAGCGGTCCAGGTGCGCGCGGGGTTGTATTTGGTGGTGACCAGGCGGTGGCGCGGGTCCAGCGGCGTGGCCACCGGTGCGCCGAGGTAGACGTCGCCCAGGCCCATCACCAGGTAGCTGGCATCGAACACGGTGTGGCGCACTTCGTCGAGGTTGGCCAGGTCGTTGATGCGGCGGATGAACTCCAGGTTGCTCGGGCACCAGGGCGCGTCCTTGCGCACGGTGGTCATGTATTTTTCGATGGCCAGTTGGCAGGCCGGGTCGTCCCAGGAGAGTGGCAGGTGGACGATGCGCGAGGGCACTTGCAGGTTGTGGCTGGCGCAGACGGTGTGCCATTCGGTGGTGATCATCGCCAGGAGATCGGCGAGGGGCAGTTGTTCGGGCTGGTAGTGGATTTGCAGGGAGCGGATGCCGGGTGTCAGGTCGATGACGCCGTGCAGGGCGCGGGTTTCGAGGGCTTGCATCAGGGCGTGGGCACGGAAGCGCAGCACCAGGTCGAGTTCGGCGGCGCCGATTTCCAGGAGCAAGTGGGTGTCGCCGGCGAGGCGGGCGACGAGGCGGGTGTCCTGTGTGCCGATATCCAGAACCACAGGTGAACGGTAGGAGCCCGGCTTGCCGGCGATGGTATCAATGCGGTGTTCCGGATGTACCGAGGTGCCTGCATCGCGAGCAAGCTTGCTCCTACAGTGATCCCATTTCAGGGCAAGGTCGCGGGCGGTTGTTAGATCGATCGGGGTGAAGCGGATTTTGTCGCCCGCCTTGAGCTGGCCCAACTGCCACAAGTCCGCCTCGATCACCGTCACCGGGCACACAAACCCACCCAGGCTCGGGCCGTCGGGGCCGAGGATGACCGGCATGTCTCCGGTGAAATCCACCGCGCCAATCGCATAGGGATTGTCATGGATATTCGATGGGTGCAGTCCCGCCTCACCACCATCGGTACGCGCCCACAAAGGCTTGGGCCCGATCAGCCGCACGCCCGTGCGGCTGGAGTTGAAATGCACTTCCCACTGGGTGGCAAAGAATGTGTCGATGTACTCAGGCTTGAAGTATTCCGGCGCGCCGTGAGGGCCGTAGATCACCCGCAATGTGCGCACGTCGGCAAGTGGCTCAGGCGTAAAGGTGTTGCCGCAACCGCCATCCTCCAATGGCCGTAAATGCAACACATCCCCCGCCCGCAAAGCCCGCCCGCCATGCCCACCAAACTGGCCCAGGGTGAAGGTACTTTTGCTGCCCAGATAATCCGGAACCTGCAGCCCGCCGCGCACGCACAGGTAGCTGCGGGCACCGGCCCCGGCGATGGTGCCCAGGCTCAAGGTCGCGCCCGCCGGGATAAACAATGCGGTGTTCATCGGCACCACGTCATCATTCAACCGCAGCGCAATGTCTGCGCCGGTCACCGCCACCACCGCCGCACAATTGAAGCGCAACAACGGCCCGCTCATGGTGATTTCCAGCGCGGCGGCACCCTCGGCATTTCCCAACAGGCGATTGCCCAGGCGCAAGGCGCGGCTGTCCATCGGCCCCGACGGCGGCACGCCCACGGCCCAGTAACCGAGGCGCCCCGGATAATCCTGAACACTGGTTTGCGTTCCGGCGCTCAGCACTTCAAACGTATCAGCGCGGTACACCAGATCTTCCAGGCAGCGGGTCCACGGATCGCCGCTGGCGAATGGTGCGGCCAGCAGAATCTGGCGCAGGTAATCCCGGTTGGTTTCCACGCCATACAACTGGCTGTTGCTCAATGCTTGATGCAGGTCGAGGCGCGCCTGTTCGCGAGTCGGCGCCCAGGTGATGAGCTTGGCGATCATCGGATCGAAATAGGGCGGAATCTCGCAGCCGGCCTCGACCCAGGTGTCGATGCGCAGGCCTTCAGCGGCGGGGAAGTCCACACAGGTCAAAAGCCCGGGGCTCGGCTGAAAATCCCGGCCCGGGTCTTCGGCGTACAGGCGTGCCTGAATCGCGTGGCCGTGGGGCTTCAACGCCAGCTCCCGAAGCGGCGGCAATTCTCCGGCGGCCAACTGCACCATCCAGCGCACCAGGTCCACGCCCCACACCTGCTCGGTGACGCCATGCTCCACCTGCAACCGGGTGTTCACTTCCAGAAAATAGAAGCGGCCATCTGCGCTATCAAAGATAAATTCCACGGTGCCGGCGCTGCGGTAATTCACCGCCTTGGCCAGGGTGATGGCGGCACCGCAAAGCTCATCCGCCATGCCGTCGGGCAGGTTTGGCGCCGGGGTTTCTTCGAGCACTTTCTGGTTGCGCCGCTGCACCGAACAGTCGCGCACGCCGAGGGCGATCACCTCGCCACACCCATCCCCAAACACCTGCACTTCCAGATGCCGGGCGTGCTGGATGTACTTCTCGATAAACACACCGGCGTCGCTGAAATTGTTCTGGCCCAGGCGTTTGACTGCCTCGAAACAGTCGCGCAATTCATCGGCGCTGTGGCACACGCGCATGCCGATGCCGCCACCGCCGGCGGTGCTTTTAAGCATGATCGGATAGCCCACGCTTTCCCCGGCCAGCAGCGCTGCGTCGAGGCTGTTGAGCAGCTCGGTGCCTTCCAGCAACGGGATGTCGTGTTGCTTGGCCAACGCACGGGCGGTGTGCTTGAGGCCGAACACGCGCAGCTGTTCCGGCGTCGGGCCGACGAAGGCGATGCCGGCTGTTTCGCAGGCTTCGGCGAAGGCGGCGTTTTCCGAGAGAAAGCCGTAGCCCGGGTGAATCGCGGTGGCGCCACAGGCCTTGGCCGTGGCGAGGATTTTTTCTACCGATAGATACGTCCCGGCCGCCGCGCCTTCGCCCAGGCTGTAGGCCTCGTCGGCTTGCTGGATATGCAGGCTGGCGGCATCGGCTTCGGAATACACCGCCACGCCCTTGACCGACAGCTCGCGCAAGGTGCGCAGGATGCGGCAGGCGATGGCGCCACGGTTGGCGATCAACAGTTTTTCGAACATGGCAAAACCCCGCAGGCCGATGAGTGCTCGGCCTTGTCCTGGGATGCGGGCCGTCCCGCAAATGTGGATGGCGCTGCGGTCGTCCGGAGCGCAAATTTCAACACCAGTGGAGATCAACTGTGGGAGCCGGGCTTGCCCGCGATGGCGGTGGGTCAGTCACCCCATATGTTGGCTGATCCACCGCTATCGCAGGCAAGCCAGCTCCCACAGGTCATCTTCCACAGTTGATCTTCAGCGTTTTTGGAGGCACTGCCCGGCTCGGGCCTGGCACAGGGCGAACAACCACTGACGTAACCGCTTCATTTTCAGTTCCATACCAGTAACTCCGCAGGGGTTGGGTTGTAGCCGTTGCACGGGTTGTTCAGTTGCGGGCAGTTGGAGATCAGCACGATCACGTCCATCTCGGCCCGCAGGTCGACGTACTTGCCGGGGGCGGAAATACCGTCCTCGAACGTCAGCCCGCCATCGGCCGTCACCGGCACATTCATGAAGAAATTGATGTTCGGCCCGATGTCACTTTTGCCCAGGCGTCCATCGTGGGCGCAGGCCCGCAGGTAGTTGTCACGGCAGCTGTGCATGTAGCGTTTTTCCAGGGCGTAGCGCACGGTGTTGCTCTCCTGGGCGCAGGCGCCGCCGAGGGTGTCGTGGCGCCCGCAGGTGTCGTCGATGAGGGTCAGCATCGGCTGGCCGAGGTTGGAATACAGCACGCTGCCGGTGCTGAGGTACACGCGGTTTTGCCGGCGCAACGTGCGCTGTACGTCGTAGCGTTCCTTGGGGTTTTTCAGGCTGTAGAACAGCGTGTCGACCGCCTGGTTGCCCTCAAGGTCGAGGATGCGCAGGGTCTGGCCGGCCTTCACTTCCATCAGCCAGGGTTCGCCGGCGGGAATGGTCGCGCGGTACACGGCCGCGTCCGGTTGTTTGGCGAGTGCGATAGACATGGCAGGTCCTCAGGCGAACAGACGGTCAGTGTTGATAAAGCCGCGCTCGTTTTCCGGGCGCGAGGTGCGGCAGTGTTCGGCGACGCTTTTGTCGGCGTTCATCCAGCTGAGTTTCAGCGGCTGCGGCGCGTATTCGGGGTTCGGGTCCATGGGATGCTGCAGGGCGGTGAGCACCACCAGCGTGTCCATCGGTGCGTAGAGTTCGATGTAGTCGCCGGCCTTGGAATGACCGGCCACAAAATGCAGGCTGCCGGCGTCATCCACCGTGACTTTGCTGAACAGGTTGAGGGTCATCAGCAGGTCGGAAAGCCCCAGGCCCCACTTGCCCAATTCCACCAGCAGGTTGTCGGTGCCGTTGCGGTAGAAGCCGTTGCGCAACTCTTGATAGCGGCCGTTGCCGTATTTTTCCGCTGCCTCGGAGGCGCATAGCACGCCGCCGATGCTGTCGCTCCAGCCGCAGGTGTCGGCGGTGATGGCGGCCAGCACGCGGCCCATGTCCGAGTACAGGCAATGGCCGCTGGTGAGCTTGGCGGTGTGTTGGCATTTGAGGCTGTCGGGCAGGTTCAGGCGCTCGGTTTTTTCGTTGGCGTTGAGCAGGGTCAGGCTGACGTTGGCGCCGCCGCGAAGGTCGGTGAGGCGCAGCAGTTGGCCGCGCTTGAGCACGAAGGAACGGTGGCCGCCGCCGGGGAGCATTTCCTCGGCGAAGGGTGGGAACAATTGAGTTGAGTCGGTCATTTGGACGTGGCTCCAAGTTCGGCGGCGATCGCCTTGCGGCGCTCGCTGTTCAAAGGGATGTCGTAGGTAATGCGGGCGCCGTAAGCGCCGGGGGCGTGCGGGTCGAGGCGCACCTTGTCGAACACCAGCAAGCGGGTGCCGAGGCTGAAGCCTTCGCTCAGGTCGTGGGTGACCATGAACACCGTCAGCCTGGTTTCGCGCCACAGTTCCAGCAAGAGCAGGTGCATGTCTTTGCGAATGCCCGGGTCGAGGGCGCCGAAGGGTTCGTCCAGCAGCAACACGCGGGGCTTCATGATCAGCGCCTGGGCGATGGCCAGCCGCTGCTGCATACCGCCGGAAAGCTGCGCCGGGTACTTGTCCAGGGCGTGGCCCAAACCGACTTTATGCAGCAGGGCTGCGGCCTGTTCCCGTGCCTGTTTTTTCGCGCTGCCGAACAGGCGGCCGAGCAGCGGTGAGCGCGGCAGTTCGAGGCCCAGCGCAACGTTGTTCAGCACCGTCAGGTGCGGGAACACCGAGTAGCGCTGGAACACCACGCCACGGCTGGCGTCGGGTTCGGCGGCCAGGGGTTTACCGTCCAGCAGGATCTCGCCGTGGCTGGCGGTTTCCTGGCCCAGCAGCAGGCGCAGGAAGGTCGATTTGCCGCAACCGGAAGTGCCGACCAAGGTGCAGAACTCACCTTCGGCCACGTGCAGGTTCAGGCGCTCCAACACCACCTGGTCGCCATAGCGCTGCCACACATTGTTGACGCTGATAAAACTCATGCCCGCGCTCCTTCGTACCAGGGGAACGCGCGCCGGGTCAGGGCCTTGAGGCCCCAGTCCATCAGCCAGGCGAGCAGGGTGATCCACACCACGTAGGGCAGGATCACGTCCATCGCCAGGTAGCGGCGCACCAGGAAGATCCGGTAGCCCAAACCGTCGGTGGAGGCGATGGCTTCGGCCGCGATCAGGAACAGCCACGCCGAGCCCAGCATCAAGCGCAGGGAGATCAGCAAGCGCGGCAGCAACTGCGGCAGCACCACCCGCAGCATCAGGGTCCAGGTCGAGGCGCCGAGGGTCTGCGCTTTCACCAGCAACTCCACGGGAATTTCCCGTGCGCGCTGCTCCAGGTCCCGCGCCAGGGCCGGGGTGATGCCGATCACGATCAACATCACTTTCGACAATTCCCCCAGCCCGAACACGATGAACAGGATCGGCAGGATCGCCAGCGGCGGCACCATCGACAGCACCGTGAGCAATGGCGACAACGGCGCGCCGAACAGCGGCAAGGTGCCGGCGGCAATGCCCAGGCACAGGCCGGCGAGGGCGCTGATGCCCAGGCCAATCGCCAGGCGGCGCAGGCTGGAGGCGCTGTCTTGCCACAGCACGTATTCACCCGTGCGGCTGTCGGCGCTGAAGGCCAGGCGTTTCACCGCGTCGCCCATTTGTGCGGCGCTGGGCAGCAGCTTGTCGTTGGGGTTGTCTGCCAGGCGCTCGGCCGAGCCCACGAAGTAGGCGAACAGCAGCAGGGCGAAGGGCAGCAGCACCAACAGCAGGCGACTGGAGCGTTCCGGGTGACGGTTGATCAGGCGCATGGCCGGGTCCTCTTACAGCGTGCCGTCGGCGGCCATCTGCACGTAGCTGGGGTCGAAATGCAGCTTGAGGTTGGCGGTGTCGCCGCTGGTCACGCCGTTGGCGAAGCTCATGCCCACGGCGCTGGTGTCTTTGGCGCCTTCACCCAGCAGGCCATGCTGGAAGGAGAACTCGGCGACCTTGCGCATCGTGGCGGGCAACTGCGCGCTGGTGGCGAAGGCCAGGGCTTCCTTGGGCGTGGCGAACAGCTTGGTGGTGTCCAGTTGGGACTGGAAGCCCTTGAGGTCGGTGCCGGAGGCCTTGGCCATGTGTTCCAGGGCGTCGGTGCTGGCGGCGTTTTTCGCGTTCATCAGCGCGACCACTTCAAACCAGGCGCCGGTCAGTGCCTTGCCCAGCTTGGGGTTGTCTTTGAGGGTCTGGGTGTTGACCACCATCATGTCCATGATTTCGCCGGGCACTTTGCTGGAGTCGAACACTTCGGTGACGCCGGGCTTGGCCTTGATCTCCGAGAGCATCGGGTTCCAGGTGGTGACGGCCTTGACCTGGTCGGTGTTGAAGGCGGCGGCGATATCCGCGTCGGAAGTGTTGACCACTTTCAGGTCTTTTTCGGTGAGGTCGGCCGACTCCAGCGCGCGGGCCAGCAGGTAGTGGGACACGGAGAGTTCCACCAGGTTGACGTTCATGCCCTTGAGGTCGGCGACGGTCTTGCCTTCGCCCTTGATGACCACGCCATCGTTGCCGTTGGAGAAGTCGCTGACCACCAGCGCGGTGCTGTCCACACCACCGGCGGCGGGGATGGTCAGGGCGTCCATGTTGGTCATGGTGCAGCCGTCGAACTGGCCGGCGGTGTACTGGTTGATGGATTCGACGTAGTCATTGAGCTGCACCATGTCGATCTTGATGCCGTACTTCTTGGCCCACTTGTCGAGGATGCCTTGGCTGCCGGCGTACTCCCAGGGCATCCAGCCGGCATAAATCGTCCAGCACACGCTGAAATGGTCTTTGGGGGCGGCCTGGGCGGAAAGGCTCACCACGGCGGCGAAGGCGGCGGCGAGCAGGGCGGGTAAACGTATCGAGGGCATGGATGCTTCTCCAGTTGATCAAGGGCGGACAGGAGCAACGCGGCACCGTAAACGGTGGCTTGTCTCCCGGGCTTTTATCCCGCCGTGTAACCTCAACTGGAGGTCGCCGACTCTCGGACCAGCCACTCGCCTTAGCGAGCCGGAACCCTAGTCAGCCATTGCAAATTGTGGTGCCGCGAACCTGTGATGACTCCTGCACGGGAGAGGTAAAGCGAGAGTCGTGCCAAGTGGCACCGGCGCAGCAACGGCGCGGGTTGGCGCGAGGAGGAGGGCGCAGGGCGCGCAGAGTGTGCGTTGTGCTGGTGCGGGGTTGCACTGCAATGAGGCGACGAACAGATGTATCAATCTATGTCGAAATCGCACCAGATTCCGATTTTGATGTCAGATATTTCGTCAGGCAGTGAAAGCTGTTTGCCGCCCCCCAGCGTCGCTGGGTGTGCTCTTCCGCGGTCCAGGAGGCCGCCATGTATCGTCGACTGCTTCTCATCGCTTTGCTCGGCTTGACCCTTTCCGCGTGCGCGCCCTATTACGGTGGCGGCCAGGCCTACTACGGTACCGAGGTCTACACGGCGCCTGCGCCGGCGTATTACTACGGCGGCGGCCCTTACTACCATTACCGTCAGGGGTACTACCCGCCACCGCAGCGTTACTACCCTTCGCCACGGTATTACCAGCCCGCACCTCGCTACTACCCAGCCGGGCCGAGAGCCGGTTACCGGCCGTACCCCAACCAGGGTTGGGGCAGCCACTGGGGTAATGGCGGTGGCCGTGGCCAGGGCGGCGGCAATCAGGGCGGAGGCCGTGGCGGCGGGCACCGCTAGGGGCGTTCAGTAGTCGGACAAATCCGCCAGCGGATGGCGCCCTTCCCACACTTTGTGGAAGTGCGCCTGCACCACCGCCTCGGGGATCAGGTTGATATCCGGCCAATGCCAGTGGGGCTGTTGGTCCTTGTCGATCAACCGTGCCCGCACCCCTTCGCTGAATTCCGGGTGGCGGCAGCAGTTCAGGCTCAGGGTGTATTCCATCTGGAACACCTGGGCCAGGGACAAATGCCGCGCCCGCTGGATTTGTTCCCACACCAGGTGTGCGGTCAGCGGGCAGCCTTCGCTCAGGGTTTTGCCTGCGCGGTTGAAGAGCGGGTCGGCGTGGTCACGCAGCTGGCTCAAGGCGCGCCACGCGCAGCGTACGTCCCCGACATCCAGCCATTCATCGATCTGCGCACGGCGCGGCAGCCACTGGGCTTCGGGCATCTGGCCGGTGGCTTCCTGGGCCAGGGCCTTGAGCAGGCTGTTGAGCTGCATGTCGGTCTGTTCCTGCCAGTTCAGTTGCAGCAGGCCTTCGAGCAGTTCGTCTTGTTGTTCATCCAGCAGGAAACGGTCGGCCAGGCCCAGGTCCAAAGCGTCGCGGCCATTCATGTGGGCGCCGGTCAAACCGAGGAACAACCCCAACTTGCCGGGCAGGCGCGACAGAAACCAGCTGGCGCCCACATCCGGGTACAGGCCGATGCTGATTTCCGGCATGGCCAGGCGGCTGCTCGGGGTGACGATGCGCACTGCCGCGCTTTGCAGCAAGCCCATGCCGCCGCCCAGCACATAGCCGTGGCCCCAGCAGATCAACGGTTTGGGGTAGGTGTGCAGGCGGTAGTCGAGGCGGTATTCCGCGGCGAAAAACTGCGCGGCCAGTGCTGGCACTTCGCCGGGATGTTCCCGGCAGGCCTGGGCCAGGCTGCGTACTTCGCCGCCCGCGCAAAAGGCCTTGGGGCCATTGCCGCGCAGCAGCACGCAGACGATGTGCGGGTCTTTGGCCCAGGTATCCAGGCGTTCGCCCAGGGCCTGGATCATCGGCAGGGACAGGGCGTTGAGTGATTTTTCAGCGTCCAGGCTGGCGATACCGACGCGGGCGCCGCCCGTGCCAATCAGCTCTTCGAAGTGCAGGTTCATCATGACCTCAATCGAGAAAGTGAAGGTTCAGTATGATCGCTTCGTGGGAAAGTGCCGGTTCTGCGTCAGATCAATTGACAAGCAGGGTGGGCTTTCCTAGGGTTCGCACCATTGTTTTTTCTGGATACAACCATGACCACCGACGACCGTATCAAACTCGAACCCAGCTGGAAACACGCCCTGCGTGACGAGTTCGACCAGCCGTACATGGCCCAGTTGCGGGAATTCCTGCGCCAGGAGCACGCCGCCGGCAAAGAGATCTACCCGCCGGGCCCGATGATCTTCAACGCACTCAACTCAACGCCTTTGGACAAGGTCAAGGTGGTGATCCTCGGCCAGGACCCCTACCACGGCCCCGGCCAGGCCCACGGCCTGTGCTTCTCGGTGCAGCCGGGCGTGCCGGCGCCGCCGTCGCTGGTCAATATCTATAAAGAGCTCAAGCGCGACCTGAACATCGACATCCCCAACCATGGCTACCTGCAAAGCTGGGCCGACCAGGGCGTGCTGATGATCAACACCACCATGACCGTGGAGCGCGCGAATGCCAACGCCCACGCGGGCAAGGGCTGGCAGTTTTTTACCGATCGGATTATCGAGCTGGTGAGCGAGCATCAGCCGCACCTGGTGTTCCTGCTGTGGGGCGCCCACGCGCAGGGCAAGCAGAAGCTGATCGACGCCACCAAGCACCTGGTGCTGACGTCGGTGCACCCGTCACCGTTGTCGGCGTATAGAGGGTTTATTGGCTGCGGGCACTTCAGCCGCACCAACAAGTTTCTTGAGCAGAACGGCGAGACGCCGATCGAGTGGCGATTGCCGCCGGTGTGAGAAGTGGGTGAGTGAGGGGAAATTCCCCTCACTACAGGCTTTAAACCTTGTCTGGCTGACGGTTCCAATGCCGGAACAACGGCTCCGCCAGAAACAACACAAACAACAGGCGCATCACCTGCAACGCGGTAACCAACGGTACCGACAGTTGCAGGGTTTCTGCCGTCAGGCTCATTTCCGCAATCCCGCCGGGCATCATGCCCAGCGTCAATGAACGCAGATCCAGATGGGTCAGGGCACTCAAGCCCACGGCGGCCAGCGTCGCGATCAACATGGTCAACGCCGTACCGATCAACGTACGCCCCATGAACAACGGCGCACGCCGGAAGAACTGCCGGTTGAAGTGGCAGCCCAACCCACTGCCGATCAGCCACTGGCCGATCTGGCTGCCACCGTCTGGCAGGCCGATGTGCAAGTCCCAGGTGATACTCACGGCAGCACTCACCAGCAGCGGCCCGAACAGCCACGGGTTCGGCTGGCGCAAACGCTGCCAACCCCAGGCCACCAACGCGCCGACGGGGAAGAGCACCGCCAGCCAGGTCCAATCCACCGTCGCCGGATGAAACTGCGGCGCACCTTCCCCCAGCAAGTACTTGAACGCCGCCGGCACACACAGCACCACCACCAATACCCGCAAACTCTGCCCCGCCGCGACACGGCTGAGCACCGCGCCATTGCGTGCGCCGAGGTTGACCATCTCCCCCGAGCCGCCCGGCATGCTGGAGAAAAACGCCGTGGCGCGGTCTTCACCGCTGCGGCGCATCAACCACACCCCCACAATGCTGGAGAGACTGGTGACCAGCGCGCCGAAGAAGATCAGGCCGAAGTGGCTCATCACCTGCTCCATCACCACCGGGGTGAAGTGCAGGCCGATACCGATGCCCACCACCCATTGGCCGCATTTGCGGCCGCCGGGAATTTCTGCGAGTTGCCAGGGTGTGAGGCAGCGCACGAGGATGATCGCCAGCAACGAGCCGACCATATACGGCAGTGGCCAGCCGATCTGGCTGGCGAGGTACCCGCCCAGCAGACCGACCAGCGGTGTTGCCCACCAGTTTCTAAACGTGGCCTCAGACATCGGCCACGGCACGACGCTGCAGGGAACGCTTGCGCCAGATACGCAGCAGCGGGAACAACAACATCAAGGCAGTCAGTACCCACACACCGAAGGTGATCGGGCTGGACCAGAGGATCTGCAATTCGCCGTTGGAAATCGACAGCGCACGACGCAGGTTCTGCTCCATCAAGCCGCCCAGGATAAAGCCCAGCAGGACCGGCGACAGCGGGAAGTCGAGCTTGCGCAGGATGTAGCCGAAGATGCCGATGCCCACCATCAGGAACAGGTCGAAGGTGGTGGCGTGCACCGCGTACACACCGATCGCGGTGATGATGGCAATCACCGGCACCAGCGCCCAGTTCGGCACGGCGAGGATGCGGGTGAAGATGCGGATCATCGGGATGTTGAGGATCACCAGCATGATGTTGGCGATAAACAACGAGGCGATCAGGCCCCAGACGATGTCCGGTTGCTGTTGGAACAGCAGCGGGCCAGGGGTGATGTTGTACAGCGACAGGGCGCCGATCATCACTGCCGTGGTGCCCGAACCCGGTACGCCGAGGGTCAGCATCGGCACCAGGGCGCCGCAGGCGGAAGCGCCAATCGCGGTTTCCGGAGCGGCCAGGCCGCGCATGTCGCCCTGGCCGAATTTACCGCTGGCACCGGCCAGGCGTTTCTCGGTCATGTAGGCCACGGCGGAAGCCAGTGTTGCACCCGCGCCCGGCAGTACACCCATGATGAAACCCAGCAGGCCGCAGCGAATATTCACGACGAACACCGCAGAAGCTTCCTTCAGGTTGAACATCATCCGTCCGGTGGCTTTTACCGCTTCCTGGCCACGGTGGGTTTTTTCCAGCAGCAACAGGATCTCGCTGATGGAGAACAGGCCCAACACCAACACCACGAATTGAATGCCGTCGGTCAGGTGGATGTTATCGCCGGTGAAACGGTACACGCCGCTGTTGGCATCGATACCCACCGCTGACAGAAACAGACCGATCAACGCGGCGACAAAGGTCTTCAGCGGTTTATCACCCGCCATGCCGCCCAGGCAGACGATGGCGAACACCATCAGTACGAAATATTCCGCGGGGCCGAAGGCAATCGCCCACTTGGCCAGCAGCGGGGCGAACAGCACCATGCCGCAGGTGGCGATAAACGCGCCGATGAACGAACTCCACGCCGACAGCGACAATGCCACGCCCGCCAGGCCTTTACGGGCCATCGGGTAACCGTCGAGGGTGGTCATCACGGTGGAGGCTTCACCCGGGATGTTCAGCAGGATCGAGCTGATACGCCCGCCGTATTCACAGCCCAGGTACACGGCGGCCAGCAGGATCAGCGCCGACTCAGGCGGCAGCCCGAGGGCGAACGCGATGGGGATCAACAGCGCCACGCCGTTGATCGGGCCCAGGCCCGGCAACAGGCCGACCACGGTGCCGATCAAGGTGCCGCACAGCGCGGTGATCAGGTTGTAAGGGGTCAGTGCAACGCCGAAGCCCTGGCCCAAATAGCTGAACGTATCCATATCAGTTCTCCAGAACTTCAAGCAGGCCGAGCGGCAGCGGTACATCCATGGCCTTATCGAACAACAGATAAAGACCGATGCTCATCAAGGTCACGATCACCACGCTGGGCAACCAGCGGCCGCCATACAGGCGCGCCATGGGAATGCCGATCAGCATGCTGCTGAGGATGAAACCCAGGGGTTCGAACGTGCCGGCGAAAATCACCAGTAGCGTGACGCAGACCGCGATCTTGACCAGGGTTTCGCGGTCCAGCGCCGGTTCTTCCTCGGTGTGCTTGGTGGGCTGCGGGCGAAACAGCATGTAGATCAGGCCCAGGCTCATCAGCCCGAGCATCAGCAGCGGGTAGGCGCGAGGTCCTACCGGCTCGTAGGAAAACGATGCCTGATACGGCCAGGCCATCAGCGCCAGGCCGGCGCAGACCAGCAACATGAACGCGGCGAAAATGCGTTGTAAGAGCATGCAAAACTCCTGGGCCACACCCCCGATGCGCAGGGGCGTGGCCGCGCGAACAAGGGGCGATTACTGGATCAGGCCGAACTCTTTGGCCAGCACTTTGTAGTCAGCCACCTGTTTCTTCACGTAGGTGTCCAGCTCCGGGCCGGTCATGGCGAACGGGAACAGCTCGCGCTGGTCACGCAGCTTGGCGAACTCGTCGGAGGCCAGCAGTTTGTCGAAGGCGTCTTTCCACCAGGCGTAGTCTTCGTCGCTGACTTTTGGCCCGAGGTAGAAGCCACGCACCACCGGCCAGACGATGTCGTAGCCTTGTTCCTTGGCGGTCGGAATGTTCTTCATTTCCGGCTCGTCCAGGCGCTCGTCGGAGAACACCGCCAGCAGGCGCATGTCGCCGCTGAGGATGTGCGGCATGGAGTCGGAGATGTCGGTACTGCCCACCTGGATGTGGCCGCCGAGCAGGGCGGTGGCGATTTCACCGCCGCCTTCCAGCGCTACGTAACGCAGGTCGCGCGGGTTGATCCCGGCGGCCTTGGCGATCAGGGCGGTTTGCATCCAGTCCTGGCTGCCGACGGTGCCGCCGGAGCCGATCACCACGCTGCCGGGATCTTTCTTCAGTGCCTTGACCAGATCGTCGAGGTTTTTGTAGGGCGAATCGCTTTTCACCGCGATGGCACCGTAGCTGGTGCCGACGGCCGCGAGCCAGCGCACGGCGCTTTCATCGAAGCGGCCAAATTTGCCCTGGGCCAGGTTCAACAGCGAACCGCTGGACCACGCCACCAGCGTGCCGGCATCTGCCGGGCGCTGGGCCACGACGGCGTTGTAAGCCACTGCGCCCACGCCGCCGGGCATGTAGGTCACGCGCATCGGCTTGCTCAGCAGCTTCTCGTTGACCAGCGCGCTTTGCGCCAGTTTGCAGGTCAGGTCAAAACCACCGCCCGGGGACGCCGGGGCGATGCATTCCGGGCGCTTGGGTTCGGCGGCCATCAATTGGCTGGCGAACAGCATGCAGCTGGCCGTCAGGGCAAATTTACGCAGTGAAAGGGTCATGTTCATCTCCATCATTGTTGTTATGAGGTTGCTGTTACCACAGTGCGACGCTGTAGCTCACCAGCAGGCGCACTTCATCCGCATCACGGGCCGAATAGTTGGAGCGGTAGGTGGCGTTACGCAGGCGCACGGCCACATCCTTGAAGGTGCCGCTTTGCACCACGTAGCGGATCTCGCTGTTGCGTTCCCACTCCTTGCCGGTCTCGCCGTTCTTGAGCTTGATGTTGTCACCCGACAGGTAACGGCTCATGAAGCTCAGGCCGGGGATCCCCAGCTTGGCGAAGTCGTAGTCGTAGCGTGCCTGCCAGGAGCGCTCTTCGGCGCCGGCAAAGTCGTTGATCTGCACGAAGTTGACCAGGTACGGGTCGCTGCCATCCACGTAGGGAAAGGCGCTGTCGCCCGACATGTGCTGGTAGCCGGCGCTGAGCTTATGGCCATTGAGCGCATAGCTGAAGAGGCCGTTGAGGGACGTGTTGTCGATCTTGCCGCCGCGGGCCGCGCCGGTGTCGTCACTGACGGCCAGGCGCAGGTCGGCGCCGAAGGTGCCGGGGCCCATCGGGCGGGAGGCCACGAGGCCGAGGAAGTGCTGGCGGTACACGTCGTCGAGTTGGGCGAAGTGGTAGCTGCCGGTGATCTTGTCGGCGAACTTGTAGTCCACGCCACCGAAGTCGAAATGCTTGCCGGTGGCGCCGCTCAGGAAGCGGCTGTTCTTGTTGTTGAGGCCGATGTCTTCGTAGTTGGTGTCGTCGCGGTCCTTGGCCTTGTTCAGGCGCCCGCCGGTGAACACCAGGTTCTTGAATTCCTTGGAACTCAACAGGCCGCCTTCAAACGTCTGCGGCAGGATACGCCCGTCGTTGGGCTTGAGGATCGGCAGCTCGGGGATCAGCGCGCCGATTTTCAGTTCGGTGGCGGAGATTTTCACTTTGCCGGTCAGGCCGAGTTTGGAATATTCGTTGGCGGCCCGGCCGTCATCGTGGGTCGGCAGCAGGCCGGTGCCGGTGCGGTCGGGGCTGGAGTCGAGCTTGACCCCCAGCATGCCCAGCGCATCCACGCCAAAGCCGACGGTGCCGTCGGTGTAGCCCGACTGCAGGTTGAGCATAAAGCCCTGGGCCCACTCGTCGCGTTTGGATTGTTGTGCACTGGTACCGTCGCGAAAGTCGCGGTTGAAGTACATGTTGCGGGTTTCGAGAGTGGCGGTGCTGTCCTCGAAAAAGGCGGCTTGGCCTGCAGGCGAAAAACCGGCAAGGGCGGCGGCACTGGCGAGGGCGGTCTGGGTGATACGAGAAGAACGAGCAGGCGGCTGTGTGCGCAGCATCGTGGGTGTACTCCGTTATTGTTCTTATTTTGGCGAAAACGCTTCGAGGCGTTTTTCGGGCGCTATGGGTGAAATAGCTCGGCAGGCGAAACCCACCGTGGCTGGATGCTAAAGGGCGAAGCTTTCACTAACCTTTCAGTCGCCTTTCAATGTTTTCGGGCTTCACAGCGCAGGCGGCGCCTGTAAACTCCCCGGCAAAGTGTGGCGCCGACCACTCCCGAACGAGGTAATAAACCCATGCGTGTCCTTCTGGTCGAAGACCATTTGCAGCTTGCCGAAAGTGTCGCCCAGGCGCTCAAGAGCACGGGTTTGACCGTCGATGTGCTGCACGATGGCGTGGCGGCGGACCTGGCCCTGAGCAGCGAGGAATACGCGGTGGCGATCCTTGATGTGGGCCTGCCGCGCATGGACGGTTTCGAGGTGCTGGCACGCTTGCGGGCCCGTGGGAAAAATCTGCCTGTGTTGATGTTGACCGCCCGCAGCGATGTGAAAGACCGCGTGCATGGCCTCAACCTCGGCGCGGATGACTACCTGGCCAAGCCGTTTGAACTGACTGAGCTGGAAGCACGGGTCAAGGCCCTGCTGCGCCGTAGCGTGCTGGGCGGAGAGCGGCAGCAGGCCTGTGGCGTGTTGATTTACGATCTGGACACACGGCGCTTCACCCTGGGCGGTGAGCTGCTGACGTTGACCTCCCGCGAGCAGGCGGTGCTTGAGGCGCTGATCGCACGTCCCGGCCGGGTGATGAGCAAGGAGCAGTTGGCCTCCCAAGTGTTCGGCCTGGATGAAGAGGCCAGCCCCGACGCCATCGAAATCTACGTGCACCGCCTGCGCAAGAAGCTCGATGGCCAGCCTGTGGCCATCGTCACTTTCCGTGGCTTGGGGTACCTGCTGGAAGCCCGCGATGCATAAGCCCAGCAGCCTGCGCTGGCGCCTGCTGTGGAACCTGGCGCTGCTGCTGGTGGTGTTGATGATCGCCAGTGGCTTGAGCGCTTATTGGAATGGGCGCGAGGCGGCAGACACGGCTTACGACCGAACGCTGCTGGCCTCGGCGCGGACCATTGCTGCGGGCCTGTCTCATCGCGACGGCACCTTGAGCGCCGATGTGCCCTACGTCGCCCTGGATACGTTCGCCTATGACAGCGCCGGGCGGATTTACTACCAGGTCAACGATATTCACCAGAAGCTGATTTCCGGCTACGAAAACCTGCCCGGCCCGCCGCCGGGTACGCCGCGCACCGATGACTATCCGGCGCTGGCACGCTTTTACAACGCTAAATATCAGGGCCAGAACGTGCGGGTGGTTAGCCTGCTCAAGGCGGTGTCCGAGCCGAACATGAACGGCATGGCGGAAATCCGCGTGGCCGAAACCGACGAGGCACGAGTCGCCATGGCCCGCAGCCTGATGGCCGATACCTTGCTGCGTCTGGGCATGCTGGCCGTCGGTGCATTGTTGTTGGTGTTTTTCGCGGTGAGCGCGGCACTGCGGCCATTGGAGCGCTTGCGTACGGCCGTGGAAGAGCGTCAGCCGGATGACCTGCGGCCGTTGCCGCTGGTGGAAGTGCAGCATGAGTTGGGCCCTCTGGTGCGGGCGCTCAACCACTTCACCGAACGCCTGCGCGGGCAGTTCGAGCGCCAGGCCCAGTTTATTGCCGATGCCGCCCATGAACTGCGCACACCGTTGGCCGCGCTCAAGGCTCGTTTGGAACTGGGACTGCGCGCCGAAGACCCGGCCACCTGGCGCACCTCCCTGGAAACCGCCGCCCAGGGCACGGATCGCCTGACGCACCTGGCCAATCAATTGCTCTCGTTGGCCCGTATCGAAAACGGCGCCCGGGCGATTGCCGAAGGCGGTGCGCAACTGTTGGACTTGAGCCAGTTGGCTCGCGAGCTGGGCATGGCCATGGCGCCGCTGGCCCATGCGCGGGGCGTGGCCCTGGCGCTGGAGGCGGACGAGCCGGTGTGGTTGCGGGGCGAGCCAACGTTGTTGAACGAATTGCTGAGCAATCTGGTGGACAACGCCCTGGCCCACACGCCGCCGGGCGGCAACGTTATTTTGCGGGTCACGGCGCCGGCGGTACTGGAAGTGGAAGACGATGGCCCGGGCATCCCGCTGGATGAGCGGGACCGAGTGTTCGAGCGTTTCTATCGGCGCAGCCAGCAGGGCCTGGGTTCAGGCTTGGGGTTGGCGATTGTCGGCGAGATCTGCCGGGCGCACCTGGCGCAGATCAGCTTGCATGACGGTGAGTTGGCGGGGTTGAAGGTGCGGGTCAGTTTTATCGCGGGTTGATCAGTAAAACATCGACCGCGCTTCGTCCAGCTCGGCACGCAAGGTGTCGTTGTAGGGGTCGATCCGCAGTTTCTGGATCGCCGGCAGTGTCGACACCGGCACGCTGGCCAGCGGATGGTCGGTGTTGCGGTGGCAATACAGCACGGCGACCTGCACCAGGTCGATATAGTCCAGGCGCTCGGAGTCGCGCTCCAGGTCCATGTACTGTGCCGGCAGGTTAACCAGCATTTCCGGGAAGTCCCAGCGTCGCAGTAGTTTGTCGCCCAGCAATGGGTGAATGCTTTCAATCACGTGGTTGAGGCTGACCGGATCGGACAGCAGTTCATAGTGATCTTCGGCGTAGGTGAGGATCGGCAATACGCCAATCTGATGCACCAGCCCACCCAAGGCTGCCTGATCAGGCTTCAACTGGCTGTGGTTGCGGCACAGCGCATAGCTGACGCCGGCCACTTCCAGGCTGCGCCGCCACACATCGCGCATTTTCTGTTCGACCACTTCGGAGCGGGCGTGGAAGATCTGCTCCATCACCAGGCCGATCGCCAGGTTGCTGCTGTAGTTGGTGCCCAGCCGGGTGATGGCGGTGTGCAGGTCGGTGACTTCCTGGGTGGCGCGCAGCAGCGGGCTGTTGACCACTTTGATCAGCCGCGCCGACAGGGCGGTATCGCGGCCGATCACTTTGCTCAGATGGCTGATGCTGATGTCCGGGTCTTCGGCGGCCTGACGAATCTTCAGGGCCACTTCCGGTAGCGTTGGCAGGACCAGGTCATCATTATCGATGGCCACAACCAAAGCCTGTTGGACTCTTTCCGCCAGCTTGTTCATTCATGATCTCTAGGGTGTTGCAAAAAGGTACGACGATCAGCGCTGGATCTCGCGATCACGGTCCAGCTGGTAAGGCAGGTCGAGCAGCTGAAGGCCCGGGCCTTCCAGCGTACCCACATGCACATCGCCACTCTCTGCTGCTTCGGCTTGCAGCACCGCTAGAAGTTCAATCGACTCACCGGCCCGGGCGGCAATCACCACCTCGCCGATGGCGCTGTTGTGCGACGGGGAAAACAGGGGGGTGCCAGGCTCTGGCAATTCGTTGGCATTCAGGCTCAGGCGATACAGGCGACGCTTGAGTTTGCCCAGGTACTGCATGCGCGCGACGATTTCCTGGCCGGTGTAGCAGCCTTTCTTGAAGCTGACGCCGCCGACGGCTTGCAGGTTGAGCATCTGCGGAATGAACAGTTCGCGGGTCTGGGGCATGACCTGGCCGATACCGGCACGGATCTGGCCCAGCAGCCATTGATTCAGTTCACCTTCGTTCAATTGCGCGGCGAGTTGGCTGCGCAGGGTATCGGCCTGGGCGGCAGGGGCCCAGAGTTCGGCGCGGCCCGGGGATACGCGGATGGCGATCAATTCACCGCTGCGCACCACGCTGTCGGTCTCGGCGGGCAGCTCAAGGCCCAGGCTGGCCAATAGCGGATCAGCATCCGACACCCCGAAACGTACCCAGGCGGCACTTTCGTCGGTGAGTTTGGATTTGGAGAACACCGCGTATTTCTTCAAGTCCGCCAGTTGCGGCTCCAGCAGCTCGGAGGCCATGGCCAGCAGCACGCCATCGCCTTGCAGCAGGATACGGAAGCTCGACTGCATGCGCCCTTTTTGGGTGCAGCGCGCGCCGAGGCTGGCCTGGGTGTCACTCAGGTAGTTGAGGTTGCAGGTCAGTTGTCCCTGGAGGAACTTGGCAGCGTCGGAACCGCGGACGGCGAGAACGCCTTCGTGGGACAGGGGGCAGAAGAAAGCAGAGTCAGCCATGGGTCATCGCAGGTTAAAAAGTCATGGGTGCATCATAGAGGGGCGCCCGGCAAATGGATAGTTTCGGTATGGCCGACCAAAGCCGACTGTTCCAGGCAGCGTCGGCCTGTATACTTGCGCTCTATTTGAGGAGCGCTCCATGGTCGAAGATGTAGAACTCAATCGCCTCTACTGGCACAGCCGCCGCGGCATGCTTGAGCTGGACGTGTTGCTGGTACCGTTCGTCAGGGAGGTCTATCCGCACCTCAACGACGTCGACCGCGACTGCTACCGCAAGCTGCTGGAATGCGAAGATCAGGACATGTTCGGCTGGTTCATGGAGCGTGCCGAATCGGAAGACCCGGAGCTGCAGCGCATGGTTCGGATGATTCTGGATCGTGTCCAGCCCAAGTAATACGTTCGAATGCCGCTGGCACGCCTCCGGGCAGTTGCTGGCGGCTTATCTTTTCGCCCAGGCGTTCGCGCTGGGTGCTTTGTGGTTTCTCGATGTGCCCCCGTGGTTCGCCGTGTTCGGCGCCTTGTTGTGCCTGGCCCATGCCGGTTGGGTGCTGCCGCGGCATATCCTGCTGACTCACCGTTCGTCGATCCGTGGCCTGCGCCGCGATGAGGACGGCTGGGAGTTGTGGAGCGCCGCGCGTGGCTGGCACAGCGTGCAATTGCGCCCCGACAGCCTGGCGTTGCCGTTGATCGTGGTGCTGCGCTTTCGGGTGCAGGGTGACTGGCGCGTGCGTTCGATCTGTGTGCCGCGGGATTCGCAGGCCACCGATGTGCATCGGCGCCTGCGGGTGCGCTTGAAGTTCAGCCGCCGTAGGTGGTTGGCACCAGGATAGTGTCGCGCGCCTCGGGCAGCATTTGCGGGTAGTCGAGGGTGTAATGCAGTCCCCGGCTCTCTTTGCGCTCCATGGCCGAGCGAATCATCAGTTCCGCCACCTGGGCCAGGTTGCGCAACTCGATCAGGTCGCGGCTGACCTTATAGTTGCTGTAGAACTCGACCCTTTGAGGCTAAACCCAATGGATACAGGGGTTTCAGCCGATGACCGTCAACCACCGCTCCCCAAGTGGGACAAACCTGTTACAAACTGCGCTCGCCAAGCCGTACCACTATCGCCGGTCTGGTCGCTATTACCTTCGCCTTCGCCCTCAAGGAACCGTTAAGGGCTTCTTCACGCTGTCACTCAGGACTACCGACAAGGCCACCGCAATGACCATCTCCGACGACATCCTCTCGACTCTGAAGGCCTACCATTTGGACAACCCAGAAGCGCCATGGGATGAACTTCGTGAGCGCCTTATAGACATCGCCGAGTACAACCTGACGATGGCACACGGTGACAGTTCACTGGTCGCTTACGAGATGATCAACGATGAACATCACTTGGCGCTCCGTAAGGCGTCCGCACAGCTGCCCCTGAGCATCAATCAGCAACGAGCAGTAAGTAAGGCCCTTGAGATCCTTGAGGCCTCTCAGGAGCGTATGCGGGGCCGGTCGGGGAAGCTGGTCGAGATAGTGAAGGACCTCAATGGGGAATCTTGTGGCACGTCTGTGGCCCTCTCCCTGCCCTTATCTGTAAGTGCTCTTTCAGGTCTGACATTCAAGGCCCTTTCTGGGCTCTACATGGCGGAACGCAAAGACAGCATTCAGGACAGCACTATGCGGGACGTGAAGTCATCGTGTGAGGCTATCGGCACGATCCTTGGCAACTTGGACATGAAGACCCACACACGGGAGGACATGAAGAACCTTCGGGACAAGCTCCTTGAGGACCGTAAGCCTTCGACGGTTAAGAAGCTGCTGACCCGGCTATCGACTGTCATGGATTGGGCTGTGAATAACGGATACCTCGACAAGAGTTTTGATAAGGGTCTGAAGCCAACGAAAGGCGCTGACAGCTCCCGTGAGGCGTTCTCTCCGGATCAGGTAGCAGCCTTGATGGCTCACGCTAATTCACTACCAGTGGATGCATGGCAGCGCTGGGCATTGTACCTTGGGGTGATCACTGGGGCCCGTATCGAGGAACTCAGGCAATTGACCAAGGCTGACGTTAAGCGGGTCGGCAGCGTATGGGTCATCGACATCAACAGGAATGATGGCAAGACAGCCAAGACCAAGAATGCTCTCCGTGTTGTACCGCTGACTGATGGCGCTTACGGTTTCGATCTTCAGGCGTTCCTTGAGTTCGTCAGAAAGGCAGACTCACGGCTGTTCAAGTTGGGCGCCGGTCAGTTCTCGAACGTGCTCAATGGGGCCTTAAGGGATGTCCTGAGCTTGAATGCTGATCGGACCCAGACCTTCCACTCGTTGCGTCACTCTCTGGCTGGTGCATTGAAGGCCGCTGAGGTGCCTGTTGGGACTGCTGAGTCAATCCTGGGGCATGCTTCGGGGTCTATCAGTTATGACTTATACGGGGCGGGGAGTGCGGTCGAAGTCGGGCGTATGGCTGAAGCTTTGAGGAGCTGCCTGATACCTTAAGGTAATGCTGGGGGTGGCGAAATGATATTGCGTGCTGATATGCTCCGCTTTTTAAAGTGCGGGATAAGCTCTAAATGAAAGTTTTCATTAGTTGGTCGGGACCTGTCAGTAAACGGTTAGCAGAGTCCATCAGAGATTGGCTCCCAGGAGTGCTACAACTCGTGACTCCTTACTTCACACCTGCTGATATTGAGAAGGGCGGGCGGTGGGCTAACGATATTGCAAAAGAGCTTTCAAACGCAGAAATAGGGATTCTGTGCATTACAAGAGATAATATTCACAGCGATTGGATTCTATTTGAGGCTGGAGCGTTATCTAAAAGTCTTGATAAGACTTATGTTTGCCCTATTTTGTTCGGAATTAACAATGCCGATCTTGCTGGGCCTTTAAAGCAGTTTCAGACGACTGAGTTTACAAAGGCAGACTTTCATAAGTTAATTACTGTAATCAACGGTAGGCTAAGCGAACATAAATTACCTGCAAAAACTTTGGACGCTGTATTTGAAAAATGGTGGCCTGACCTTGAAGAGAAAATCACTGAGATTCTATCATCGATCACTATTGTTGATGGTCCCGTACGAAACGATAGAGAGGTCTTGGACGAAATATTACTTTTGACCCGCTCAGCCCGGCAAACCTTTCGCCTTCCTCCAAAGGCCCTCGAAGAATTATTAGAGTCTTTTATTTCCATGCACAACAGTGAGGCGCAAGAGGTCGGGGGGTATGAGCAATCTTTAGATGCATTGAAAGAAATGTCTCGTTCGATACGGTTTATCGCAAGAAAATACAAAGATGAATCAACAACAATTTCCGATCTTTATGATCGATTTGAAAAGCTGAGCTACCAGACAGTTACACAAATTACTGAGGAAGAAGACGTACCCTTCTAATTAATATGCAAGGCTGACAATGGGAAACTAAGGATCTCAAGGGACTTAATGGCCTTCTACAATCAAAGCGGCGCCATACCGTTTCCATGCCTTGACCTTCATAAGGACTCACAATGGGCTCAGGAGCCCCAGTCGCCCTGTCTGGAAGTCCATTGAGGTGCCTGTGGGAACCACTGAGTCAATCTTGGCGCACTGCTTCGGGTCTATCAGTTACGACTTGTATGGGGTGGGGAGTGTTGCGAGGTGGTCGCATGACTGAAGCGCTGAAATTCGTCTTTGTAGTCTCCTGAGCTTTCTCGGGCTAAGGCTTCCAAGCTTAAGCCGAGAAACTTCAATAGCATGGACTTGTTGGGTGTAATGAACTTCAGAAGGATCATTGCACCCAACTTGGTACGTTATATTAAGTTCTCAAATTTCTCCGGTTGTATTGGTCCGGACGTTGAGCTTCCATAAAATTGGCTTGCCAGGGGCATGCTGGCTGTGGTTCTGAGGTGGAAAGCTTTCTCCCTCGTTGCAAGTAACTTCGCGTTTACAATTAACGCAGCGATAAATTCCAGATACTGGAACTGTGTCGCTTGGAGAGTACTTAGTTGTCCAGCGTGCCTCGGTTCCGTCTACCTTTTTCAATACGGATTCATCGGTGTAATTTGCCATCTTACTCTCCTTGTTGTTGGCGGATTGCCATCATGCACTCTATATGTCAAACGACGTGGCGTCCACTGTGACGCGCATTAGGGGCTTGGCAAGGTATCGGATTTAAAACACCCACAATAAGGGGAGAGACCATACTGACGTGGCCTTCCCTTAAAGATGTCGTAAGGGCACCCTCAAAGTGGCCCTCTGCGGGCAATGCGTATCCGGACAGTGGCTTACCCAAGCCGATACGAACACTAAGCTCAGCCCTAACGGGATGCTGATGCGGGGCCGCTCCAAACGGACTGAACAGTTTCGTAAGTCGGTCACCGAGGAAGTTCCCGGCCATCCGCAAGATGGGGCGCTATGACACTGCCGGCTCCATAAAGGCACTGGTTGCCCAATTAGTGCCGGCCGGCTTAAAGGGATTCTAATGGGAGACTTAAGATTAGTTGTCCGCGTTGAGCATCGTTTCAATTGATGCTGCAATTTCGTTGATCTCATGCTTATGCTTTGAAGAGCCAAGAGTTTCATCAACAACGTATCTTAGAGGATCAAATATCCCTCGAATTAACGGTAGAAGCTCTTCGTTCTGCTGCCCTCCGCGCGCATAGTCGCAAAGGTACATTATATGTTTAAAGGAGTGAATTATCGCTGAGGGGTCGAGTCGCTCCACTCGATCCAAGCGTGGGGTGTTAGAGTTCTTAGATGAATTTAGTCTTGAAAGTTGTAACACCTCTTCAAGGAGTTCTCGATCAGTTCGTGTTGATGATGTGCCAGTAGGTTTGGCCGCGTGGCGCTCTAATATTTTGGAGATTTTCTCGTTTAATTTTGGCCACCACATTTCAAAAACTGAGGTTAACACAGTTTCATCCAGTCGCTGTTCCCCGAGTCCGGAGTTCAGTGTTTTCATTAACTTTCTAATTTCGGCTTCGTTGAATGGTGATGCTTGAAACTGAACCAGAGGACCTTCCAAGTCTGCGTTGTCCACACCAAATAACACGGGGCAAACCCGTGACACATCTATTCTTTTAGAAAGCGCGCCAGCTTCGAACATAATCCAAGGTTTCGTTAAGTTCTCTTTAGTTAAACAAAATATTCCATATGACGAAGTTTCGAGTTCTTGGGCAATATCTTTGCTCCAGCGTGCGCCCTTCTCGATGTCATTCGGAGTAAAAAATGGCTTCACGCTTTGAAGCACAGCAGGGAGCCAATCACGCAGGGCTTCTGCAAGCTCGCGACTAAGCTCGCCAGACCAGCTTAGAAAAATTTTCAAGTTGAACTCCTTGTAGGGCGCGTTAGCCCATTTCAATGGGCGTATGGAATGTATTGCCGGACCCCATCACGCTTACTAACGGAGCACCATTTGCAGTAACAGATTAGTTTCGGTGTTTGCGCCTTACGCAAACGATCCATTTAAATCACGGTTCATGCACATGATCAGTGGTCAGGCCGGCCGGCAAGGTTAGCGTATGGCTGGGTCAACAGACAATGGGAATGATGGCTATGGGCCGCCTTAGCTTGTTTTTTGGTGGCTGTCATTGAGCGACCTCTGGTTACCCGCTCGTTGACACGGGTTATCGAGATCATACGTATCGCTGAACCAAAGCCTATCTTTTAGTCATGCGGTGAGCCGCAATGTTTGCCTTGGGTGGTGCCTGTATGAGCGATTAGCAGGTTTTTGGCAGATACCCCAACTCGAAACTTCACCTACGCGGGAAGATACGAACAGTTTCCTCCGATGACTGCTTAGAGGTGACCGTAGAAACCCTCACTATGGCTACCAATTGACACCTCGGATTAAAACCCCTCACCCACAAGAGGACATCACCAATCACCCTACAGCACGGGAGGCTCAACGCTGCCCGTCGATAAGGAGAGCTATAGGAGACCACCACGATGACCCACCTCGCAACCGTTCTACTCCACACCCTGGCCGATGACTTCGACCGGGCCGACTACCTGACAGACCTTTGCCTTGTCCCTGAGAAACCCGAGCGAGGAACGGTGCCGATACTCATTGAGAACCCTTTCTATGGTCACCTCGATTTTCAGGACCGCTATGAGCCATGGTCTGAGGACAGCATTGGCGCCCAGTTGAGTTGTCGATAGGCCTGGGTCATACGCTCGACCTGGAGATGCTCGCAAGGTTACGGCCAGGGCCATAAAGAGCAGGCTCAAGGAGTTCCTCAAGGGGCGGCAATTTAAAACCACCCACAATAACCGGACCACTTCACCAGTTTCACCACAGTACAACACACCACGTCGCATCCCTTCCTTTCTGGTCACGTCTCAGTCATGCCTCAAATGCTGCCCTGGCCCTTCCCGGCTGGGGCTCTCGCTGTGACGTGGCTTTAAAACCCTCACATATACAGGAAGCACACACCATCACAGAAAACCTCACTGAGGACGCCGCCAAGGAGGACCGCCATGACCCCGCAAAAAATCTATCAAAGTGACACCTATGCAGGCTACCAACGCCTACACGCTGAGCTAACCGATTATCGAGGCTATGAGCCTTATGACCTGCTGCCTAAAGATGCGTGGCGCAATGCCCGTACCGCTGCCCTGTTGCATGAGCCGAAGGACTCCACGGACTACCTCAAGGCCCTTATTAAGGTCCCTGCTGTGCGCCGCCGTGGGCCCGTACCCTTGATCATTGAGAACCCTTTCTATGGTCACCTCGATTTTCAGGACCGCTATGAGCCATGGTCAGAGGATGTCCTTGTGGGCGTTGCTCGTCTGGATCATGGCGGGACCAAGCAGCTACCCGTCAAGGTTCTCTATGACCTCCTTGAAACGCTTGAGGACCTGAGCGCTGAGACCATCGGGGAACACCTGGGAGCGTCCTCAAGGACGGCGCGGCGGTATCTGGCTGCACTTTACGTTGCCATGCAATACCTCATGCGGTCCCGGCCTCAATGGCTGCGTGTGGCGATGGGCGATATGGACTCAGTACGGACAGCCTCTGAGCCTGAATCCCTGTGCGCTGTCTGCCTGAAGTCCTTGCAGCAACTGCGCTTAGCCCTGGGAGTTGATGCGTTCGCCAGTTAATACGGACACAAGATAAAGAAGACCTAACGCACAACCTTCATGGTTACCGATGGAGTGTATAGAGACCACCTCTAAGCTCTCTGAGACCCTATGTGATTGGGATTATTTGCTGATAAGCAATCCCTATCCCTAAGGTTCCTTTAAGAGGACTGATGCTCAATCGGTCTCACTGTTCCTTTCCCCATTTTATAAGACAGACCACTCAGGGACCCTCAAGGGTTACAGAGCCTGGGTCTACCGACCACGGTTGCACAAGTCGCGCTTAGGGACCATCAAGGTTCCAGTACGGCACACCAATAGGCCACACCACCGGCCACCCTCAAGGAGACACTCAAAGGAGAACTATAACCATGACCGCACAACCCCAATACACCACACCTGTAGCCTTCGCCCTGGAACACTTGTACATCGACCCTATGAGTCCTTCAGGGTTTAGCTGGAAGACATCCGGCACCGGTCGCCGTGCTGACCTTCGCGCTGGTCGCCGTGACACCCACGGTTACTGGCAAGTGTGGCCGGCTCTAAGCTGGTCTCATGCCACCGCCTCATATGGGAGATGGTCAACGGCCCTATCCCGGCTGGTCTGCTGGTGAATCACATTGACCTCAACCCAGCTAACAACCTGATCGGGAACCTGGAGCTACTGTCAGGCGCACTCAATAGTCGCCACACCGGCAAGCGTGGCCGTAAGACCTTCCTACCTGTGGGCATGAGCGTATCAGCCGTGGGTCGCGTCATTGGCTGCTATAGCCCAGGCGATGGCCTCTCCCAGGTCTACCCTTGCAAGTCGTTCTCCCTGCTCAAGGACCATAGCTCAGAGCGTCTCAACGCCATGACTGCGGCCCTACTTAAGGCCTTCATTAAGCGGGACGGTGAATCGCCCCGGGTTTCGTAGACACCTCTTTGCCTTAAACTGAGGTCAATTAGGAGGTGCCATGAGCAACCCGCGTTACCCCGAAGAATTCAAAATCCAAGCGGTCAATCAAGTGACCGAAAAGAAGCTGCCTGTCGCTGATGTGGCGGCGCGTCTTGGCGTGTCGTCGCATAGCCTCTATGCCTGGATAAAGCGCTACAGCAAACCTCAAGGAGAACGGAAGCAAGACGATGATCAGCACGCTGAACTGCGTCGTCTGCGAGCCGAACTCAAGCGGGTCACCGAAGAGCGAGACATCTTAAAAAAGGCCGCCGCGTACTTTGCCAAGGAGTGCGGTTGAAGTACGCCTTTATAAAGCAGCGAGCGGGCGACTATTCCATTCGACGGCTTTGCCTGACGCTGAAAGTCCATCCCAGCGGTTATTACGCCTGGCTGTCTGAGCCGCAATCTGTACGCGCCAAAGACGACCAGCGACTGCTGGGTTTGATCAAGCATTCCTGGCTGGAGAGCGGCGGCGTTTATGGCTATCGCAAAGTCCATGACGATCTGCGCGAAGTCGGTGAGGATTGTGGTCGCCATCGTGTGGCGAGGCTGATGCGTCTTGAAGGGCTGCGCTCTCAGACAGGGTATCGACGTCGCCCTGGAAAGTACGGCGGTAAGCCAGCGGTCGCCTCACCCAATTTACTGAAGCGCCAGTTTGATGTCGTAGAACCCAACAAAGTTTGGGTCACCGACATCACTTACATTCGTACGTATGAAGGCTGGCTGTATTTGGCAGTGGTGCTGGATCTGTTTTCTCGTCAGGTCGTTGGCTGGTCAATGAAGTCGCAGATGACCAGTGATTTGGCCATTGATGCGTTATTGATGGCGGTTTGGAGGCGTAAACCGAAGCAAGAGGTGATGGTTCATTCCGACCAAGGCAGCCAGTACAGCAGCTCCGATTGGCGCAGCTTTTTGAAGGCGAACAATTTGGTTGCCAGCATGAGTCGCCGAGGCAATTGTCATGACAACGCCGTGGCTGAGAGCTTTTTCCAGCTTCTAAAACGGGAACGGATCAAGCGGAAAATCTATTCCACGCGCGAAGATGCTCGTAGTGATGTGTTCGATTACATCGAGATGTTCTACAACGCAAAACGCCGGCATGGTTTCAACAATCAGCTGTCACCGGTAGAGTTTGAAAAACGTTACGCAATGAGCTTGCAAGGTGTCTAGAGAATCCGGGGCGATTCAGGGGAGCCCCTCCCTGGTCCCTTAATGATCATTCTTTAAGGCATATATCAGGGTGACCTCATGAAGAGCTCAGTGGACCCGTAAGGCACACATGAGGGCATCTGATGTCTACTGGTTGACAGGGGTTGTTATCAACAAACACCCCTCCCTCTATGCTGCTTTGATCGTGGCCCTCGACTGTCCCTCCCTGAGTTTACCGCTGTGTTAAAGGCCCTGGTCATGGTGCCTTAGCGGTTACAGTTGTGGTGGCTGTACTCTCCTTGATTCTTGGGAGGGGTGACAGTCGAGGGCCACGATCAAAGCAGCATCCCGACACAAAGGCCCTCGCACGGGCTTTCCTATACATCAATCCTGTTCTTCTAAGCGCGCCCTGAGGGCCACGTCAGTTCCGTTGGGTCTGGATGGCTGACCTCAAGGGGCCTTTAAGAAAATGGCAAAAACGTTTCTTAGGTCACCTTCAACAAAGCTCTTGCGCGCTTACCCCCGTAGGCCCTCGCACGCTCGCATAGGCGCACGATAAGGACCCTTGCGGGCAGGCGATAAGGACCCCAGCGGTGGGACAAATGTGCGCCAAAGCTGTTACAAAACGGGGTCCAATGGTGCTACGCTAAGGTCTCTTAACGTGCCTCATTAGGTCGGTGTAAGGATCGTATCCTTCGCCTCTGGCAGCATCCCTGGATAGTCCAGCGTGTAGTGCAGACCCCGAGATTCCTTACGTTCCATGGCAGACCTGATCATCAGTTCCGCTACTTGAGCAAGGTTCCTCAATTCAATCAGGTCTCTGCTTACTCGGTAGTTGCTGTAGAACTCGTCGATCTCATCCAGCAGCAGTCGAACCCGGTGTTGCGCCCGTGCCAGGCGCTTGTTGGTGCGCACGATTCCCACGTAGTCCCACATGAAGCGCCGCAGCTCGTCCCAGTTGTGGGCGATGATCACGTCTTCGTCCGAGTCGGTCACCTGGCTGGCGTCCCAGCGGGGCAGGGCGGCCGGCACCGGGATGCGCGGCAGTTGTTCCATGATGTCGGCGGCGGCGGAGCGGGCGTACACGAAGCATTCCAGCAGCGAGTTACTGGCCATGCGGTTGGCACCGTGCAGGCCGGTGAAGCTGGTTTCGCCGATGGCGTACAGGCCTGGCACATCGGTGCGGCCGTGCTGGTCGACCATCACGCCGCCGCAGGTGTAGTGCGCCGCCGGTACGACCGGGATCGGGCCTTTGGTGATGTCGATGTTGAACGCCAGGCAGCGCTCGTAGACCGTCGGGAAGTGGGTCTTGATGAAGGCTTCGGGCTTGTGGCTGATGTCCAGGTAGACGCAGTCGATGCCCAGGCGCTTCATTTCATGGTCGATGGCCCGGGCGACGATGTCTCGCGGGGCCAGTTCGGCCCTGGGGTCGAAGCGCTGCATGAAGCGTTCGCCGTTGGGCAGCTTCAGGTGTGCACCTTCGCCGCGCAGGGCCTCGGTGATCAGGAAACTCTTGGCCTGCGGGTGATAAAGGCACGTGGGGTGGAACTGATTGAACTCCAGGTTCGCCACCCGGCAGCCCGAACGCCAGGCCATGGCGATACCATCACCGCAGGCGCCGTCGGGGTTGCTGGTATAGAGGTAGACCTTCGCCGCGCCGCCCGAGGCGAGAATCGTGAAGCGCGCGCCGTAGGTGTCGACTTCACCACTGGCGCGGTTGAGTACGTAGGCGCCGAGGCAGCGTTCGCCCGACAGGCCCAGGCGTTTTTCGGTGATCAGGTCGACGGCGACCCGTTGTTCCAGCAGTTCAATGTTCGGGCGCTGCCGGGCCTGGTCGAGCAAGGTCTTGAAAATCGCGGCGCCGGTGGCGTCGGCGGCATGGATGATGCGCCGATGGCTATGGCCGCCTTCGCGGGTCAGGTGGAACTCGAAGCCGCCGTCGTCGGTACCGGAATGTTCATCGCGGGTGAACGGCACGCCCTGGTCGATCAACCATTGGATGGCTTCGCGGCTGTGCTCTACAGTGAAGCGCACTGCCTCTTCGTTGCACAGGCCGCCGCCCGCATTCAGGGTGTCTTCGACGTGGGATTGTACGGTGTCGGTGTCATCCAGTACCGCGGCGACACCGCCCTGGGCCCAGAATGTCGAGCCATTGGCCAGGTCGCCCTTGCTCAGTACGGCTATGCGCAGATTGCTCGGCAGAGTCAGCGCAAGGCTCAAGCCTGCGGCGCCGCTGCCAATCACCAGGACATCGTGTTGAAACTGTTGGCTCATTTGAAGGATTCCGCAAAAAGCGATCCGAAGGGGGCGCAAACAGGACGCCTGGATCGGCGAATCAAAGGGTCACACGGCCCACTAGTATATAGAGGGGGGGAGCGGCACAATAGCCGGGCATTCGTGGCATTGTGAGACTACGGTCAACGAACTGCACGGCTTTCATGAGGGCGACAGCTATTGGGATGGGAACTTTTTGCATAAGCCCCGACTCAATAGCAGGATGCCCGAAAGCTGGGAACACGCTGGATTTACTGATCGGCGTCTCTGTCAGGCGCGTCAGGAAACTGGCGACAGATTATTCGCGCAGCCGGCATCGCCCGCGCTGCGTTTTTCGTGTGTGCCAAATCAGTGCGCACCGGAAACTTGCTTGGAGGGGGAGAACTTTTGCGAAAAGTCCGAGTCTATGTTTGCAAGCCTGATCGATTAGTTATGCAAGCCTCCTTCAAGTACAACGAGGAGTGTTCATGCTAACCCAGGAAGAGGATCAGCAGCTGGTCGAGCGCGTTCAACGCGGCGACAAGCGGGCATTTGATCTGCTAGTGCTGAAATACCAGCACAAAATTCTCGGGTTGATCGTGCGGTTTGTGCACGACACCCATGAAGCGCAGGACGTTGCACAGGAAGCCTTTATCAAGGCTTACCGTGCACTCGGTAATTTTCGCGGTGATAGTGCGTTTTACACGTGGCTTTACCGCATCGCCATCAACACGGCGAAGAACTATCTGGTTTCTCGCGGTCGCCGCCCACCGGATAGTGATGTTAGTTCGGAAGATGCTGAATTTTATGATGGTGATCACGGCCTCAAGGATCTCGAGTCGCCGGAGCGTGCATTGCTGCGCGACGAGATCGAGGGAACCGTCCATCGAACAATTCAGCAACTACCAGAAGATTTACGTACGGCGTTAACTTTACGTGAATTCGATGGTCTGAGTTACGAGGACATTGCGGCCGTCATGCAATGTCCGGTGGGTACCGTACGTTCCCGGATTTTCCGGGCTCGGGAAGCCATCGATAAAGCCCTGCAGCCGTTGTTGCAGGAAAACTGAGACAGCGGCGACAGCCAAGAGAGGAACCGCCATGAGTCGTGATGCCCTGCAGGAATCGCTGTCCGCAGTGATGGATAACGAAGCGGATGAACTGGAACTTCGTCGAGTGCTTAATGCATTTGATGACGCCGAAACCCGTGATACCTGGTCTCGTTACCAAGTCGCTCGGGCGGTGATGCACAAGGATCTTCTAATCCCTCGTCTGGATATTGCTGCGGCCGTTTCTGCTGCGCTGGCTGATGAAGCCGTTCCGGCAAAAGCTGCTCGCGGTCCTTGGCGTAGCCTGGGTCGTTTGGCAGTCGCTGCTTCGGTGACCGTTGCTGTGTTGGCAGGTGTTCGCCTGTACAACCAGGACGAAATCGCCGGTGCCGAACTGGCCCAACAAACCCAGCAACCGGTCATGGCCGGTCCGCAGGTCAAGGGTCCAGCCGTACTGGCCGGCTACAAGGAAAGCTCCGATGCCACCGGGCCTATGGCCAACGGTGTACTTCAAGGGCAATCCGGCTGGCAGGACCAGCGTCTTCCAGGCTACCTGCGCCAACACGCACAGGAATCGGCCTTGAAGGGCACTGAAAGCGCTCTGCCATACGCTCGCGCTGCAAGCCTGGAAAACCGCTAGACCGCCAAGGAGCTTTATGCGCGCCATACCGCTCCTTGCGTTGTTGCTCAGTGGCTGGTTTGCAGTCCCCGCCCATGCCGACGAAGCCCAAGACTGGCTTACGCGTCTTGGGCGGGCGGAGCAGCAACAAAGCTTTCAGGGCACCTTCATCTACGAGCGTAACGGTAGTTTTTCTACCCACGACATCTGGCATCGCGTCCAGAACGGTCAGGTCCGTGAGCGGCTTTTGCAGCTCGATGGTTCTGCCCAGGAAGTCCTGCGCGTCGATGGCCGTACCCAATGCGTGAGTGGCACACTGGTTGCCGGGCTTGGGGGCTCCCCCGATTCTCCTTCACGCACCCTTGATCCGCAAAAACTCAAAGCTTTCTACGAGCTTGCCGTTATCGGCAAATCGCGCGTGGCGGGTCGAAATGCGGTGATTGTCTCTGTGACTCCCCGGGATCAATACCGTTATGGCTTTGAGCTGCACCTGGACCGCGAAACCGCGCTGCCACTGAAGTCGTTATTGCTTAACGACCAGGGCCAGTTGCTGGAGCGATTCCAGTTCACCCAGCTCAATACGTCGGTGCCTGATGATCGTGACCTGCAGTCCAGTGGCGAATGTACGCCTGTGGCTGTAACCAGCGCCAAGGCCCCGGAGGTCGAAGTTCCTCAGGATTGGCGCCTCGATTGGCTGCCGCCAGGCTTCCAGTTGGTCAACAGCAGCGCCCATAAAGATCCCCATACCAAGGTAATCGTCAGCAGTTTGATGTATGACGATGGCCTGGCACGTTTCTCCGTGTTTTTGGAGCCGCTCAACGGTGCGACCGTGACCGAGACTCGAACCCAGCTGGGCCCGACCGTCGCTGTATCACGGCGTCTCAATACCCTGGAAGGCGAGGTGATGGTGACTGTCGTCGGTGAAATCCCGATTGGCACCGCCGAACGGATTGCGCTGTCTGTACGCAGCGGCACCACGCCCGCCAAGCCGTGAGTTGTTAATCCTATGTTCATCCTGATATTTCAATGTTGCGCAGGAGAAAGTCGATGCCTGCCTCTGTCGAGAGCATGAAATGTCTGGATCATTTTTTTCACTTGCTAAAATCCCCTATGTTTTTTATAGGTCAGTGCCTGCCGGCCCTGGCCTTGTTTTGTTCGCGGAACAAAAATGTCGGTCGCAGTTTTTTCGGCGTTTATTGAACCCTGTCGCTCAACCCTGCTCGTCGTAACGGGAGCTGTATGTCGATACCACGTTTGAAGTCTTACCTATCCATAGTCGCCACGGTGCTGGTGCTGGGTCAGGCCGTTACCGCGCAAGCGGCCGAGCTGCCTGACTTCACCCAATTGGTGGAGCAGGCGTCGCCTGCCGTGGTGAACATCAGTACTACGCAGAAGCTGCCGGATCGCAAAGTTTCCAACCAGCAGATGCCCGACCTGGAAGGCCTGCCGCCGATGCTGCGGGAGTTCTTCGAGCGTGGCATGCCCCAGCCGCGTACGCCGCGTGGCGGTGGTGGTGGCCAGCGCGAGGCCCAGTCCCTGGGTTCGGGTTTCATCATCTCGCCTGACGGCTACATCCTGACCAACAACCACGTGATTGCCGACGCTGACGAGATTCTCGTGCGCCTGGCTGACCGCAGCGAGCTGAAAGCCAAGCTGGTGGGCACCGACCCACGTTCCGACGTGGCCCTGCTGAAAATCGAAGGCAAGGACCTGCCGGTGCTCAAGCTGGGCAAATCCCAGGACCTGAAAGCCGGGCAATGGGTAGTCGCCATCGGTTCGCCGTTTGGTTTTGACCATACCGTGACCCAAGGCATCGTCAGCGCCATCGGTCGCAGCCTGCCAAACGAAAACTACGTGCCGTTCATCCAGACCGACGTGCCAATCAACCCGGGTAACTCCGGTGGCCCACTGTTCAACCTGGCGGGCGAAGTGGTCGGCATCAACTCGCAGATCTACACCCGTTCCGGTGGTTTCATGGGCGTGTCCTTTGCGATTCCAATCGACGTGGCCATGGACGTTTCCAACCAGCTGAAAACCGGTGGCAAAGTCAGCCGCGGCTGGCTGGGTGTGGTGATCCAGGAAGTGAACAAGGACCTGGCTGAATCCTTCGGTCTCGACAAGCCGGCCGGTGCCCTGGTCGCGCAGATTCAGGACGATGGCCCGGCTGCCAAAGGCGGCTTGCAAGTCGGTGACGTGATTCTGAGCATGAACGGCCAGCCGATTGTCATGTCTGCAGACTTGCCGCACCTGGTGGGCGCGCTCAAGGCCGGCAGCAAGGCCAAGCTGGAAGTGATTCGCGACGGCAAGCGCCAGAACGTTGAGCTGACCGTAGGTGCGATCCCGGAAGAAGGCGCGGCACTTGATGCGCTGGGTAACAGCAAGCCGGGTGCAGAGCGCAGCAGCAACCGCCTGGGCATCGCCGTGGTCGAGTTGACCGATGAGCAGAAGAAAAGCTTCGACCTCAAGAGTGGCGTAGTGATCAAGGAAGTCCAGGACGGTCCTGCCTCCCTGATCGGCCTGCAGCCGGGTGATGTCATTACTCACCTGAACAACCAGGCCATCAACTCCACCAAAGAGTTCACCGACATCGCCAAGGCGCTGCCGAAGAACCGCTCGGTGTCGATGCGTGTCCTGCGTCAGGGTCGCGCCAGCTTCATTACCTTCAAACTGGCCGAGTAATCCGCTAGTCCAATAAAAAGCCCCGCTCTTGATGCACGAGAGCGGGGCTTTTTTGTGGCTGTAAGGTTTAGCCCATCATGTCTTTGATCATGCGTTCCTGATCGATCAGTTCACGTTGGCGTGCATCGATACGTGACGAAAGCGGGAAGTTGCTGCCGGCGCGACGCTTGGCGAAGTCCAGTTGTTGAATGGCCTGCTTGAAGTCCCCTACCAGCGCGAAGTACTCGGCGCGGGCCTGATGCAGGCCGATGATATTGCCCGACAAACCCCGGGTTTCCGCGACCTGATACCAGACGTCCGGATCGTCGGTGCGTGATTTAAGCAGGCCTTCGAGGGCTTTTTCCGCGTCAGCGGTGCGGCTTTGCTTGAGCAGCAGATCCACCCGAACCTGATTCAGCGGGTAGTTGCCTGGATATTGCGTCAACATCCGGTCCGTACGCTGCTGGGCATCCGGCAGGCGATTGTTGCTCATGTCCAACTCGATCTGCGCCAGGTTGTAGGTGATGTCGTTGGGCGCCTTGGCCAGCAGCGGCTTCAGGTTTTCCCGGGCCAGGTTGAATTGCGCACCTTTGATCTGGGCGATGGCGAGGCCATAACGCGCCACATCGTTTTTCGGGTTTTCATCCAGCTGAGCCTGGAAGCGTTTGGCTGCCAGGCCCGGAGTGTCTTCGTAATACAACTGCACACGAGCGCGGATCAGTTGGTAGCGCAGGCTGTCCTCAATACCGCCCGGCTTGGCTTGCTCCGCGCGGTTGCGGGTGTCTGCGATCCGCGATTCGGTGACCGGGTGAGTCAGCAGGAATTCTGGCGGCTTGGCGTCAAAGCGGTATTGGCGCATCAAGCGCTCAAACATGGTCGGCATGGAGCGCGGGTCGTAGCCGGCCTTCTCCAGGTTGAGGATGCCGATACGGTCAGCCTCTTGCTCGTTTTGCCGGGAAAAGCGACGTTGTTCCTGGATTGCGGCGGCCTGGCTGCCGGCAATCGCGGCAATGCCCGCATCGCCTGCACCCGCGGCAGCGGCAATGATGCCGCCGAGCAGCGCAGCCATCATCGGGATTTGCATGCGTTGCTGCGCTTCCACGCCCCGGGCGAAGTGGCGTTGGGACAAGTGAGCCAGTTCGTGAGCCAGTACAGAGGCATATTCGCCTTCGGTCTGGGCATTGAGAAACAGGCCGCCGTTGACCCCGACGATGCCGCCTGGTGCGGCAAAGGCATTCAGTTGCGGGCTGTTGATCAGAATGAATTCCAGGCGCCGGTCATTGACCTGGCTGGTCTCCACCAGTTTGTAAACGCTGGTTTCGACGTAATCCTTGAGTTGCGGGTCGTTGAGTTGCGAGACCTGGCCACGCAGGTAGGCGAGCCATGCCCGACCCAAATCGTATTCCTGTTTTGGCGAGACAATGGCAGAACTGGCGTCGCCAAGTGACGGCAGGTCGTCGGCGAAGCCTGGAGAGGCAAGCAGGCAAGCCAGCGTCAGCAGGGTAGGGCGCAAAAAAGTCATGCACAAAGCCTTTCGACAAAGAGCTTACTGTAGCCGGACACTGAGCTTCGGACCAGATATTCTAAGCGCCCCCGACGCCCACCCGGAGCAAAACCATGACCGACGCTGTAGCCTTCGATGCCGAACTGGATGCCAGTGGCCTTAACTGTCCGCTGCCCTTGCTCAAGGCCAAGCTGGAACTCAATCGGCTGGCCAGCGGCGCGGTGCTCAAGGTGATCGCCACAGACGCGGGTTCCCAGCGGGATTTCCGTACATTTGCCAAGCTGGCCGGCCACACCCTGTTGCATGAAGAAGACGAAGCGGGCGTCTATCGTTACTGGTTGCGCAAGGCCTGAATCGCTTGAACGTGCTGTCCTTATCGCCTGAGGTTTATTGATGTTCAAAGTGTTACGTGACTGGATTCAGCGCTACTTCTCCGACGAAGAAGCCGTGGTGCTGGCCGTCCTGCTGTTTCTCGCCTTTACGGCCGTGCTCACCTTGGGCGGCATGTTGGCGCCGGTACTGGCGGGGATGGTGCTGGCGTACCTGATGCAAGGCCTGGTCTCCATTCTGGAGCGTCTGCGCTTGCCGGGCGGGGCAGCGGTGGGCCTGGTGTTTGCTTTGTTCATGGGCCTGTTGCTGGTGTTTATCGTGATCGTGGTGCCGTTGCTGTGGCATCAGTTGATCACCTTGTTCAACGAGCTGCCGGGCATGCTCGCCAAGTGGCAGTCGCTGCTCTTGCTGTTGCCCGAGCGCTATCCGCACCTGGTGTCGGACGAGCAGGTATTGCAGGCGATTGAAGTGGCGCGCGGCGAAATCGGAAAGTTCGGACAGTGGGCGCTGACCTTTTCCCTTTCGAGCTTGCCGCTGTTGGTCAACATCATGATCTACCTGGTGTTGGTGCCGATCCTGGTGTTTTTCTTCCTCAAGGACCGCGAGATGATCGGTCGTTGGGTGCGTGGCTACCTGCCGCGTGAACGGGCGCTGATTACCCGGGTCGCCGAGGAAATGAACCGGCAGATTGCCAACTACATCCGTGGCAAGGTCATCGAGATCTTCATCTGCGGTGGGGTCACCTACATCGGCTTTGTCGCACTGGGGCTGAACTATGCAGCCCTGCTGGCTTTGCTGGTCGGCGTTTCAGTGGTCGTGCCCTATGTTGGCGCGGTGGTGGTGACGGTGCCGGTGATGCTGATCGCGCTGTTCCAGTGGGGCTGGAGTGATCAGTTCATCTACCTCATGGCGGTCTACGGCATTATCCAGGTGCTGGATGGCAACGTGCTGGTGCCATTGCTGTTCTCCGAGGCGGTGAACCTGCATCCGGTGGCGATCATCTGTGCGGTGTTGTTGTTTGGCGGGTTGTGGGGCTTCTGGGGGGTATTCTTTGCGATTCCCCTGGCGACGCTGTTCAAGGCGGTGCTGGATGCCTGGCCCCGGCAGGAGCCCGTTGTCGCGCCATTACTCTGATATCTGTGGTGCCGGTGCAGACCTCATCGCGGGCAAGCCCGGCTCCCACATTTGACTGAGTTGTGATGTCGAACGACGATCACATGTGGGAGCTGTCTTGCCTGCGATAGCTATTCCAACGCCAGCAAGTGAATCAAGCCTTGTTCAGCGCTTGCGCCGCTGCTAATACAGCGTCCACATGGCCGGGCACTTTCACACCACGCCATTCCTGGCGCAGCACGCCATCCTTGTCGATCAGGAAGGTGCTGCGATCAACGCCCAGGTATTCCTTGCCATACAGCTTCTTCAGCTTGATCACATCAAACAGCTGGCAAACCGCTTCGTCCTTGTCGCTGATCAGCTCAAAGGGGAATGCCTGCTTGGCCTTGAAGTTCTCGTGGGACTTCACGCTGTCCCGGGACACGCCAAACACCACGGTGTTGGCGGCCTCGAACGCTGCGTGCTGGTCACGAAAGCCCTGGCCTTCGGTGGTGCAGCCCGGGGTGCTGTCTTTCGGGTAGAAGTAGGTCACCACTTGCTTGCCCTTGAGCCCGGCGAGGCTGAAGGTCTGCCCGCTGGTTGCCTGGGCTTCGAAGTCGGCTACCGGTTTGTCGATGACTACAGCCATGAAAACTTCCTTACATTGGGTTCTGTGGGCGCCATGGCTCGATCAGTGCGTCGAGGTTCAGGGCATCGGCGAAATCCAGGAACTGGTCGCGCAGCCAACTGATCTGCACGCCGGCCGGCAAGGTCACGGTAAAGGTGGCGTTGAGCATGGTGCCGCCGGTCTGCGGGGCCTGATAGGTGTCGCAGGTCAGGTTTTCCAGCTCGACGTTGTGGTCGATAAAGAACTGGCACAGCTCGTTGACGATGTCCGAGCGGTAGGCCGAGCTGACATAGGCAACGTAGGGCAGGGCCTGGGGACGGTTCTCCAGGGCCGCACTGCGCACCACGTTGACCGTGAAGTCATGCTTCTTGGCCAAGCCCGGCAAGCCGGTCTCGAGGCGGGCCAGGGCATCCCAGGTTCCGGAAATCTGCAGGACCAGCGCGCTGCACTCGCCATGGCGGGTCAGGCGGGAGGTCACGACGGCGCAGCGGTTTTCATGGCTGGCGCGGCACAGGACGTTAGTCAGCTCCATGGGGTTGGCGCCAAGGGCACTGATGACAAGGAATTGTTCGCGGACTGTGGGGGTGGACATGCAGCCTTCCTAAAGCGATGAGCGGTCGATACGATGAAAGCGGTATCAATCAAAGGATGAAGGGTAGCGAAAACCATCGCCAAGGGCTAGGAGGTGGCGTTTTCATTACGTAATCAGCTTCATCAAACCCCGCTTTGGCCCAATGATGGCGTTGCTGCGAACTAAGTTGATCCAGAACGCATCCTCAGACTGTACTTCGCTTGTACAAGCATCTTGGCGCCAGTACCATTACCGCTCTCTTTTTCCGGCAGGAGCGGTTGCATGATTGCGGGCAGTATGGTGGCACTGGTCACACCCATGGATGCACAAGGTAATCTCGACTGGGACAGCCTGGGCAAACTGGTGGACTTCCACCTGCAAGAGGGCACCAACGCCATCGTGGCGGTCGGCACCACAGGTGAATCGGCCACACTTGATGTGGAAGAACACATCGAAGTGATCGAGTTCGTGGTCAAGCGCGTTGCAGGGCGTATCGCTGTGATCGCCGGCACGGGCGCCAATTCGACCCGCGAAGCGATCGAATTGACCCGCAACGCCAAGAAAGCCGGCGCCGATGCCTGCCTGCTGGTGACGCCGTACTACAACAAGCCGACCCAGGAAGGCCTGTACCTGCACTTCCGCGCCATTGCCGAAGCGGTCGACATCCCGCAGATCCTCTACAACGTGCCCGGTCGCACCGCTTGCGACATGAAAGCCGAGACCGTGATCCGCCTGTCCACCGTACCGAACATCATTGGTATCAAGGAAGCCACCGGTGACCTGCAACGCGCCAAGGACATCCTGGCCGGCGTCAGCAGCGACTTCCTGGTGTATTCCGGTGACGACGCCACTGCTGTCGAACTGATCCTGCTGGGCGGCAAAGGCAACATCTCGGTGACTGCCAACGTCGCACCGCGCGCCATGAGCGAGCTGTGTGCCGCTGCCATTGCCGGTGATGCGGTCAAGGCCCGGGCGATCCACGAGCAATTGGCACCGCTCAACAAAACCCTGTTTATCGAATCCAACCCTATCCCCGTGAAATGGGCGCTGCATGAGATGGGCCTGATGCCGGACGGTATCCGTCTGCCGCTCACCTGGCTCAGCGAAGCCTGTCACGAACCGCTGCGACAGGCCCTGCGCCAGTCCGGCGTCCTGGTTTAATTGAGGAAGCACTACGCATGAAGCGATTGGCCGGACTTTCCGCACTTGCCTTGATTATCTCCAGCACCAGTGGCTGCGGTTGGATCTGGGGCCCGGAAGGCTACTTCCGCGACCGCGGTAGCGATTACCTGGAAGCCCAACAAACCGCCCCGATGAAATTGCCGTCGGACGTCAATGTCGCCAAGCGCCTTGACCCGTTGCTGCCGATCCCGCGCAACGTAGCCGACGACACCTTCAAGGGTGAATACGAAGTGCCGCGTCCACAGCCGCTGTCGGCCGTGGCCGATGCCAGCGACTACAGCCTGCAGAAGAGCGGCGACACCCGTTGGGTCATGGCTCAGCGCCCACCTGCCGAAGTCTGGCCGGTGGCCGTGCAGTTCTTCCAGGACAACGGTTTCCGCATTGACGAGCAACGCCCGCAGACCGGTGAATTCACCACCGCGTGGCAGCACACCAGCGAACTGTCGGCCTCCATGGCCAAGCGCCTGCAAGCCGGCGGCGTAGCCAATGACAGCGAAGCCCGCATCCGCGTGCGTATCGAGCCAGGCGTGCAACGCAACACCAGTGAAGTCTACGTGGTCAGCGCCGAGCGTCCTGCCGGCAGCACCGCCAACGTCGACTTCACCCCGCGCTCGGTCAACACCGGCGTGGACGCTGCCCTGGTCGACGAAATGCTCGCCAGCATGAGCCGTATCTCCGAGAAGGGCGGTTCCGTCTCCCTGCTCGCCGCCGGCAGCTTTGACACACCAAGCCGAGTCAGCCTCAGCGAAGACGGCAGCGGCAACGTAGTGCTCAACCTGGGTGAAGACCTGGACCGTGCCTGGTCGAGTGTCGGCCGCGCGCTGGAACACGGCGAATGGCGCGTTGAAGATATCAACCGCAGCCTGGGCCTGTACTACATCAACCTGGCCGAAAAAGCCGAGAAGAAAGACGACGAGCCAGGTTTCTTCAGCAAGTTGTTCGGCAGCAAGCCGACCAAGGAAGAGATCGAGACCCGCGCCGAGCGTTACCAGGTTCGTTTGAGCAAGGTTGGCGACAGCGTGCAAGTCACCGTCGAGAAAAACATCAATACTGTGGCGCCGGCTGATGTGGCGCGCAAAGTGTTGGGCGTGATTCAGGACAACCTGGGCTGATCCGATGCGTTTTGCCGTTCTCGGCAGCGGTAGCCAAGGGAATGGCACGCTTGTAGCCCACGACGACACGTACGTCCTGGTGGATTGTGGTTTCTCCCTGCGGGAAACCGAGCGGCGCCTGCTGCGCCTGGGGGTTCACCCCTCGCAGCTGAGTGCGATTCTGGTGACCCACGAACATGCCGACCACGTGCATGGCGTGGGTTTGCTGTCTCGGCGCTACAATCTTCCGGTGTACCTGAGCCGCGGTACCTTGCGCGGGATGCGCAAACCGATTGAACCCGCGGGTTTGCTGGCTGGTGGCGAGCAATTGCAGGTCGGTGCCTTGAGCATCGATGTAGTTGCCGTGGCCCACGATGCCCAGGAACCGACGCAATACGTATTCAGTGACGGTGAACGGCGCTTCGGCCTGCTCACCGACCTGGGTTCCTACTGCGCCAAGGTGCTGGACGGTTACCGCGACCTCGATGCATTGATGATCGAGTCCAACCACTGCCGTGACCTGCTTGCGCGGGGTCACTACCCGGCCTTTCTCAAGCGACGGGTCGGCGGGCAGTTTGGACATTTGAACAACCACCAGGCGGCGTACCTGGTGTATGAGTTGGGCTGGCAAGACCTGCAACACCTGGTCCTGGCCCACCTGAGCAGCAAGAACAACCTGCCGCAGCTGGCCCGGCAATGTTTTGTCGACACCCTTGGGTGCGACCCGGACTGGCTGCAACTGGCCGATCAAGATTCAGGGCTCGACTGGCGACACATCGCCTAGCCCACCTACTTAGCAAGCGGAGCCCATCATGGAAAAACGTGAAGAACTCTACCGCGGCAAAGCCAAATCGGTTTACAAGACCGACGACGCCAACCGCTTGATCCTGCTGTTTCGCAACGACACCTCGGCGTTCGACGGCAAGCGCATCGAACAGCTCGACCGCAAAGGCATGGTGAACAACAAGTTCAACGCCTTCATCATGCAGAAACTCGAGGCGGCCGGCATTCCGACCCAATTCGACAAACTGCTGGGCGACAACGAATGCCTGGTGAAAAAACTCGACATGATCCCGGTCGAGTGCGTCGTGCGTAACTACGCTGCCGGCAGCCTGGTGAAGCGTCTGGGCGTGGAGGAGGGCCTCAAGCTCAATCCTTACACCTTCGAACTGTTCCTGAAGGACGACGCCAAGGGCGACCCGTTCATCAACGAATCCCACGTGGTGGCATTCGGTTGGGGCACCGCTGAGCAACTGGCTCGCATGAAAGAACTGTCGCTGAAGGTCAACGACGTCCTGAGCAAACTGTTCGACGACGCCGGCCTGCTGCTGGTGGACTTCAAACTGGAGTTTGGTGTTTTCCACGACGGCTCCATCGTCCTGGGCGACGAATTCAGCCCGGATGGCTGCCGCCTGTGGGACAAAGACACCCGCAAGAAGATGGACAAAGATCGCTTCCGCCAGGGCCTCGGTGACGTCATCGAAGCCTACGAAGAAGTCGCCAACCGTCTTGGCGTACCGCTGTAATCGACGCAAGCATCTGATAGCACGGAAAAAAATCGCTTAGGCGCTTTGCTTCCACGAAACAGGCTGTTATGATGCGCGCCGTTGGAGAGATGCCAGAGTGGCCGAATGGGACGGATTCGAAATCCGTTGTACCTTCACCGGTACCTAGGGTTCGAATCCCTATCTCTCCGCCATTATTTAAGCTAAAGGCCCCGTTTTACGGGGCCTTTTTGCATTCTGTGGTTTCTGTTCCCCCATTTGTTCCCCCATGTGGATTTTGGAAAGTTATCTGCGCCGTTGGATAGCTCCGGATCTAGAGTGCGCTAGGTTCCCATGTCGTCGTTTGTGTCGATTACTGCATTGGCACTGCCATAGCGCTCTCAAGTACGCGTGAGTTCATAAGGAGGGTGCTGATGCCTGTCGGCTCCTGTGCTACTCATTGCAGCTCAGTCTCTCTGTTGGGCAGGTCGTTGCTCAAGGCAGCCATCGTGTTCACGGTCTTCACGTACTTCAGTCGCATTTCCACCTCTCGCTTTACGCTCTCCATATCACCGCTAAACGGTGGTTGTTCGCACTCCATGGTTTGCTCCCACATAACAAGCAGCTCTGTTGATCGCTCCAGGTGTCTTGTGATTGCTTCAAGTTGAGTCCTGAGAAGCTCTATGGCGACTTCTGAGCGCTTTCGTTCGAATGCTAGAGTCGCCTTTAGGGTCTTTGCTCGCTCGCTGTGCGTTCTTACAGCCCGCTCGGCGTCGTCGATGAGCGTGATGATGGCTTCTGTCTCTGTGATCTTGTTGTCCTTGGCTCGACGAGAAAGGTTCGCTCTAGTCGAGTTTGGGAGCGAAAAGGTACACGGCTTTCTGCCGTGACTTGGTGAGCGATAGCGGTGCTGTCTCAGCGCGCTTTTCAATCGGGTAACAAGCTTCAACCCCTCGGCTGACTGCTCAAGGTATGTGATGGCTGCTGCTACCTGTTCGTAGCCCTCTTTCATTGTTTGGGTGGCATTTCTTATGCCTCCGCGCATAGCGGCGTCGGCATGCTTGCTGATGTATTTCTGTGCCCACTGCCATTCATCACCAGCTTTGCGTAACCATCTCATCTCACTCCCGTCGTTGATCATTATTTGTCTCCATCGGCCTTACGTGATTTCTTGCGAGCGCAAACATATGAGTCTAGCGTGACAGTGGCGTTATTGTCGCGTTATTGGTAGTGTTATTCGTTGTGTTATTGTCTCATTTAGAGATTAATTATAGGGTATAAAAACTGCTGGTTATTGTAGGGGACTCCAAGGCGTGAGGATTTTTATCAAGGAGTTTATGGAGTGTCTCAAGGGTGCAAAGCCGGAGACCAGGTTCTTTTTTGAGCTGCTCGTTGCTAGAGCAGCCTGCGGGGATGGCGATGATGAGGGCTATGGCATTGAGGCGCTTACTCAGCAGTTTCGGCTTTCTCAAAAGCTGGTAAGTGATGCTTTGGCGGATTTGGTTCGATTAGGCATGATGGTGCAACAGAGCTTAATGCGGGTGGGTAAAGGCAGGCCTGCGATCAGGTATGTATTCTCACCTGCGGTGATACACGCGCTGAAAGCTAGTGGGCCTGCTTATGAGATTCACGTCTCGCTGCTCGAACGCATATTTTCTGACGCGAAAATTGAGGTAGAGGTGCCTGGCCTTCAGTCACGCACCGTGAAAGAGAGAGTGAAAATTACCAAGACTGGTAAACCCGCGCCTCCAGGAGCTTGTAAGCGACTGAGTGCCTGTAATCGGCTGTTGTTCGCTACCTTGCTTGCTCGTGCCGATCAGTGTGGAGTAGTCAGTGGGCTCGGAGGACCGGAATTACGGAAATTAACGGGCTTTGACTCTGCAAGTCTGAAGCACCGCCTTCGGCGGCTGATGGATCTGGGGTTGATCCGTCGTTATGTACCCGGTATATCGAGCTCAATTTTTGCGAAGTCGAAGATAAGCAGCACCTATTTTCTAAATCTGAATCATCCCAGCTTTGGGCTTCAGGGAAAGTATGCAGTGACAGTGCATCAAGCCTGGATTCCTGAGGATAAAGCTTTTACCCATGTTGGTTGGCTAAGAGCCGATGTCCTAGATTATGCCCGAGGGGCTAGACATCCCGATTCAGTGACACCGATTAGCGTCGCTCGTTTTTTGGTGGGGCAGCGTCCGCGTGTTTATGCGGTGCTCCAGATCATCCTGTATCGGTATGCCTCGTTTTTGCTCTCCCATCACTGGCGGGCTCTTTTGCCGGGCGCCTACATGTTGGATGACAGGCTCTACGAAATGATAAAGCTTGATTTTCGCAAGCCGGTCCTAAAATTGATCGGCGAGAATGCTACAGCAGAGCAAGCCAAGCTTGATGCCGAATGGGTTGAGATAATCGAACACTTTTACACGCTCACACATGAGATAGCTCATGAGTTCCGTAGCAGATTTGGTCAGGCGACTTTTCTTCAGTTTGAATCTGCCCAAATGAGCGTGCTACCTGTTGCTGATGACCTTGGTTATAAGGTTATTGCAATGGTACTGAGATCAACTTCTAGTGGTGCGGAAGGGTTTGTTTGGCTGGACGAGTCGAGTCAAGGTGTTGTCACGCGACGGGCGGAGACTTTGGAGTCTGAAGTTGACTTACGAAATCGCTATGACTTCGGGCTACTCACCCGGCCCAAGCGGTGTCCGAGCAAGGTGTAGGTCATTTTTTACAGGCCTTGCCAATCCTCTGAACGAACAGAGGAGTCCCGTTCATGAGGATCATTCGCCTGAAAGACGTCATCGACTCAACCGGTCTAGGTCGCTCTACCATCTATAAGTACATCGCCGATGGAGCCTTCCCCAAGCCGGTTTCACTGGGAGAGCGCAGCGTTGGTTGGGTGGAGGAGGAGGTACACGAGTGGATTCTGGCTCGAATCGAAGAGCGCGACACGGCCGAATAATTTGTTGCGTGAAGGGTGTTGACTAACCGGCATAAGCGCCATGGTCGGATCATCTCCGACCATGGCGCTTATGCCGGAGGCCGTGCGGGTCATTGCGGTCGCTTCAGTGATTCATGGCCTACGTCGAAGTTGAGTTGATCACTATTGCTGATAGCGTGATCCGCGACAGTATGAGGAGGTCCATGCATGGGGGATGCTTTTTTTCCAGAGTGAAGGGATTATCAAAAACTCAACGTATCGTTGGGATTTCAGCGATGTGCCTTCGCAGCTCTCTGAGGTTACTTTCTCGGTGCGGGTAATATGCTTTATAGACCTGTACAGAAGGGGCATCCCTCGAAGGCGAATGCATCAGGGGCAGGAAGGAGGCAGGGTTAAAAACTACTCAGGATGCAGAGGTTATGACCTCCACTCCAAGAGTAGTAATCATGCTTCGTCATCCCGATAACCGAAACCTTCACTTCCACTACGACGACACCTTCGAAGGGCTGCCAGTGATGGTGGAGAAAGGCCCATTCATCCGCGAATACCTTGCTGATCTAAAACGCACCATTGATCTGGCTCTTGATCAATATCCCAGGGTGCTGGCGTTCAGGGTGGACCTACGGCTTCCCTGTGATATTGAACTTGACGGTTACTTGGATTCCAACCAGGTCATTAGCAGGTTCTTTGCCTCATTCAAATCAAAGGTCAAGCATCACCGCGAAATGGCTTCACGGCGATACGAGTACGCTCATAGCTGCAAAGTTCGATATGTCTGGGCACGAGAGCAAGGGTGGCGTGGAAGACCGCACTACCATCTGCTGATCTTGCTAAATCGAGACGCCTTTTACACAGTAGGCAAAATCGCCTCAGACCGAGCCAACATGTTCAGCCGCTTGAACGAGGCGTGGGCGAGCGCGCAGGGGATACCAGTCAATCTAGTTGTAGGGCTGGTAGAGATTCCAGATAACGCGACCTACCGAGTAGCCAGAGAAAAATCTGCGAAAGGATTTGGTGACGATGGGCTTGGTTCACTTTTCAGAAGGGCTAGCTACCTCTGCAAATCGGCTACCAAGGTCTACGGAAGCAATCAGCATGGGTTTGGTTGCAGTAGAGGGTGAATCGCCCCTCATTCCGTAGACACCTCCATGCCTTAACTGAGGCGAATCAGGAGGCGCCATGAGCAACCTACGCTGCCCCGAAGATTCAAAAAAGCCAAGCGGTCAATTAAGTGCCCGGAAATGAAACTGTCTGTCGCTGATGTAGGCGAGTAGGTCAGCTGATGAGAAAGGAGATGCAGGGAGGAAAATCAAAGCCCGGTTCAACACTCTACGGATTACCGGTAGCTACCTATTTCTGACAGCGTGTTAGAACGACGCTTTTATGTGGGAAACCCAACACCCGCTTGGGTGGGGCATCAGTTGTCCTGAGCTGCGCGGGTGTACTTTTAGTCCCAGTCCTATTTGCTTCTTTTTTGCGCTGATAAGCTTTTTCCTGAAACAGTCTCAGGAAATTTTTATCATGATCTTGAATGCCGCCGTGCCCAGCGAGTTCAGCGCATTACGTGTCATCACGTTGGCGTCCGATGCTGTATGTGCACACCGGCTGGCTTCTGCCTTGAGTGGAATGGGGGTGACTCCAATCGTCAACCTCGAATCCTTGAGTGGCGTTGAGGCCTGGTTGGGCGAATATCCAGTCGACGTTATTGTCTGTGAGCTCCGTCCTGAGTGTGGCGACGGGCTGATGTTGCCGAGCCTCCTCAGGGGGATGCATGAGGTGGGCACACTGACCCAGTTCCCCAGTATCTTCTGGACCGGGGAGGCTGCCTTGGATGCACCCTCCAGTGTCGTTGAAGGGGGGCACTCGCTGTGCCACAAAACGCCGACCAGTCCGCTCTGGATCAAGTACATGGGTGGGGTTGCCGTCAGTGCTTTGGAGTCCCATGCCCGATTGGCACGGACGGCAGGCATTTCGGTGGAAATCCTGCGCGAAGGTGCCACCCTGGCCCTGGGCGACGCCTTGCGAGCGGCGGTACTGACGCGTGCGCAACCGGACGCCACGTTGCGAATGAATACGTTCGATTCGTTGGCCGAAGATGAGGTGATCAATGCGCTGACGACGGGGGAGGGCCTGCGCTTTGTGTTCCAGCCGCAATTTGAGTTGCGGAGCCGACGCGTTGTGGGGGCTGAGGCGCTGGTGCGTTGGAAGCACCCACGTTTTGGGGAAATACCGCCTTCTGTATTGATGCCATTGGTCAACAGGTTGGGCCTGGACTTGCTGCTTTTCAGCCTGGTGGAGATGTGGACGATCAAGGTCATGCTTGCGCTAAAACGCGAAAATATCGAGATTCCCATTGCGGTGAATGCGTCGGCAAAGACCATTTGTACGCCTAACTTTTCTGACCGGCTGGCGGCACGTATGCGTCAGGCTGACCTGCCGAGTCGACTGCTCAAAATTGAACTCACCGAGGATGTACCCGAGCCCGACGAACTCTACTTATCGGCCTCGTTGACGGCTATTCGAGCCAAGGGCTTCCAAGTGTCGATGGATGATTTTGGTACGGGTGCCGCTACGTTGAACCTGTTGGCGAACCTGTCGTTTGATGAGATGAAAATTGATGGGTCGTTCGTCCGTGGTGTGGAGCTGCATTCGTCGTCACGTAAAGTCATCGCCGGAATCGTCAACTGGGCACGCCTGCTCAGTTTGAATTTGGTGGCAGAAGGGATCGAGGATGAGTCGACTATTCCGCTGTTGTACCGATTGGGTTGCCGGGTAGGGCAGGGTTACGCGTTGGCACGCCCGATGGAAATTGATGCTTTCTTGAGTTTCGTTATTCAACGGGAAAATAATCTATAGCACTGACCGCTTTTAAGAGTTTTCTGATGTTTATTCTGGCGCGATCACATTAGCTTTTATGGCCTCTGGCTTTCTGGGTTATTTGCCGCTCTTTTCGTTCGCTTGTGTAGTTATGTGCGATTGGTCAATAGCACGGATGTCATTGATTTTATAGGTTCGTCTGAGATGACGAGAACTTACTAAAGATGAGGGCACTGTATATCTCATCCTTTTGCTCGTTATAAAGAGTGCCTTCTGATTTATGAAACGCTTGAAAATTGCTTTGCTGGATGATCATGCAATCGTACGACATGGGTTGGTCAATCGATTGCAGCAGGAACCTGATTTTGAAGTGGTCGGTGTCTATGCCCGCAGCCGTGACGCCATGGCTGGGCTTGCGGTGGCGCCGGCGGAGGTATTGTTGCTGGATTTTGTGCTCGGGCCGAGTGAGTTAGACGGCATCTTGTTGATTCGTGCATTGAGGGTAAAGCACCCGCAGTGCCGCCTCCTGATATTTTCCACCCACCACGACGCTGCGACTGTGATTCTCGCCTTGCGTGTCGGCGCGCGCGGCTTTCTGGGTAAGAGTGAAGACATCAATCAGTTGATCAGCGCTGTCCGGTTGGTGGCATCGGGCGAGGTCTACCTGAGTCCCGACATGGCTTATCGGGTAGCGGAAGCCACGGCCGTGAATAGTCACGGTGAAGAAAGTAACCGGGATGAAGCTTTGCGTTTTGTGAGCCTTTCAGCACGTGAGCAGGACGTGATCCGTTGTTACCTGGCGGGCATGACCATTACGGAAATCGCCGAAAAATTTAGTCGTAGCATCAAGACTATCAGCTCACAAAAAGCCGCGGCATTTCGCAAATTGGGTGTGGTATCGAACAATGAGTTATTCAGAATCAAGCACATTATTGAGGGTATTTGATTCAACTACGCACTGCTCGGAAAAAAGCACGAGTGGGATGTGATTTACCGATCACTGGATATACTCAACTACGGGCTGAACGTTGTATCGGTAGGCTATTCCTGTGTTCCGATCGCACTGTGTGCGGTCCGCAGAGTGGGGTCGATCACGATGAAACCTGTACGCATTGCGTTGTTGGATGATCACGCGGTTGTACGGCATGGACTCGCCAACACCCTGGCGTGTGAGGCGAACTTTGAAGTGGTTGGCGTTTACGCACGCAGCCGTGACCTTATCGCGGGTCTCGCCACGTCTCCTGCGGATTTACTCTTGCTGGACTTCTCCCTGAATCCCGACGAACTGGACGGGGTATCACTGATTCGGGCCTTGCGGGTCAAGTTTCCCCTCTGTCATATCCTCGTCTTGTCCACGCATCACGACCCGGCGACAGTTAGCCTGGCCATGCGGGTCGGCGCCCGTGGTTTTGTCGGCAAGGGTGAAGACATGGACCAACTGGTCAAGGCCATTCGCAAGGTCGCCGCGGGTGCGGCGTACCTAAGCACCGACATGACCTACCGCTTGGCGGAAACGGTCACCAGCGATACCCGCGAAGGCCAGGGCAATGCGCAGGATGCGTTATTCCAGGCGGAGCTGACCAGTCGAGAACAGGAAGTCATTCGCTGTTATCTCGCGGGTATGACCGTGAGTGAAATTGCCGAGAAATTCAATCGCAGTATCAAGACCATCAGCACCCAGAAAACCTCAGCGTTTCGCAAATTGGGCGTGACGTCGAACAACGAACTGTTCAAGCTTAATAGGATCATCGGCACGTCATGAAAGCCAGGTTGTGGAGTGTTGGGCTTCTCGTGTTGTTGATGCTGGGGTCGCCGCTTATCTGGGCTGGTTCTGTTGAGCTGAGCGAAGAGCAATTGCACTGGATAACCCTACACCCGGTACTTCGTGTTGGGGTGGTGGAGAGCCTGATTCCCTTCGAGTACATGAGCGACGGGGGACTGCGCGGTCGATCAATGCAGTACTTGCAGTTTGTGACGGCCGCTACGGGCCTTCAATTCACTTATGTACCTGGCAAGACCCTGGCCGCGCGTGAAGAGATGCTACTGGAAGGCCAGGTGGATCTGCTGTCCTCTTACCTGCACTTCAGGTCCGAGCCCGCGACTCAGGGGCTGGTCGCGTTGGTCTACCACACCACCTCGCCCATTATTGTCACGCGTGTCGACAGTCCCGGGATTTTTGACCTGGAACAGCTGCAGGGCAAAACCGTGATGATTCCCGATGTGGAGCACTACGAGGAGATATTCCGGGGAAAGGCGACCAAGGCCCATCTCATCAGAAGCACATCGGCCATGGAGATGTTGACCATGGTCAAGGAGGGCAGGGCCGATGCGGTGGTCGCCTCAGAAACCTTTCTGATGCCCTATCTGTATCGACAGTTCCAGGGCGTTCTGGAAACGTCGGGTGTGGTTGGGCACCAGGTGCTGGAGGTGAGCATGGCGGTCCGCGCAGACCAGGTCATGCTGCGTTCCATACTTGAAAAAGTTCTCGGGTCCATTACGGCGGATCAACGCAATGCCATCTATGAGAACTGGTATCACGACCTGGATGTAGACGCTCCGTCCCTGTTGAGTATCGCCAACCACTACATGCATGTCCTCACGATTGGTGCACTGGCGTTGGCCGGCCTGTGCGCGCTGGTCTACCGCAGTCATCGGTTGCGGCGCCGCGCGCTACGCAATGAGCAGGAAAAATCGAGATTCCTGGCGGTCATGAACCATGAAATACGCTCCCCCATGAATGCCGTGCTGGCGGCGTTGGAGCTGCTGGGGCACACCCAGCTCAACCTGCAACAACGTCATTTTGCTCATTTGGCGAACAGTGGCGCCAACACGTTGGTGCGTTTACTGGATGACATTTTGGAGACGTCGAGGTCGACGGTGAAGCCCATACAGCTGACAGTTGAATCGACCGATGTGACGGCGTTGGTGCAAGGCGTCGTCGGCCTACACCGCTTGCGCGCCAGAGAAAAACATCTGGTGCTGAATTCCCACATCCAAGCGCAGTTACCCTTGGTGCTGCTCGACAGCACCCGCCTGACGCAGATTTTTCATAATCTGCTTTCCAATGCCATCAAGTTCACCGATGCAGGCGGTATCGATATCGACGTGCGGGTGGTGGGGCTTACCGACCACGCCGGGCAATTGCAGATTGAGGTGCGTGACACCGGGATCGGGATTTCAGCCGCAGTGCAGGCGTCGCTGTTCCGGGCGTATGCACAAGACAGCCAGTCATACAAACGTTCAGGGGGAACCGGATTAGGATTGGTGATTTGCCAGCAATTGGTCAACTTGATGAGCGGCACGTTGACACTCAGGAGCGAGCTGGGTGCAGGCACCACAATCACTATCTGCTTGCCCGTAGCGGCCGCACCGTCACCTGTTGAACTGCCACAAGTAGAAGCCACGTCAGCGCTGCCGGCCTCCAGCGGATTGCAGATCCTGGTGGTGGAGGACACCCTGGCAAATCAAGAGGTGTTGCGTGCACAAATCAGCAGCTACGGTGGTCGGCCCGTGGTGGCCGCCGATGCTGCCCAAGCCCGCGCCCTGTTTGCGCAAGCCGCGTACGACTTGATCCTGGTGGACTGCGATCTACCGGACGAGGATGGTTATGGCCTAGCCCGTAGGTTGCGCGCATTCGAGCAGCAACTGGGCCGCACGCGTTGCCCGATCATCGCTATCTCTGCCTTGACCGGTGGGCAGCACCTTCAGCGTTGTCTGGAAGCCGGGATGGACGCCGCATTGAGCAAGCCCATTGGCCTGGGCCAATTGCGCGAGGTCATTGAGCGTTGGTGCGACGTCACACTGGCAGATCCCGCGGTGAGTTTGATGGCTCCCGTGCTCGACCAGGCCGGGATCAACCGGGAAGTGGCCGCTGACCTGGGGAACCTGATCAAGGCGATAGCCCTGTGTGATCGCCCGTCCGCCCTGCACGTGGCTCATCGCTTGCACGGTGCAGCGCTGATCATGGAGTGGCCAGCAATGGGCCGGGCGACGGAGCATGTGGAGAACCTGCTGCGCACGCAGGCGGAGTGGGATAACCCGTTTTACACGCAAGCCCTGCGAGCATTGCTCCAGCAATGGAATGATTTGGACGGCGATACGCAGCTCGATGCGCTGCCGGCAATCCGGGCACATCGGATGCAACTATGATGTGGCGTCTTTTACTGGTACTGGTCCTGGTGGGCTGCGCTGGCCTGGTGGGTGCACAGGCGAACCCGCCGCCACTGACTTTGACGCAACAGGAACTCGACTGGGTTGCGGCTAACCCGGTCTTGCGCGTAGGTGTGTTCGAAAATCTGTTGCCCTTCGAGTACATCAGCGGTGGCGAGCTGCGAGGGCTGTCGGCCAAGTACCTGGGATTGATCACACGCCGTACGGGGTTGCATTTCACGTCTGTGCCGACCACTACACGCAGTGCCCGCAAAGACATGCTGATCAGCGGTGAGGTCGATATCTTGCCTACTCGGCGTCGCTCCGATGACCCCGCTGAGGATCGCGGGATCCTCTATACCCAGCCTTACAACACCAGTTCGACCATCCTTGTCAGTCGTTTTGACGGTGAACCTTTTGCCGATCTTGAGCAACTCGCCGGCAAGCGGCTGGTGATGTTGGGACGTGAAGGCTATTCGGCATTTTTGAAGGAAAAGGTGCCTGGTATCACGATCATTTCGGCCCAGAACGCAGTAGACATGATGGCAATGGTCAAGGACGGCAAGGCAGATGCAGCCATTGCTTCAGAATGGTTACTGATTCCGTACCTGTCTCGCCAGTACCACGGCGTGTTGCAGGTTTCCGGAGTGGTGCCCCAGCAGCATACCGGGGTGAGCATGGCGGTACGCGATGACGATGTGATCCTGTTGTCGATTCTGGACAAGGCGCTGGCCTCCATCACCGGGGATGAGCGCAAGGCGATCTACGATGCCTGGTTCGCAGACATGAACTTGGATATACCGACCATCGAGGCCATCACCGATCATTACGAAAGTGAGTTGTGGTTGCTGCTGGGCGTTGTGCTGATACTCGTCACACTCGTTTGGCAAAGTCGCGTGCAGCGTCGACGCGCCACCCATAACGAGCGAGAGAAGGCGATGTTCCTGGCGGTGATGAGCCATGAAATTCGCTCGCCCATGAACGCGGTACTGGCCGCTGTCGAATTGTTGGAGCATACCGCGCTCGATGAACATCAACGCCACTTCGCGTATCTCGCTAACAATGGCGCTAACGCCTTGTTGCGGTTAGTGGACGATGTGCTGGATATCTCCAAGATGGAGGCCGGGCAATTAAAGCTCAACGTGGAAGCCGTGGACCTCGGTGTACTGGCCCGGCGCGTGGTGGACAGCCAGCGTCCGTATGCCGAGGAAAAAGGTCTTGAACTGACAGTGACGAGTGAGCGACCTGTCGCCCCTTTGTTACTCGATGAGCTGCGCGTGGCCCAGATTTTGCGCAACCTGATCTTCAATGCCATCAAGTTCACCGACGTCGGTCGGGTAGAGGTTCAGCTTCAAGTGCTTGAGGGGGATCGGCAACTGATGATTCGGGTAGTTGACAGCAGCATCGGCTTGTCTGAACAGGCGCAAGGTTCATTGTTTCGGCCCTATGTCCGGGACAAGGACGCTTACAAGCGCAAGGGCGGCACTGGGCTCGGGTTGGTGGTCTGTCGGCGGTTGGTGAAGTTGATGCAGGGCGAGCTCACGCTCAGTAGCACGCTGGGCAAAGGGACCCAAGTCGGGGTGATGTTGCCCATCGAATGGGCTGAACCGCTCGATTCGCCGGCGCTAGCGATAGCGCCCGAATCTGTGGGGTTGCGGGTTTTGGTAGTGGGGGCACGAAAGTCGATCAACACGTAGTGGAGGTGCAACTGCATGACTTGGGTTGTGAGCCGTTGTCAGCGGCTGATATTACCCAAGGCTTGAGCCTCTTCAGCGCACACGAAGTTGATCTGGTGTTGATGGACTGTGATCTGCCAGAGGCCGATGGATATAACCTGGCCGGCGAGTTTCGTGAACTTGAGCGCCAACAGCAGCGGACGTATTGCCCGATCATCGGGGTCTCGCAGTTTGCTGGCAATGAACATCTCGCACGTTGCTTTGATGCCGGTATGGATGGTGCACTGAGCAAGCCTATTCACCAGGCGCCATTGCAACAAACCATTGAGCTGTGGTGCGAAGTCATCTTGGCGCAGCCCGATCAGTCACCCAATGCCCCAGGGCCTGAGACGTTGCGCAAGCACCTGAGTAGTTTGCTTGAGGCGGTGGCCCTGCGTGATCGCAGCCTGGCGCTGCAGGCCGTGCGGCGCCTGCATGCGGTTGCGTTAGCGGTGGGTTGGGCGGATCTCGCGGCCACAGCCAAAATGCTCGAGCCTGAGCTACAGGCTGAAGGGCGCTGGCCCACTGTGGTTATTGCGGGCCATCTCAGTTGTTTGGTTGAACAGTGGGTGGGACTAAGTTCTTGAGTTTTGCTGCAAATTGCTCTCTGGTGGCACAAGTTTTTTAGGAGTGCTCCTATTGACGAAGTGTCGGCGTGATCAATAAAAACAATAACCGATACTTGTGGTTTTTTAGGCGTGGGGCGCGAATAGTTAATTGTTGGAAATCTACGCTGGCTAGTTGTTTTTTTCGGAGCAGTCCTATTTGGATGGCTCAGTCGGCGCCTTAAACTTAACCCCGCAACAGCACAGGGAGTTATCCTGCAAAAGGAAACTCCAATACTTACTTAGACCCTTGCTCTTTCGGAGTTACCTCATGGATTACAAAGCCCGCGCCCTCGCTGTACTGGTCGCAGCCACCGCCACCTCCGCCGCCATGGCGTCGGACGGCACCATCAATTTCAACGGCGAACTGAAAGCTGAAACCTGCCAGGTTGCGGTCAATGGTGCTGCCGGCTCCGCGGGCAGCACTGTTACGTTGCCGACGATCTCCACCGCTTCGCTTGCCTCGCTCGGCCAAGTGGCAGGCCAGACCGGTTTCAGCATTCAACTGAGCAAGTGCTCTGCTGCACTGAAAACCGCTTCTGCGTTCTTTGAAGCCGGCGCTTCAGTTGACCCGGCCAGCGGCAATTTGAAGAACTTGAGCGGCACTGCCACCAAGGCTCAACTGCAACTAGTTGACGCCTCTAATGGCAAACCGATCAAGGCCGGCGATACCGGGCAAGTTGCTTCTACCAGCCGTATCAGCATCAATTCGACCACCCTAAGTGCAGACCTGCCGTACTCCGTTCAGTACTACGCACAGGCAGCAACTACGCCAGGTACTGTTATCAGTAACGTTACGTACTCTATCAACTATCAGTAAGCCGCGCGCAATGAGCACACGCCCTGATTGGTATGTGAAGGGCGTGTTTTCTGGCAGCGATGGGACAACGTCATGTATTACAAACTTCCATTCAAACAGTTACTGCTGGCAAGCCTCATGGTGCTGGCAAGTTTTCAGGCCAATGCAGGTGTGGTGATCACCGGCACTCGGGTGATCTACCCGGCAGGCCAGAAGGAAGTCACCGTAAAACTCAACAACAACGGCACGCAACCTGCGCTGATGCAGGCGTGGATCGACACCGGCAGTGTGACCTCCACCCCCACCAGTTCCAAGGCGCCGTTTCTGCTTTCGCCACCGGTGGCGCGTATCGACCCGGCCAAAGGCCAAAGCCTGCGGGTAATGTTCACGGGCGCTGCACTTGCCCCAGGCAAAGAATCAATATTCTGGCTCAACGTGTTGGAGATTCCGCCAAAGCCCGAAGCCGGCGCAGACCTCAACACCCTGCAAATGGCATTCCGCTCGCGTATCAAGCTGTTCTACCGCCCCACCGGGTTGCCTGGAACCGCCACTGAAGCGATTGAACAGGTGCAATGGCAAGTGGTGTCGACCCCTGATGGCGTGGGCCTGGCGTTGCAAGCGTTCAACCCGTCGGCGTTCTACGTGTCGATGGTCGAATTGGACCTGGTGCAAGGTGCTACGCGCGCTCGCAGTGAGGATGGGATGGTTGCCCCGGGCGAAACCCGGCAGTTCCCGCTGCCAACCCTCAAGACTCGACCTGCCGCCGATGCCCAAGTGGAGTTCAGTGCCATCAATGATTACGGCGCGCTGATCCCGACTCGGAAAGCACTCAAGCCCTGATCAATCCCTGACGTTTTTACCCGCGAGTCAATTATGCCAACCTCTTCCAGCTCCAGGCTTGCCCTGAGGGCGCAGCCTCGCTTTGCCTTGAATCCGCTTACGACCTTGATACTCAGGGTATTGGCCGTTACTCCTGGTGCATTGGGGGTGCAAGGCGCGTTGGCGCAAGAGGTGCAATTCAACGACGCGTTTTTGCCTGAGGATTCACGCAATCTTGACCTCGGTAAATACCAGGCCGGTAACCCGGTGACGCCAGGACAGTACCGCGCCGACGTTTTGCTCAATGGCCAGTTGAACAGCCGCCAGGACATCCGCATTGAGGCCCAGCCCGACGGCAGCAAGCCGGTGGTGTGCATGGATCATGGGTTGCTTGAGCGCCAGGGCGTGGAAATGTCCAAGTTGCCACCCGAGGCCAGTCAGGCGCTCGGTAGTCAGGGCTGCGTGGCATTGGGCAGTTTGATCCAAGGCGCCAGCGCGAACTTTTCGCCCGAGAACCAGGCGCTCGACCTCAGCATTCCCCAAGCGGCCTTGAAGCGTAATTCCCGGGGCTATGTCAGCCCTGAACTGTGGGACCGCGGGGTTACGGCAGGCATGCTCAGTTACAACTTTAACGCTAATCGGAACCGCACCCGCTCCGGTAACTATGACTCGGCTTTCATGGGCCTCAACGCCGGCCTCAATCTGGGTGACTGGCGCCTGCGCCACAACGCGTCGATGAGCTGGCAGTCGCGCCAGGGCAACAAATACCAAGCCCTGGACACTTACGTACAGCGCGATATCACTGCGCTGAAAAGCCAGTTCACGGCGGGGGAGTCCAACACCAGCGGCGAGATCTTCGACACATTGTCCTTTCGCGGCGTGCAGTTGGCCAGCGACGACCGCATGCTGCCCGACTCCATGCGCGGTTATGCCCCGGTTATCCGTGGCATTGCGCGCACCAACGCGCGGGTCACCATCCGCCAGGCCGGCAACGTATTGCTGGAAACCACTGTAGCGCCCGGTGCCTTTGTGATCGACGACCTGTACTCCACCGGCTACGGCGGCGACCTCAATGTGAGCGTTGCCGAGGCAGACGGCACGGAACAGAACTTTATCGTGCCCTATGCCTCGGTCAGCCAGTTGCTGCGCCCAGGAACCGCGCGTTTCAGCCTTACCGCCGGTGAAACCCGCAACAACTATGTCGACCAACAGGTACGCCTGCTGCAAGGTACTTTGCAATACGGCCTGAACAACACGTTCACCGGGTTTGGTGGTATGCAATCGAGCGACCACTACACGGCGTTACTCACGGGCGTGGCGTTCGGTACGCCCATCGGTGCCATGGCGGTCGACGTGACTCATGCTCAGACCGAGCTGGCTGGCGGTACCGCCAAAGGGCAGAGCATGCGCGTGTCCTACAGCAAGAACGTACTCAGCACCGGCAGTAACTTTTCGGTGGCGGCTTATCGGTTTTCTACCGGTGACTACCTGGATTTCAGTAATGCAGTGCAACTGCTGGATGCCGAGAAAAATGGCTGGGATACCCGCTTATTTGGGCGCCCGCGTAGCCGCCTGTCCATCACCGCCGACCAGACGCTCGGGCCTTGGGGCCAAGTGACTATCAGCGGCTATGCCCAGAACTACTGGAACCAGCCGGGCAGCGACGTGCAATACCAGTTCAGCTATAGCAAGCAATTCAACCGCGTGAGTTTCAGTGTGAATGCCAACCGCAGCCGTGTGGGCATGGGCGACATGGAGAACAGTTTTCTGCTGACCATGAGCATGCCCCTGGAATTCGGCGGCTCAGGTTATGGCCCGCAGATGACCGCCCAGGTTGGCCGTGACACCCGCGGCAACTACAGCGAGCAGGCCGGTATCAGTGGTACTGCCGGCGAAGACCGCCAGTATGGCTACGGCGCTACCTTCGGGCACGATGGCGGCAGTAGCAGCAAGAGCGCTGCGTTCAACGGGCAGTACACCGGCGCCCGGGCCATGCTCAATGCCGCATTGGGCTATGGCGATGGGTATACCAGCACGTCCCTGGGCGCCAGCGGCACGGTGGTGGCTCACTCCGAAGGTGTGACGTTGTCGCCTTATCGCGGCGAAACCATGGCCGTGATCAGTGCGCCCGGTGCGCAGGGCGCCAAAGTTTCCGGTTACCCAGGCCTAAGGCTCGACGGGAGTGGCAATGCCGTGGTGCCGTACTTGCGCCCATATGAGTTGAATGAAGTGGCCATTGACCCGGCCGGCAGCTCCCTGGACGTCGAATTCAGCGAAACCAGCCAGCAAGTCGCACCACGTGCCGGTGCCGTGGTGCACCTTAAATACACCACCAACCAAGGCCGTGCGGTGCTGCTCAATGTGCGCTTGGACGATGGCAGCAGCTTGCCGTTCGGCGCCGGCGTAACGGATGGCGAAGGCGCCACGGTGGGCATGGTCGGGCAGGGTGGCCAGCTCTATGCGCGGATCAAGCCGGACACCCGTCAATTGCTGATCAACTGGGGCAGCAAAGCCCATCAGCAGTGCGCGTTGGCCATTCCGCCGGGCCCAGGTGAGGGGCAGCAGTTGCAACAGCTGGACGCCGTGTGTGCGGCAGGCAAACAAGTCGCGAACAGCGTGCGGCCCAACACTACGCAAAAGGTACCGTTATGAGCATCAGGGCTTTGATCAAATCGGGATTGGCCGTCATGGCGCTGTGGGCCGCTGCCAACACGGCCATGGCAGTCACCTGTACCTACATGAACGGTATTCAGCCGGCGGTGGGCGACATGCCGTTGCAGATATCCTCCATCAGCGTTGGGCGCGATGTGCCGGTGGGCACTGAGGTGTATCGACAGAAGTTCAGCATGGCGGCGGGCCAGGCAGTGAAGCTAGAGTGCCTGTATGCCCCGTTTCAACAATGGATGGAGATGACTCTTGAGAACAATTCACTGGCCAGTTGGTCCAGCGGAACCTACGCCAACAAAGTCTACAGAACCAGGATTCCGGGGCTCGGGGTCGCCTTTAACAGCACGGGCGGCCCGCTACCAAGGCAAAGTAGCCCATCATGGACCACGTGTTCGGCGGGCTGGAGGTGCCTGGTTCCTTTTGATGGTCCATCCAATTATGAATTGATCCTCATCAAGATAGGCGATATTTCACCGGGAGTGTTAATGGGCAGCACGTTGCCGACCGTGAGCCTGTTTGGCAATTTTGGCGATGTCAGAATGTTGGGGTTCAAGATGGGCATCTCCGGCAGTATCCAGATTGTCTCGCGCACCTGCAGTACGCCGGATGTGACAGTCCCTATGGGCACGCATCAGACCAAGACATTTACCGGAATAAACACGGCCAGCGGCTGGGTTGATTTTGCCATTCAATTGAATGATTGCCCGGCGTTTACAGGAACCTTTAGCACCACAGGACCAGGCTGGAGCTCCCAGAGCGGTAATTCACCCTCCGGTACGGGCACCAGTGGCACCCTGGTCAACAACACCCTGCAATACCGCGTTGACCCGGCAAGGACGGCGATCAACGCCGGTACTGGTGTGCTAAGCCTGGACCCTACGACTGCCGGCAGTTCACCCGCCGCCACCGGCGTAGGTGTGCAGGTCGGGACGCCTAACGGCAGCGGCTTGCCTTTGTCTACCAATCAAAACAGTGGCCTGACCCTGCGAACGACTGAGGGCAGCTATTCAATCCGGCTGCGTGCCCGCTATTTGCAAACACAGGCCAAGGTCACGCCGGGGCCGGCCAATGCGTCGGCGACGTTTACGATTATTTATCAGTGATGGAAAACTTGAGAGTGATCGCGAGGATGCGAATAAGGCCGAATAAAGCGCTACGAATTCTGATCGCAGATGAACAACACTTTTACCGGTTGAGGATTGAACGGGACCTGAACCATTTGGGTTATTACCGAATTGCGCCCTTGCATCAACTGGTGCAGGTATTTAGTGCGGTGGAGTACGACCGCGAGCCTCTGGACCTGTTGATTATCAACGCCTCATTGGTGAAGGGGGTGAAATTTGATCTGTTTTCTTTCTGCATGGACAACCCGCATATTCGTTATGCATTGATTTACGATGATCAGCAACGGGGCGTACCCTCGCTTCTGGTATGCCGTCAAGACAAGGTGCTGATCAGCGCTTTGCCATTGCCGGACTTCGAAACCCTCACCCACCTGATGGCAAAGGTCGAGACCTGTCCTGTTGCGCAGGAGCGAAACGGAGAAGTCGGTGCCTAATGAAAACCGTTATTGGAAACAGGCTTCTGTCATCGGTTCTTGTATCCACCTTTCAAATACATCGATCGCCATCGGTTTAGCATACAAAAAGCCCTGACCAATCTGCACCCCCATCTCATACAAATGATCCTGCTGAGCTGCGGTTTCGATACCTTCCACCACCAGTTGCATGCCCAAATTGCCGGCCAGAACCAGTGTATTGCGAATGACTGCACGGCAGTGGCCGGGGCCGTCGATAAATTGGATGAACTCTTTCGCCAGTTTTATTTCACTAAACGGTACCTGGCATAGTCGTAAAAGTGACGAACAGCCCGTGCCGAAGTCATCAATCGATAGGCGTATGCCCAATAGGCGCAGGCGATTAAGCTTTTCAACGCTGCTAGCGCAAGCACCGCTAGGACCGTCCTCGGTGATTTCGATGGTTAGTGATGAAAGTGGCAGAGGGTGCTGGCGCAACCGAGTCTCCAAGCGCTCGACAAGTGTTTCGCTCATCAATGCCCAAGGGACAGGTTGAATGCCATGCCTATGAGTTGGCCCTGCTCTAGATGAATCGCCCCGGGTTTCGTAGACACCTCTTTGCCTTAAACTGAGGCCAATTAGGAGGTGCCACGAGCAACCAGCGTTGTCTCGAAGAGTTCGAAATACAATTTGTCAATCAAGTGAACGAAAAGAAACTCTCTGTCGCTGATGACGCGGCCTGTCTTGGCGTATCGACGCATAGCCTTTAAGCCTGGATAATTCGGAGCGATTCGGAAATTGAAGGGCCGCTATTGGGCATGCTGAAATGCAAAAGCTTTAGGGACTGATGTTGTGGCTAAAGGTCAGTGTGGTCGACTCCTCCCAGATGCCCTAAATTACACGGCATACGGCTGGTACCTCTTTTCTTTAATAGTTATGAGGGAGAGAGCTATGCGAGATGCTGTCGATATAATAGTCGACTAATAAATACCTCTCAGTTTATTTAAAGTGAATCAGGAGAAGCACGAGTGGGGTAAAGGTTCAGCTGCTACCCAAAAAGAAAACTTTTGATCATTATGCCTTTCTCAGCTTTGCTAAGGAAGGCGTAAGGTTGATTTATGCTGGGTGGAGGTTTCTATTTCTTGTAGATGACGGCTAGCGTTGTCGGATAAAATTTGGCTATTTCGTAGTCTGGGTTGTAGGTTGCAATGTTGTGAGCTGCAATTGTAAGTCCGGCTGCTATTCCACCAACGATAGTAAGTGCTCCGACTCCGAGGGCTGCTATGCGGCCAGCGGTATATACTCTGCACGTGAGTCCTTGAGACTCAATTAGCTTTTCTATGGTCTCCACAGTGTCACCAAAAAAATCAGACTCGATTTCTTTTATTTTGAAAGACTTTTTTTCTGCGATCATTGAGGAAATTTCCTCGTTAGATATTTTGCTGGCTGAATAAACACTGATGTCCATTTTGTCTCCATTCGCTTGTGCTATTCGCAAGTTTTAAAATAGGTCTTTGTTGAGACCCAGGAGCATCATGTTCTTATCGTAGCAAAGTGGTACTGAGTCGCAGTTTCCACCTTTTGTCTTTACATCCTTTTTATCCACCAACGGAAGATATTTAGGTAAATCCTCATCTTCGATGTCTTGCCCATTGATCGAACAGTTGAAAACCGCCGTTGCCATGCACACAACTTCAAGTTTGCTTACGTCTATCGGGCTTGATGATGGGCTTTTCGTTGCCTGTCGTTCGTAACGCTTTCCTCCGTAGCCTGGACCTGTACCTTCCTTGTAAGCCACAACGGCCCCCGACGTATCTGTGCCCAGATACCATCCGGTTGTGATCCCGTAGATCCCTTCAGGAGCATTGCCCATGAATTCACCACGGTGCGCGCAGGTCCCTGCGCTGTCGCAGTTGACGATTCGCCTTCCATCAACACGCTGCAAAGTTTTGTTGCCGTTCTGATCGACGTAGGCCCTATTTACTGAAGACGGAGAGTTGGGGATAGAGCAGTCGATGTGTTTGATCGCAAGGATAGGCATTGGAGTGGGGGTCGTATCGCATACACGTACGTTCGGGTCTGCGGCAGCTGTCAGGGACACACCTGCCTGTAAAGCGGCAAAAAGCATTGCATTGATCAGCGAGATTTTGACTTTCATCTGAGTGCTCGGTTTTGTCGATGGTTGGATTGAGTTCGTATGATATTCGAATACTACCAAAACGGTAGTATTTGGAAAAAGCTGCGCATGCACGATGCCCCTTTGGAAATTGGGTGTGTGCATGTCAGTACTGGCAAAGCGGATAAAGCAGGCGCGTATTCGGGCGGGGTTGTCGCAAGAACGACTAGGACTGGATGCCGGCTTAGACGAGATGTCTGCAAGCACCCGTATGAACCGGTACGAGTTGGGGAAGCGTGTTCCTGCACCGGATTTGGTCGAGCGTCTGAGCGAGGTGCTCAGTGTTCCTGCGGCGTATTTTTACGCGGTCGAAGATGACGAAGCTGAGCTGCTTATCAAGTTTAGTAAGCTGGGTGCAGACGAGCGCGTGCAGCTTATGCAACACCTGGACCTGCTGCTGGAATCTCAATAGCAACTCAGCAATGCGCCTTTGGTCTACCTTCAGCATGGGTTCAAAGATACTTCGACCCCGGCTTCTGTCGTGATCAACTCGAATAGCAAACCCGCCAGCAGCACTGCAATCAGGATTGGCCAGGAGCGAGCCATGAGAACAGCAAGCGCTACTGCCAACAGGCAGCTGGCCAGAATGCCGAAAAACATGAAAAGCAGACCGACAAAGCGTATGAAATTCATCGTATTTTCCTTCAGGCGGAAAAATGCCTGAGCGGTGATCGCTCAGGCATGTTGGTCGAAAACAATTTTATGCAACTAGTCGAAGAGCCGAGTCGAGTGCGCGTTGCTTGATTTGCGCTCCCTGCCCGAACCAAGCTGAGTCCATCCGGTATTCTGAACTCCTGGCACGACGCTCGTGATCGACATACTCAGTTACTGCGTTTAGCAGGCCCCATGCGGTGCCGCGAGTGGACTCCATGCCTGATCCACGCCCTTTGCCTTCGTATAGGCTTTGCACCTTCTCCAGCGCTCGTTTGTTGGGTAGTACGTCGGGAATGGGATCTTGGGCGTAGGTCTCACATAGCACCTCCATAAAAAAGCTCATCGCCTCAGGCCACTGAACTTTGCGTTCGGAGAGCACGCGCATCCGGTACATGAATTCGTCCCATTGCGAGACGGCAATACCGAGTTGCTTTTTCACAGTCTGCGGATTGAATCGCGTGTTATGTGGGACCTTGATTGCATGGGGGATACAATTCAAGGCAATGCTCAACGTGTTGTTGCAAACCACGCGAACGGTGGTCGGCGTGGCTGTTGTCGCGAGGGTGCCGTCACACGAGGTCGCCAGCAACAAGTAGCCATTAACCTGATCGTTGCCCTTCAAAGTGGCGTTTTGCCCAGTTCGCGCTAATGCCCAGAACTTACGCCCTCCCTTCAGAACACCTGCCGTTTCCAGCTCATAGCCGGACACTTCAGTCAGGTCACGGTAAAACTCCATAACCTCACGCGGCTGGACAATTTGGTAGCGGTTGGATACCACGGACAGCGGAGCCTTGGTGTCGGAACGGTACAGTACCTTTTGCTCTGGGAATGAGTGAATACTGCCCATATGGCCAATAGCGTCGGCTTTGAAGTGGACGGGGCTTTCCTGGATCTGCCAGTCCATACCGGCTTCACGCTGCCAGATCTCGATAGGTTGTTTTTGAGTCAGCTGACTGCCGAGGCCATGCCACGGAGTTGCACCAACGTAAGCCATTTGTTCGATTTGATGAGCCATGATTACGATTCCTTAGGGTGCGAGCCGGCATAAAGGCCACGCATCGCGTGGCCCCGTCCGGACGTATTAAAAGAGAGAAGTGGGAAACGGTTTAAGCAGGGAGGTTGAAACGATGCCCACAGATCAGGCAGAGGTTGTGGGCGAGTACATGTCGGTCAAGCTTGTCGCCGAGTTGAGCGCCTAATGCACAGCCGCCAGCGCCGCCAACAAGCCCACCGAGGATCGCGCCAGAAACGGCTCCGAGGGTAACTCCCAGCGGGCCGGTAATAGCTCCGACGAGCGCCCCTGCCTGACTGCCAGCAAGTGCGGCGCTGGCGCCACGAGCAGCGCCGCCTAGAGTGCCAATGGTAGCGCCAATTTTCATTGCGTGATGGAAAGAAGCGACTTTTAGGGAATGACAGCGAGGGCACTGCAATGACATGGTTCGAAGCTCCATGGTG